>JANYFL010000043.1 GCA_025362735.1 Betaproteobacteria bacterium | reverse complement strand
GTAGATCGTGCCGGACCAGTAGTCGCGGTTGGTGATCGTGTCCTGACCGTCGCCATGCCCGAACAGATAGGTGTCAGCACCCCAGCGACCTTCCAGCGCATCGTTACCCAGACCACCGTCAAGGGTGTCATTGCCGTTCTCGCCCAGCAGGGTGTCATTTCCCGCTCCGCCAAACAAAACATTATCGCCAGCATTGCCGGTTAGGGTATCAGCGCCATTGTTACCGACCAGAACACTATTTTTGGAACCGGTGCTCGCGGACATGGTTCCGCCAGCGGCCAACGCAAACTTCACATCAAACTCGTCATAGACCGCCTGGATACTTGCAGTCACAGGCGTGGAGCGCAGCTTCTGTTCGAGCATTGTGTCACCGGTCCAGTTTGTGGCCCCCAGCACAGGACGCGCGATGCGGTTGAATTCCATCAGATCTGACATGGCCAATGCTGCGTCGCTCGTAAACTTATTTTCAAACGCCGCATAGACCGCTGTGAAGTCCAAGCTGACACCAGTCGCATCGATATTCAGTTCAATGCTATCGAGCAGTGGTTTGAAGCGGGTTTGCAGCAGCAAGCCATCGTAGACAGATAACTTAAGGGCTTCATAGCTTTGCTGTAACGCATCAAGTTGCTGCTGGGTATAGTCGATGAACATTACACCAGGGTTGATGCCTGCAAACGAGCCATTGCCATCTCCTGGACTGTTGGGGTCGTACTGAAGCTGCTTCCATACCGCCAGACCTGACGCAGCCCCGCCACCGACCTGATTTTCACCAGGTATCTCGAAGAAGTAGCGGCCGTTGAAAGCGGATAAAACTTTAAGTCGGTTATCCCAATAATTAATCAAGTTCCGATAGCTTGCAGTCAGATTAATATTCGCGGCATCATCTGGCGCCCCAAAGCCTAGCGTCTGCCATTCGTTACCTGGGGAAGCGGTCGTCGTGCCGTTCGTATAAAGTTGGCCGATAACAATATTGTCGCTGCGACGTGTCGCGCCAAAGCTGCTGTAAACAATATTGGAGGTGGGGACCCGTTCTACAAGTGTTTGGGTGTAGCCTGATGTTTCGGCCCAAGCCATCAGCAAATTGTCGATCAGCGCCAATTGCTGAGCTCGCGTCGTCGCTTGACTGTACTGCGTCAATAGGGCTTTAAGATCACTACCTTGATTGTTCTGAACGCTAGCCGCCTCCCACAAATCGCGTACCTTGCCGCTACCTCGCATAACCGGCAAGGAATTGACCCCTTCAGCCAAAGGAATGGTGTCGGTAAATTCGCGGTGGAAGGTATCAACGGCAAGGTTCAGGTCACCGCTATAGCCGACCGTGCCGGAAGTGCCAATGCTGCCGTCACTACGAGTAAAGCTGCCGCGGGCCACGAGAGTGTTGCCATTGCCGAGGGTCTGATTGGCGGCGGTACCAGTTACCGCGATGGAAGTAATGCCAAGGTTGGCGAGACTAAATAGTTCGCCACTTTGGCTAATCCCATCTTGATTGAGATCGCGCCAAACACGTAGGTTGCTGAAGCGAGTGTCCGATGCATCGAGTTTGCCATCGTGATTGCTATCTTCATTGACCAGAGCGGCAAAGCCATCGGCGGTATAGCCTGAGCCAGACAAATTTCCGGCTGTGTTGTTCGGCGTATCTTCGCCAAACAGTTCGCGCCCGGAATCAATCACGCCATTGCCATTACGATCCAGCACCAGCCAGCCATCGTCGCTGTTTAGCCAGCCGGTGCCTCCTTTAATGCCGTCGGCATCATGATCGAACAGGATTGTCGTGCCATTGGGGCCGCCGGTCAGGCCGATGGTTTCTAAACCGTCGCCATCAAGATCGAGCGCGAAGGGGTCGCGGGGACGCAGAAAGCTGGCTGCTGCGTTGAATGCACCATTTACAGCTTTATGAATTTCTATCCAAAGACCTTGTCCATAAGGGTTCCATACTCCGCCTTCGGTGGTGCCAAACTCTGTCGGTAAACCTCCTTCTGCCCAAGTTCCGGTACAGTTGTCTCCCGGGCCAGGCCACCAAGCCCCAGGTAAGCTGTAATTTGGGGGATTTGCTTTGTCGTTATTAATTTTGTCAATTATTTTTTGATACTGTTCAGGACTTAAGGTCTGCGCTGGTGTCTCAACATCCCATTCGTGAGGCCTGGTGTCCCCAGTGCCCGTCTCATAAATTTTTCCTGGGCCAAACGGAACTCCATTTTCCGCTGGAGCGAAACCATATTCAATATGACTTCCATCGGAATTAGTAATCGATAAAAAAGTGTGCGGAATGCCATCAGAACCACCGAAATCGACACGTATTTGTATTGTTGGATTCATTCTTTTATCTCCAAAGAAATAGTCGGGTTAAGAGGCCAAATAACATTCCCATATTCCTCTCTTGATTTGGGATAAACACGAATAGAAATGGCGACTCCTTTTGTTATTTCTATTCCGTGCATAATTAAAAAATCAAAAGTAGCCGCGAGTGCTTTTTGATCTGGTTTATAGACAGTGAAATTCACTTGATTTCCATGCCCTCCATACATCGGCACTTTATTCTGACAATCAGTAACGTCTTTACAGATACCGCGGTTAATTAATTCCTTATCAAGTGCTTTAGAAAGCAAATTTCCTTGCTCGATATATTTTTCACCCATTGCCATAGCAGGTTTACCTTCCATTAGTAAAAATGTAATTGCAAGAAAAAGTGATCCGCATAAAATTTTGGACGTGATTGACGCAAAAATCGCACTTCTCATTTTCAAGGTAACCTCCATTAAAAGTAAATTCGTTCTCTACAAAATTGTGAGCCTAATTACCGCTTTATCTGTTCTGGTGTAATCATCATTGGTGCCTTGCCACTTTGAAACTTAACCACCCCATCCATTTGCAATGTTCGCGGCAAGGCATGACTGATGAACAGAATCGTCACGCTTCCCTTAAGTCGGTTAATGGTGTTTGCAATCTGTTCTGCGGTGTGCTGATCCAGACTCGCAGTCGCTTCATCGAAGATCAAAATCTTCGGTTTTTTCAGCAAGGCTCTTGCGATGGCGATGCGCTGTTTCTGCCCGCCGGATAGGCCAACACCGCGCTCGCCAATCTCGGTCTGATAGCCGTTCGGCAATTGCTCGATGGCTTCGTGAATCTCGGCCAGTCTGGCGGCCAGAACAATGTCTTCAAAGCTGGCGTTGGGATTGGCATAAGCCAGGTTCTGATAGATGGTTCCAGAGAACAGCGTGGTTTCCTGCGGCACGATGCCGAAGTAACTTCGCAGTTCATTGGCACTGAGATAACGAATGTCGATACCGTCGATCTGGATGCGTCCCTGTTCGGGCAGGTAGAAGGCTTGCAGCAATTTGGTCAGGGTGCTTTTGCCGCAGCCGGACGGGCCCATCACGGCCATGGTCTGGCCGGCTGGGACGTGCATGTTCAAGTCTTCATATAGAAAAGGCAGGTGCTCGCCGTAGCGAAAGGCCAGGCCTTCAATGACAATATGGCTACCGCCTCCTTCCTTTTTGGCCATGCGGGCCGGAACGACGGCATAGGGTTCGGTGGGCGCATCGAGAATATCGCCCAGTCGTTTGACGGCAATGCTGGCCTGCTGGAATTGCTGCCAAAGTCCGACCAGCCGCAGCATTGGCTGTGAGACGCGTCCGGCGAACATTTGAAAAGCGACCAGCATGCCGATGGAGAAGCCGGGGTTGTTCATCACAACGTAAGCGCCGATGACGAGGATGGCGAGCGTCATCATCTGTTCCAGCGTATTGGCAGCCACGTTGTAGCTGTTACCAATCTGCTTCATGGCAAACCCGGCTTGCAGATAGGTAGCCAGATAGCCACGCCAGGTACGGATGAGTTGCGGTTCCATTTGCAGGGACTTGACCGTTTCCATGCCGGCGACGTATTCGGTCAAAAAGGCTTGATTGCGGGCGCCAAGCAGGAATTGCTGATTCAGCCGTTGCTGGAACAGCGGAGCGACCGCGAAGCTGAGTCCGGCAATCAGGCCGATGATGGCGAGCGCGATCCAGGTCAGCAATGCGCTGTACCAGAACATGATGGCGAGAAAAATCAGCAGGAAGGGCAGATCGAGCAGCAGAGTAATGGCCGCGCTGGCGATGAATTCACGGATGGTTTCCACCCCATGCAGGCGAGCGGCGATGACGCCAGTGGGACGATGCTCGAAATAGCGCGGCGGCAGATGCAAGAGATGCGCAAACACCGAACTGCCGAGTACAGCATCGACGCGGTTGCCGGTGTGCAGCACCAGAAACTGACGTATCCAGGTCAATACCGCCGAGAAGACCATGAAAACAAACAAGCCGATACCAACAGCAATGAGCGTGCTCTCGGTATGGTGGACAACGACCTTGTCGATCACGACCTGGGTAAACAGCGGTGTAGCGAGAGCCATCAACTGAATGGCAAGCGAAGCAATCAGAACGTCGCGCCAAATCCGTTTATGTTTAAGGAGTTCGGGGATGAACCAGGCGAAGCCGAAATATTTACGTTTACTCGTTCCTGCTTTAGTAGAACGGTCAGAATCGGCTGTGCCCGATTGAGTTGAGTTCGACTGATCCGGATCATTGACTTCAGCAGCATCCTCTTTGACAAAGCCGATCAATTCAGAATTGATCGTTGCAGCAAAGTCGCCCCAGGCGGCAATGTGAGGTTGCTGACTGCCAGGTTCGAAGTAGACGACGCGGTCGTGCTCAATCTTGCCGATCAGAAAGAGATGAGTGGGTTCGGAAAGGGGTTGATCTTTATTGGAATTTGCCTGGAGAGATTTATCTGGGGGCAATAGAAGCTGGCTTTGCTTACCATCTATAGGCAGTTCTTTCGCTGTGTTTAAAGACGCGGCACGTAGCGCCAGATAGTAAGAATGAACTGGAGAAGATGCGGCAGGATTTGAAGCCGCGCCATCAGGTTGGATGTGCTTTTGATCGACGACTGCACTTCGCAATCCCAATTTTTGTGCGGCTTCAAGCAAATCTTCCAACAAATAAGGTGGCGGAAATTGCTGAAGCAGTAAGTCCGCATCAAATGGAACGTGGTGGAGCGCACACAGGCTCCCTATTGCCCAGACAAAATCCGGTTGTTCTAGCTCCCTGTGCAACATGCTTACTTCTTATTGAATAGTTATGTGAGTTTTATAACACTCACTTTTCCAAGCCTACAAACCTATTTTTAAGCTTGGGATTTTTCTAGGTGCCACGATATTTTTTCTAGTCGTCTCAAATAAATACTGAGTCGACAACCCTCAAAATTAATACAAGTCAAAAACGGCAATTCGGCTTGTATCCCATGCCTGCGTATTCGAGCCGAGCCCACTTCTGTCACGCTGACTTTTTACCCTGTCACTATTATTTTTGGCAGCTGTCAATATTCCATCTTGACCGAGTTCACAATTTTGGATAAGCATTTGAGGGAAGAAATCGTCAGTATCTAAGGTCGATATAAATCACGCGGAGCACTACGAATGCTCGCTACATTTTGTGAGTACGATTCCACCGTTCCGCCATTTCGCGATTAAGCTCGTCCACACTTAGGTCAAGTAAGTGCGCCATCATTTCTCGGTGTTTTCTGAACAAGATGATCTGTCCCGATTCCCATTCTCCCCACGTTCCTTCATCAATGCCAAGCTCTTTCGCTGCTCGTTTGATTGACCAACCGCATTTACGTCGATAGGCAAGCATGTGCTCAGAAATGGTGCGCGGCTGTGGAAACGGGTCGTATCCAAGGAACTGGAACATGGCCGGGAAATGTTCAATTGGCGGATGGGTTTCGTCCTTTTCCCAATGAAGTACGGTACTTGCGCATACCGTCATCAGTTTGGCGGCTTGAGGTTGAGATAGCTTGAGAATCAGGCGTCTATGTTTGAGATGCTCGCCCAAGGTTTGAGGTTCTTTTGCCAGTTCTTTATCTTTCAAGCACTTAAGCGTAATCGGTAGGCAAAATAAAAGAGCAACGCGTCCATGTCCTTGTGGCTACCTCGGCCATAAAGTGCGCGCCTGCCGCTGCACGCCCGATGCCGTCGCTCGCTATCGCGACAAGATTTCCGGGCCCCTGCTGGATCGCATCGATATGCAAATCGAAGTCCCGGCACTGGTGCAAGATGAGATCGCCGCTGCGCCGGATGGCGAGTCCAGTCCGGTCATTGCCAATCGCGTCGCCCAGGCCAGAGCGTTACAACACGCCCGTCAAGAATCGAGCAATGCCGATCTGGCCGGCGCCGAAATTGATCGCCACTGCGCTCCTGATGAAAAGGGCGCCGCACTATTGAAGAACGCCATGGCCCGGTTGGGCTGGTCGGCACGCGCTTACCACCGCGTGTTGAAAGTGGCCCGCACGATTGCTGATCTGGAGAACGCACCGACCGTGAGTTCGGCTCACATTGCGGAAGCCATCGGCTACCGACGCGGTCTTGGCCGAAGCGATTGATAGTGATAAAGACAATCTGGTTGGTACCGATTTGGTACCACTACCAGTTGTGTCTAAGTAGGCAACCAGATACCAATCAGTGGCAATGAATAGCGATCTTAGTAAAAAATTAAGCTGTGCCTCAGTTTTTTGCAAACGAGGCGAGTTTGATCGCGCTTATCCTATTTACTCTGAACTTGCTCAATCAGGCCATTTAGCTAGTCAAGTATTTCTTGGTTGGATGCTGTGGGAAGGGAAAGGAGTGAAAATGGATAAGGCTCAAGCTGCTCAGTGGTTTGAACGTGCGGCTCGAACAGGATCTATGTCTGGAGCATTTTATTTCGCTCGATTTCTGACAACTGATGGCAAACATAGTGAAAGTATTCACTGGTATAAACAAGCCGCAGACAGAGGCTACCCACCAGCTTTATTCCGTTTGGGGCTTGCCTATGCAAAGGGTAAAGGAATTGAGATAAATATCAGATTAGCTTACAAGTATCTAGAAGCATCGAAAAAAGACGGGCATGTCTTCGCTCTGAGAGAAATTGCTTTGCTAGATATCAAAGGTAATCGCGGTTTCAAATTTAGGTTGTATGGAGTATTAGAACTCTGCCGTGCTATCACCACAGGAATATATTTTGGGATTGTGGATTCTAAATCAGATAAGCTAAGAGGCTGACGCGTCAGCCTTACTTCCTCTCTTAAATCTTTACTCGTCTAGGCTTGCTTTGAAGTCTGTACAGACATGATAAATTCCCACCATGTCCTCCAAAGCCATCGCCCCCGGCACCATCATCTTTCACCCGCATCGGGGCTATGGTGTACTCACTCGCGTGAACCTGATGACGGGCTGGGTCGGCGCCCGGTTTGGTGACGAGGTCAATGTTCTTGATCTATCGCTATCCGATGATGGTCTGACGCATGCCGATGGCGAGCGCATTTTGTTTCGCCGCCGCGCTCCCGATTACATGCCGCATGCGCGTCTGATGGCGATGGTGCGCGCGCTGCACGTGGCGGGTTATGAGCGGCTTTATCTTTATTCCTGGCCCAAGCCTTCCGGGCTGCATTGGCGCTGGCATTTATTCACGGGGGATCGGCCTTCGGTGAAACTGGGCAGCAATTTCTGGGTCCATCGCCCACTGCGTCCGGGCTGGTATGGCTCGGGCTCGGATTACATTTTCAATCCGGTGATGGGCTGGGGCGATGCGCCCGGTGCCAGTACGGAAGCCTTGATCCATAGTCTGGCTGCGCATGACCCGGAAGGTTTGGCGCAGGCGTTGGGACAGGATGCTGAACATACGGCATGGTTTGCTTCGGTGTGCGATGCCCTGTTGCCGAATTACGCATACAGCTTGGGATGGGAGCGTGCGGACGAGAGTGAAGCTTCGAATCCGATGCCACCGTATTTGCCGGTGATCCCGGTGAAGCGGGGTTTAACGCCGTATGTTCCAGCATCTGATACCGCTCCGCTGGCCTGGCCACCCGGCTGGAATAACGGCTGGGCGCATCGCGATTACATCCACGACCTGAGACGGGTAACAAAACGCGTGACCAGCGAATAACAAAATCAACTACCTTCAGACCACATCCGGTGCATTTCATCCAGACGCAGATCACGGTCGCCGGGCTTGATCGTGATGGAATCCCCAGCCTGCAGATGACCCGTCTCCAGCACCTCAAGATAAAAGCCGGTGTAACCACTTTGCACCATCATCCTGGAGGCTTGCTTGAAACCCATGCGCGCGTTGAACTTGTAGCAGGGTTGACGCGGTGACACGACCCGGAAACGGGCGCTGCCGATCTCCAGCACATCGCCCACCCAGACCTTAGTTTCATCCAAACCGGTAACGGTCAGGTTCTCACCCATGAACCCGTGCGGCAACTTCTCGTCCACCTTCAACACTTGCAGGCGCATGGTTTCCCAGACGGCGTAGTGCTCGTAGGGATAAACGTAGACCGCCTTGTCGCGCCCACCATGTACGGAAGCATCGGCCTGTTCATCGCCTTCCAGACCAGAGGGGTTGACTGCAATATGATGAGCATGGGATAGCGTGCTGACCGGCGTTTTGCGAATGCCGCTCATGACTTGTTTCTTGAGAGCACCACGATCATCGACCAACAGCGGCGCCACCTTGCCAACATTCACGCTCAGAATTCTCATGGGGATTTTCGTGCAAAAAGTCAGGCCGACTTGCGCATCTTCAGGGCTTCTGGATTAACCACATTCTCCGGCTTGCCATTCGCAAAGGCCAGGATATTCTGGAAGGCCGCGCTGAAATAGCGTTCATAGCTTTCCCGTTCGACGTAACCAATGTGCGGCGTGCAGATCACGTTTTCCATGCGTAGCAGCGGTTGCCCGGCGAGTAGGGGTTCGGTCTCAAAGACATCAATCGCGGCCAAGCCGGGACGCCCACCGTTCAGCGCTTTAATCAATGCATCCGGCGCAATCAACTCGGCGCGAGCGGTGTTGATGAACAGCGCGGTCGGCTTCATTGCTTGCAAATCGGCCAGCTCGACGATGCCACGCGTGCGCTCACTCAGCTTCAGATGCAGAGTCAAAACGTCAGCGCGTGTAAATAGATTTTTCCTGTCTGCTGCGGCTTCATGGCCGTCTTTTGCCGCAGCGCTGCGTGATTCTTCACTACCCCAAACCAGCACCTTCATTCCAAAAGCGGCCCCATAACCGGCGACCAAACGACCGATCCGGCCATAGCCCCAGATCCCCAATGTCTTGCCATTCAGCACATCGCCCAAACCATGGTTGGGGGGTGCCATGGCCGCTTTGAGCCCGCTCTGCTGCCAAACGCCATGTTTTAAATTCGATGCATATTGAGGTATACGGCGCATTCCGGCGAGAGCAAGCGCCCACGTCAATTCGGCTGTCGATGTTGGGGAACCTGCTCCTTCAACAACTGTAATGCCGCGTTCTGTACAAAAGGCCAGATCAATGTGCGCTCCGGGCTGACGGTTGACGGTGCCAGTTTGAGCAATTAAACGTAGCCTCGGTAGCTTGACCAGCAGCTCTTTGCTAAGCCGGGTACGTTCTCGAATGAGCACCAAAACCTCACAATCGGCCAGCCTTACGGCGAGTTGACCAGCGCCTTTGACCGTGTTGTTAAAGATTTTGACTTCATGCTCGCGCAAGAGGCTGTAACACTGCAGCTTGCGAACCGCGTCTTGATAGTCGTCCAGAATGGCTATTTTCATGAAGTAAAATTAGGGTTTCTCGAGATGCTGGCCTGTGTTAATCTAGAAAGCTATCAGAAGCGGCCGCAATGCGAATATCAACTCGCGCATTGCAGCACCGGGTTTGTGAGTTTTGCAAGTCTAGCGCTAACAGCAGGGTCAAGCGTTTAACCCTGAAAGCTTGACGGCATTGCGCAGTTTATGCCCGGTTTTCTGACGCAGAGACCACCTAAGCCGTCCGCGCCAGAACTATATAACATGGCTTTGGAGATTCGATCTATGAGTGCTGTGCCAAATTCCCCTCGCATTCCCGCTCCAGTCTGGGTTAAGAACCCAAAATTGATTGCTTGGGTTTCCGAAATCGCTGCGCTGACCAAGCCCGACAATGTGTATTGGTGTGATGGCTCGCAGGAAGAATACGATCGCCTTTGCGCCCAAATGGTCGCGCAGGGCACGATGAAAAAACTCAACTCGGCCAAGCGTCCCAATTCCTTCCTGGCCCTTTCCGATCCTTCAGACGTCGCCCGCGTGGAAGATCGCACTTTTATCTGCTCCGAGAAAAAAGAAGATGCGGGTCCGACCAACAACTGGATGGAACCGGCCGAAATGCGCACCACGCTACATGACCTATTTGACGGTTGCATGCGCGGTCGCACTTTGTATGTCGTGCCATTCTCGATGGGTCCACTCGGTTCGCATATCTCCCAGATTGGCATCGAGCTGTCAGATTCGCCTTACGTTGCGGTGAATATGCGCATCATGACGCGCATGGGCAAAGCCGTGTATGACGTACTCGGCGCACACGGCGAATTCGTGCCTTGTGTGCACTCGGTCGGCAAGCCTTTGGCCGCAGGCGAAAAAGATGTGGCCTGGCCATGCAATGCAACCAAATACATCGTCCACTACCCTGAAACGCGCGAAATCTGGAGCTTTGGCTCCGGTTATGGCGGCAACGCCCTGCTCGGCAAGAAATGCTTCTCACTGCGTATTGCTTCGACCATGGGTCGCGACCAAGGATGGCTGGCCGAGCACATGCTCATCCTGGGTGTTGAAAACCCGCAGGGCAAGAAACACTACGTCGCGGCCGCTTTCCCGTCTGCCTGCGGCAAGACCAATTTCGCCATGCTGATCCCGCCCAAAGGATTTGAAGGCTGGAAAGTCACCACCATTGGCGATGACATTGCCTGGATCAAACCTGGTCCCGATGGCCGTCTGTACGCGATCAATCCTGAAGCCGGTTATTTCGGTGTCGCCCCAGGCACATCGGAAAAAACCAACTTCAATGCAATGGCCACCCTGAAAGAAAACGTGATTTTCACCAACGTGGCGCTGGCCGATGACGGCGATATCTGGTGGGAAGGTATGACCAAGGAAGTTCCGGCCCACCTGACCGACTGGCAAGGCAAGGACTGGACGCCTGAAATCGGCAAGGAAACCGGTCGTAAGGCCGCCCATCCAAACGCCCGCTTTACTGCTGCGGCATCGCAATGCCCATCGGTGGACCCTGCCTGGCAAAACCCGGCTGGCGTGCCAATCTCGGCCTTTATTTTTGGTGGCCGCCGCTCGACCACCGTGCCACTCGTGACCGAAGCGCGCAGTTGGACCGAAGGCGTCTACATGGCGGCGACCATGGGCTCGGAAACCACCGCTGCTCAGGCTGGCGCGACCGGTATCGTGCGCCGCGATCCATTCGCCATGCTGCCCTTCTGCGGTTACAACATGAGCGACTACTTCGCTCACTGGCTCAACATCGGCCGTCGGATCGAAACCAGCGGTCAGAAACTGCCCGGCATATTCTGCGTGAACTGGTTCCGTACCGATGCGGATGGAAAATTCGTCTGGCCCGGCTTTGGCGAGAACATGCGCGTGCTGAAGTGGATGCTGGACCGGATTGAAGGCCAAGCCGGTGGCGTCGAGCATATTTTCGGTGTGACGCCGCGCTATGAAGATCTGTCCTGGAATGGCTCCGACTTCAGTCAGGCCGATTTCGACAAAATCACCAGTATTGAAGCCGCAGCCTGGAAAAAGGAACTCGAACTGCATGCCGAGCTGTTCAAACAGCTTGAATACCATCTGCCAGCCGAACTTGGTATGGTCAAGAGTCAGTTGGAAAAGCGGCTCGCTGCTTGAATCTCAACAATTGATTCTGAATTGACTGAATAAAAAGGGCGCCTCGGCGCCCTTTTTATTATTGCCCCCATCTTGTCATTCTGAGCGTAGTGAAGAATCTCAGGTAATAGCCAACTGCCGGTAGTCATTTTTCACCTGAGATTCTTCGCTGCGCTCAGAATGACATTGCTGTTTTACGTGCCGCTTTTGCGTACCGCCGATTCTTAAACATGTTCACACTCGTCACCGATATCCAGATCCAGCAATGGTTTTTGCTTTGTACTGCTGCACTACTGGCCGGATTGGTAGATGCTGTGGTTGGCGGCGGCGGACTGATCCAGATTCCAGCGCTATTTACGTCATTTCCAAGTGTCGAGGCCGCCACGCTGTTTGGCAGCAACAAACTTGCCAGCATCTGGGGCACGGCCGCGGCCGCCGCACGTTATGGTCGCAGCGTCAAAATCGAATGGTCTGCCGCGCTCAGCAGCGCTTTGGCGGCTTTTATCTTTGCCTTCCTGGGCGCTTACGCCGTAACACACGTTCCCAGTGAATGGCTGCGCCGCGCCTTGCCCTTCATTCTGTTTACCGTGGCCCTTTATATTTTTCACAAGAAAGACCTGGGTGCCATTCACGCACCGCGCCACACCGGTCATCGCGAAAAATTGCTCGCTATTCTGGTAGGTAGTGCTATAGGCTTCTACGATGGCTTTTTCGGGCCCGGTACCGGCAGTTTCCTGATTTTTCTCTATATCCGGTTTTTCGGGTTTGATTTCCTAAGCGCCTCTGCCGCCGCCAAAATCGTCAATGTCGCCTGCAATCTGGCCGCCCTGCTCTGGTTCGGGCCCAATGGCCATGTGATCATCGCGGTTGGATTGGCCATGGCCGTTTTCAATATCGCAGGATCGCTGATCGGCAGCCGCCTGGCCATTCGTCATGGCAGCCCGTTCGTACGCAAACTTTTTCTTTTAGTCGTCGCCGCCCTGATCTGCAAGACCGCTTACGACGGTTTTCTAAGGTGATTGTTTCACGTGAAACCACAAACCCCGGCCAAAAAGTCTGTTTCACGTGGAACATTGATCGTCATTGGGCTCGTTTGAAACAGCATTTCACAGACAAGTCTGGCCGGAAGCCCTCGCATCCGTCATAATCTCGCCTTGTGCGGCGCAAAGCCGCAAGCGTTAACGCAGTAATTCCCGAGGCAAATCATGCAGTTCCCCAGCGAATTCGACGTCATTGTGGTGGGCGGAGGTCATGCCGGCACAGAAGCCGCGCTGGCGGCTGCGCGCATGGGCAGCAAAACCCTGCTACTGACGCACAACATCGAAACGCTGGGGCAGATGAGTTGCAACCCCTCGATTGGCGGAATTGGCAAAGGTCATCTGGTCAAGGAAGTCGATGCCCTCGGCGGTGAGATGGCGCTGGCCACCGACGAAGCGGGCATCCAGTTCCGCATCCTGAATTCCAGCAAAGGCCCGGCTGTGCGCGCAACTCGCGCGCAAGCCGACCGGATTCTTTATAAAAAAGCCATCCGTACCAAGCTTGAAAACCAGCCCAATCTCTGGCTTTTCCAGCAGGCCGTTGATGATCTGATGGTTGAGGGCGAAAAGGTCGTCGGTGCCGTGACCCAAACCGGCCTGCGCTTTCGCAGCAAGGCCGTGGTGCTGACGGCGGGCACTTTCCTCGACGGCAAGATTCATATCGGCTTGAATAATTATTCGGCGGGCCGCGCCGGGGATCCGCCCGCAATTTCCCTGTCATCACGCCTGAAAGAACTCAAGCTGCCGCAGGGGCGACTGAAAACGGGCACCCCTCCACGCATTGATGGTCGCACCATCGACTTTTCGGTGATGGAAGAACAGCCCGGCGACGGCGTCGATGGCAAAACCCCGATGCCGGTGTTCTCGTACATGGGAAACGCCGCGATGCATCCGCAGCAACTGCCCTGCTGGATCACGCATACCAACAGTCGCACCCACGCAATTATTCGTGGCGGACTGGATCGTTCGCCGATGTATACCGGCGTCATCGAAGGTGTCGGTCCGCGTTACTGCCCCAGCATCGAAGACAAGATTCATCGCTTTGCCGACAAGGATTCCCACCAGATTTTTCTGGAGCCGGAAGGCCTGACCACCAACGAGTTCTACCCGAACGGCATTTCTACCAGCCTGCCCTTCGACATCCAGCTCGAACTTGTACACAGTATTCCCGGTCTGGAAAACGCCCATATCCTGCGCCCCGGCTACGCCATCGAATACGACTATTTCGATCCACGTGGGCTGAAAGCTTCACTGGAAACCAAACCGATTGCCGGACTGTTCTTTGCGGGCCAAATCAACGGCACCACCGGTTATGAGGAAGCCGCAGCCCAAGGTTTGCTCGCCGGACTCAACGCAGCCCTGTTTGCGCAGGATCGCAATGCGTGGTGTCCGCGCCGGGACGAGGCCTACTTGGGCGTATTGGTTGACGACCTGATTACGCGGGGCGTCCTGGAACCCTATCGCATGTTCACTAGCCGCGCCGAATACCGGCTCAGCCTGCGTGAAGACAATGCCGACTGGCGTCTGACCGAAATCGGTCGGCAACTGGGCTGTGTTGATGATGCGCGCTGGGACAGCTTCAGCCGCAAGCGCGATCTGGTTTCACGTGAAACCGAGAGGCTCAAATCCACCTGGGTCAATCCGAAAACCCTGCCAGCCGCCGAGGCCGAGCGCGTTCTGGGCAAAGGCATTGAGCGTGAATACAACCTGGCTGACCTGCTGCGTCGCCCCGACGTAACGTATGAAACGCTGCTATCGCTTAAAGCCGAAGACGGTACACCACTCGCTGGAGCGCCGGTAGCAGACGATGCCGCTGCGGAACAAGTCGAAATCCAGATTAAATATGCCGGGTACATAGCGCGTCAGCAGGACGAGATTACGCGAGCCGAGCATTATGAAAACCTGCGCCTGCCGGAAAACATCGACTACGCCGACGTACGTGGGCTGTCGATTGAAGTGCGGCAGAAACTCAGCAAGCAGCGGCCCGAAACATTGGGGCAGGCTTCGCGCATTTCCGGTATGACGCCTGCGGCGATCTCGCTACTTTTGGTGCACCTGAAAAAAGGCTTGGGCCGAAATTCCGGCCCGTCGGCCACCGAGCAGCACGCCGCTTAGGGCCTGTTCACAGTAAAACCATGCTCACATTACCCCCAGAAAGATCGCAGTCAAGGCGCGGAGAGAAAGCAAGGCTGATTGCCTTGCGACGATCCGTAACGCCGAATGCGGGCTTTCGGGGGGATAACCCTTCGGGGCCGGGAAACCTGCGGGCGCATGTCGTTGTTGCGAGCTTCTCATTTGGAATAACCAAACCGCGTCGCTCGCGCCCGAATTGGTCACATGAGCTGCACCCGCAGCTTCCCCGCCGTGGGCATGGTTTTAGTGTGAACAGGCCCTAGTGTCAGCGGTGCTGCGTTCCCCTCCTGTCGATCTGGCGCAAACGCTGCGGTTGGGCTGCGAACAACTTGGTCTCGAATTGACTCCAGAGCAACAACAAAATCTGCTCGACTATGTCGCCCTATTGGTGAAATGGAACGGGGTTTACAACCTGACCGCGATTCGCGACCCGCAGGAAATGGTCGTGATGCATCTGCTGGATTCGCTCGCAATTGCGCCCATACTGAACAACTTACCGGTCAAACATATCCTCGATGTCGGCACCGGCGCTGGCCTGCCAGGCATTCCTCTGGCGATTGTCCGGCCTGATTTAGAAGTCGATCTGGTTGATACCGTTCAAAAAAAAGTAGCCTTTCTGAATCAAGCCAAAGGTGCGCTTCAATTGGCCAATGTGACGGCCCATCACGCCCGAGTGGAAGTGCTTGCCCTCCCCAGAACCGTTGACTGCATTGTTTCTCGTGCATTCACTGAACTATCCAACTTTGTTGGGCTGACCGGTCATCTGCTTGCCGAAAGAGGCGTCATGATGGCCATGAAGGGCGTCGTACCGCACGAAGAAATTGCGCGCCTACCTAGCGGTTGGCGCGTCCGCGAGACCGTCAATCTGTCTGTTCCGGGTTTGAACGCAGAACGTTGTCTGGTCCTGATCGAACCCTCCTGAATTCCAATCCACCGAAGCCCTATGGCCAAAATTTTCGCAATCGCTAACCAGAAAGGCGGCGTCGGCAAGACCACCACCACGGTCAATCTTGCGGCGGCGCTCGCGGCCACCGGCCAGCGCGTGCTGCTGATCGACCTCGATCCGCAGGGCAATGCAACCATGGGCAGCGGTATTGAAAAACGCAGTCTCAAGACCAGCGTCTATCAAGTGCTGCTGGGTTTAGGCACGGCAGCGACAGCACGCCAACGCTCGGAAACCGGCAAGTACGACATCTTGCCGTCCAACCGTGAACTGGCGGGTGCCGAAATCGAAATGGTCGATCTGGATGAGCGCGAGATTCGACTCAGGCTGGCCTTGAAACCACTTGAAGCCGACTATGATTTCATTCTGATTGATTGCCCGCCCGCCCTGTCGATGCTGACCCTCAATGGCTTGTGCGCAGCGCATGGCGTCATCATTCCAATGCAGTGCGAGTACTACGCGCTCGAAGGCTTGTCGGATCTGGTCAACACCATCAAGCAGGTACATCGCAATCTCAACAACGACCTGGAAATCATCGGCCTCCTGCGCGTGATGTTCGACCCGCGTTCCACGCTCGCCAATCAAGTCTCCTCGCAACTCGAATCCCACTTCGGCGATAAGGTGTTCAAGACTCTGGTGCCGCGCAATGTGCGCTTGGCCGAAGCACCGAGCTACGGCATGCCTGGCGTAGTATTCGACAAATCGAGCAAGGGCGCGCAGGCCTATGTCGCATTTGCAGTTGAGATGGTCGAACGCTTCCGCGGTCAGGCGTTTCCTGCTCCCGCCAGCCCAGAATCCACGCCTGCCACTGCATGATTAACTCCTCACCTCGTTTTCATTCCACATGATTTCACCCAAACGACCAAAAGGCCTGGGCCGCGGACTTGAATCTCTGCTTGGCACCAACACAGAGCAAGCACTAACTTCATCGGGTACGCCGACGACCTTGCCGCTCACCGCATTGCAAGCTGGCAAGTACCAGCCACGTACACGCATGGACGAGGGTGCGCTGGGCGAACTGGCCGATTCGATCAGATCACAAGGCTTGATGCAGCCAATTCTGGTGCGCTCGGTGAGTCCGGAAAAATACGAAATCATCGCGGGCGAACGCCGCTTCCGGGCCGCCGGTATTGCGGGCTTGAGCGAAGTACCGGTGCTGGTAAAAGACGTGCCGGACGAATCCGCCGCCGTGATGGCATTGATTGAAAACATCCAGCGTGAAGATCTCAACCCGCTCGAAGAAGCGCAAGGTGTGCAGCGTTTGCTGAACGAATTCAAGCTCACACACGAGCAAGCCGCACAGGCGATTGGCCGCTCGCGCAGCGCCACCTCCAACATGTTGCGTCTGCTCAATCTGGCCAAGCCGGTACAGACCATGCTGATGGCGGGTGATCTCGACATGGGTCATGCGCGAGCCCTGCTTGCGGTCGATGCTGCTTCTCAGATCGCCTTGGCCACACAAGTCGTCGCCAAACGCCTGTCGGTACGTGAAGCTGAAAAACTGGTGACGCGGATGGCATCGACCATGAATTCAGACTTTGCCTTGGTCGCGAGCAAAAAACCAAAATCCAAAAATCGGGACCTCACGCGTCTTGAAGACGAACTGTCCGACATGCTAGCCACCAAAGTCAGCATCAAGGTCGGCGCGAAGGGCCATGGTCAAGTTGAAATTCATTTTGCCGATCTCGATGCATTGGACGTTATCCTCGCTAAATTGAAATCCTGATCAACCGTAACCAGCAGAAATCTTGCTCTCAAGCTGCTCATGACCACTCAAGAAAACCAGCTCGATTATCCCTTCGCCGATTTCCTGCCCGAACCCGGTAAAAAATTTCAGGTGGCGCCCGGCGTGTTCTGGATCCGCATGCCCCTGCCGTTTCAACTCAACCACATCAACCTCTGGCTGCTGCGTGACCGCTTCGAAGGACGCGACGGCTGGACCGCAATCGACTGTGGCATCGGTAACGATGAAACCCGCAAGCTCTGGAGCCGACTCATCAGCAAAGAGCTGGAGGGACTACCCATCGTCCGTGTAATTTGCACACACATGCATCCCGATCATCTCGGCAACGCGGCCTGGCTGTCCGATCAATTTAATTGCCGCGTCTGGATGACGCTGGGCGAGTACACCATGGGGCGCGTCGTGCAAGCCGGGCTCGAAGGTCTGCGTGGTGAAAGCACCGTGCAGCACATGGTCACGCATGGTTTCGCGGAAAAGGAACATGTCGATCAGTTGAAACAACGTGGCAACCACTTCGCCAAAATGGTGCCAGAAATTCCCTTTTCTTTCCGCCGCATTGTCGATGCCGAACGCGTCATGATCAACGACAAAGCATGGCGCGTGATTACAGGCTTCGGCCACTCGCCCGAACATGCTTCGCTCTATGCCGAAGAACAGCATGTCCTGATTGCGGGTGACATGTTGCTACCGCGCATCTCTACAAACATTGGCGTCCATGTCACCGAGCCCGAAGCCAACCCCTTGCAACAATTCCTGAGTTCAATTGATCGGCTCAGTTTTCTTGCGGCGCCAGGCTCAATGGTTCTGCCCTCGCACGGTCGACCGTTTCAAAAACTTCAAGTGCGCGTACAGCAGTTACATCAACATCATGATGACCGCCTCAACGAAGTGCGCGAACTTTGCGTCAACCCGACCACGGCGGCGGATGTCATTCCCGTCATGTTCAAACGCAAACTCGACACTCAACAAATGTACTTTGCTTTCGGCGAAGCGCTCGCGCATTTGCACTATCTTTGGTATGCGGGTGACGTGAAGCGCGAGCGTGGACCCGATAATGTTTATCGCTTTAAGCGAGCGTCATGACTTTTCTTTGAAGTACTTATTCCTATGAAAAACTACACTTGTAAGCTGGCACTCACATTCATGTTAAGCCTCGCTTTTACAGCCAGCTTAGCGCAAGTCAAGGTTGACGATGCCTGGATTGCCGCAACGGTCAGCGTACAAAAATCCAGTGCCGCTTTCATGAAACTGAAGAGTGAGCAAGCACTGACTTTGGTGCGTGCCAGCAGTCCCGCCGCGGGCCTGGTTGAAGTGCACACCATGAATATGGAGGGCGGCGTCATGCAAATGCGTCCCCTCAAAAACTTGGTGCTGCCCGCGAAACAGCTCGTAGAGCTTAAGCGTGGTGGGACGCACTTGATGGTGATGGATCTCAAACAACAACTCAAAGCGGGCCAGTCCATTCCTCTCACACTCACGTTTGAAGTCGCAGAAAACAACGGACAGAAAAAAAATATTGAGCAGCAAATAATAGTGCCGGTACGCAGTCTCACTGATGCAATGGCTCAACCCGCAGAAGCCGCACATCAACATTAGTCATGCGCAATCATGGCGAACAAAACGCATGGCACTCGCCAGAAAATGACCTTCCGGGTCGAAGCCACCAAACCTCGTAATCCGCTTGCCGTCAAAGCGCGGCAAATGCCTGCAGGGCCTCACGGTAAAACGACAGGAGCCAAACGCGCCGCTGAAAAAAATCAGCTCAAGAAAACACTGGTTGCCGAACAGTTGAATGATGATCAAGACAAGAAGAAGTAAACACTGACTTCAACTTGCTTACTTTCTGATACGCTGATGCGTCAATGCGGGCTGATTAAAAGACCGAGATAGAACACGACCTCTGCTCCTTGTTGAATCGCACTCAATTTCGCATCGCTCATTTGCATTGAGCGACGGTACATTACAAAACCTAACAACGCAGCAACAGCAAGCGCGGCACCGGCACCAATTAACAATGGGCCTCGCATCTGGGGTTCAAGATGACGGTTGGTCACCATCAACACCAAAGGCAACAGACCATAAAACGCTGCCGTCAAAAATTCGCCTGGCCCAATGCAAGGCTGCTCAGCTTGTGCCTGCAGCAAAGAATCTTTGTCCCATACAACCACCAAGGGCAGGGCCGCAAGACGTGAAAAGGCATGACCACAAATCAAGGCAAACACAATCCACTCGTTCTGCAAATAGGCGAGCGCTGAAAACTTAAGTAGCAGCACCATGCAAACGGCAACAGTACCTGCGCTGAAATCCGGAGCCCCCGCAAACCAATCATTGGCTGTCGTGCTCAAGCCACGTTCATGCACAGCGCGTGTGAAAAACTGCCCCGACAGGATTGCAATCACCACGGCGACTGCAGGAGGGAGCCAATGTGCAACGGTGATATAGACAATGCCGCTGAAAAGACCGGTCAATAGGCCTACCAAAGGAAAATATCGAATTGCCGCACGCGCGTCGGCCGAACTTTCGTTGACCCAAAGCGGCGCATGAATGCAGCCATAGCGCTGCAGAGCAATCAGAAATAAGCGATATGGCTCAACCAGAAATCCCATGGCTCGTTTGGCGTTTTTGTTGTTGATGACGCAATGGATGAAAACCAGACATCAAGCCGAACGATAGCATGAGGGCTCTTGAAGCATCGCCGTGTTTCAACCCTGTGGTTTGAGACGCAACGCAGAAGGCCAAACCGAAAAGATTGACACAGAGCTCACAGAGAAACCCGCGAGACACAGAGTAAAGCCTCAAGATTTTCTCTGTGAATCTCCATGCCTCCGTGTCTCTGTGTTGAGAGGTTTGACAACGCGTCGTCGCCCCTTCTCTCGCGCAGCTCTATTGCGCCGACCAACCGCCGCCCAAAGCTTTCATCAGATCGACGCTGTACGACAGACGCGCCTGACGATTCTGTACCAGCGCAGACTCGGCTGCATTGGCGCTGCGCTGCGCATCCAATACTTCGAGGTAGGGCGAGTAGCCTTGCTTGTAGCGCAAGTTAGCAAGCCGTAATGCATTGCGCGCAGCATTGGCCTTAATCTGAACGTCGGCTTCCGATGCAGCCGATTGCTCGGTGTTGGTCAGCGCATCAGCCACATCTTTGTATGCCGCCTCAACTGCTTTTTGATAACCCGCCGCCGATTGCTTCTGACGTGCCTCCGCCTGACGCGTGCGCGCCGAATATTTACCGGCATCGAAAATCGGCATCATCGCACCCAGACCAACGGACCAGACCCGTGCACCTTCTTTCAGCACGTCAACCAGCGCCTCACTCTGACCACCAAAATTTCCAGTCAGACTGAAGGTCGGTAACTGTGCGGCCCGTGCCACACCGATTTCAGCATTGGCAGCAACGAGAGTTTGCTCGGCTTGCTGAACATCGGGACGACGATCCAGCAGCGTTGAGGGCAAACCTGCAGGAGGCAATGGCGGAATGGGTAAAGTCATCAGATCGGGCGCACTCTTGGCCGCCACTTTCAGGCTGAGATTACCGGTGAGCGTGCCCAGCAGATGTTCCTGCACTGTGCGCTGACGTTGCAATTCACGCAACTGGTTAGCGGCATCGGCACGGGCCCCTTCGGCCTGATTCAGATCGAGGTCAGAAGCCAGTCCCGCCTTCGCACGATTGCGCGCAACATTAAGCGATTCCTGCGACGCATTAAGTGTCGCTGCAGTGGCGGCAATCTGAGCATCGAAGGATCGCAAGGCAAAATAGGATTGCGCCACGGTACCAGCCAAAGTCAATGTGGTCACATCCTTGGCATAACGCGAAGCCAATGCCTGTGCGCGAGCCGATTCGGTTGCACGCCGCAGCTTGCCCCAGAAGTCCAATTCGAACGAAGTCGATAGAGCCAGGCGGTTGGTCTTGGTAACCAGCGGGCCAGGAAACTGTTGCGCATTGAGCGAGCTGGAGCGCGCCTTGGTACCGGATGCGCCAAGATCAATCTCGGGAAAGAAAGCTGCGCTGGCTTCGCTGAGAACGGCCTCAGCTTCTTCGACGCGACCTGCGGCCAAACGTACATCCGCATTGTTACTCAATGCCGTTTGTACCAGATCATTCAAGGCGGGGTCGCCATACTGTGTCCACCAATTATTGGGGATCGTCGCTGATGCCGCATCAGCAGCAGATGCTGTATCAAAAGCTTGCGGTAAGTTGGCTGCAGGGCGCTTGTAATCGGGCCCGACGGCACAACCGGTCGCGGCCACCGCAATCAGCAGACTCAATATTTTCAGACTTGTTTTGAGTTGATGTTTCATACCGTTTTCTCCTCTTCAACAGGAGCTTCTGGATTTGTTTTTGGTTTGCGTGCCAGCAGTACAAAAAACAGCGGCACAAAAGCGGGGGCGATGAACGTGGCGATAATCATGCCGCCGAACACACCCGAACCCATCGATTGCCGCGCGGCCGCACCGGCACCCGTCGCAATCACCAGTGGCACCATGCCAAGCACAAATGCCACCGAGGTCATGATGATGGGTCGGAACCGGAGTCGCACTGCATTCATCGCCGCATCGACTGCTGTCATGCCCTCCTGCAAGCCTTGCTGGGCAAACTCTACAATCAGAATCGCGTTCTTGGCCGCCAGACCAATCAGCACAATCAAACCAATCTGGAAGTAGATGTTGTTGTCCATTCCTCGCAGCCACACAAAGCCCAACGCACCAGTAATCGCAAACGGTACCGCCAACAGCACAGCGAGCGGCAAGCCCCAACGCTCATACAGCGCCGCCAGAATCAGGAACACCATCACGATGGCGAAGCCGAACGCAAACACTGAAGCACTGCCGGTCCGTTTTTCCTGGAAGGCCTGTCCGGTCAATTCAATGGAATAACCTTGGGGCAGTGTTGCCTTGGCCACTTTCTCCAATGCCTTAAGGGCCTCGCCCGAACTGTAGCCGGGCTTGGCGCTGCCAATGACCTTTGCGGACACATAGCCGTTATAGCGGTCGAGTTGCTCTGGTCCGACAATGTTGTTGACTGTAATCAACGACTTCAAAGGAATCATGCTGCCCGTCGTATTCGAGCGCACATAAATCGCACCGAGATCTTCGGGCTTGCTGCGGAATGGCGCATCGGCCTGAATTTGAACTCGATAAGTCCGCCCGAACTTGTTGAAGTCATTCACATACAGTGAGCCCATCTGGGCTTGCAATGCTGTAAAGACATCCGCCTCTGAAACCCCCAAGGCGAGTGCTTTTTCGCGATCGACATCGACACGAATTTGCGGCACCGTTGGCCGGAAGAAAGTATTGACCCCGGCCAAAGCCGGATCTTTACCCAGTGCCGCAACAAAGTCCTGAACAACTGCCGAGAGTTTGAGCGGATCGGTATCGGTTCGCGCCTCCACATAAACCTCAAAACCGCCCGAATTACCCAGACCGGCAATCGATGGCGGCAGGAAGGAAAAGGCAATGCCATCCGGCAGACCGAAACCCATGCCGGTCATCTGTTCCACGATTTTCTTGGTGCTGATGTTGCGATCTTCCCAAGGCTTGGTCACCAGGAATAAAGTGGCCGCGCTGCTCTTGTTGCCGCCACCGATCAAGTCAAACCCGTTGACCACAAAAATATTTTCCATCGCCGGATTCTTCTCGACCATCTTGCTCAGCATTTCTGCTGTCTTGCGGGTTCGATGAATTGAGGCACCATCCGGCAACACAACCGCGGTAATGGAATAACCCTGATCTTCTTCAGGCACAAAACTCCCCGGCACGCGCCAGAATAACAACCCCAACACGATCAACAGAACACCGAATGCCGCCAGGGTCAGCGTGCGGCGCGCCATCATCTTGCCTGTATCCGATACAAACCGGTTCGTGAGTTTTTCAAAAAAACGATTGAACGGTATAAAGATTTTGGTTGCCAAAAAGCCGGGGTGATCATGCTCGTCCGCCTTGAGCAATATTGCGCAGAGAGCCGGCGTCAGCGTCAGCGCAACCACACCCGATAGCACCACCGAGACCGACACGGTTACAGCAAACTGGCGATAAAGTTGCCCAGCAATGCCGCCGAGAAAAGCGACCGGAATGAACACCGCGCACAGCACCAGCACAATACCGATCACAGCACCCTGCACCTCGCGCATGGCTTCGACCGCCGCCGCATACGGCGACATTTTCCGATCCCGCATCAGGCGTTCGACGTTTTCCAGAACCACAATCGCATCATCGACCACGATACCGATCGCCAACACCATCGCAAACAACGTCAAGGTATTGATCGAGAAATCGAACAGCCATAGACCGGCGAACGTACCGATTAGCGAAACCGGCACAGCGATAATCGGAATCAGCGCTGCACGCCAGGTTTGCAGGAACAGGAAAATCACCAGAATCACGAGGATGGCCGCCTCGATCATGGTGTGCGTCACCTCGGTGATCGAGGCCTGCACAAAGCGCGTCGTGTCATAGGGGATGAAATATTCCAGGCCGTCTGGAAAATCCTGCTTCAGCTCTTCCATCTTGGCGTGAATGGCCTTCGAGAGATCAATGGCATTGGCCCCCGATTGCAAAAATACAGCTACGCCAACGGTTTGTACGCCATTCAATGTAATGAACTGGTCATAGGACTGGGCGCCGAGTTCGACCCGGGCGACATCCTTCAAACGCAACACGCCGCCCCCGGCCGTCGAACGCACAACGATGTCACCAAACTGCTCGGGATCAACCAGACGACCCCGCGCGGTCACGGTGTAAACCACTTGCTGTTCTGACGATGAAGGTTCTGCGCCGATCTTGCCTGCTGCAAACTGGGCATTCTGCGCATTGATTGCGGCCTCGATGTCCGTTGTTGTAATGCCCAGCTGAGCCATCTTGTCGGGTTGCAGCCAGATGCGCATCCCGTAATCGCGTGCGCCAAATACGGACACATTGGCCGTACCCTTCAAGCGTTTGAGCTCGTCCAGGATATGCAGGGAAGCATAGTTGGACATATAGAGCGTGTCGAATTTTTCTCCTTTTGAAACCAATGAAACAAACAACAGGATGTCGTTCGCGCCCTTGGCGACCGTTACCCCGTTGCGTATGACCTCGCTGGGCAAACGCGCCGTGGCAAGACCAACGCGGTTGTTGACATTGAAGGTCGCCTTGTCAATGTCCGTTCCCACTTCAAAAGTAGCCGTAATCGTGACGGTACCGTTTGATGCAGCAACCGAACTGAAGTACAGCAGGTTATCCACGCCGGATAGTTGCTCTTCAATCGGCCCCGCCACGGTCTTCGATAGAGTTTCGGCCGAAGCACCGGGGTAGACCGCAGTAATCGTCACCGTCGGCGGTGCGATTTCGGGGTACTGCGCAATCGGCAGGATTTTCATGCAGACCAGGCCGGCCAGCACGATGATGATGGAGAGAACGCTCGCAAAAATCGGGCGGTCAATAAAGTACTTGGACATAAATAAGCTTCCGGTTTTTGTACGACACGGCTTGCGAGCCGCTCAATTATTTTCCGTTCGTCCTGAGTGCCGCATGCAATGCGGTGTATCGAAGGATGATCGGAAAATAATCCCCACTAAATAAAAATCCCTTGAGACAGGACTAGCTTAAGACTTAGGCTTCTCGGCTTTACCCTCAGGCGCCGGTGCACCCGGAGCCCCAGGCATTTGCCCAGGTGGATGCGGTGCCACAGGCGCGCCGGGCCGCAGCTTGATCAGGTTATCCGTAATCAACTTATCGCCCGGATTCAGGCCCTTGGTGACGACCCAGTTGCTGCCGGACCACCCTGCTGTTTCTACGGGATGAGGCGCGACCTTGTTGTCAGGCGTCGCAACAAAAACAACCTTGCCCTGATCGCCCTGGAACAAGGCGGATTGCGGCACCAGGTAGGCCTGTTGCTCGCCCGCCAGGACCTGCACACGCACGAATTGCCCAGGCAAAACAACCAGCTTGGGATTACTGAATTCCGCACGCAATTGCACGGTGCCAATCTTTGGATCAATCGTTGATGCGGCAAAATTTAGTTTGCCGCTGACGGGATAAACCGTACCGTCGGAAAACACCAGCTTGACCTCAGCCTTGTTTCCCCCGGCTTCACGCAAACGTCGCGTATCGGATTCCGCAAAGGCAAAGCTCACCCAGATCGGATCGGTCACACTCATGGTCGTCAACAAGTCAGTGCCCGCCGCAACCAGACTGCCCTCAGAATGCGGGGCATTTCCAGTCACTCCGGTGATAGGCGCTGTGACCGCGGTGTAGCCCACATTCAGTTCCGCCGCTTTGACCTGCGCCTCAGCTGCCATGCGCGCCGCTTCGCTAGCTTTCAATGCAGAGGTCGCATCGTCATAATCTTTCTGACTGATTGCGCGCTCCTCAACCAGCGGCTTAAGACGCGCAGCCTCACGCTGCGCCTGTTCAAAATTCGCTTTGGCCTGCGCCAGTGAAGCTCGCGCCTGCATCAATGCAATGTCGTAGGTCGCGCGGTCAATCTGGAACAACGTCGTCCCCGCTTTGACCGTTTGACCTTCGGTATAGAGCCGCTTCATCAGAATGCCGGAAACACGCGGGCGTACTTCAACTTCTTTGGAGCCCTGAGTTTGACCCACCGCCTCGACCATCACCGGGACTTTCTGCGGTTGCATTTCAACGACCGTGACCGGCATGGCCATCATGCCCGGCCCTTCTGCTTGCCCACCTTTACCGCAAGCCGTCAATGTCAGCGTCGCCAACAAAGTCATCGTAAGAACCAGAAACTTGTCGCGCCGATGCACGGCAATAGAAGGGCTGGGGACGTTCGGAAATGTAGTCATGGGGGAACTATTCGAGTTGGAAATTAGTCTGTAATTATATACAATCAGGGCTGTATGTAAATAAATAATAAATAATCCCCTTCAAGTTCGAGGGCTATCCTTTCACATTACGAAAGTGACACGATTGTGTCAGGAGATTCTAATTAATGGTACGACGCACGAAAGAAGAGGCAGAGCAAACGCGCATGGCGATCATCGCCGCAGCTCGCAATGAATTCCATACGCGCGGCGTCACACGTACAACCCTGGAACATATTGCCGCTGCCGCAGGCGTCACGCGCGGCGCCATCTACTGGCACTTCACCAACAAATACGAATTGTTCTATGCCATGCGCGATCAGGTCAGCCTGCCCATGCTCGAGCGTGTGGAGTTTGAGCTGCTCCAGCAAAAACAGTTAGCGCCATTGGCTCGTATTGAAAAACTCATGAATACCATGCTCGAATCGGTCACAGGCACCGAAGAAGCGCGCACGACTTTTGAAATCATGAATTTCAAATGTGAATATGTGGATGAGATCGCACACGAGCTGGCCGAGATGCGCAATTGCTACGAAAGCATGACCAAGAATCTGGCCGTGGTCTATCGCGAAGCCGCGCGCAATGGCGAACTGCGCCCCGGCCTCAAACCCGAAACGCTTGCGACGGATACTCAACTTTTTCTCTGGGGCCTTGCGCGTCTATGGTTGGTCGATACCGATGGCAAGCTGGTGCGCAAGCAAGCAAAAAAACTAATCGCATCGCATATTGCAACACGCAGGGCCGATTAGTGACGTTTACATCTTGAATGACAAAAAACTTTTCCCTCACCCCAGCCCTCTCCCCGTGATCGGGGAGAGGGTTAGGGTGAGGGCGGCTTTAAATGCGGTAAATATCAACTGCTGTCAATTCAAGAGTCCGCTGCAATGTCCGAAATGTCGGTGCCCATTTTGTCATTCTGAGCGCACGCGAAGAATCTCAGGTGGATCATGACTGCGGAACAGCCCTTGCTACGCCAACAACTGAGATCCTTCGCATGCGCTCAAGGATGACAATCAGGGTAACGGTTTGTTGAGCAACACACCCGATTACCGGTTCAGTGCTCTAGCAGGGTGTTGAAAAACGTAGCGAGCGGCTGGAAGGCAAGGCGGACAGCGCGCAGAAACCGGAGTGTACGTGGGTATACACGAGGATTTCGAGCACTGCCCAACGCCGCATTCCAGCCGCACAGTAGTTTTTCAACACCCTGCTAAAGCACAC
The DNA here is from genome assembly GCA_025362735.1 of Betaproteobacteria bacterium. Classification (GTDB taxonomy): domain Bacteria; phylum Pseudomonadota; class Gammaproteobacteria; order Burkholderiales; family Burkholderiaceae_D; genus JANYFL01. The sequence goes on along the minus strand of JANYFL010000043.1, from coordinate 77,576 downwards.
CCGCTTCAAGTTGATGTAGATAAATAAACTCCGGCGCCTCAACGCCCGCCTGTTTACGAATCTCTACCAGCTTCGGTGATTCAAAAAAAGCCCTGGCTTGCGCAATCGATGCCCACTTAGAGAAGTGAACAATCTTGTTGGCATCGTTCTCGTATTTCAGCACCTGATAGCTTTGCTCACCTGCCGCTTTGCGTATGGATGCCGCATCATCAAAAACTTTCTTCCATGCAGGATAGTCTTTGACGGCGTGAATGATGAGGACGCGTTCCATTTTGTTTCCATCGAGTAGGGTGGGCAAAGCGCAGCGTGCCCACGATCACTCAGGTCGGTTCAGCGTGGGCACGGCTTGACAGCCTTTGTCCACCTTACGCTTGCTACGCAAACAGCAAGCTGTATTCATGCGCACGGTGAGCGGTAATGCCCAAGCACTGCTCGTTGTAGAGTGGATGCTCAACTTGTTGAATGAAAATCTGTGGCCGCAAGCCTGGGCCAGTAAGCCGTACTTCAGCGGATAAGCCCGTAGTTTCTGGCAACGTAGGAATGCTGTTCGCGACATAGCACTGAAACGGCTCTTCTTCGTCCTGTTTGGTCTCATCCCAAAGTTCATATATGCGTTCGAACGCGGGCTGATTGACCTCAATCCATAAACCTATTTTGTATACGCGTTCTCTCGCTTCGACAGGAAGTGGTAACACTGCTCGAATGAAAAATCGCTCGCCATCAATCACGCATAAATCGTTACTCTCTTGGATACTATTCTCGCGTTCTTGCTGAGAAAGAACCGCTGCGGCATCTGGGCGACGGAACGACAGCTCCATCTCGTCGATTGAGTGGACATTGCCACATTGTTGGCAGATCAAATGGGAACTCATAATCAGCCTAACTTAATTAGGTCTTGGTCTTGCTCACTACTTTCTTCGCAGCGGCCTTCTTCGCCACGGCTTTCTTAGTCGCAACAACCGGCGTCACCTCAACTTCTTTCACCTCTACATCCTTAGCCTTACCCGCAGTCTTGGCAACCTTCTTCGCCGCCGCACTCTTCTCAGCAGCAGGCTTCCTCGCCTCAAACTCAAAGCTCACCTTGCCGCCTTCGCCTTTGACCAGATAGGCTTTGAAGAAGCGGTTGGTGCGGGAAGACTTGAAGCCGGGGAGCAGGTCGGTCTTGCCTTCGGACAAGAGCTTGACCATCTGCTCGCGCGCGACTTCCTGTTGCAGGATGATCTTGCCGCTGCGGAAGTCGCAGGTCTTGGGCGGGTTGACGCTGTTTTCGCAGACGTAGCTCAGTCCTAATTCATAGACTGCGCCGCCACACTTGGGGCAGGCGCCGAGCATTTCCTGACCGGTGAAATCAACCGGCTCGCTGTTCTCGTCGTCCTGATTCTGGCCGAAGTCGAATTCGAGTTTGAGGTTCTTGTTTTCTTCGTCCTTGACGATCTTGAGTATGGCCGCGAAGGGCCTACCCATCTTGCTGCGAAAGCCTTGTAGCGGACCAATCTCGCGTTTGGTCAGCAGCTCTTCCACTTCAGGAATCTCGAACTGGCGGCTGCCGGGAATTTTGCTGATTGAAAATCCGCAACCGCTATCCGCGGCGGTTTCTTTTCCAACGCAAGCGAAGCGCCGGTAGTTCTCTTTGACCGTGCCGCCGCAATGAGGGCAGGGTGTTTTGAGCGTGGTGTAGTCGCCAGGAATCGTGTCGTTGTCATATTCCTTGGCGCGCTTGACGATAATCTGGGTCATACGCGCAATCTCGCGCATGAACTCGTCACGCGACATCTTGCCCTTTTCCATCAACGCCAGTTTGTGCTCCCATTCGCCGGTCAGCTCAGGCGCGGTAAGTTCTTCCACATCGAGACCGCGCAGCAGGGTCATCAACTGGAAAGCCTTGGCCGTGGGAATTAATTCCCGACCTTCGCGGATCATGTACTTTTCGTTAAGCAGACCCTCAATGGTTGCAGCGCGTGTAGCCGGTGTGCCCAAACCTTTGCCCGCCATCGCTTCGCGCAGGTCATCATCTTCTACCAGCTTGCCTGCGCCTTCCATGGCCGACAGCAGCGTAGCTTCCGTGTAGCGCGCAGGCGGCTTGGTAACGAGGCCGACGGCTTCGATGTTTTCGGTCAGCGGTTTTTCACCTGGCGCCACCGGCACCAGATTGGCATCTTCACCCTGAATTTCCTTGCCATAAACCTGCAGCCAGCCGGGTTGAACCAGTACCTTGCCTTCGGTCTTGAACTGATGCCCGGATACTTCGGTGATACGCGTTGTGACGAGATACTCGGCGGCAGGAAAGAACACCGCGAGAAAACGCCGCACGACCAGGTCGTACAACTTGAACTCCGGCTCGGACAGATTCTTCGGCGCCTGCAGCGTCGGGATGATGGCGAAGTGATCGGAAATCTTGCTGTTGTCGAAAATGCGTTTGTTTGGTTTGACCCACTTGTTCTTCTTGATCAATGCCGCAGCAGTCGCGTAATTGTTCGAGTCCTTCAACATCTCGACCGTTTCCATCACGGTGCTGATGTAGTCCTCAGGCAAATGACGTGAGTCGGTCCGTGGATAGGTCAACACCTTGTGCTTTTCATACAGCGCCTGCGCCAGACCGAGCGTGTTCTTGGCCGAGAAACCGAAGCGGCCATTGGCCTCGCGTTGCAAACTGGTCAAGTCAAACAGCGGCGGCGCCATCGAAGTCGAAGGCTTGGATTCTTCCGTGACTGTGCCGGGCTTGCCACGGCAAGCCGCAACAATCGAATCAGCCGCTGGCTTGCCCCACAGACGCGAGTCGCGTTGATCGGGATCTTCGTCCGTGCGCTTGAACTTGGGATCAAACCAGCGGCCTTCATACAGGCCTGCTGCCGCAACAAACTCGGCTTTCACTTCCCAGTAATCACGCGGCACATGGCGTTTGATTTTTTCTTCGCGCTCGACCACGATGGACAGCGTTGGCGTCTGCACGCGGCCCACTGTGGTCAGGAAAAACCCGCCGCCCTTGCTGTTGAACGCCGTCATCGCGCGTGTACCGTTGATACCGACCAGCCAGTCGGCTTCGGAGCGGCAGCGCGCCGCATCGGCCAGCGGCAGCATCTGTTCATCGGTACGCAAGGCCGCAAAGCCGTCGCGAATTGCACCTTGTGTCATCGACTGCAGCCACAAACGCTTGATGGGTTGCTTCGCCTTGGCGTGTTGTGCAATCAGGCGAAAAATCAGTTCCCCCTCACGTCCCGCGTCACAGGCATTGACCAGTTTGGTCACGTCCTTGCGCTTGATCAGCTTGGTCAGCAGCTTCAGACGTGATTCGGTTTTTTCGATGGGCCTGAGATCAAAGTGCGGCGGTATCACCGGCAGATTGGCAAAACTCCACTTGCCGCGCTTGACGTCATATTCTTCCGGCGCGGCGATTTCAACCAGATGGCCGATGGCCGATGACAGGACATATTCGTCCGACTCGAAATAATCGTCGTGTTTGGTAAAGCCACCGATGGCACGCGCAATATCCGCTGCCACGGAGGGTTTTTCGGCAATGATGAGTGACTTCACGTTGTCGTTTTCAATCAGGCGGTAGAGGCGCCGCACCGGCCTTCCGGTGTTCAGTTCTTATGACTGCGGCGAATATGGGGACGCATGATACGCACAAGTTTTTGCAGTGCGCAAGCAAGAAGGAATTACCGACCGGTTGTTTGGAACCCAAAAAAGCTGCAAATTCAGGTAAAAACCGACCTTATTTATCTTCGAGATTGCCCCTTCGATACGCCCTTTCGGGCTACTCAGGCCGAACGGATGGGTGGTACGCAAAAAACCAAAGAACCGTTCGGCCTGAGTAGTCGCGTAGCGACACATCGAAGGGGCAAGAAGGTCGTTTGTCGACGCTTAATGCAGCTGCCGTGGTTCGCCGTCTTCGAGCAGCTCGTCCAGAATCAGGGAATCCGGCTCTTCACCCTGGCTCCACAAGACCATCAACACAATGATCTTGAGTTTGTCAGGCTGTACAGGGGTTTCATCGGTAGCGAGTGCCCGCTCAATGACAATTTCGCGCAGCAAGGGATTCAACACGCCGGCCGAATCGAGAAAACTCAGAAAGCCGATCGACTCGGCGCCCAAGCGCTCATATTCCACATCGGCATAAACCCGAAACGAGGTGTTGTTGCTGTACGCAACGGGTATGGTGGTCTGGGTCACTTCCGCCAGGCCATTCAGCCAGGACAGTGCATCGCTGATCTCTTCGCCCTCAAAACCGGCGGCGGTGAGTTTCCGGGCCAGCGTGTCCGTGTCAGGACAGGCGTCTGGCCGGTAATAGTTTTCATAGAGGTACACGAGTACGTCAAACATAAATTCCCCCGATCCTCTGTCTATCTACTCTACTCTTGGCCCTACTTTATCTTGCCTTGCCGTTTCGCTCAAGTCTGCTCTGAAATGTTGCTATTTCAACAAACGCTGATAGCGCCCTCCCGGCATACGTGAGACCAAGCCATTTAGTTCCAATTCAAGCAATTCTGTCGTTACATCTGCGAGTGACCATTCTGCTCTTAAGGCCAATTCATCCGGCAATACCGGGTCATATCCCATCGCAGTCAATAACAGGTGCTCCACTGGAGCGGCGACATCATCAGACGCAGCAGGAACCGTACCAGCCGTCGTACCAACGAGCTCGCCCAATTCCTCCAAAACATCTTGCGCCGACTCGACCAGCTTGGCGCCATCCTTGATCAAGCGGTGACAACCCTTGGATAAGGGCGAATGAATCGAGCCGGGAATGGCGAATACCTCGCGCCCCTGTTCGCCAGCAAGCCGGGCGGTGATCAGGGAACCCGATTGCGCGGCAGCTTCCACCACCAGCACACCGCGCGAGAGCCCGGAAATGATGCGATTGCGACGCGGAAAATTGTGGGCAATCGCAGCAGTGCCCAAAGGAAACTCACTGAGCAGCACGCCATTATCGGCAATGCGATGGGCGAGATTGCGGTTACGCGCCGGATAAACAATATCAGCACCGGTGCCAATGACTGCCAAGGTGGAACCCGCCTTGAGCGCGCCTTCGTGGGCGGCCGCATCAATGCCGAGCGCGAGTCCGCTCACAACCATCCAGCCCGCCTGCGCCAGTGCTTCGGCAAAACGTTCAGCATTGGCGACACCCTGGGCCGTCGCATTGCGGCTACCGACGATGGCAATGGCAGGTGTTTCGAGCAGATCAATCCGGCCTTTGACATATAACACCAAGGGCGGATCCGTAATGTCTAGCAAGTGCTTGGGATAGCGTGGATCGGCCAACGTCAGAAAGTAATTACCGGGAGTGCTGGCCCAATCGACCGTACTGGCGATCAGCGCCTGCAGCTTTTCATCAGGAGAAGTGCCGAGGGACTTGGCGGCGCGCTCAGAAACAATACGGCTCAGCTGACCGAAACTAGCCCCAAAAATTTGTTGAGGAAGGCCAAACGCACCCAGCAATTGTCGGCCCGCTGCGGGGCCGACACCTTCAGCCTGGGTTAAGCGCAACCAGGCGCTGACTTCATCCGCGTCCAAGCACAACCCAACCAGATCAAGGTTGGGTGAAGACGTCGCCCACGACGATGGGCTCAGTGCTGCTCGTGATCAGGGCGTAGGAAACATTGTTGAACACGCGGAAGACGAACATCAGACCGCTGCGTTCATCGGGCAGCTTGATGGTTTGGCTGGAACCGTTGGTCTTGTCGGTGATGGTGCGTCCATGGACTTGGGTCGCCAGCACATGGCCAACTTCAAGACCATCGGCTTTACCGCGATTCAATACCACCACCATATTCTTGCCTGCGTAGGCCACACCATCGTAGACCGAAATAATGCGGCCGCTAATCAGCTTCTCTGGTGGATGCGGCACATAATTAATCAGCCCAACTTTGACGGCAGGCACCAAACGAGCGCCAACCCCAATTTCCTGGGGAGAAGCGGTAATGCGGATCGTCGTGGGATCGCCCTTGGCAATGACTTCAGCGGTTCCCAGATAATCAGCCTGATAGGCGATGACCTTGTTGGTATCGGGATCCCGCAGGGGTTTGGCCGGACGGAAAATCTGATAGCTGGTCACTGAAGGATCGGTGATGCCGCCAACATAAGTAATGTCATCCCGCCCGAGAATCACGCGCTCTTTCGCACCGACAATACGTGGCGCATCGAGCATGTCCGCATTTTCAACAATGATCGGCTGAGTCAGGAAGGGTTCAATCACATCCTGAGGAATGCTGGTGATGGCATCGCGTTCGTTGCCGATGCGAATCTGCGGCATCAGCTTGACGGTATCGTCCGACAGACGCATCGTGCCGGTGGCCTTGTCGAGAATGATGACCTGGCCCGGATAAATCCAGTGCGGATTGCGAATCTGATCCTTGTTCATCTGCCAGATTTCCGGCCAGCGCCAGGGTTTTTGCAGGAAACGGCCCGAAATATCCCACAGCGTGTCACCTTTGACCACGGTATAACGGTCGGGCGCATTGGGAACAAAAACATTGTTGCCAACATACTGGGTACTGGACGTGGCCGTCTCCTGAGCCTGCGCTTGGGTCAGCAAGGCAAAGCCCAATATCAAAGCTGGAATTCCCAGCATTATCAGCCGGAGGCCTGTGCTAGAATTTTTCCGAAGAAGTTGTACTTTTGTACCTGACTTTGCGGCGCTTGCAATTCTCATTTTTTGACCTGACTTTTGATCGAGCATCTTCATCCCGGCAACTCCCTGGAGTTTCTGTATCGCGTGAAATTGTGCATCTAATGGCTTGATGCTGCAATAATTATTCGGCTTATACCCATTTACACCCAGTTTCTACTTTGCATCAGTGTTGTTATGGCGTTACTACCTATCCTGCATTATCCCGATCCTCGCCTGAAAAAAGTGGCGAAGCCGGTCACCCATGTCGACGACCGCATCCGCAAGCTGGTGAAGGACATGGCCGAAACCATGTACGCAGCACCGGGCGTGGGCCTGGCCGCCACTCAGGTTGATGTCCACGAGCGGGTCATCGTTATCGATACCTCAGAAACCAAGGACCAGCTGCGTGTTTTTATCAACCCACAGGTGTTAACGGCCAGCCCGGTTAAAACCTTGAATGAGGAAGGTTGCCTGTCCGTTCCAGACATTTACGAGAAAGTTACGCGCCCCGAAAGCGTCACGATCAGGGCGCTGGACGAAAAGGGGCGCGCCTTCGAAATAGAAGCGCGTGGATTGCTGGCCGTTTGCATCCAGCATGAAATCGATCACCTCAATGGCAAGGTATTCGTTGACTACCTATCGATGCTCAAACAGTCCCGCATCAAGAATAAAATGCGCAAACTGGAACGCGAAACGGCCTGATTTTTATCAGTGCTTGATTCCGCGTCACTCGAAATGCCCGCCGCGCGCTTGCCCTAAAATGACGCAATGCGCCTTATCTTTGCCGGAACCCCTGAATTCGCCCGAGTGGCGTTAGAAGCGCTGCATACGGCGGGGCATGAGGTTGTGTTAGTGCTCACTCAACCTGATCGTCCTGCTGGCAGAGGCATGAATTTACAAGCCAGTCCGGTCAAGCAATTTGCACTGGCTCACCATATTCCCGTCGCGCAACCTCAAAGCCTGCGGCTGGATGGCAAATATACGGACGATGCGCGCGCGGCCCAAGCTTTATTGCAAACAACGCCACACGACGCCATCATCGTGGCCGCCTACGGCCTGATCCTGCCGCAATGGGTGCTTGATCTTCCGCCACTGGGTTGCATCAACATCCACGCCAGCCTGCTTCCGCGTTGGCGCGGCGCCGCCCCGATTCATCGGGCCATCGAAGCCGGTGACACCGAAACCGGCATCACCATCATGCAAATGGATGCGGGACTGGACACCGGGCCGATGTTGCTGAAAGCAGCGCTGCCAATCACATCCGATGCAACCACCGCAACGCTTCATGATGCGCTTGCCACATTGGGCGGGAAGTTAATTGTGGATGTTTTGCCGCGTCTGCAAAATTCAAACTTGCCGCCGCAAGCGCAGCCGAGCGAAGGCGTCACCTACGCCAGCAAAATCAGCAAAGATGAAGCTGCACTCGATTTCACTCGTTCAGCAAGCGAGCTCGCCAACCAGATTCGCGCCTTTGATCCCTTTCCCGGTTGTACCGTTCAGCATGGCAAAACTTTATTGAAAATCTGGAAAGCTGAAGTTTCGTCAACCAGCGTTCCCGGCAAGCCGGGCACCATCCTCTCTGCCACACCAGACGGTGTTGTCATCAATACCGGCAATGGGCTGCTCAAACTCACCGAATTGCAAAAGCCTGGAGCCAGGCGCCTACCCGTCGCCCAATTCCTCGCAGGCTACCCGCTGCAAGCCGGGGAACATTTCGATTGAATTTTTCCGCATGGGACGCATCTTAAGAGGGCAGACAAGCGGTCTGCTTTGAACGAAAGGTTGCGTCATGTTTAATTGGGTGAAAACCTTTGTGCTGATGGCCGCCATTACTGGCTTGTTCATCGTCATCGGTGGCGCTCTCGGCGGGGAAAGCGGCATGTTGATCGCGCTGGTGTTCGCGCTGGCAATGAATTTTTTCAGTTACTGGTTTTCCGACAAGCTGGTGCTGAAAATGTACAACGCGCAGGAAGTCGATGCCTCGACTGCGCCTGATTTCTACAACATGGTCAAGGAACTGGCGCAACGGGCCGAACTGCCCATGCCACGCGTCTATCTCATCAATGAAGATGCGCCAAACGCATTTGCCACCGGCCGTAATCCCGAGCACGCCGCTGTCGCTGCGACCACCGGCATTCTGCGCGTGCTATCACAGCGTGAACTGCGCGGCGTGATGGCGCACGAATTAACCCATGTGAAACATCGCGATATTTTGATTTCCACCATCTCCGCAACCATGGCTGGTGCCATTTCAGCCATCGCCAACTTTGCGATGTTTTTCGGTGGGCGCGATAACGAAGGCCGTCCTGTCAATCCGATTGTCAGCATTGCGGTGATGCTGCTTGCACCACTCGCTGCCGGTCTGATTCAGATGGCGATCTCGCGTGCCCGTGAATACGAGGCTGATCGCGGCGGCGCCGAGATTTCCGGCGACCCTGAAGCCTTGGCGTCCGCTCTTGAAAAGATTCATCGTTACGCCAAGGGCACGCCACTGCCGACGACTGAAGCACACCCGGAAACGGCGCAGATGATGATCATGAACCCATTGTCTGGTCGCGGCATGGCTGGACTATTTTCCACTCACCCCGCAACCGAAGAACGGGTTGCACGCTTGATGGAAATGGCGCGGACGGGGGCTTATGCAGTTTGAGTGACTGATGTCGACGCAGAGGACTCCGAGTATCCTTAACTTTGTCATCCTGAGCGCAGCGAAGGATCTCAGGTGTTCAATGACTTCCGGCAGTGATGTTGCACCTGAGATCCTTCGCTGCGCTCAGGATGACAAGCTTCATTGATTTTCTCTGCGTCCTCGGCGCCTCTGCGTCGAAAGCTTTTGCTAGAATCGCGCCCTCTCGGATGGAAAGCATTTTTGCTACGCCGTCCCGCCTCAAGGTCGCATGTCTTCATCCCCTCCTCTTAATGAACCGCAACGCGAAGCCGTTCGTCATCTTGACGGGCCGTGTCTGGTGCTGGCCGGAGCGGGTAGTGGCAAGACGCGTGTCATCACACACAAAATCGCGCATCTGATCGCACACGGCGGCTATGAAGCCAAACAGATTGCCGCGTTGACCTTCACCAACAAGGCGGCAAAGGAAATGCAGGAACGCGTCGCGAGTCTGATCGACGCGAAACAAGCCAAAGCGGTAACCGTCTGCACCTTTCACGCACTCGGCGTGCAAATTCTGCGGCAGGAAGCAGCACATCTGGGCCTGAAGCCGCAGTTCTCGATTCTCGATTCCAGCGACAGCTTCAGCATCGTGCAGGATCTATGTGCGACGACTGACAAGCAAGTCACGCGTCGCATCCAGAACCGCATTTCGCTCTGGAAAAATGCGCTGGTCACATCCGATGCTGCGGTTGATATCGCAGCGAATGAAGACGAAGCCCAGGCCGCGCGCATCTATCGCAGTTACGCTGCCACGCTCAAGGCCTATCAGGCCGTGGACTTCGATGACCTGATCGGCAAGCCAGTTGAGTTGTTCAGTGCGAACCATGAAGTGCTGTATCGCTGGCAGTCGCGTCTGCGTTATCTGCTGGTCGACGAGGTGCAGGACACCAATGCTTGCCAATACGCCCTGCTCAAGCAACTCGTCGGACCACGCGCAGCATTCACGGCCGTCGGTGACGATGATCAGGCCATCTACGCATGGCGCGGCGCGACCCTGGACAACCTCAAGCAGCTCTCGCTTGATTATCCGAATCTCAAACTGATCAAGCTCGAACAGAATTACCGCTCGACTGGCCGCATTCTTAACGCGGCCAACGCATTGATTACGCACAACCCCAAACTGTTCGAGAAAAAACTCTGGAGCGAACATGGGCCGGGCGACAACATCGTCGTGACGCCGATGAACGATGAAGAACACGAGGCCGAGTCCATCGTGATTCAGTTGTCGGCGCACAAGTTCGAGCGGCGTGGCAAGTTTGCTGATTACGCCGTGCTGTATCGCGGCAATCATCAAGCGCGCGTAATCGAACAGGCGCTGCGCAAGGAAAAAATCCCTTACGTGCTCTCCGGCGGGCAATCGTTTTTTGATCGTGCCGAGATCAAGGATTTGTGTGCCTGGCTGCGCCTGATCGCCAATGCCGACGACGACCCGGCGTTCATTCGCGCGATTACTACACCCAAGCGCGGTGTCGGCGCCGCCACACTCGAAGCACTCGGCGGTTACGCGGGGCAGCGTCATGTCTCGTTGTTCGAAGCCGCCTGCGAATCCAGCTTCGCCCACAAAGTGCAAGCGCGCCAATTTCAGCCGATCAACGAGTTCACCGCTTTCATCAACCGCATCGAATATCGCGCCAAAAAGGAACCCGCCGGACAGGTACTGGATGATCTCGTAAGAGCAATCGGTTATGAAGCCCATCTCTTCGACAGCGAAGACGAGCGCAGCGCCCAAACTAAATGGCAAAACGTGCTCGACTTCACCAACTGGCTCAAGAAGAAGGGCGAAGAGGAGGGCAAAACGCTGATCGAATTGACCCAGTCGGTTGCACTGCTGACGATGCTCGATGGCAAGGAACAGGACGTCGATGCCGTTCGGCTTTCGACCCTGCACGCGGCCAAGGGCCTGGAGTTCCCGCACGTTTTTCTGGTCGGTGTCGAAGAAGGCTTGTTGCCGCACAAAGGGAGCGAAGATGATGAAGCCGCCGCCATTGCCTCACGCATCGAAGAAGAGCGCCGCCTGATGTATGTTGGCGTCACACGTGCCCAGCGCAGTCTGCAAATCAGTTGGTGCAAAAAACGGAAACGCGCTCGTGATTTTGAAACCCGCGAACCTTCGCGCTTCATCGCCGAACTCGGGCTCGCTCAGGCGGCGAAGGAAATGCCGGAAGAAAAAATCTCGCCGCAGGACCGGCTCAGCAACCTTAAAGCTTTACTCGCCAAGCCGCGCATCGCCTGATCCGCAGTGGAGCGCCCTTCCTCATTTGTCTGACGGATAAACAGGATTATTCCTACAGAAACCAAACGCCAGCCCGTGCATCCTACACATATGGCGTTCCAAACATTGGTTTTATGATCAACAACGCCCACCATACAAAAGGAGTCTTAATATGAAACGCATTTTGATCGCAGCTGCTTTGTTTACGGCCACCAGTGCCGCGCTGGCTGCTGATGTCGGAGTTTCAATCAGTGTCGGTCAGCCTGGTTTTTATGGCCAGATCGATATCGGTGATGTGCCCAGACCGCAACTGCTCTATGCTCAGCCCATGGTCATTGAACGCGTGCCTTACGGCGCTGTTCGTGAACCCTTGTATCTGCATGTGCCTCCAGGGCAGGCCAAGAAGTGGCGTCAATACTGTGGCCGTTACGACGCTTGCGGACGTCCGGTCTATTTCGTGCAGGATAGTTGGTACAACAACGTCTATGTACCGCATTATCGCGAACGGCATCAGGATCGTGGTGATCGACGGGATGATCGTCGCGACGACCGCAGAGATGACCGACGTGACGACCGCGATGACCATCGTGGAAATGGTCACGGCAACGGTCATGGTAACGGCAAGGGACGTGACTAATTGGAGTTGAGTTACTTGGGCCGCAGCACCTTGACCAGATAAGGCAGGCTGCGGTCCATGCGGTAATCAATGTCGGAATGGTTGTCGTTGAATTCTTCGTAGACGTGATCGACCCCCAGTTGCGCAAGTTTCTTCGACAGAATCCGGGACCCATAGTGGATCTGGTACTGATCCGCCCAGCCACAGTCGATGAAAATCCCTTTGAGTGAACGCAGCGCCTTCACGTGTTTGTCCGCCATGTGAATCGGGTCATGTTTCAACCACTGCTTCCAGCGCGTCTCGATGATCTCCCCTGTTTCAAGATTGAACGGCAACCTGAAGCCGTTCGGTGCTTGGGGGTCAGGGTCGTAACTCGCTGCCATCGCAAGCATCATCAACACATGGCCTTCCGTACCTGAGCTTTTGGATTTTTTCCAGAAGCTTTCGAGAAAGTTTTTGACGCGACCGTCATCAAAACCATCGGCGCATTTCTTCTCCAGCTTGAGCACATTAATCGCGCCCTCCTCACGCTTGGATTGCGCGTACTTTTGCAACTGGTTCAAGGTATTCGGCCAGTCGCTCCGATAAACAAAATCAAAGTAGGCATCGCCTGAGTGATCGGCGACCGCGCCCCAGTACTTCGCGTATTTCATGCCATGCACAATTGCGCCATAGCCTCCCGAACTCTTGCCAAAACAGCCCCGATGTTCGCGTGAGGCCAGCGTACGGAAATTGGCATCAACAAAGGGAATCAGTTCTTGCGTCAGATAATCCGCATAGTTGCCGATGGCCGAGGAGTTGATGTACTGATTACCACCCAGCGCGGTGAAGCAATCCGGAAACACCAGAATCACCGGACCCAATTTCTTTTCGTGAATCAAACGGGCGGCACGCTCGGGCAAGTTCTCGCCAAAGTTTTTCCAGTTGGTATGCGACATCCCGGTGCCGGTAAAACCCACCAGATCGAACAGCACCGGAAAACGCGTCGCGGCAAACTTTTTGAGATCGTATTGCGGCGGTAGCCAGACATGCAATGGACGCACATGCGGATCACCTAGCGCGTTGCCGAGCAAAACTTTCGATGTATGTTCAAGTACAACGACGCGGCCTTGTGGCCAGCTTGCGCGTTTGATCGGCATGGTTTCTCCTATGTCATCCTGAACGCAGTGAAGGATCTCAGGTGTTTGATTTCAGCCAGTCGTAACCATCATGACCTGAGATCCTTCACTGCGTTCAGGATGACAGTACAGAAGTAAAAAAGGCGGCCAAAGCCGCCTTTTCCGTATTCAATCCAATTTACTTTGCTGCAGGTGCAGCCGCTCCGGCATCAGCCGTCTTGGCCGGTGCTGGTGCTGCGGGTTCCTTGAACTTGGCGCCGCTGCCGTTGGCCATATAGACCACCGCGCGTTCCACTTCCAGATCATCCAGATCGGTATTGCCGCCCTTGGCTGGCATCATGCCACCCTTGCCCGTGAAGCCCTTGAGGGCGTGCTCATACAGCGTGTCAGCGCCCTGTTTGATACGCGGCGCCCACAAAGCCACATCGCCAAACTTGGGCGCACCGCCAATGCCCATGCCGTGGCAAGTGGTACAGGTTTCCTTGTAAACGTCTTCGCCGCTTTTCAAAACCTTGGGTGCATTGGCATCCACCAGAGTCAGTTGCGCCACCGGTGCAATCCGCGCCGCAACAGCCTCAGGCGTCATGGCCGAACTACCCGCACCGCTCAGCGGATTGGATACAACAAACTTGACCAACAGAACAATGACAATGATCGGCACAATGAAGGCCAGTATCACGGTGGTAATTAGTTGTTTGGGAGTCTTGATCGGAGTGTCGTGATCGTCGTGCGGGTCGCTCATTATTTTTCCTTGGACTTCGTCGGCTGGGAGGCATTGAATGCCGTTTTTATATGCCTGTTTTATACACTTTGCGCGCGAATTATAGCGTCAAAGTAATGATTTTGGCATAGCAAGGAGCCGGAAACGACCTCAATCAGGGCTTTCCAGTATTGGCCGCCCGTGAGCCAAGGCCCCTGGGTGCTAAAATTCGGGCCTCACCGCGACCGTGGTGAAGTGGATATCATTGGGCCCTCCGAAGGCCTAGTCGCAAGTTCGATTCTTGCCGGTCGCACCAACTCAGGCCATTTCTTTTGTCACTACCCACTCCCCCAGAAATCCCCACATCGGGCCGCTCTACGCCCGCAATCAGCGCATTTGCCCTGGCCACCACGCTCGCGGCAATCACGATGCTGGGCGCGTTCTCGATCGACACTTATCTGCCCGCCTTTCCGGAGATTGAACGCTCGCTGAACACCCCCGCCCTTGCCGTACAGCAAACCCTGACCTTTTTCATGCTGGCTTTTGCCGGTATGTCACTGTGGCATGGCGCCCTGTCCGATGCGTTTGGCCGCCGCAACGTCCTCATTACGACCCTGTTCGTCTTTACCGTCGCCTCGCTCGGCTGCGCGGCTTCGCATTCCATCGAATATCTGTGGGCCTTCCGCATTCTGCAAGGCCTGAGTGCGGGCGCCGGCTCAGTGGTCGGCCGCGCCATGATCCGCGATCTGTACGATGGCCCGGCTGCGCAGCGGCTGTTGTCGCTGGTCACGATGATTTTTGCCATCGCCCCGGCTATCGGACCCGTCCTGGGCGGCTGGATTGTCAGCCTGCTGAACTGGCGCTGTATTTTTCTGTTCCTGTTCAGTTATTCAGCCATTTTGCTGATTTACTCGTGGCGCAATCTGCCCGAAACCCTGCCTCCCGAGGCGCGCGCACCCTTCAATGCCCGCTCGCTTTGGCACAACTACACCAGCGTGCTGCGTTCGCTGCGCTTTTTGCTGTATGCGACCAGCCTCGCCCTCTGCGGCGGCGGCATGTTTCTCTATATTTCCTCTGCACCCGTTCTGATCATTGAACATCTGCATCTTGGCCCGCATCAATTCGGATGGCTGTTCATCCCGCTGATTTCCGGCATTTTTTCAGGTTCTGTTTTGTCCAACCGACTCGCCGGTCGCATTCGCCCCACACGGCAGGTGTTCTTTGGTTTGGCGCTAATGACCGTAGCAAGTCTGTTCAATATGAGCTACCACGCCGCGTTTGCGGCGGCGATCCCCTGGTCACTGATCCCATTGTTTTTTTATGGCGCTGGCATGTCTCTCGCCGGGCCAGCCGCAACGTTGATTGTGCTGGACCTGTTTCCCGATGTGCGCGGCATCGTGTCGTCCTGCCATGCCTTCCTGCAGTTGCTGGTCTCCGCCGCAGTCGCGGGGATTGTTTCTCCGCTGCTTAATACTTCGCCCCTCTGGATTGCCGCCGGACAGTTCAGCTTCGCGCTGTTAGGTGGCGCGCTCTGGTTTATCGCGCGGCGCTATCACAAGCACATCACGATCCCACTGCCCTTGTCATAAGCCCTGTAATAAGCCATCAAGTAAGCCATGCGGGTCGCTCAATGCGACATCAGTACCGGCACTGCCATCGCATTGAGCATCGACCGGGTTGTGCCTCCCGCGACGAACTCACGCAGACGCGTGTGACCATAACCACCCATCACGATCAGATCGGCCGCAAGCTCACTTGCCACGGTCAGTATCGACGGGGTGATGCCAATATGGGTGGTCTTCACCAGCACCTCCGGTTTGGTCCCATGCCGAGCAAGAAATAGCGCGATGTCCGCACCCGGCTCTTGACCATGTTTCGAGCCATCCTCTCCGTACTCAGGATTGATCACCAGAACCACCACCCGGTCCGCCCGCTTCAGAAACGGCATGGCATCGGTAATGGCACGTGCGGCTTCACGACTGCCATCCCAGGCAACGAGAACGCGCCGACCCACCGTCTCAAAATGCCCATGCTTCGGGATCATCAAGACCGGTTTGCCAGCGTTCAGCAAGACCTCAACCGGCAATTGAGGGGGGGCCACATTTTCAACCTCTACCGGATCGGGCTGACCAACAATCACCAGGTCACTGTAGCGCGCGTGCCTGATCATTGCGATGCCCGCGTCATTGCGGTCGAGGCGCGCTTCATGCGGTCGCCCAAGACCCGCTTGCACGACCTGCCGGTCGAAAGCAGCCATGGCGGTCCTGGCATTGTTCTGCAACGCATCCAGCACTTCAATGATGATCGCGGTGGCTTGCGAACTCCCGTCCCAATACGGCAGCGCCGCTTCACCCGTTGGCGCAAGCCCGACCAAATGGGCATCGTGTTCCTGCGCCAGTTTCGCCGCCACCGCCACACGTTCAGCACAATGTTTGCTGCCGTCCAGATGAACCAATAGGGTTTTGTATCCCATGTGAACTGCTCCTCGATTAAGAACAGCATAGGAGCTCTGGCATATAAGAGATTGACGCCGATCAAAGCCCGGTTCTATTTCCATCAATTCCGCATCGTTTGATGTAAATCAATCCGTCGCACCCCAGACTCCCTACACTGAAATGGCGCTGAATAGATGGCGCATATTGACCTTTTCAAAGGGGAATCCGTATGAAAAAGAATGTCGGTAGTCTGGATCGCACACTGAGAATCGTCATTGGCTTTGTGCTGATTGTCTTCACCATCAGTGGCGAGATTGGCCCTTGGGGCTGGATCGGTATTGTTCCGCTTGTAACCGCTTTGTTCAGCCTTTGCCCGCTCTATAGCGTGGTGGGTATCAACACTTGCGACAAGCCAGCTGTTTGATTCGCCGCACCTGCGCACAAAGATCAGCCGTTCCTTATGAAAACCAGACTCCGCGCCGTCTTGCAATTACCGCGCGTGCTGCTGGTCTTGTTTATCGGACTCATCTTGCTGATTGCCGCAGGTGCATTTTTTTATTGGATCGAACCGCAGGTCCACTCGCTACAGGACGGCATCTGGCTAGCTTTTACGACCGGCGCCACCGTCGGCTATGGCGATGTCGTCCCGTCGACCACGGCGTCACGCTTGTTTGCCGGGCTGATGGTGCTGCTCGGCTTTGCCCTGCTTTCCATTTTCACAGCCGGCATCGCCGCGCTGCTGGTGGGTGAAGACGAGCGTCGACTCGAGCGCGAATTTCATCACGACATTCGCGCCCTGCGCAAAGAAATCCAGGAGCTGCGCGCCGATTTGATCCACACGGAAAAACCGCCCGAACCAGGTACGGGATCCAGCCCGGAACAGATCAAAACTTTTATTCCAGACGAGAAGAGTCATCGTGAGGCCGCGTCCCTGACACCGCCAAGCCTGCATTCCGTGGCATCCGCATCAGCACCAGATACGAACTCGCCACCAGCAGCGCAGCGACGATAAAGCCGACACGAAAGTCATCGGCCATGACCTCAGCATGCCCATGCAAAGCAGCAGCAATCTCGATCACATACGCGGCAATCGTAATGCCCAAGCACTGCGCCAGTTGATCGCTTACATTGAGCAGACCGGAGGCCGAGCCCATGCGCTCGCGATCAATGTCGGCATACACCAGTGAACTCAGCGATGTGTATTGAATTGCACGAAAAAAACCGGTGAAGAAAATCATCACCATCATCAGCGCGTATGGCGTGGCCACGGTAAACAGACTCATCGACGCCACGATCAGCGTGATGATGATCGTATTGGCCAACAGCACTTTACGGAAACCATAACGCCGCAACGCCATCGCTGTCGGCTTCTTGATGCCCATCGCACCTAACGCCGACCAGCAAGTCAGAAAGCCGGATTGCAGCGCCGTCATGCCAAAGCCGACCTGAAACATCAGCGGCAACAAAAATGGCATGGCTCCCGCAGCCGTGCGATACAAAGCTCCGCCCCACACTGCGGCACGATAGGTCGGCACGCGCAAAAACTCGAAGGACAAGACAGGATGCTCACTGCGCCGCGTGTGACGCACATACATCGTCAACATGATGACGCCAACGGCAGTACTGATGCCCGATGCGCGCCATGACAGCATGTGTTGTCCTGCTGTGGCCAGCCCCAGGGTGAGCGTTGAAAAGCCGATGCCCGAAAGCAAAAAGCCTTTCACGTCCAGCGGCGTGCGCTCACCAAAATAATTGGGCACATAACGGCCGCCAAAATAAATTCCAATCAAGCCAATCGGAATGTTGATGAAAAAAATCCAGCGCCAATTCCAGTAGGTACTGATGAAGCCACCGAGTATTGGCCCCAGCATCGGCCCGAGCAAAGACGGAATCATCAGATAGCTGACCGTCTGAACCAGTTGATGCTTCTCCACGCTTTTCATCAACACCACGCGGCCCACCGGCATCATCAGCGCTCCGCCCATGCCCTGCAGGAAACGCGCGCCAACAAAGGCTTCCAGCGAATTTGAAAACCCACACAACACCGACCCCATGATGAACGCCCAGATGGCCGAGCGAAACACCGTGCGCGAGCCAAAGCGATCCGCCACCCACGCGCTCACCGGCAGAAACACCGCCAGGCTCAGCAGGTACGAAGTCAGCGCCAGCTTCAGCGCAATCGGGCTCTCGTGAATATCTTTCGCAATGACCGGCAACGAAGTGGCGATCACGGTCGCATCAATCCCTTCAACCAGCAACGCGCAAGCAATGGTCAACGGAAGAGCGAGGTGAGAACGGGAAGGGTTGGACATGCGTTGGGCAGGAAACTTGAGGAAAAGCCGGGCTGCAGACTTACGTCCGGTCGCGATTTTAGCTCGCGTTCAACTCGTCCTTGTTTTCTTCAGTGATGGCGCCAGAGACTGCCGCCCCGGCATCGGGTGGCAGGCGCACCAGCATCAGATAAGAACTGGCGGCAATCAAGCCCACCACAACAAAGGCCCAGCGGAAATCATTCGCTGCCAGTGGGTGGTTGCCATGAAAGCGGACGGACAACTCCAGCACGTAAGCAGCAATCGTGATGCCTGCCGAAAGGGCCAATTGATCGGTCACGAATGACAGTGCCGATGCGTGGCCCATGTTTTGTTTTTCAATATCCGAGAATGCCATCGCGTTCAACGCCGTGAATTGCAGCGAACGAAAAAATCCGCCGACAAACAGCAGCGACAGAATCACCAGATACGGCGTCGACGGAGTGAACAAGCCATAGATGCCAAACATCGCACAGGCCAGCCAGGTATTCCAGATCAGCACCTTGCGAAAGCCGTGCTTCCTCAGTAGTCGCGCCGCCTGCGTCTTGATGCCAATGGCCGCAATCGCCGAGCTGCAAGTCATCAAGCCCGATTGCAGCGCACTGAACCCAAAACCCAACTGCAACATCAGCGGCAACAGAAACGGCAATGCCCCCACGCCCATGCGGTAGAAACTGCCGCCGAGGACGCTGGTGCGGTAGGTGATCACGCGCAAAAACTTGAACGACAGTAACGGCGTTTCCGTTTGCCGTTCATGCCGCACATACAGCGCCAGGGCAATCACCCCTACCAACACATTGATGCCCGAAGCCAAGGGACTCAACATGTGCTGACCCGCCGTAGCCAAGCCAAGCGTGAGGGTAGAAAACCCGATACTCGTCAGCACAAAACCCTTCACGTCTAGCGGATGGCGCTCCTCGGCAAACAACTGCGGCACATAGCGCCCCGCCATGTAAAGACCCAACAGACAGATTGGAACGTTGATGAAAAAAATCCAGCGCCAGTCAAAGTAAGTCGTGATGAATCCGCCAATCGGCGGCCCGAGCACCGGCCCCAGTAAAGCCGGCATGGTCAGATAACTCATCACCCGCACCAACTCATGTTTCTCAACGCTGCGCATCAACACCACACGCCCTACCGGCATCATCATCGCGCCGCCCATGCCTTGCAAAAAGCGCGCGCCTACAAAATGCTCCAGCGATTGCGAAAACCCGCACAGCACTGACCCCAGGATGAACACCCACATCGCCGAGCGAAACACCGTGCGCGAACCAAAGCGATCCGCCACCCAGCTACTGATCGGAATGAACACGGCCAGACTGACCAGATAAGAAGTCAGCGCCAGCTTCAACGCAATCGGGCTCTCATGAATGTCCTGCGCAATCACCGGCAGAGAAGTCGCAATCACCGTCGAGTCAATGCCCTCCATGAACATGGCGCAAGCGATGGTCAGGGGAAGGATTAGGGAGGTGCGAGAAGCTGTATTCATCGGCTGGTTTTGCGCATCGGGATGCTCAAGATCAAAAGCGCGGACTGAAGCTAATAATTCTGTGCCGATCTTACTTAATCAGGGTCGGGCAGATTAGAAGTCGTTTCTTCCCAATCTGAAATTCTCTGATGTTCACGTACCCCTTTAGGTGTATCTGGGCCACGGTATCCATTTCTAGCATTACCAACATACATTTTTTGTTTAGGTGCAGGTCGCTCTCCTGTCAGTTGAATACCATTTGCCTCCGCCTGCATACGCACGTAACCACGAAGCATTTTTTCTCGATAACCATACCAACCAGGTCGACCTAATTCTTGTTGCAGGATTGCTCCGTAATTTTCTTCTTTGAGCTTGCGAAGCTGCGCACCATAGCGGCTTTGATCAAGCAATATCGAATTTTGCCCTCGCTTTGCGACAATCTTTGTATACGACTGATACATATCACTAAGTACTCGGGAAAGATCATCGTGGTCAGCTGTTGACCAAACAATTTCTTCAAATTCGCTACTGCGATTTAAAACGGCCTGTCCATAAGGCTTTTTCAACTCAGCATTTATAGAAAGTATTGCGTCTTGTAACCCTTGAAAGAAAAGGTCCCAACCAATTTCATTAACTTCTTGAGCGCTAGAAAAGGCCTCCCATAGAATCTTTTCAGTAATCGAATGGATGTAATAAGGATAACCATCACTAACCATAGCAATACGCCAATTGACGTTGTTATCCAACGAGAGATTGAAAGCATCAGAGGCCTCCAAAACGATCTCCCTTCTGGCTTCCCAACCCAGGCGAGGAAGTTCAACCGTTTCTAGTTGACGATACGCGGACTGGTGAGCGCCAAGTAACTCGTCAAGGGAATGTCCGACGCCAGTAAAAATAAACTTGAGCTTTACACTTTGATCACCCAATTGCTTCAACAATGATGCGAATTTATTTCGTTCATTCACATCTACAATTGTGTCGAACTCGTCAAGAACAACAATGGGTTTTTCAGAGTGCGCTTCTGCAATTTGCTTTAATAACTCGACGGCATCTCCCACCGTACGAATTTGAGAAGAGATGTCAAGATTGCTGCGTTCAATGCCATCACTCCATTTAATTCCACGCCATTCGAGTGACATCGTGGTGTTTGTTCTTATTGCTTCTGTGCGCGGGCGACGAAGGGCCTGATTAGCAATATTCACGATAACCGTCTGAAACGTATCGTCTACTGATCCCGATACAAAAACAGGCTCTCGTTCCGCGCTTTGATACTGATAGGCCGCTGTTGCAGCTAAAGAGCTTTTGCCTACCCCACGATCACCGTAAATGAAAACGTGACGGCCTGGTGCATACAAACTTTTCTCGATCGTATCTAGTTCTTTAGAGCGTCCCTTGAGATGTTCAATGCTTTGAATAGGGCGAGACGTGGATAGAATTTTCCCAAGCTTCGTTCCAAATTCGTCCTTTGTATACCCTTCAATTGTCACCACAAACCTCCGGTTTATTTTTATTAGGAGTTGTATTTATTGTGGATCAAAGGCAATCGCATTAAACGTCAATGTTCCCCGCATTCAATGCGTTAGCCTCAATGAATGCGCGACGCGGTTCAACGTCGTCACCCATCAAGGTCATGAAGATGTTGTCGGCGGCGATGGCGTCTTCGATCTGGACGCGCAGCATGCGGCGGGCGGTCATGTCCATTGTGGTTTCCCAGAGCTGCTCGGGGTTCATTTCGCCCAGACCTTTGTAGCGCTGTTTGGAGACACCGCGTTCAGCATCTTCGATCAGCCACTTCACGGCTGCGCGGAAATCGACCACGGTTTGTTCGCGCGCTTTCTCACCTTCGCCGCGCTTGATGCTGGCACCCGTGCCGATAAGGCCACGGAAAGTTTCGGCGGCGAGATGAAGGGTCTGATAGTCGGCACCGGCGACGAAGTCGGCATCGAATACGGTGACCTTGGTGTTGCCATGGTGATTGCGTTCGACGCGCAGTTGATGCTTGTCGCTGGCGGCGTCGAAGACTGCATGAATGTGGACGGTGCCATTGCCGAGTACTTTGGACAAGGCTTGCGCCGAGGCTTCGGCCTTGGACGCATCGGACAGATCAAGCACGCAGCCATTCAGAATCGCATTGAGTGCGGCGCCATCGAAAATACGTGAGAGACGATTGACCACGCCTTCGGCGATCAGGTAACGGCGCACGAGTTCACCGAGTGCATCGCCGTTGATCGGCGTAGCACCTTCAGACGGCGTGAGGGCTGCGCCTTGCAGCGCAATCTTCATGATGTACTGGGTCAGCTCGGCCTCGTCCTTGATGTAGCGTTCTTCCTTGCCGTGCTTGATCTTGAACAGCGGCGGCTGGGCGATGTAGATGTATCCGCGCTCGACCAGCTCGGGCATCTGGCGATAGAAGAAGGTCAGCAGCAGCGTGCGGATGTGCGAGCCGTCGACGTCGGCATCGGTCATGATGATGATGCGGTGATAGCGCAGCTTGGCGACGTCGTACTCGTCTTTGCCGATGCCGGTGCCGAGCGTGGAGATCAGTGTCAGCACTTCCTGGCTGGACAACATTTTTTCAAAGCGGGCTTTCTCTACGTTGAGAATCTTGCCCTTGAGCGGCAGGATCGCCTGGAACTTGCGATCGCGTCCTTGCTTGGCCGAACCACCGGCGGAATCGCCCTCGACCAGAAACAGTTCGCACAGCGCCGGGTCCTTTTCCTGACAATCAGCCAGCTTCGCGGACAAACCCATGCCGTCCATCAATCCCTTGCGCCGGGTCAGGTCGCGGGCCTTGCGTGCGGCTTCACGCGCGCGTGCGGCTTCAACGATTTTGCCGCAAATGATCTTGGCATCGTTTGGCTTCTCCAACAGAAAATCATGCAACGCCTTGGCAACAATTTCTTCGACCGGTAAACGCACTTCGCTGGAGACCAGCTTGTCTTTGGTTTGTGATGAGAACTTGGGTTCGGGCACCTTGACCGAGAGCACGCAGGTCAAGCCTTCACGCATGTCATCACCACTGGTTTCAACCTTGGCCTTCTTGGCGAACTCGTGTTCTTCAATGTACTTGTTGATGACGCGCGTCATCGCCGCACGCAAGCCGGTCAGGTGAGTGCCGCCGTCGCGCTGGGGAATATTGTTGGTGAAGCACAGCACCTGTTCCTGATAGCTGTCGTTCCACTGCATGGCCACTTCCACGGCCACCTTGACGCCGCCGCCGGAACCGTTGGTGTCGCGCTCGCTGTCTTTCTCGCCATAGGCAAAAAAGCAGGTTGGATGCAACACGGTCTTGCTGCGATTGATGTATTCGACAAAGCCGCGCACACCACCGGCGAAAGCAAAGTCTTCTTCCTTTTGATGGCGCTGATCGACCAGCTTGATCTTGACGCCATTGTTGAGGAACGATAGCTCGCGCAAGCGCTTGGCAAGAATTTCGTAATGGAAATCGATGTTGCTGAAAATGGTGTCGTCAGCCAGGAAGTGTACTTCGGTGCCGCGCTTTTCGGTTTCACCGGTGATGCGCATCGGAGCGACAGCGTCACCGTTCTGAATTTCAATGACCTGGTTCTGCGGAATGCCCTGGGCAAATTCGATAAAGTGAACCTTGCCATCGCGGCGCACCGTCAAGCGCAACCACTTCGACAAGCCATTGACGCAAGAGACGCCCACGCCATGCAGACCACCGGAAACCTTGTACGAGTTCTGGTTGAACTTGCCGCCAGCGTGCAGTTCGGTCAGCGCAATTTCAGCAGCCGAGCGCTTGGGTTCGTGCTTGTCATCGAACTTGATGCCGGTCGGAATACCACGACCGTTATCGGTGACGGAAATCGAGTTGTCGGTATGAATGGTGACGACGATCTCATCGCAATGCCCGGCAAGCGCTTCGTCGATGGAGTTATCAACGACTTCAAAGACCAGGTGATGTAGACCCGTGCCATCGGAGGTGTCACCGATATACATGCCCGGGCGCTTGCGCACCGCTTCCAGACCTTCGAGAATCTGAATCGATGAAGCGCCGTAGTCTGGGGACTGCTCGGCTTGCTGTGCTGGGGATGAAATGGGTTTGTTCTCCGGAGTGTCCGGGGTGTTCGAATCCGTCATGACTGCTTTCTCTGTTTTGCTACGGTACTGAAAACTGCCACCTGCTAAAAACTTTTCTTGATTATGGTTCTTGCCACTTCGATACGGTGACTTTGTCACCTACTCAGTGCGAACGGACTTTTTTGATTTTGATCTCTAAAACAACCACCAAAACCGTTCGTCCTGAGTAACTCGATAGGGTATATCGAAGGATGAACCAAAATTACTAAGAAAACTAAATCCGCATCGGCATCACAACGTACTTGAAGTCGTTGTTATCCGGCACGGTAATCAAGGCGCTTGAATTGGAATCGCCGACCGAGACACGCACCTTCTCGGTCTTGAGATTGTTCAACACATCCAAGAGATAGGACACGTTGAAACCAATGTCGAGCGGACCGTGCTTGTAATCGATTTCGATTTCATCCTGAGCGTCTTCCTGGTCCGCATTGGTCGAACTGATCTTGACGCTGTTGTCGGAAAGAATGAAACGCACACCCTTGAACTTGTCCGAAGTCAGAATCGCGACGCGTTGCAGTGACTGCAGCCAGGTCTCGCGACTGATATCAAAACTCTTGGTGTAGCCGCTCGGAATAACGCGCTGGTAATCGGGGAACTTGCCTTCAACCAGTTTGGAAATCAGTTCGACATTGCCGAACGTAAAGCGCACCTGGTTCGGCGCGATGTCCACATTGACCGGCTCGTCGTTGTCTTCAAGCAGACGCTGCAATTCGATAATGGTCTTGCGCGGAATGATGACGTCCTGGCGTGCCACATCACTGGCCTTGGCCGGATCCAGTTCGACACTGCAATACGCGAGTCGGTGTCCATCGGTGGCCACAGCAACCACTTTCTTCCCTTCAACGACCAGCAATAGACCGTTGAGGTAATAACGGATGTCCTGCTGCGCCATCGAGAAATGCACCATCGAGAACAGATGCTTGAGCGTTTTCTGCGGCAGGGTCAGCGAGGCGCTATAGCGTTCGGGCTGAGTGACCGTCGGAAATTCTTCTGCGGCCAGAGTCTGTAAGTTGAAGCGACTCTTGCCCGACTGCACGGTCATTTTCTTGTTCGATAACGACAGTGCCACTTCGCTGCTTTCCGGTAACGCTCGCAGAATGTCTTGCAGTTTGCGGGCGGCGACGGTCGTCGCAACAGTATCGGAACCACTGCCGATGTCGGCATGGGTAGTAATTTGCACTTCAATGTCGGTCGACAAAAACGACAGCTTCGATCCTTCTTTACGGATCAAGATATTGGCCAGAATAGGCAAGGTATGCCTACGCTCGACAATACCGCTGACGATTTGCAGCGGCCGAAGCAGCGCATCACGTTGGGATTTAACCAATTGCATAAGCTATATCCTTAATTAGTAGTAGTTAATAAGGCAAGTTCAGTTCTGTGGACAACAGCTTTAATCGTTTACAGATCAAGCAGATACAGTAATAACAACAGCAAGCAGAAGAGGTCGAACAGCGTATGCATGAATGTGGATGAAAAAATCCATCAGCAAAATTGTTCTGCTTATCCACAAATTGCTCACATTGGATACAGAACTTTTGCGTTCATGCGGATGCTTCAAATTCCCTTCGCTTTATCTAGTACTTCAGCCCTTCAATGTTTGTTCGAGTACGTGCAGCTGATGGTTCAGTTCAGACTGCGTTTGTCTTAATTCATTAATCTTGCGGACGGCATGCAAGACAGTGGTGTGATCGCGACCACCAAACAACTCGCCAATTTCGGGCAGGCTTTTTTGGGTCAGCTCCTTGGCGAAGTACATGGCAATCTGCCTGGGCCTGGCAATATTGGTCGGGCGACGTTGCGAATACATGTCAGCAACCTTGATCTTGTAAAAATCCGCCACAGTCTTCTGAATGTTCTCGACCGAGATCTGGGTCTTTTGCACCGTCAGCAAATCCTTGAGGGCGTCCCGCGCGACATCAATGGTGATTTCTTTCCCGTGAAAACTGGAAAACGCAAGAATCTTGCGCAGCGCACCTTCGAGTTCGCGCACATTGGAGCGCAAATGCTTGGCGACAAAAAAAGCGACTTCATCGGGCAGGCTGCAACCTTCCTGCTCGGCCTTCTTCAGCAGAATGGCAACGCGCATTTCGAGTTCGGGTGGTTCGACCGCAACGGTCAGGCCGGAACCAAAACGCGACACCAGACGGTCGTCGATCCCGGTAATTTCCGAGGGATAGGTGTCGCTGGTGATGATGATTTGCTTGCGTGCAGAGATCAGCGCTTCAAAAGCGTAGAAGAATTCTTCCTGTGTGCGATTCTTGCCCGAAAAAAATTGGATATCGTCGATCAGCAATAAATCGAGCGAGTGGTAATACTGTTTGAAGCCGTCGAAGGCTTTGCGCTGATAGGCCTTGACGACATCGCTGACGAATTGCTCGGCGTGGATGTAGCGAATATTGGCGTTCGGATTACGCGCCAGCAACATGTTGCCGATGGCCTGAATCAAATGCGTCTTGCCCAGCCCGACCCCGCCATACAAAAACAGCGGGTTGTACGAAGTGCCGGGATTGTCGGCCACCTGCATCGCAGCGGCTCGTGCCAACTGATTCGCCTTGCCGGTAACGAAGGTGTCAAAGGTCAACGCACGGTTCAAGCGAGAACGGTCGGCTTCTGAAGCTGCGTTCGCATGGCCGTTCAGACCGGTATTCAGACCAACCGCGTGACTGTTCGGTGCGGACTGATGAAAACCATTGAGGTTGTTGGCATTACTACTTACTGGTTGCGCGGAGGCATAGGCGTTTGCCGGGCCCGGCGCCGAACCAGAGGGACCGCTGCCGGTTCGGGTGGTCGTGGTTGCAGGCGCGGCATCGGGCTCGATGGGCTTACCGGCCAGAAAGAATTCGAGCTGAACCGGCCCTTCAAAATATTGGTTGGCAAAGGCATTGATACGCTCCGCAAACTGGTTCTTGACCCAGTCCAGTTTGAAACGATTCGGCGCGCCAATACGCAAGGTGCGGTTGGCATCATTGAATTCAGCCGGAGCCAGGGGTTTGATCCAGGCGTTGAACTGCTGCGGCGTGAGTTCATCACGCAACTGGGTCGTGCAGGATCGCCAAAAGTCAGTCATGACCAAGACCTGTGGGCGGCTCAACTGCTGCTATTCCCGGCACACGCAAACAAAGTCGATACAAAACTTCCACGCCGACAGAAAAGTGCTCGCAGAAAGTTTGTAATAAAGCGGAAAACACCATGCAAGTGCCTGTCTCTAAAAGAAATTTTGATGGATCCGGGGACGAGACCTGGGCGCGGGCGCAACAGGCGTTTGGGTATCTTCTGTGAGGCCATATGATACCGCCAAGCGCCCAGAATTGCAAAGTTATCCACAGATCCGGGCAAGAAAAAGCCGAAAGCGAAACGGGATTCAGAAAGTTCTCATGTATGACCAAGAGAATACAAATTTACAGAATTATGATTAAATGGCGGGTTCTGGATATTTTTGGAGTTTTTGATGAAACGTACATATCAACCTTCCGTCGTCCGTCGCAAGCGCACGCACGGTTTTCTCGTCCGCATGAAGACCCGTGGTGGCCGTGGCGTTATTCGCGCGCGCCGTGCCAAGGGTCGTCACAGTTTGTCGGTTTAACGTATCTAAGCAAAGTGCACGCGTGTGTCGTCAGGCACAAGCGCGCCCTGTATTGATTCCGAATTGATTAATGCTTCAGCAACGATCAATTCCGGCGCAGGGGTTTCCCCGGCGCAAGCGCTTGACTGAACCCGAGGATTTCGTAAAAGCGCTTAAACAAAAAGCGTTGGTACGAAATCCTCGTTTTGCTCTGTATGTATTTGAGCCAGAACAAAACGCTGCAGGCGTAGCAAATATTGAAGCGTTTCTGGCACCGGAATCCAGGGTTTGGCGGCTTGGTCTGGTTGTTCCAAAACGCTATGAAGCCAGTTCCGTACGGCGTAATGCCATCAAAAGAATTTGGCGTGAGGCCTTCCGGTGCCGGGCTGAACTTCTGAATCTTCCTGGACGCGGATTGGTGGCGCGCTTATTGGGCACCATTGCACCAGAACAATCGTTGGTTTTGCTAAAGCGGCAATGTCATGAGGATGCAGAAAACCTGTTGCAACAAATGACAGTCAAACTGCAGCTGCAAGGCAGCGTTTCTCCCAAATCCTGAGTTGAATTCAATCGATGTTCCGAGCCAGGCCTGTTCACTCTCAATCATGCGCGCCGTACTAAGTTACCTGATCCGCGCTTACCAACTGGTGGTCAGCCCTTGGCTGGGGTCGCGTTGCCGTTTCAGTCCCAGTTGCTCGGAATATGCCATTGAGGCTTTGCGCAGCCAGGGCACATTGCGCGGCAGCTGGTTGGCCCTCAAACGTTTGGGTCGATGTCACCCCTGGCATGCAGGTGGTTACGACCCGGTGCCCGAAGTGCAGTCAACGCCGCAACGAACGTCAAAAGCTGCTCCGCACTGTTGCAGCCATCATCACTAATCCCCTTCACCTTAAGACCACACTCTTCCTATCATGATGGACACGCGACGTACGATCCTGTGGGTAATCTTTACCATGTCCCTGTTTTTCCTTTGGGACAACTGGCAGCGTTACAACGGCCACGCATCCATGTTTTCCAGTGCGCCAGCGGTCAAGGCGCCAGCCTCGGTAAGCGCGCCGTCATCCGGAACAGCGAATGACATTCCTGCTGCGACGCCAACCACGACAGCCTCGCCAGCAAGAGCTGCGATTCCAGCCAGCGTGGACCCTGCGCCCGTTGCATCCGAACGAATTCAAGTCCGCACGGATTTGCTGGCGGTTGACCTGGACACCCTTGGCGGAGAACTGCGTCGCGTTGAACTGCTGAAATATCAGGACACCGAAGACGCCAAACGCAACATGACCTTGCTGGACTTAAGCCCAGAGCGCACCTATCTCGCTCAGTCCGGTCTGGTGGGCGGCAGCAGCGAAGCCGGGGCATTGCCCAATCACAAGACCATCTTTACGTTGCTGCCGGGTGTGCGCACACTGGCTGAGGGTCAGGATCAGTTTGAAGTTTCGATGCAAGCTGAAACAGGCGGCGTCCGGCTGATCAAGACGTACACCTTCAAGCGCGGCAGTTACGAAATCGGCGTGCGTCATGAAGTCATCAATACCGGCACAGCACCAGTGGTGCCGCAGTTGTATCTGCAACTGGTGCGTGACGGCAATAATCCGGCCGGCGGCTCCCGTTTCTACAGCACCTTCACCGGCCCTGCGGTCTATAGCGAAGCCGGCCATTTCCAGAAAGTCGGCTTTAGCGACATTGAAAAGGGCAAAGCACCAGACGAGCATGTCGCTTCCGCCAGCGACGGCTGGGTTGCCATGCTTCAGCATTATTTTGTTTCGGCCTGGCTTCCGGCTGCAGGTGAGCGCAGCATCTATACCGAAAAAGTGGCGACCAATCTCTATCGTGTCGGTGTGCGCCAAAGCCTGGGTTCAATTGCACCAGGTGCAGCGGTGAAAAATGATGCGGAGTTGTTTGTTGGGCCGCAGGTTGAACGCCTCCTTGAAAAGACCGCACCGGGACTGGAACTGGTGCGCGACTATGGACGGACGCAGTTACTAGCTAAGCCAATGTTTTGGCTACTTGAGAAGCTGCATGTCATTATCGGTAATTGGGGCTGGGCCATTGTCGCCTTGACGGCACTGATCAAGGCGGCTTTTTTCCCGCTATCTGCGGCCAGCTACAAATCGATGGCACGCATGAAAAACGTCGCGCCACGCCTCAAGGTTATCCAGGAGAAATACAAGGATGACCGCATGAAAATGAATCAGGCGATGATGGAGTTATACAAGACCGAAAAGATCAATCCGATGGGCGGCTGTCTGCCGATCCTGATCCAGATCCCGGTTTTCATCGCACTGTATTCCACCTTGCTCGCCAGTGTTGAAATGCGTGGCGCGCCATGGATGGGCTGGATTCACGATCTGGCTGCCCCGGATCCGTTCTACATTCTGCCAGTTGTGATGATGGTGTCGATGTTTGTGCAGTTCAAACTCAATCCCACGCCACCCGATCCGATGCAGGCCAAGATGATGATGATCATGCCACTGATTTTTGGTGTGACCTTCTTTTTCTTCCCGGCCGGTCTGGTGCTGTACTGGGTCGTCAACAACATTCTGTCGATTGCGCAGCAGTGGCAGATAACACGCCTGTTGGGTGACAAGAAAGCCACTTAGAATAGGTGCTAACCATCAAGGCCGCGCGCAGAGATGTGCGCGGCTTTTTTGTTTCCGCATCCTTATATGAAACTGACCCACACCCATCCGATTATTGCCATCGCCACCGCTCCTGGTCGCGGCGGCATCGGTGTTGTGCGCATTTCTGGGTGCCGATTAGATGACCTGATACAAGCTTTGTGCAAGCGCCCGCTCACGCCAAGACACGCGACTTACATGGATTTTCTGAACGTCGATGGATCTCCCATCGATGCCGGCCTTGCCCTCTATTTCCCTGCGCCGCATTCGTATACCGGTGAAGACGTGCTCGAACTTCAGGGTCACGGCGGACCGGTCGTGTTGCAAATGCTGATTGAACGTTGCCTGCAAGTGGGCACTGACATCGGCCTGAAATTGGCCGAGCCGGGCGAATTCACGCGCCGCGCTTTTTTGAACGACAAGCTTGATCTGGCGCAAGCCGAAGCGGTGGCCGATCTGATCGAAGCCAGCACGACCGCTGCCGCCAAAAGTGCGCAAGCCTCGCTCTCGGGTGCGTTTTCGCAAGCCGTGCATGCCTTGGTTGAAGCCGTCATCCACCTGCGCATGCTGGTCGAGGCGACGCTGGATTTTCCTGAAGAAGAAATCGACTTTCTGGAAAAAGCCGATGCGCGTGGTCAGCTCGCCCGCATACGTGTACAACTTCAGCATCTGCTCGATCAGTCGCAACAAGGCGCCTTGCTGCGCAATGGCCTCAAAGTCGTGCTCGCGGGTCGGCCCAATGTTGGCAAGTCCAGCCTGCTCAACGCGCTTGCCCAGGCCGAGGTCGCGATTGTCACCGCGATTGCTGGAACCACGCGTGACAAAATCGTCGAGACCATTCAGATCGAAGGTATTCCGCTGCACATCATCGACACTGCCGGTCTACGCGATGATGCCGAAGCCGATGAGGTCGAGCGTATCGGCATTGCACGCACTTGGGCTGAAATCGAACGCGCCGATGTCATCCTCAATCTGCGCGATGCAACCCAGCCCGACACGGTTGAAGATGAAGTGATCGCAGCACGTCTACAAGCCATCAGCGCCGTGCCACGCCGCATTGTTTACAACAAAGTCGATCTCACTAAGGACGTGGCACGTCTTGATGCCGAACAGATTTACCTGTCTGCCAAAACGGGCGCAGGCATCGACTTGTTAAGAAAAGAACTGCTCGCCATCGCGGGTTGGCATTCCAGCAGTGAAACGGTTTATCTCGCCCGTGAACGTCATCTCATCGCCTTGCGTTCTGCCGCGCTCCATCTTGCTGATGCCGCCGATCACGCTGCGCAAAATGATCGTGTTCTTGATCTCTTCGCCGAAGAACTGCGCCTTGCCCAAGACCAGCTCAACACCATCACGGGCGCCTTCAGTGCCGACGACCTGCTCGGAGAAATTTTCAGCCGCTTCTGTATTGGTAAATGAACTCGGGCCACATGAAACCATTTTGTTCTGGATTTGGCAGCGCGACTGCATTATAGTAAGGAAGTAAGGATCGCATTACCAGGAGCAAATAATGCTAGCAGTTGCCAAAATCACGGCCAAGGGCCAAACCACCATTCCCCAAGACGTGCGCGTCGCGTTACAGGTCACGCCAGGCGACCTGATTGCCTGGGAAGTCGGGACGAACGGTACAGCGACAGTGCGTCGCGTGCAGCCAATGGATGTGGAGTATCTGCGTGCTGTTGAAGGCACCCTTGGTGAATGGGCGAGCGCAGCTGACGAGGAAGCTTACCGTGGGCTTTGACCTGTACGCGGTCGTGCGCGTCCCTTTTCCGTTTACCGACCGCAACGCCACCAAAAACCGGCCGGCCGTTGTGCTCTCCGAGCCCGCCGCATTCAATACCCCTGCAGGTCATTCGGTCATGGCCATGATTACCTCAGAGGCCAATTCGCCATGGCCACTGGACTGCACGATTAGCGACTTGGCTGCCGCCGGTTTGCCCGCACCATCCAAAGTACGCTTCAAACTTTTTACTCTGGACCATCGACTGGTGAAGGGGCAGCTTGGTCAGCTTGCATCAGCCGATGTCGAAGGCGTTCGTGCCGGGTTAACCCAGTTGCTGGGCGGTTCGCGCTAATCCTGGCGACAACACCTTCAATCTCGAATCCATTTATTCGTGGCCATCGCAAATGGCCCATCCCATAGAAACACTGCATGTTTGAACAAGTTTTTAAAAATATCGACGACATCCTGCACAAGGACGCGGGCTGCACCAGCGAACTCGACTACACCGAGCAGTCATCCTGGTTGCTGTTCCTGAAATACCTTGATGCTTTGGAACAGGACAAATCGACCGAGGCCGAGCTCGAAGGCAAGCGCTACAGCTTCATCCTGGCCGAAGCCTTCCGCTGGGACACCTGGGCCGCGCCCAAGACCGCCGACGGCAAGCTCGACCACAACGCCGCCATGACCGGTGATGATCTGCGCGACTTCGTCAACGGCAAGCTGTTCCCCTACCTGGCTGGTTTCAAGCAGCGCGCCAGCGGCCCCAACACCATCGAATACAAGATTGGCGAGGTCTTCAGCGAGATCAAGAACAAGGTGCAGAGCGGCTACAACCTGCGCGACGTGATCGACCTGGTGGACGAGCTGCGTTTCCGCTCCCAGACCGAGAAGCACGAGCTGTCGCATCTGTACGAGGCCAAGATCAGGAACATGGGCAACGCCGGGCGCAACGGCGGCGAGTACTACACGCCGCGCCCGTTGATCCGCGCCATGATCAAGGTGCTGGACCCGAAGATCGGCGAGCGCATCTACGACGGCGCCTGCGGCTCGGCCGGCTTCCTGTGCGAGGCCTTCGACTACCTGCTGCCCAAGGCCAACAAGGCCGACGACCTGAAGACGCTGCAGACGCGCACCTTCTACGGCAAGGAAAAGAAGAGCCTGGCTTACGTCATCGCGATCATGAACATGATCCTGCATGGCATCGAGGCGCCCAACGTCATCCACGCCAACACGCTGGCCGACAACATCAGCGACATCCAGGACCGCGACCGCTACGACGTGATCCTGGCCAACCCGCCCTTCGGCGGCAAGGAACGCAAGGAGGTCCAGCAGAACTTCCCCATCAAGACCGGCGAGACGGCCTTCCTGTTCCTGCAGCACTTCATCAAGACGCTGCGGGCCGGCGGGCGCGCGGCCATCGTCATCAAGAACACCTTCCTGAGCAACACCGACAACGCCAGCACCAGCATCCGCAAGCTGCTCTTGGAAAGCTGCAACCTTCACACCGTGCTGGACATGCCCGGCGGCACGTTCCAGGGTGCGGGCGTCAAGACTGTGGTGCTGTTTTTCGAGAAAGGTGCGCCCACGCGCAAGGTCTGGTTCTACCAACTGAACCCGGGCCGAAACATGGGCAAGACCAACCCGCTGAACGATGACGATCTACGCGATTTCATTGAGCGGCACAAGACCTTCGCCGACTCGGCACAGAGCTGGTCGGTGGACGTGGTCGGCATCGATACAGCCACCTACGACCTGTCGGCCAAGAACCCGAACGGCGGTGATGAGGTCACGCTGCGCACGCCGCAGGACATCCTCGATGAGATTGCGGCGCTCGATGCTGAGAGCGCCGATGTGCTGGCGACGATCAGGGGGCTCGTCGCGTGATGGTGACTTGGCGCACCACAACCATCGACGACGCGTGCAACGTGGAGTACGGCACTCGAGTCGTGCAGAAGCGGGACGGCGGAAGCATCTATCCGGTCTACGGCGGCGGCGGAGCCACGTTCTTCATGGACACAACAAATCGCGCAAACCGCGTGGTTGTGTCGCGATTTGGGATGTCCGAAGAGTGCACCCGCTTTGTCGATGGCGAGTTCTTTCTGAATGACAGTGGCCTGACGCTATCGCCGAAGGACACGGGCACACTGCTGCAGACATTCTTGGATCGACTCACGCTCGCACTCAATGACGAGATATTCGCTCTTGGAAAAGGCTCGGCGCAGAAGAAGCTGGACGCACCGGCCTTTCGTGGCCTTCGGATCGCCTATCCGGCTTCGCTAGCTGAGCAGCGCCGCATTGTCGCCATCCTCGACGAAGCCTTCGAGGGCATCGCCACCGCCAAGGCCAACACGGAGACGACCCTGCGGAACGTGCGCGAGCTTCCAAGGGTCGCAATGCGGCGAGCGCTGACCACCGGCAACACCTCCTGGACGGAGTCGACAATTGGTGATCAAGTCACGCTACAACGGGGGTTCGACATTACGAAGGATCAACAGCGCGACGGTCAAGTGCCAGTGGTTTCGAGCGGCGGCATACGGAGCCATCACGACACATCGATGGTAAGGGCGCCAGGGGTTGTGATGGGCCGGAAGGGAACGCTCGGCAAAGTCTTCTACTTGGAGGAGGACTTCTGGCCACACGACACAACGCTTTGGGTGAAAGACTTCAAGGGCAACGATCCACGCTTCGTGCATAGATTTTTCGAGGTCCTTGATGTCCAGGGTCTCGACTCCGGAGCGGCCAACCCGGCACTCAACAGGAATCAGGTGCACCCGCTTCGCGTAGTGTGGCCACCGCTGGGCGAGCAGATCGCTCTCGCCGAGCGAATGGAGAACCTGTCGGCAGGTGCGGTCGAGCTTGCATCAATCTACATGGCGAAGATCTCTGCCCTTGATGAGCTAAAGAGATCATTACTGCATCAAGCCTTCACCGGTGCCCTGACCTCCAAGTCCACCGACAAGCAGGTAGCTGAGGTCGCATGAACGAAGCCGAAACCCGCGCCGAGCACATCGACCTTGCTCTGAAGGCCGCTGGCTGGGGCGTAGTCGAAGGCTGCCGCGTCCTGCATGAGCAATGCACGAGACAGGAGTGATCAGATGAAAATATTACCCACGGAGTTCGACGGCCACGCGATCCGCCGCATCTACGATGAAGCCAACGAAACCTGGTGGTTTTCGGTGGTGGATGTGGTGCAGGTGCTGACCCAGCAACCGGATTATCAGACGGCTCGCAAGTATTGGAACAAGTTGAAAGAGCGGTTGACCAAGGAGGGCAGTCAGTCGGTGTCAAATTGTCACCAACTGAAATTGCCTGCCGCTGATGGCAAGAACTATCTCACCGATGTGGCCACCGCTGAAACGTTGCTGCGCCTGGTGCAGTCCATCCCCAGCCCGAAAGCCGAACCAATCAAGCTCTGGCTGGCGAAGGTAGGCTATGAACGTATGCAGGAAATGGCCGACCCGGCCTTGTCTTTGGATCGTGCTCGCGAGACCTGGCAGAAGCATGGGCGGAGCGAGAAGTGGATACAGCAGCGCATGACGGGGCAGGAGACGCGCAACAAGCTGACCGATTACTGGGCTGAGCACGACATCAAAAAGGGAGAGGAGTTTGCGATTCTCACTAACATCATTCATCAGGAATGGTCGGGCGTGAGTGTGAAAGCGCACAAGGCGATCAAGGGTTTGCGCGATCACAATCTGCGTGACCACATGAGCGAGGCGGAGTTGATTTTTACCGCACTGGCAGAGTTGTCCACGCGGCAGATTGCGGAGACCGATGACGCCACCGGCATGGCTGAAAACAAAGTCGCTGCGACCAAAGGTGGCAGCATTGCCAGGCAGGCGCGTCAGGCG
Source organism: Betaproteobacteria bacterium (assembly GCA_025362735.1). GTDB lineage: Bacteria > Pseudomonadota > Gammaproteobacteria > Burkholderiales > Burkholderiaceae_D > JANYFL01. The sequence continues at coordinate 41,585 of JANYFL010000043.1, read as the reverse complement.
CTGGAAGACAAGACCGGCAAGCCGGTGGTGTCTGCCGCCAATTTTCTGCCGCCCGGCAGGAGCCCATCTCTCAAAGTTGTGAAGACGACCGTGCAGAAAGCCGTAAAGAAAAAATGAACGAAGCCGAAACCCGCGCCGAGCACATCGACCCTGCCTTGAAAGCCGCAGGCTGGGGCATGGTCGAAGGCAGTCGCGTCCGGCGTGAGGTGATTGCGCCGGGCCGCCTGCAAGGGGGCGGCAAGCGAGGGGCTGCGGATATTGCCGACTATGTGCTGATCTACCGCAATACCAAACTGGCGGTGGTCGAGGCCAAGGCCTGGGACAAACCCTACACCGAAGGACTGGGGCAGGCGAAAAAATACGCGGCCAAGTTGGCGGTGCGCTTTACCTACTGCACCAATGGTCAGCAGATTTATGGTGTGGACATGGAGACCGGCACTGAAGGTGACGCGCTCGCTTTCCCCGGTCCGGATGAACTGTGGCAGCGTACCTTCGCAGTCGAAAACGCTTGGCGCGACCGCTTCGCTGCCGTGCCCTTCGAGGACAAGGGTGGTTCGTGGGCATTGCGCTATTACCAGGAGATCGCAGTCAGTCGCGTGCTTGCTCGCGTGGCCGAAGGGGCCGACCGCATTCTGCTGACGTTGGCCACCGGTACGGGCAAGACCTCGATTGCTTTTCAGATCGCGTGGAAATTGTTCAAGGCACGCTGGACGCTGGGGCGCGATGGCACACGTCAGCCACGCATTCTGTTTCTTGCCGATCGCAACAATCTGGCCGGCCAGGCTTTCAACGACTTCAACGGGTTCGCTGCATTCGACGAACGCGCACTGGTGCGCATTAAGCCCGATGAGATCACGAAGGCTGGCAAGGTACCGAAAAACGGCGCGGTCTTCTTCACCATCTTCCAAACCTTCATGAGCGGCCCACCCAAAGACGGGCAGCCTTCGCCTTACTTCGGCGAGTACCCGCCGGATTTCTTCGACTTTATTGTCATCGACGAATGCCATCGTGGTGGAGCTAACGACGAAGGCAGCTGGCGCGCCATTCTTGATTACTTCGCTCCTGCCGTGCAGCTGGGCCTGACCGCTACGCCCAAGCGCACCATCAACGCCGACACATACGTCTACTTCGGCGAGCCGGTGTTCACCTACTCGCTCAAGGAAGGTATCAACGACGGCTTCCTCACTCCGTTCAAGGTCAGGCAGATCGCGACCACACTGGATGACTACGTTTATACGTCCGACGACCAGGTGGTCGAGGGCGATATCGAGGCAGGCAAGCGCTACGAAGAAAAAGACTTCAACAAGATCATCGAAATCAAGGAGCGTGAGGCTTACCGGGTCAAGCTGATGATGGGGATGATCGACCAGCGCGAGAAGACCATCGTGTTCTGCGCGACCCAGGCGCATGCGCTGGCGGTGCGTGACCTGATCAACCAGGCCAAGGCTTCTGATTCTCATGGCCGCGATCCGCTCTACTGCGTGCGCGTGACGGCCAACGATGGCGCGCTGGGCGATCAGCACCTACGCGATTTTCAGGACAACGAGAAGACCATTCCGACGGTGCTGACCACGTCGCAGAAGCTCTCCACTGGCGTGGATGCGCGCAATGTGCGCAACATCGTGCTGATGCGACCGGTGGCCTCGATGATCGAGTTCAAGCAGATCATTGGCCGTGGCACGCGCCTATATGACGGCAAGGACTACTTCACGATCTACGATTTTGTGAAAGCCCATCACCACTTCAGCGATCCGGAGTGGGACGGTGAACCGATCGAGCCGGAGCCAACGGGTGGGGCACTACACACAGGCGATGCGGTGCCACCGCTGACCGCGAATGAACCTGCACAGAAAACGAATCAAACCAAACGCATCAAGATCAAGCTGGCTGACGGTAAGGCGCGCAGTATTCAGCACATGACGGCGACTTCGTTCTGGAGTGCAGATGGCAAGCCGATGTCGGCGACGCAATTTCTGGAAGTGCTGTACGGCACGCTGCCCGGGTTCTTCAAGGATGAGGACGAACTGCGGCGCATCTGGAGCGTGCCTGACACCCGCAAGGCGCTGTTACTCGGTTTGTCCGAGAAGGGATTTGACCGGCAACCACTGGCCGAGATGCAGCGAATCATCGAAGCTGAAAACAGTGATCTATATGATGTACTCGCGTATGTGGCCTTCGCCAGTCAGCCCATTAGCCGTGCGGAGCGGGCGACGCAGGCACGGACTGCGATTCATGGTCATTTCAATGATCGGCAGGAGGCCTTCCTCGATTTTGTTTTGGCCCAATACGTCAAGCAGGGCGTCGATGAACTTGATCAGGACAAGCTCTCGCCATTGCTCAAGCTCAGATACAACAATGCCATCAGCGATGCGCTGGCCGATCTGGGTCAGCCAGAGCAAATCAGAAAAACATTTGTCGGGTTTCAACAATATCTCTATCAAAGCGAACCATGATCGAAGCCTTCCTCATCTCCGTTGCCGCCGTCACCATCGGCGAGATCGGCGACAAAACGCAACTGCTCGCGCTGATGCTGGCCGTGCGTTTTCGAAAGCCCTGGGCGATCACGGCAGCCATTCTTGTGGCGACACTGGCTAATCATGCGCTGGCGGGTGTGGTTGGAGCATGGATTGCAGCGCAGGTTGATCCGCAATGGTTGCGTTGGATCGTCGGCGCATCGTTCATCGCGATTGCTCTGTGGACGCTGATTCCTGACAAACTTGACGAAGAGGATGCGACGACGCGTAGTCAGGCAAGCGTGTTCGTCGTAACGCTGATGGCATTCTTTCTGGCTGAGATGGGTGACAAGACGCAACTGGCGACAGTGGCATTGGCAGCGCGTTTTCATGATCTGCTGCCAGTCGTAGCGGGCACGACGCTGGGCATGCTGATTGCCGATGTTCCCGTTGTTTTTCTGGCTGAACGCTTTGCGGTACGCATTCCGCTCAAGTTGATACGGATGATTGCCGCAGTTTTGTTTGCGGTGCTGGGAATACTGACTTTGGCTGGAGTTGGCTCGGGCTAAGCTAACGAAGTTGAGCTTGCTCAGATGTTCTCGAACACGCCTTGAGCCCGGTTTTTGGTGACGCGATCCCAAGCAAACACGCGGCCATTCATTGCAATGTAAACGCCGTGAGGCAAAGTTTGCGCGCATGCGCAGGCAAAACCCAGATTGAACAGCGCATCGGAATTGTCGATGGCATAGGGGATCATTGCGCCGGTCAGAACGATAGTTTTTTGCAAGCCCTTACTGAAAAGAGAGCCTAAGACGCGCGCCGTTTCCGGCATGGTGTCGGTACCGTGAGTAACAACCAATGCGCTCTCAGGAGCGGCCTGACACGCGCTTAGAACGCGTTCGCGATCTGCATCCAGCATGTCCAGACTATCCAATAGCGGCAAGGCCTCAACGCGAACCGGAATGGTGATGCGCGCGCGACTCAACATTTCAGGTAAATGTGTTTGCGTAAAACCTAATTCGCCTTGAAGCGGATCATAGTGTTTGTCGAGCGTACCGCCGCAGACAATAATTCCTAAACTGGCGGCCATAAGACAATCAAGCTTTTTTATAGCGGATGCGAGTGACGCGTTTGCCTGCCTCGTTTTCGATATGGATCTCGAGCGTGCCGGTTGTGACTCCGGCACTGAGCAGTCGCTGCGTGACTTGCAAGAGAACGGCGTCTGAGGCGAGTTCGCCTGGCTTGGCTTGCTCCGTCATCTCAATCGGCTGGCTTTTCTGGAACAGTTTGTCGACCGCCGGGTCGTTGATGGTTTCGACTTCGAGTTGTTCAGCCTGAGCCAGTAATTCGGCGCCGTCATCGGTGTCGTCTTCCTCGTCATCTTCGCCAGAATAGAGAAGTTCTTGCTTGGCTCGAATTTCGGCGGCGGTGGCCATCACTGGCACCACGCGCACACCGGCCAATGAGGCCAATTTGCTCAAGATTTCAGTATCGGGCGAACTGCTGAATGCAACAATCAGCGCGTCCTCCTCCATGGCCAGCGGAATAAAGCCACCCTGTTGGGCCATCTCGGCGGGTATGCGCGATTTGATTTTGCGAGCAATGTTGAAACTCGTCAGGCTGACAAACGGCAAGCCGGTTTTTTTGGCGTGTACCTTTTGCAAAGTGCCCTGATCCAGTACACCCATCTCGATCAAGATCTGACTGAGTGGGCGACTGCGATTGGAGCGTTGCCGCGCCAGGGCTGCGTCCAATGCGGCTGCGGTCAGCGCGCCCATCTCGATCAGGGCTTCCCCAAGGCGCAGGCTGGGACGGCTTTGCTGAAGCTGCATCGCCTGATCAAGTTGATCCTGGGTGATATAGGCTTCGTTGAGCAGATAATCCCCCAGCAATTGCTTGCGCATTTCTTGCTGTTTGGCTACCGCTTGCTGCAAATCTTCTTCGCTGACTGCATTTTCTTCAACCAGCAGCTTGCCCATCGGGTCGCCAATCTGGAAGTAAGCCACGGCCGAGGTGGGAATGAACACCCGACGCAGTGCGTCCGGCGTATCGTTGGCTTGCGAATAGAGAAACAAGCCATTGGGCATGTTCACGTGACCGGAGGTTTCGCCGGTCTGAATCTCGCCGTCATTGAACTCGACACTGTAGACTTGCGTTTGCTCGGCGCTGGCGGCATCATCCTGGTCATAAGGCCGGGCCTGAACGGGCTGGGTCAGGCGCATCTGTTTGATAAGGCTCAGATCGACTTTGAATATGCCTTCATTTCTGGCAGTCGCGGAAACCGGCTTGAACATCAGGTAATCATCGCGACCCGTGAAATAACTCAGCAAGCCACTTTGGCGTTTGCCGTCGGTCAGTTCAATCTCGCAGACCGCAAGCGCCTGTTGATCCTGTTTCAGTTTCAGATGGGGAGGCTCCGGCCACTGGACGACGGGTTGTCCAGCTTGTCCATTTGTTGCCACACTCATTGATCGCTCTCCCCATGAATTCAAGGTGGTATTTGATTACCGGTTTCTTGCTTACGGTTACCAGCCCAGCTAATTTAACATCTCAACGCAAACAATGGGATGATTCGACGATAATGTGAGCCAGAATAACCCGCCGCAATCAGAACAACCGAGTGGGGTTTGACGAACATCAGGTGAACCAGTAGAATTTCGCCGCTTTGCAGTTTTCTTTGCGGTGAGACGAAAAAATTGTGGTGATGCTAAAGATCGTCTCGTTGCAAATCGCCGTCAGTGTGGTCGTGGCTCTGATCCTTGCGGCATCGTGGGGGTTGGGTAGCGCCGGATTGCATGCGGCTGTATCGGCAGGTCTTGGGGGCGCAGCTTGCATTGTTCCCAATGGTTTATTCGCGATGCGGTTAATGATCCAGGCGCGGCGTCCAAGTGGTGCGAATGTTGCATCTTTTTTTGCCGGAGAATTTGTCAAGCTGGCGCTGACTGTTGCGTTATTATTCGTCATCGCCATGAAGTATCATGATTTGAATTGGCTAGCGCTGTTGATCGGTTTTATTGCGGCGCTAAAAAGCTATCTGCTGTCATTCGTATTTTATAAAAACTAAAAGCTTTGCTCAGCCAACCGACCACCGCGCGACCAGAAATCTAAAAGTATGACGACTGAAAACATGGCCGAAGCTGCTGCTGAACACGTGTCTGCCCACGCGCCAACAGCCTCTGAATATATCGTTCACCATCTGACGCATTTGACGCGGGTGGGTTCGGACGCCAAGCAGACGGCGATCATCGACTTTTCCGTATTTAATTGGGACACCATTTTCTGGTCGCTTCTGATTGGTGCTGTCGGCTGCTTTTTCATGTGGCTGGCTGCGCGCAAGGCCACCGCAGGGGTGCCGGGACGGTTTCAGGCCGCCGTTGAAATGGTGGTCGAGTTGGTCGAAGAACAATCCAAGGCGATCGTTCACGGAGATCGCACATTCATTGCGCCGCTCGCGTTGACCGTATTTGTCTGGGTTGCGCTAATGAATTCGCTGGATTTCCTGCCGGTTGATATGTTTTCGGGTTTGTTCAGAGTATTTGGTCTTGAACATACTTTCCACTATTTCCGTGGCGTCCCAACTGCGGATTTGAACGGAACCTTCGGCATGGCCTTGGGTGTGTTTGCGTTGATGATTTTCTATAATATCAAGATCAAGGGTGCGGGTGGCTTTGTGCATGAGTTGTTCACGGCGCCTTTTGGTGCGCATTGGGCCCTGTGGCTCCCTAATTTGGGCCTGAACATTATCGAGTTTGTTGCCAAGACGGTTTCGCTGGGCATGCGGCTGTTCGGCAACATGTACGCTGGCGAGTTGATCTTCTTGCTGATCGCGCTGCTCGGTTCAACGGCCACATGGTGGGGTTTCGGCATGCACGTCATTGCGGGTTCCATCTGGGCCATCTTCCATATTCTGATCGTGTTCCTGCAAGCCTTTATTTTCATGATGCTGACTCTGGTTTATCTGGGTCAGGCGCATGAAGGGCATTGAGGTCTGCTAAACGTAGTTTTCTTTTTTAATTGTTCATTTATAAAACGAGGGAAGCAAAATGACAAACGTAGCTCTGGTCGCACTGGCTTGTGGTTTGATTATCGGTCTGGGCGCTATTGGCGCATGTATCGGTATCGGCATCATGGGCGGCAAATACATTGAAGCATCGGCGCGCCAGCCCGAGTTGATGAATGCCCTGCAAACCAAGATGTTCCTGCTGGCTGGTCTGATCGACGCGGCCTTCCTGATCGGTGTCGGTATCGCGATGATGTTCGCGTTCGCCAATCCGTTCGCTGGCTGATTAGTGATTATCCGCCGTCGCGCTTAGTGCTGCGAACGGTGTTTTATCTCCTGGCCGATAAGGAATAGACCGTGAATCTGAATGCCACCATGCTGGTGCAGTTCGTGGTGTTCTTCATCCTCGCAGGCTTCACGATGAAATTCGTGTGGCCGCCGCTGATGAAGGCACTGGACGAGCGCGCCAAGAAAATTGCTGATGGTCTGGCTGCTGCCGATAAAGGCAAGCAAGAGCTGGCCGAAGCGAACAAGCGCGTCGAGGCGGAATTGGCCAAGTCGCGTGCCGAAAACCAAACTCGTATGGCCGAAGCTGAAAAGCAAGGTCTGATGGTGATCGAAGACGCGAAAAAACAGGCTGAGACTGAAAAGGCGCGCATCCTGGCGGAAGCCAAAGCCGAGGCGGAGCAAGAAATGCAGCGTGCCCGCGAGTCACTACGCGATCAGGTTGCGTCGCTGGCCGTCAAGGGTGCTGAGCAGATCCTCAAGCGTGAAATCAACGCGGGAGTGCACGCCGACTTGTTGTCCCAACTCAAGACTCAACTGTAAGCGGACGGCGATTCATCATGGCTGAAATTTCTACGATCGCACGCCCTTACGCCGAGGCGCTATTCCGTGTGGCCAAAGGCGGTGACCTCAAAGCCTGGTCTGCCTCAGTTGCGGAGATGGCTGTGGTGGCGTCGCATGAGGGCATGCAATCGGTCATTGCCAATCCGAAGTTCAGCGACGACCAGATTTATGGCGTGTTTGTGGCTGCACTGAAAACGCCGTTGACGCCGTTGGCAGAGAATTTCATCCGGACCTTGATTGAGAATGGTCGTCTGGCTTCGTTGCCGGAAATTGCCACTCAGTTCCAAGCATTGAAAAATGCCCAGGAAGGGACGGCAGACGCCCAGATTCTCAGTGCGTTTCCGCTGAACGAAGCTCAGGTAAGTGAACTGGTTGCGGCATTGGAAAAGAAATTCCAGATCAAGCTCAAGCCCAGTGTCACGGTCGATGAAAGTCTGATTGGTGGTGTGCGTGTCGTGGTCGGTGATCGGGTACTGGATACCTCGGTTCGTACGCGGCTTGAGCAGATGCGCGCTGCACTTGTGGCCTGAGCCGAAACGAACAAAATACGCCGAATTATACGCCAAATACAACGAATCAGCTGACGAATTTAGCTCGAATTTAGTTATTAAGCTGGCTATCAAGAACATTATTGGAGTTTGCAATGCATCTCAATCCTTCTGAAATCAGTGAACTGATCAAAACCCGTATCGAAGGCCTCGGCGCTTCGACCGAAGTCCGCAACCAGGGCACGGTGGTTTCGGTGACCGACGGTATCGTCCGCGTCCACGGCTTGTCCGATGCGATGCAGGGTGAGATGCTGGAGTTCCCGGCAGGATCGGACGGCCAACCCTCTTTTGGTCTGGCGCTGAACCTCGAGCGCGACTCGGTTGGCGCGGTGATCCTGGGTGAGTACGAACATATTTCCGAAGGCGACACCGTCAAATGTACGGGCCGCATTCTTGAGGTGCCAGTCGGCCCTGAGCTGATTGGCCGCGTTGTCAATGCGCTGGGTCAGCCGATTGATGGCAAGGGTCCGATCAACGCCAAGATGACTGACGTGATCGAAAAAGTTGCTCCGGGCGTGATTGCACGGAAGTCGGTCGACCAGCCGCTGCAAACCGGTCTCAAGTCCATCGACTCGATGGTGCCAATTGGTCGTGGTCAGCGTGAGCTGATCATTGGTGACCGCCAGACTGGTAAGACTGCGGTGGCCATCGACGCGATCATCAACCAGAAGGGTCAAGGCGTAACTTGCGTCTACGTCGCGATCGGTCAGAAGGCTTCATCGATCAAGAGTGTGGTGCGTGCGCTTGAGCAGGCCGGTGCGATGGACTACACCATCGTCGTGGCGGCTCCCGCTTCCGAATCGGCCGCAATGCAGTATGTGTCGGCCTACTCAGGCTGCACAATGGGTGAATACTTCCGCGATCGCGGTGAAGATGCGCTGATCGTATATGACGATCTGTCCAAGCAGGCTGTGGCTTATCGTCAAGTGTCGCTGCTGTTGCGCCGTCCGCCGGGACGTGAGGCTTATCCTGGTGACGTGTTCTATCTGCACAGCCGCTTGCTGGAACGTGCCGCACGTGTGAATGCCGACTATGTCGAAGCCTTTACCAAAGGTGCCGTCAAGGGCAAGACCGGTTCGCTAACCGCGTTGCCTGTGATTGAAACTCAAGCCGGTGACGTTTCCGCTTTCGTTCCGACTAACGTGATTTCGATTACCGATGGCCAGATCTTCCTGGAAACCTCGCTGTTCAACGCTGGTATCCGTCCCGCTATCAACGCTGGTATCTCGGTGTCACGGGTGGGTGGCGCGGCTCAGACCAAGCTGATCAAGAGCTTGTCGGGCGGTATTCGTACTGACTTGGCGCAGTATCGCGAGCTGGCTGCGTTCGCCCAGTTTGCTTCCGACCTCGACGAAGCAACCCGCAAGCAGTTGGATCGCGGTGCCCGCGTGACCGAATTGTTAAAGCAGGCGCAGTATTCGCCACTGCCGATCTCGCTGATGGCGGCCACGCTGTTTGCCGTCAACAAGGGCTTCATGGATAACGTGGATGTCAAGCGCGTCCTCGCCTTTGAACATGGCCTGCATCAGTCGCTCAAGTCGGGACATGCGGCATTGCTGGCCAAGCTGGAAAAAGACAAGGCGATGGACAAGGATGCTGAAGCCGAGTTGTCCAGCGCAATTACTGCGTTCAAGAAGTCGTTCGCTTAACCCACGCCACGACTTAAAGGAGCTCCGTCATGGCGGCAGGTAAAGAGATACGCGGCAAGATCAAGAGCGTTGAGAACACCAAGAAGATTACCAAGGCGATGGAAATGGTCGCCGCGTCCAAAATGCGCAAGGCGCAGGAGCGCATGCGCTCGGCTCGTCCTTATGCAGAAAAGGTACGCAATATCACGGTGCGTCTGTCTGATGCCAATCCCGAGTTCACCCACCCTTTCTTGGTGGAGCACGACGAGGCGACCAGCGCCGGTTTTATTGTCGTGACGACCGACAAAGGTTTGTGCGGCGGCATGAATACCAATGTGCTGCGTGCCATGACCACCAAGTTTCGTGAGCTTGATGCGCAGGGCGTCAAGGTTGAGGCAGTCGCGATTGGTAACAAGGGTTTCGGTTTTCTTAATCGCGTTGGCGCCAAGGTGGTTGCACATTCGGTACATCTGGGCGATACCCCACACTTGGACAAGCTGATTGGCCCCGTCAAGGTGCTGCTCGACGCTTATCAGCAAGGCCGGTTGAAGGCGATCTATCTGTGCTACACCAAGTTCATCAACACGATGAAACAGGAGCCGATGGTCGAGCAACTCTTGCCGCTAAACGGCAAGAACATGAGTCAGACGGCCGAGGAAAAGAAAGCTTACGGCTGGGATTATCTGTACGAGCCGGATGCGCAGACCGTTATCGAAGAATTGATGGTGCGTTACGTTGAAGCGCTGGTGTATCAGGCCGTGTCGGAAAACATGGCATCGGAACAATCGGCGCGCATGGTTGCGATGAAGGCTGCAACCGACAACGCCGGTAACGTCATCAATGAATTGAAGCTGATCTACAACAAGACCCGTCAGGCCGCGATTACCAAAGAACTTTCAGAGATTGTTGCCGGAGCGGCAGCGATCTGATGTGGTTTGAACATTCACGAATTTTAATTAACCCGCTAGAGCCATAACCACAAGGGAAATGGCAGAAGGAACGAAGATGGCAGAAGGCAAAATCGTTCAATGTATCGGTGCTGTGGTGGACGTTGAGTTCCCACGCAGCGCGATGCCCAAGATCTATGACGCGCTGAAATTGGAAGGTTCGGCGGTGACGCTGGAAGTTCAGCAGCAACTCGGCGACGGCATCGTGCGCACGATCGCATTGGGCTCGTCCGACGGTCTGCGTCGTGGCATGACGATTTCGAATACCGGTCACCCGATCACGGTTCCCGTCGGCAAGGCGACGCTGGGTCGCATCATGGATGTGCTCGGTAGCCCGATTGATGAACGCGGTCCGGTTTCGCAAGAACTCACGGCCTCGATTCACCGTAAGGCCCCGGCTTATGATGAACTGAGCCCTTCACAGGAATTGCTCGAAACCGGCATCAAGGTGATCGATCTGATCTGTCCGTTTGCCAAGGGCGGCAAGGTCGGCCTGTTCGGCGGTGCCGGTGTGGGCAAGACCGTGAACATGATGGAATTGATCAACAACATCGCCAAGGCCCACTCGGGCTTGTCCGTGTTTGCTGGTGTGGGTGAACGGACTCGTGAGGGCAATGATTTTTATCACGAAATGGCCGATTCCAAGGTTGTCGATCTGGAAAATTTGAGCAACTCCAAAGTTTCCATGGTGTACGGCCAGATGAACGAGCCTCCCGGCAACCGCCTTCGCGTGGCACTGACCGGTTTGACCATTGCTGAATCATTCCGTGACGAAGGCCGTGACGTGCTGTTCTTTGTGGACAACATCTACCGCTACACGCTGGCCGGTACCGAAGTGTCCGCGTTGCTCGGTCGTATGCCTTCCGCCGTGGGTTATCAGCCGACACTGGCCGAAGAAATGGGTCGTCTGCAAGAGCGGATCACATCCACCAAGGTTGGTTCGATCACCTCGATCCAGGCCGTGTACGTCCCTGCGGATGACTATACTGACCCGTCGCCTGCGACGACCTTCGCTCACTTGGACTCCACCGTGGCGCTGTCGCGTGATATTGCTTCGCTCGGTATTTATCCGGCTGTGGATCCGCTTGATTCCACCAGCCGTCAGCTGGACCCGAACATCGTTGGCGAAGAGCACTACAACACTGCCCGCGCCGTCCAAGGCACGCTGCAGCGCTACAAAGAATTGCGCGACATCATCGCGATTCTGGGTATGGATGAGTTGGCGCCGGAAGACAAGCTGGCCGTGGCTCGTGCGCGTAAGATTCAACGCTTCCTGTCGCAACCTTTCCATGTTGCCGAAGTGTTTACCGGCAGCCCGGGCAAGTATGTGCCACTGAAGGAAACCATTCGCGGCTTCAAGATGATCGTCAGCGGTGAGCTGGATCATCTGCCTGAGCAGGCCTTCTACATGGTCGGTTCGATTGACGAAGCGATCGAAAAAGCCAAGAAGATGAACTGACATTCGGCGTTTGACGCGAAGCGTTGAACGCTGAAGGTTTAACAGGATTAGCAATGGCACATACCATTCATGTCGACGTCGTCTCAGCCGAAGCCTCGATCTTTTCAGGCGAGGCGGAGTTCGTCGCTTTGCCCGGTGAAGTCGGCGAGCTCGGTATCTATCCCAAGCACACGCCGCTGATCACGCGCATCAAACCAGGTGCGGTGCGCATCAAGGTCAATGGTCAAGACGAGGAAGAATTCGTCTTTGTGGCTGGCGGCATTCTTGAAGTGCAGCCCGATGTCGTGACCGTGTTGGCTGATACGGCAATTCGTGGACACGATCTCGACGAAGCCAAGGCGCTTGAGGCGAAACGGATTGCAGAAGAAGCAATCACTAATGCCAAGAGTGATCTCGATCTGGCCCGGGCTCAATCGGAACTGGCCATCATGGCGGCACAACTGGCGGCGATTGCCAAGCTGCGTCAGCGCCGTTGAGTTTTCTACCTGTATCGAAAATAAAGGCGGCTTGGGCCGCCTTTATTTTTGGTCAAGCATCGCGTTTCGTGGAATCATTCGGACCGAAATGCAATCGAATAAAAATATCAAGCCCTTCACATGTCTTATTGTTGAGGCGAGCAATGCGAAGTACTAACATCCCCATGCACCGACTGCGGCAATTGAAACGTTGGTTTGCCATGCTTGCGATCAGCGGGTTAAGCTGGCTGGCCGGTTGTGGCAGTCCACCACCATCCTCTCCGGGCCTTTCCAAACCAGAGACGTCCACGGCTGAGCCGGCCCAGTCTACCCAGTCTGCCCAGTCATTCGCACTCACGATGAATGGCTATAAACGTGATGTTGCCAAGCAGCTTTATCGGACCAACCCCCAAGATTTGTATGAGGGGCAGCCACCCCCTTTGCTTAAATCCATCGTTGTCCTGAAAATTCGGGTCGATGGCAAAGGACAGCTCAGTCACGTCAGTGTGATGCGATCCAATGGTTACAAGGAACTGGAGGCACGTGCGATGCAAAGTGTGCGTAACGCGTCGCCTTTGCCGATGCCCAATCGCCTGTTCATGCAAGGTGGAAATGCTGAATTTGTCGAGACCTGGTTATTCCGCAATGACGGTCGTTTCCAGATTCGGTCACTCGCTGAGCCGCAGGCATCAGAATAATCGGCATGCCACGATTTGCCGCCAATTTGTCGACGATGTATGGCGAGCATACATTTCTGGATCGCTTTGCCGCCGCACGAGCCGATGGATTTCAAGACGTTGAAGCGCAATGGATTCATGACTACCCAGCGCAGGAACTGCGGCGGCTACTTGATACGCATCGACTTTCACTGGTTCTATTCAACGCGCCCGCGGGCGACATAGCTGCGGGTGAAAGAGGATGGGCGGCGTTACCGGGCAAGCAGGAGAAATTTTTTCGTTCCCTTGAAATTGCTCTGGAGCTGGCTCATGTAATGGCATGTCCGCACATCCACATCCTGTCCGGAATTGTTCCCGAAGGATTGGCTGCGCAAGTGTGTCGCCAGACCTTGATCGAGAATCTTTGCAACGCCGCCCCACTCGCCGCCAAGGCGGGCGTAACACTGCTGATCGAACCCATTAATCCGCGTGACATGCCGGGTTATTTTTTGAATCGTCAAGCTGACGCGCATGCAATTTGCCAACAAGTGCGCGAGCGCACCGGCTTGGATGTGATCAAGGTGCAAATGGATTTTTATCACTGCCAGATCGTCGAAGGCAACTTGGCGACCAAGCTTGAGCTGTATATGAATGGCATCGGCCATATTCAGATTGCCGGAGTACCCGATCGTCACGAGCCAAATATCGGTGAGATTAATTATTCCTACCTGTTTCGGCGCATGGACGAATTGGGCTATTCGGGCTGGGTCGGCTGTGAATATTGGCCCAAAAAATCGACGCGTGAAGGCTTGGACTGGTTGAAAGATTGGAGGGCGAGAAATTGTATTCCGGACAATTGAGTCCATGAACGTAAAATGCACCCTTTGCCCTTACTGATTGCCACCCGTGCCCGCTCTCCAAAACGATACGTTCATCCGCGCGCTATTGCGCCAACCCACCGAGTACACACCGGTCTGGCTAATGCGCCAGGCCGGCCGATATTTACCTGAATATCGCGCAACTCGTGCTCGGGCCGGTTCATTTTTAGGCTTGGCTAAAAATCCTGATTACGCGACGGAGGTGACACTGCAACCGCTGGATCGCTATGCCTTGGATGCAGCCATCTTGTTCTCGGACATCCTTACCGTACCGGATGCGATGGGACTTGGACTGCATTTCGCGGAAGGGGAAGGACCTAAATTTGAACGGCCCTTGCGAGATGAGGCCGCAGTCAAGGCGCTCAAGGTTCCCGATTTGGCCGAGTTGCAATACGTGTTCGATGCGGTCAAGCAGATTCGGCACGAGCTGGCCGGGCGTGTTCCCTTGATCGGTTTTTCAGGCAGCCCCTGGACACTGGCGTGCTACATGGTTGAGGGCGGCGGTTCGGATGATTATCGTACTGTCAAGACCATGCTCTACAACCGCCCCGATCTTATGCATCACATACTGGAGATCAACGCAGCGGCAGTGGCCGCTTATCTGAATGCACAGATTGAGGCGGGTGCGCAGGCCGTGATGATTTTCGATACTTGGGGTGGGGCACTGGCCGATGGTACCTACCAGAAGTTTTCGTTGAGCTATATGAAGCGCGTGGTCGAACAGCTCAAAAGTGAGCATCAGGGCAAGCGCATCCCGTCCATCATTTTCACCAAAGGTGGCGGGCTGTGGCTGGAGGAAATCGCAGCAACCGGCGTTGACGCGGTCGGACTCGACTGGACAGTTAATATGACTCAGGCCCGAGCAAGAATCGGCGCAAGCTGTGCTTTGCAGGGCAATCTTGACCCGGTGGTTTTGTTCGCCAATGAGAATCAAATTCGCAGTGAGGTCGCCAGGGTTCTGGAGAGCTTTGGTTCTACAGGCGCGAACACACCGCTAAATGCGACGGGCCATGTCTTCAATTTGGGCCACGGCATCTCGCAGTTCACGCCGCCCGAAGCAGTGAGTGTGCTCGTGGACGCAGTGCATGACTTTAGCCGACGGCAACGCAAGTAATGCTCCTACAGTGTGAAAGCTTCAAGCAACATGCGAGTTTCAAGACCATTTTGGCCTGAAGGCCGCACCAGATAGCCGTTGTTGCGTTGCACACATGGCCGCGCTTGGTTTCATGCACAACTTGACAAGTCGATTTGACTTATGCACAAAAATGGCCATGCCAGATTTCATCCAGTTGTTAGGCCGGGGAATGGGTATTCTGAATTCGTAAGCGATTGATTTTTAAAGAATAAAAAAATGCACAAGGTTTCAGCAAAATGACAAAAATCCTTATGCTTCCGGTATTTAGCGTTGATCAAAGGGACTTAGTCACAAAGTTTTCCACAGCCTTGGTGAGCATAAAAAAAACTCAACCGTTACAGTCTGTTACGCGCATTCGCTTGGCTGGATTGTGAACACGCCATCGCATCGCAACCGATTTTTGCGCGTTATTCTCGACGCACCACGGCTAAATTACGGGTCAGATTTGTTTGACTATCGCTGGCCAGATGACAGGGCAGCGGAAATCGGTCAGCGTGTGCTATTGCCTTTCGGGCGCCAGACCCTGATCGGGCTGATCGTTGAAATTACTGACACCAGTGAAGTTGAGCCCAGCAAATTGCGAGATGCCATCGCCGTGCTGGATGATGTACCGACATTGCCGCTAGACTGGTTTACGTTGATGCGTTTTGCGGCGGACTACTATCAGCGTTCACTTGGTGAGGTTGCGCTCCCGGCCTTGCCTTTATTGCTGCGCAAAGCCAAGGCCTACCGCCCCGAGTCTGTTCAGCCACAAGAACCAGCACGTTATAGCTCGCGTTCGATCCGGCAGTTACGCAAAAAAAGCATGGGTGCAGCGAAGCCAGACACATCAACGGCATCGACGCAAATGCCCATCCTCACAGCTGAACAGGCGGTGGCTGTGACTGAAATCCGATCTGCACTGCGAGGATCTGAATTTCAACCCCTGTTGCTGCACGGCGTAACGGGAAGTGGCAAGACAGAAGTTTATTTGCAAGCCCTTGCCGATGTATTGGCACGCGGCCAGCAGGCTCTGGTTTTGGTGCCCGAAATCAACCTCACACCTCAACTGCTGGAGATTTTCCGCGGGCGCTTTCCGCAGGCACGTCTGGCCAGCTTGCACAGCGGTATGCCCGACGGCGAACGTGCATTGCAATGGCTACGGGTGCATGAAGGCGAAGCGGACATTTTGCTGGGCACGCGCATGGCGGTCATGGTGCCGCTGCCGCGTCTAGGACTGGTCGTGGTCGATGAAGAACACGATCCCTCATTCAAGCAGCAGGAGGGTTTGCGCTATTCAGCGCGCGATCTGGCTCTGGTGCTTGCCCAGCAACGCCGCATCCCGATCATTCTCGGTTCTGCCACGCCATCACTAGAAACCTGGGCGCAAGCCGAGCGCGGCCGCTATAAAAAACTGACCTTAAGCTCACGAGCGGCGGATGACGCCGCAGGATTGCCACAAATCCGCATGGTGAGTCTGGAACGCACGCCACTCGAACACGGATTTTCCGAGACCTTGCGTAACGCGATCCAGCAGCGTCTTGAGCGCGGCGAGCAATCACTGATCTTTCACAACCGGCGTGGTTATGCGCCCGTGCTGGCGTGCGGTGCTTGCGGCTGGATCAGCGATTGCCGACGTTGCAGTGTCCATGCCGTGTTTCACAAATTGGACGGACGTTTGCACTGCCATCATTGTGGCTGGGAAGCGCGCGTACCAAAGGCATGCCCGGATTGCGGCAACGTCGATCTGGCCCCGCTCGGACGTGGCACACAACGAATTGAAGAAACACTGGCAAGCTGGTTTCCCGAGGCGCGCATTCTGCGCATTGATCGCGACAGCACGCGTCGCAAAGGCAGCATGCAAACCGCTTTATCGGCGGTTCATGCAGGCGAAGTCGATATTCTCGTCGGCACGCAAATGGTCGCCAAAGGGCACGACTTCCGTCATCTCACTTTGGTTGGGGTGGTCGATGCAGACTCGGCCCTGTTTTCGCATGATTTCCGCGCGGCTGAACGACTGTTTGCCAATCTCATGCAAGTAGCGGGGCGTGCGGGCCGCGCCCATAAGCCCGGAGAGGTTCTGATTCAGACGCGCTATCCGCAGCATCCGCTATTTGCAGCGCTGACCGCACACGACTTTGACCGCTTCGCCAAAAGTCAGCTCGACGAACGCCGCACAGCCGGTTTGCCACCCTATGCCTACCATGCCGTATTGCGTGCCGAAGCCAAGACCCTTGAGGCCGCGCTGGCTTTTCTCCACGCCGCCCGCGAAATCGCGCAAAATCTCTTGGTGGCGTGCGATCAGAGTTCGACCATTGATTTGTACGACCCCGTACCCATGAATCTGGTACGCGTGGCCAATGTCGAGCGCGCGCAGCTTTTGGTCGAAGCCCGTTCCCGCCCGGCACTACAAAATTTATTGCCCATCTGGCTGGCCGCACTAAGGGCCATCAAGACCCGTGTTCAGTGGCACGTCGAAGTGGATCCGCTGGAAATTTAAGAAAATAGTGACGACATGCCCTCATCCCAAGACCGTCATTCCCACGAAAGCGGGAATCCATTTTTTCTCAGTTCAAAATCGACATGGATTCCCACTTTCGCGGGAATGACGCAGCAGTACTTCAGCAAATAGCTAAAGCTTGTCGCAAAAGAACCAGGACAAAATTTGTCGTACAAACCCTGTCCAATTAGCCATTTATGAAACCACCGACAAATTTGTGTCGGAATATTTTACGAACCATACCTTTGGAGATTGGATATAATCAAGAAAATCTTTACAATACAATCAGTTAATACAAGTTGACCAATGCGGGTACAGAATCTGCTTTGTACTGATTGATACGACTGCCAATTCGGTTCGATATTGTAAGATGACACGATGGTTACTAACCGCCGTGTCTGAACAATTGCCGACCAAGACTGACCCCAGGATGCCCAAATGAGCCATACCGACGAGAACATGAAACCAAGCACAGTGGCCGATATAAAGGCTGATGTCCAATCTGTTTCGACTGAAGCGCGGCGGCGCTTGCTGAAGGGAGGTCTTGCCGGAGCGCCCGTGTTGATGACTTTGGCGAGTCGTCCCGTTCATGCCACGGGCGCGGTTTGCGCGACGCCATCGGGTTATTATTCAGCAACGACTTTCAATAGTCGTAATCCTCAGAACGTAACGTGTACCGGGCGCACTCCTGGTTATTGGAAAACGCACATTCTTCCTAACGATCACCCCTACGCTTGGCCGAGTCCGTACATTCCAACGGGAACTTCGGCCAGCCTATTCGGTGTCGTATTTACGGGCAATCCGTTTGGTCCGAATGCGACGTTGCTGGATGTTCTGAATCTAGGCGGTGGCGGGTATATTGCGGTGGGCCGCCACATCGTCGCAGCGCTACTGAATGCAAAAACAGGAATAGCGACCGTGTTAACTGTCCCACAAGTGTTGGCGATCTGGGCAAAATTTGCCTATCCAGGGTTATACACATCGTATCAAGTCTCACCTGGTGTTTTATGGACTGCTGACCAACTTGATGCCTATCTGGTAACGACCCAGACGGTGTAAGAGCCAACCAAGCCGCCTATTCTGTTTGTGGAGCCGGATCAATATTGGCGTCTCCCGTCCGGCAGTCAGTTTGATTGGCGTAAATGGGATGACGACTGCGTCGTTTTCAACCCTCATAGCGGTTCCACTCATCTTCTGAGTGAGGCTGGGGCCGCTGTCCTGTTTGCATTAAGGGACGCCGGTCAGCCGATGACCATCAAACAGATGGCGCTATACTTCAGCGATGGCGCTAACGAAAATAATCGCGCCGACGACTTAACCATCCAACTCGAAACCAGTCTGGCCGAATTCGAACGTATCGGATTGGTGGAGCGGCTCGCGGAGCAAAG
This sequence comes from Betaproteobacteria bacterium, assembly GCA_025362735.1. GTDB lineage: Bacteria > Pseudomonadota > Gammaproteobacteria > Burkholderiales > Burkholderiaceae_D > JANYFL01. The sequence continues at coordinate 22,710 of JANYFL010000043.1, read as the reverse complement.
TGCACTTTGATCGTTGCTGATCTGTCGATTTCCCAGCTTACCTACAGCCTTGCCAATAAAGGTTTGTGTCTGCGAACCGGGCCGGTGGTCAGCCGGATTCATTCAAAACTGAGTTTGGTCGCCAATGGCATTGCGCTTCAATATGCCGAGCACCCGGTTGAGCCGGATGATGGTTTCGCCGATTTCAATGTCCATGTTGAATTGCCCGTCGGAATTCGACGCTGGTTTCAACCCCAGGTTTTGTTTCAGTTCGACAGCAATACACCCTTCAGCCCCTTGCCGGCTGACCAGGCTTTTCCGATGCTTGAATGGGGCCTCAACTGGTGTGTATCCAGCTATTGCAATCAATACTTATGCATTCACGCGGCGGTAATCGAAAAAAACGGTCGCGCTGCAATTCTTCCGGCGCCGCCCGGTTCAGGCAAGAGCACTCTATGCGCAGGTTTGATCTGCCGGGGCTGGAGACTGTTGTCCGACGAATTGACTTTGATCGATCCCCGCACGGGACAAATCATTCCTTTGGTCCGTCCCGTCAGCCTGAAAAATGCGTCGATTGATGTGATACGGCGCTTCAGTCCGAATAGCGTATTTAGTCCTGGTGTCAAAGACACGGTCAAGGGGACGGTGGCTCATATGAAGCCTCCGACTGAAAGTGTGCGGTGCGCTTTCGAACCGGCTCAGCCGGGCTGGATGATCTTGCCGCGCTATCAAGCCGGTGCGCCAGCGCGTCTTGTGCCCTTATCCAAGGGCCAGGCTTTCATGCAACTCGCCGAGAATGCCTTCAACTACAGCTTGCATGGAAAGCGTGGTTTCGAAGCTTTAGCCAATTTAATCGAGTCCAGCGGTTGTTATGAATTTACCTACAGTCGGCTGGAAGAGGCGGTTGAGGTTTTTGAAAAATTGGCCAACACAAAATGAGTCAGAACCCGATGGATCTGACGATTACAGCGCTTCAGCAACCTGAACGGCTGCCACAATGGCCGTTATCCGATTGGGATTTGTTGATTCGGCAAGCACGCCAGGCCAATTTGCTTGCAAGTCTGCTTTGTCGGCTTGAGAGTAAAGGGCTGCTTGTCGAAGTACCGGAAGGCCCGCGTAATCATTTTGAAGCAACACGTGTCATCGTGCTGGCTCAACGGGAAAGTGTGCTGAGAGAAGTAAGGGATATCCACAAAGCCCTGGCAGCAAGCAAAATCAAGCTGGTTCTGCTCAAAGGCGCAGCCTATGTGCTAGCCGGACTGCCTGCGGCTGAAGGCCGGATGTTCTCGGATGTGGACATCATTGTGGCCAAGCCGCTGATCGGCCAGACCGAGGCGGCTTTAATGCTGCGTGGCTGGAATAGCGGACATCACTCGGATTACGATCAAACCTATTACCGTCGCTGGATGCACGAAATCCCGCCGATGACGCATATGCGGCGCGGTACCGTGATTGACGTGCACCATGCCATTTTGCCGGATACGGCACGCATCAAGACCAACGCAGCGAAATTGCTGGAGGCTGTCGTACCAGTGGCCGAAGGCGTCTACGTACTGGCGCCCAATGACATGCTGCTGCACAGCGCGACGCACCTGTTTCACGAAGGCGAACTGCATAATGGTCTGCGCGATCTGTTTGATCTCGACAGTCTGCTGCGGCATTTCGGTGAGCAGGCCGGTTTTTGGGATACGCTGGTTCCGCGAGCCATTGAACTGGGGCTGACTCGGCCGCTCTACTACGCCTTGCGCTATACCACGCGCATGCTCGGCACACCCGTGCCCGATAAGGTGATAACGGCTGCGGAAGTTGGCAGGCCGTCGTCGACCGTGCGCGCTGTCATGGACTTTTGTTATCTGCGTGCCCTGCGCCCAGATCATGCAAGTTGTTCGGATCGCTGGACCGGCCTTGCCCGGAAAATACTTTACGTGCGCTCGCACTGGATCCGCATGCCTTTTCATTTGCTGGTCGTGCATTTGACGCGCAAAGCCTTCTTCAAGGAAAAGGTCGATACGCCTGAAGCTGTTCTCGAAAAAGCCAAGGCAGGGCATTAGGATAGAAACCGACGTACTTTAGGCCGCTCTGTGATCGTTCTCACACAGGCAGCTAAAATGGCGGGATGACACGCCCTAAAGCGCAGTCCGGGCGCCTGAAACCGGATTCTCTCGGTTTTGCCATGTTGGTTGCTGCGCAAGCTTGTATGAGAGTGCGTACGGGACAGGCCTTGCCGGAAGCGCTTAAGACCGTTTTGTCTGGGCACTCTCAAGACACCCCAGAAGCCGATGCACGGCAGAACCTGTCGGGCGCGGTTCAGGATATCGCTTATCGAACCATGCGCGGCCGTGGCCGCGCTGATGCCTGGCTCGCCCTTTTGGCGCAGCGCGAACTGTCCTCACCTTTGTTGCGCGAATTGCTCGTGGTAGCGATGGTCTTGCTGGATATTGCGTTGGAATCGACGGAATCGGATCAACAGGCACCTTACTCAACTTTTACCGTGGTCGATCAAGCCGTCGAAGCCGCAGCGTCCCATGCTGACCTGAAAAACGCCAAGGGCTTTGTGAATGCGGTGTTGCGTAGCCTGATGCGTGACCGGGAGCGCTTGTTGCCATCTGTGCTGAGCCAAATCGAGGCCCGCTGGAACTATCCGACCTGGTGGGTCTATCGGCTTCAACAGGCCTATCCAGATCGTTGGCAGGAGCTGCTCACGCTGGGCGACGAGCCACCGCCACTGACCTTGCGTGTGAACCAACGTAAAACGACGGTGGAAGCCTATCAAGACCTGCTGACCCAAGCAGGATTGCATGGGACTCTAATCGGAGCATCGGCGATTCGTCTCGACAAGGCCGTGCCGGTTTCGCGCATTCCCGGCTTTGGCGCTGGCCTGGTTTCGGTTCAAGATGAAGCCGCACAACGGGCTGCAGCCCTGCTCGACATTCAAAACGGCATGCGCGTGCTGGATGCCTGCGCCGCACCCGGCGGCAAGACTTGCCATTTACTTGAATTGGCCGATGTTGATGTGACTGCGCTTGATGTCGATGCGCGCCGTCTACAGCGCGTCCAGGAAAATCTCGACCGTCTTGATTTGAAAGCGAGGCTGCTCGCGGGCAGTGCAAGCTGGACTGGGGAGCGTCCCGACTGGTGGGATGGTCAACCCTATGACCGGATTCTGGCTGATGTCCCCTGCACCGCTTCCGGCATCGTTCGGCGTCATCCCGACATCCGCTGGTTGCGTCGTGAGGCGGATATCACAACGCTGTCGCGGATTCAGCAACAGATTCTCGACTCTTTATGGCGGCTGCTGAAACCGGGTGGTAAATTGCTGCTCGTGACCTGCTCCCTATTTCCAGAAGAATCGTCCGATCAGGCCCGTGCCTTTGCAACGCGGCATGCCGACGCCGGTATGCCCTCGGCCCCTGGGCAACTCCTTCCAACCCGTTCACATGCGCTCGAGCATGACGGTTTGTTCTTTTCCCTATTTCAGAAAGAAGCCTGATGGGCCGCAGGCTGTTTTTGGCGCTGTGCGCTGCACTGATGATTGCCGGACTGGGCATACGCCCCGTTTACGCGTCTGACCGGATCGAAATCACGCAAGCTGCTCTTGAAAGCCGTGATGATGGCTGGTACGTCAATGCGGATTTCGAGTTCAGCTTGAATCCCCGTCTGGAAGAGGCGCTGAGCCACGGCTTGCCCTTGTATTTCAAAGCGGAATTCGACCTCACTCGTTCACGGTGGTACTGGCTCGATGAAAAAACAGTCAAAGCCGAACTCAACTGGCGGCTTTCCTACCATGCATTGACCCGCCAATACCGGGTTTCTACCGGGTCGCTGCAGCTCGGATTTGCAAGTTTGAACGAAGCACTGGGCATGATGATGCGCACGCGCAACTGGCGCATTCTTGATAAGGGCGCGCTAAAGCCCGGCGAGACCTACCAGGCGGCGATCCGGATGCAGTTTGATACCAGTCAGTTGCCCAAGCCATTTCAGATCAGCGCCATTACCAGCCGCGAATGGACGCTCGAATCGGACTGGAGGCGTTTCAGTGTCACGCCCTGACTCGTTACCACCGGCCCCACCTTCAACGCCCGCGCCTACGCCATCACCATCGCAGGACAAGCGGCTCAAAGTCAAGCTCACCCATAAGCCTTTCTGGCAGACGCGGACCCTGCGTTATTCCGTCATCATCAGCAGTGCCCTGGCCAGCGTATTGCTGTTTCTGTTGGCTTCGGCCAGCAGCAATACGCCGTTTCTGGATCGCTACTATCCAACGTTGTTGCTGCTCAATGGGCTGATCGCGTTGGCGATGTTGCTCTTGGTCAGCACGCTGATCTGGCGGCTGGTCAAGCGGCATCGCGCGGGCCAATTCGGCACGCGTCTGATGGCTCGGTTTGCATTGGCATTTGCACTCATGGGCGTCATTCCAGGTGGTTTGATTTATCTGGTCTCAGTGCAATTTCTGTCGCGCAGTATCGAGACCTGGTTTGATTTGCGTGTCGATAAAGCACTTGAAGCGGGCCTAGCCTTGGGTCGCACCACGCTCGACGGCATGCTGTCCGATCTCAACACTAAAGCCCGCAATTTAGCCAATCAGTTATCCGATGTCCCGGAGACACAGCAGGCCAATGTGCTATCCAGACTCAGTGAACAGAATGGTATTCGTCAAACTTTGCTTTTCTACGGCAGTGGCAAAGTCCTCGCCTCTGCAGTGGATTTGGTATCACCAGACCGAACGACAACCGGTGTGGGACGTTTAAGTTTTGGCTTGTCCAATTTGCATCCTGATCTACCGCCGCCGAATGTGATGCAACAGCTCCGGCTGCAACACAGCTACGCAGCGATTGAAGGATCGGAGCCTGAGTCAAGCTTGCAAAATCCCGGCAGTGGAGGAGCAACCCATTCCAGTTTGCAACTGCGTGTTGTCGTGCCAGTGCCGCGTACCAGCCTGGATTTCAATACCGATGCCCTGTACCTGCAATTGATACAACCAGTACCCCAGGCACTCACAGACAACGCCGAAGAAGTGCAGAACGGCGCGCGGGATTATCAGGAATTGTCGCTGTCCCGTACGGGTTTGCAAAAAATTTATACCGTGACGCTGACCCTGGCTCTGTTGCTGTCAATATTTGCGGCGCTTGCTGCGGCATTCCTGCTGGCGACGTGGCTCACGGCCCCTTTGTTGCAACTTGCAGAGGGTACGCGTGCGGTGGCCAGCGGCGACTATCGTCCGATGCAGGAATCACATGAAAAAGATGAACTCGGTTCCCTGACCCTTTCATTCAACACCATGACGCGCCAACTGGATGAGGCGCGCAAGACCGTCGAGCACAATCGCATTCAGCTCGAAAATGCCAAGACCTATCTTGAAAGCATCCTCAGCAATATGTCGGCAGGCGTGTTGGTGCTGGATGAGGCCCTGCATATCATTACGGCGAATCAAGCAGCGGGCCGCATCCTCGAAGTTTCATTTTCTGATTATCTGGGGCATCGCCTTACTGAAATTCCGGGCCTGTCTGAACTCGATCAGGCCATCGAGCGCGCATTCTCGGAGCAGACTGGAATTGGCAACGATGCCGATCCAGTTGCGTATCAGGATTGGCAAAAACAGATTGAACTGGTACGTGGATCGCGCGATGTGACCGCATCTCAGGAGAGCAGTCCTCTGTCAGAACAAGACAGCGAGCCACTCACCTTGCTTGCGCGTGGTTCGCGATGCCCCGTTGGTGGTGGCGATGGTATTGGTAAAGGACAAGATGACCCCGTTCAGCAAGGTTATTTGGTGGTCTTTGATGATGTGAGCGATGTGATTTCGGCTCAGCGCTCGGTCGCGTGGAGCGAAGTCGCGCGGCGGCTGGCGCACGAAATCAAGAATCCGCTGACGCCGATTCAGCTCTCGGCTGAACGTCTCCAGATGAAACTGAAAGATCATCTGACTGAAGGCGATGCAAAGGTGCTTGAACGCGGCGTGACGACCATTGTCAATCAGGTCAATGCGATGAAACATATGGTCGATGATTTCCGCGACTACGCAAAAACGCCGACCACGCCGCTGACCCCGATTGATCTGAATGCACTGGTCACTGAAATCATGACCCTGTATGGTGCCGAAGCGGCCAATACGCCCATCGATCTGAAGCTGGCAGAAGATTTACCAATGATTGTCGGCAATGCGACACGACTGCGGCAGGTGATCCACAACCTGGTGCAGAATGCTCAGGACGCAACGCATGAGCAGGCTCAGCCTCGGATTGAAATCCTGACGGAGCGTGTTGGATCCGCCATTCGAATCAACAGCAACGTACTACGCAATCCGCGCGTTGCAATGGTGCGCTTGACCGTCAATGACAACGGCAGCGGCTTTCCGGCTAAAATTCTTAATCGTGTATTCGAGCCTTATGTCACGACCAAGTCGCGCGGAACAGGATTGGGTCTGGCAGTTGTAAAAAAAATTGCCGAAGAACATGAAGCTCGCATTGAAGTTCGTAATCGGACTGAGGGTGGTGCCAGCGTGACACTGCTATTTACCCGATTGGCTGAAGATGCAACGCTCATCCAGGAAGTGGGCGCTGCAGCAAGCGGGTAAACTAGACTTGCTGCAAAAAATGGATACGTAACGCAGGGTGGCGTCCCGATAACAGAATAGTGGCGGGTACAGATGTCGAACATACTGGTAGTCGATGATGAAATTGGCATACGCGAGTTGCTCTCGGAAATCCTGAGCGATGAGGGGCATGTCGTTGATCTGGCCGAAAACGCGGCTCAAGCGCGCAGCTGTCGTCAGGCTCAAACGCCGGATCTGATCCTGCTCGATATCTGGATGCCAGACACAGATGGCGTGACCTTGCTTAAAGAATGGGCCGCCAGTGGCGCCCTCACCATGCCCGTCATCATGATGTCCGGGCATGGCACGATTGATACGGCGGTCGAGGCTACACGCATCGGCGCCATTGATTTTCTGGAAAAACCAATTGCCCTGCAAAAATTATTGAGCGCAGTGCAGAAAGGCCTGGAGCGGCCCTTACGAGTGCCTAAATCTTCAATCTATCCGGCCATCGTGAGTCCTGGTTCAGCCGCTATAAATTCTACGTCGCACTTGTCAGCTATTGGCAGCGCTTCTCCGTCAGAAAGCACTGTAGCGGTAACCGCGCCGACAAATCTCATTCCGTCGCTTCAGCTTGATCTGGACTTGCCATTGCGCGAGGCACGCGATGTTTTCGAGCGAACTTATTTCGAACATCATCTTGAGCGTGAGCATGGCAGCATGACTCGCGTTGCCGAAAAAACCGGGCTGGAACGCACGCATCTGTATCGCAAGCTTAAACAACTGGGCATCGAGTTGAATCGAAGCTCCAAGAAATAAACAGCCTTCATGAAAATCGTCATTCTGGGCGCAGGTCGCGTCGGTAGCAGCGTTGCTGAAAGTCTGGTCTCAGAGCGCAATGACATCACGGTCATCGACACCGACAGCGCACATCTGGCCGCATTGCAAGAACGCCTTGATCTGCGCACCGTCGTTGGCAACGGCGCACATCCCAGCGTATTGCAAGCGGCCAATATTGAAGATGCTGACATGCTTATCGCGGCAACCATGATGGATGAAACCAATCTGGTTGCTTGTCGGATTGCCAAGCAGATGTTTAACGTGCCCACCCGCATTGCGCGTATTCGTGCCAGTGAATTTGTCAGTAACCAGGCGATTGCTGAGGACGAAGGTTTTTGTGTTGACCATATTATTTGTCCCGAGCAGAGCGTGACCAATGCCATCGTGCGACTGGTGGAACATCCCGAAGCGCTTCAGGTCCTCGAATTTGCGAACGGCAAGCTCACTCTGGTTGCGGTGCGTGCGTATGCAGGTGGTCCACTGGTCGGACATCCGATTGAAGATCTGCGCAAACACATTCCAAATGTGGACGCCCGAGTCGTCGCCATTTTTCGCAACGAAAGTTCAGTGCTGCCGGAAGGCAACACCCTGATCGAAGCGGGTGATGAAGTCTTCTGTCTGGCGGCCACACGTGATATCCGTAAAGTCTTGCTGGAACTGCGACCAATGGGGCGTTCGGTCAAGAACGTGATGATTGCCGGTGGCGGCAATATTGGCTTGCGGCTGGCGCGAGCGCTGGGCAAAGATTACAACGTCAAGATCATCGACCCCAGCAAAAAACGCTGTGAATACCTTGCAGGTGAATTGCCTGCTGCGCTGGTCCTTAATGGCGACGCCACTGATGAAGATTTATTGGGAGACGAGCAGGTACAAGGCGTGGACCTGTTCATCGCTTTGACCAGCGACGACGAAGACAACATCATGGCGACCCTGTTGGCCAAGCGTATGGGCGCGCGCCGCGTCATCGCGCTGATTAACCGCAGGGCTTATGCCAATCTGGTTCAGGGCGGGCAGATTGATATTGCCATTGCCCCCGATCAGGTCACGATGTCGGAGCTTCTTGCTTATGTCCGTCGTGGGGATATTGTGGCGGTGCATTCCTTGCGACGCGGGGCGGCTGAAGCAATCGAAGTGATTGCACATGGCGAAGCCAAATCGTCCAAGGTCATCGGCAAGAGAATCGAAGACATTGACCTGTTCTCGGGTAAAAATTCCGGCGTAATGATCGGTGCCATTGTGCGAGGGATCGGTGACGGCGCGACTGTTCTGATTGCGCACCACGATACCGTGATCGAGGCCGAAGACCATGTCATCGTCTTCGTCGCCAACAAGCGCATGATTCCTAAAGTAGAAAAATTATTTCAGGTTGGGGCGGGGTTTTTGTGATGCTGATTTACAAAATCTCTCAACACAGAGACAAGAGAATGACTCTCTGGCTTTTCTCTGTGTTGAGAGGCTGAATCTTGATCAACGCCGAACATGCGTAGCTTCGTCCATGTTTTACATGTGCTGGGCGTGGCGATCATGTTGTTCGCTTTCACCATGCTCATCCCCTTCGGCGTGGCGTGGGTGCAGCATGATGCAGCCTTTGTCGTTTATGACGATGCCTTCATCATCACCTTGTTATGTGGTTTGGGCCTCTACCTGGCAACCTGGCGGGATGTCCGGCGCAATCCGCGCGAACTGCAACCGCGTGATGGCTTTCTTCTGGTCACACTGGTGTGGGCTGTGTTGCCCGCCTTTGCGACCTTGCCCTTGATGCTGCACCTCACCGGTCTGAGTTTCACCGACGCCTATTTCGAAACGGTTTCCGGTTTGACCACAACCGGTGCCACGATCCTTTCCGGTCTGGATCAATTGCCACCATCCATCAACGTCTGGCGCTGTTTGCTGGTGTGGGTTGGCGGGATGGGCATACTGGTTCTTGCGGTCGCGATTCTGCCTTTGCTGGGTGTCGGTGGTAGCCAGATCTACAAGGCCGAGACGCCGGGGCCTATGAAGAACTCCAAACTTACGCCACGGATTACTGAAACGGCGAAAGGTTTGTATGCCGTTTACTTTGGTATTTCGCTGGCCTGTTTTTTATCGCTGCGCATGGCTGGCATGAGCTGGATCGATGCCTTCTGCCATATGTGCGCCACGATGGGACTCGGCGGATTTTCGACGCATGACGCCAGTTATGGCTATTTCCATTCGGTCAAGATCGAAGTGGTGACGATGATTTTCATGATTCTGGCAGGCTTGAATTTCGCCACCCATTTTCTGGCCTGGCGCCAGAAAAGTTTGAGCGCTTATGCTCGCAGTCAGGAAGCGCGTTGGTATTTTGTTACCTTGTTTGGTGGTGTGCTACTGGTGACGTTTCATCTGCTCGATACAGGTACCTACCTTGATTTTGGCGAGGCCTTGCGTTACGCCAGTTTCAACGTAATATCGATTGCAACCACAACGGGTTTTTCGAATACGGATTACAGCCTTTGGCCGTCATTCGCACCCATCCTGATGCTGTTGCTGTGCTGCTTCGCGACGTGTGCTGGTTCAACCGGTGGTGGTATCAAGATGGTTCGCGCCTTGTTGCTGCTAAAACAGTCCAAGCGTGAGTTGACCTTGATTCTGCATCCCCGTGCCGTCAATCCCGTGCGATTGTCGGGTGAGAATGTGGACAATAAAATCATTTTCTCGGTGCTTGCTTTCATGCTGGTGTATGGGGCCGTTATTATTTTTTGCACCATGTTGCTGCTGTTTTCCGGTCTGGATGTCGTCACTGCATTTACTGCAGTCATCGCCACCATCAACAATACCGGGCCGGGTCTAGGTGCGGTGGGTCCCGCTACGACTTACGCTGTGCTTAACGATTTCCAGACCTGGGTCTGTACGGTGGCCATGCTGCTGGGACGGCTGGAACTATTCACCATACTGGTCATCTTCACCCCTGCCTTCTGGCGTAAATGACCGGTCTCTATGCCTGCTCCGGCTGAGCGAATTTTTACCCATCTTGTGACCGGACGGCCAGGGATCGAACGTGCCGCATTCATCACGAAGTTACTGGATTCGATACCGTCCGGCGAGAAAATCACCCTGATCCTTGAGGGCATTCCGCCCGTTGTTACAGGTGTAGGCCCTCAAGAATTAAGCGCACGCCCCGATATATCTATACATGTGCTGGCACCTGGTTGCATGTGTTGTATCGGTAACCTCGCCATGCGAGTCACGCTCGCTCGCGTGTTGCGGCTGGAGCAACCCCGGCATCTGATTTTGGCGATGATCGATGAATCTCATCGAAATTCCCTGGTCAAACTAATGAAAGCGCCTCCCTACGATACTTTGCTGGATTTCGAGGGAGGATGATGGAAGCGTGAATTTGATGCTTCAGGCGCTTCTGGTTCTTGAAAGCGGGAATTTCGGCCCCAATCTTGCTTGTATCCGAGTAATGTTTCAGGTCAGGAGTCCATATGAATATGATCTACAACAGCAACAATTATTGTGTTGTCGAGTTTGCCCCTTACGTTACCGAAGGCATGGTAGAGGATGTCGTAAGCCAGGCAACGGGCGGCTTCGAGATCATGGACAAGAACGCCAAGCGCGAAATTTTTATTCGCGGCGAACTGGCCGACAACTTCCGTAAAGGCGTGGCCGAACTGATTGCCACCGAACCTTCTGTGGAAGAAATCGACGAATTTTTGTCGCGTTTCGATCCAATGATGCAGCAGTCGCTGACGCTGCATTGATCCAAAAAAATCTGACGCGGAGGCGCAGAGGTCGCGGAAAAAATCCAAGAAGCTTGTCATCCTGAGCAACGCGAAGGATCTTAGGTGTGCAATGACTGCCGGTAGTAATGTTCGACCTGAGATCCTTCGCGTTGCTCAGGATGACAAAGTTGGGTAGAGCACTTTGCGGCCTTCGCGTCGAAAAGCCTTTGAACTTGTATAATCCACCCAGCGCCGAGTTGATTCAGCTTGCGGGCGCTCAATAAATACCGCTAAAGCGAGAGCAGCCGCAGTTTCCAAACGCACCCGCTCACCGCTTTGTTGGTCAGCGGGTTTTTCGTTTTTGGAGAATAACAATGTCGGTACCTGCTGCTGTCGTCCCTTCCCTCCTTCTGCCTCAGCTGCTGAAGCAGCGCATCCTGATTCTGGATGGAGCAATGGGCACGATGATCCAGCAATACAAGCTGGACGAGGCCGCCTATCGTGGCACGCGCTTCGCGGACTTTGCTGCACCTACCGGCAAGGAGCTGTTTGTCAAAGGCAATAACGAATTGTTGTCGCTGACCCAGCCGCAGATCATTGCCGAGATTCATGAGCAGTATCTGGCCGCGGGTGCCGACCTGATCGAAACCAATACCTTTGGTGCCACCACCGTTGCGCAGGCCGACTACCACATGGAGCATCTGGCTTACGAGATGAATGTGGCATCCGCCAAGCTGGCCAAGGCAGCCTGCCTGAAATACGCGACACCGGATAAGCCACGCTTCGCCGCTGGCGCATTGGGTCCCACGCCCAAGACCGCGTCGATATCGCCCGACGTCAACGACCCCGGCGCGCGCAACGTCAGCTTCGATCAACTGGTTGCGTCTTACCTGGAGCAGTGTCGTGGTTTGGTTGAGGGTGGTGCCGATCTGTTTCTGGTCGAAACCATCTTCGACACGCTTAACGCCAAGGCTGCGCTGTTTGCCATTGACACTTATTTCGAAGAAGCGGGACTGACGGGCGATGCACGTTTGCCCATCATGATTTCCGGCACTGTTACCGATGCCTCGGGCCGCATTTTGTCCGGCCAAACGGTTGAGGCGTTCTGGAATTCGATTCGTCATGCCAAGCCCATCACAGTCGGTCTTAATTGTGCCCTCGGTGCCGCGCTGATGCGCCCCTATGCAGAAGAATTGTCCAAGATCGCCGACACCGCCATCTGCATTTACCCGAACGCGGGTTTGCCGAATCCGATGAGTGAAACGGGGTTTGATGAAACGCCGGACGTGACGTCGGCTCTGCTGCGCGAATTTGCCGAAGCGGGTTTCGTCAACATCGCTGGCGGCTGCTGTGGAACCACGCCGGATCATATCCGAGCGATTGCGGAAGAGGTGACGAAGCTAACGCCACGCTCAATCCCCAATGGACACTCCTCTCTCAATGAAAGCTCCTTCCCCTCTTGGGGGAAGGCTGGGATGGCGGCCTCAGAGGTTGGTGAAAGGAGTAAGCCAGCACTCCGCCTTGCGGGCTTGGAACCATTCAACATTGACGAGCAATCCCTGTTCGTCAATGTCGGCGAACGCACCAACGTCACGGGATCGAAAGCCTTTGCGCGCTTGATCCTGAATGAACAATATGACGAAGCACTCACTGTCGCGCGACAGCAAGTCGAAAACGGTGCACAGGTGATTGACATCAACATGGATGAAGCCATGCTGGATGCGGTCGCAGCGATGACGCGCTTTCTCAACCTGATCGCATCCGAGCCCGACATCGCGCGTGTACCGATCATGATCGACTCCTCCAAGTGGAGCGTGATCGAAGCGGGCCTGAAATGCGTGCAGGGCAAGAGCATCGTCAATTCCATTTCGATGAAGGAAGGCGAAGCGGAATTCCTGCGCCAGGCCAAGCTGTGCCGCCGCTATGGTGCAGCGGTAATCGTGATGGCCTTCGACGAAAAAGGTCAGGCTGATACCTATGCGCGCAAGACCGAAATCTGCGCACGCGCTTATAAGCTACTCACCGAGACCATCGGCTTTCCGCCTGAAGACATCATCTTCGATCCGAATATTTTCGCCATCGCGACCGGCATCGAAGAGCACAACAACTACGCTGTTGACTTCATCGAGGCTTGCAAGTGGATCAAACAGAATCTGCCGCATGCCAAAATCAGCGGCGGTGTATCGAACGTATCGTTCAGCTTCCGTGGCAATGATCCGGCACGCGAAGCGATTCATACGGTCTTTCTTTATCACGCCATCAAAGCGGGCATGACCATGGGCATCGTCAACGCCGGCATGATGGGCGTGTATGACGAACTCTCACCCGAATTGCGTGAACGCGTTGAAGACGTGGTGCTGAATCGTAAGCGTGCTGATGGTCTCGATCCGACCGAACGTCTGATTGAATTCGCTGCGACACTGAAGGCTGGAGGCAAGAAAGAAGAAGAAACGCTGGAATGGCGCAGCAAGACCGTGGAAGAGCGACTCGCACACGCGATGATTCACGGTATCACGCAATGGATTGTCGAAGATACCGAAGAAGCGCGGGCAAAGATTGCCGCAAACGGTGGCCGCCCTATCGAAGTAATCGAAGGGCCGCTGATGGCGGGCATGAACGTCGTCGGCGATCTGTTCGGTGCGGGCAAAATGTTTTTGCCGCAGGTGGTCAAGAGCGCGCGCGTGATGAAGCAGGCGGTCGCGCATCTAATTCCCTTCATCGAGGAAGAAAAGCTCAAGGCTGAGGCCGAGACCGGGGTGAAGTCGCAACCCAAGGGCAAGATCGTCATCGCTACTGTCAAGGGTGACGTGCATGATATCGGCAAGAACATCGTCACCGTTGTGCTCCAGTGCAACAACTTCGAAGTCGTCAACATGGGCGTGATGGTGCCGTGCTCGGAAATTCTGGCCAAGGCCAAATCGGAGAACGCAGACATCATCGGCCTTTCCGGTTTGATCACCCCCTCGCTCGAAGAGATGGCCTATGTCGCGAAAGAAATGCAGCGCGACCCGCACTTCCGCATGCTCAAGATTCCGCTGCTGATCGGCGGCGCAACGACTTCACGCGCGCACACCGCTGTGAAAATCGCGCCAAACTACGAAGGTCCGGTGATTTACGTCACCGATGCCAGCCGCTCGGTCACGGTCGCGCAAAGCCTGCTGTCCAACGACACCAAAGAAAAATTTGTCGAAGACACCAAGGCCGATTACATCAAGCTGCGTGAGCTGCATGCGAACAAGAAAGCGCCACCGCTGATCAAGCTCGAAGCCGCGCGCGCCAATCGTGTTCAGATCGACTGGGCCAACTACACCCCGCCCAAGCCCAAGTTCATCGGTCGCCGCACGTTCAAGAATTTTGATCTTGCGCAAATTGCGAACTATATCGACTGGGGCCCGTTCTTTCAGACCTGGGAATTGCATGGCCCTTTCCCGCAGATTCTGACCGATGACATCGTCGGCGAATCGGCGCGGCGCGTTTTTAGTGACGGCCAGATGATGCTGAAGAAGGTGTTGTCGAATCGCTGGTTAACCGCCAACGCAGTCGTCTCGTTTTATCCTGCCAATACCGTCAACGGCGAAGATATCGAAATCTATGCCGACGAGTCGCGCAGCAAAGTGTTATTGACCTGGCACGGCTTGCGTCAACAAAACCAGAAGCCGGAGGGCGTGCCCAATCGCGCGCTGTCTGATTACATCGCGCCGAAAGAAAGTGGTGTTGCGGATTACATCGGGCTGTTCGCGGTCACCGCTGGATTGGGCGTCGACAAGAAGTGCGCGCAGTTCGAGGCTGAGCACGACGACTATTCGTCCATCATGCTCAAGGCCATCGCAGATCGTCTGGCTGAAGCCTTCGCCGAAACGATGCACGAGCGCGTGCGCCGCGACCTCTGGGGTTATGCCGCCAACGAAACCTTAACGAACGAAGACCTGATCAGCGAAAAGTATCAGGGCATTCGTCCTGCACCCGGCTACCCCGCTTGCCCCGATCACACCGTCAAGGCGCCGATGTTCGACTTACTGGAGGCGGATGAAATTGGCATGACCGTCACCGAGAGTCTGGCAATGCTGCCCGCATCTTCGGTCAGCGGGTTCTATTTCTCGTTACCGCAAGCCCAGTATTTCGCCGTCGGCAAAATTGGTGAAGACCAGTTGCTGGACTACGCCCAACGCCGTGCCGTGGCGCGTGATGAGGCGGAACGCTGGCTGGCGCCAAATTTGTAATCATTGCTTGTTGGTCGCTTGCCTACTACAATCTGGTCATTAGAATGACTATCTTGAAGGAACATCATGGGTGTATACAGTGTGGCTGAAACCAAAGCGCATCTGAGCGAGATCATCAAGCGGGTTGAAGCTGGCGAGGAAGTAACAATCACAAAACGCGGCGAACCGATTGCGACCTTAGTCGGCGTATCAAAACAAAAAGAACAGCCGATCAACTGGAAACGTATTGGTGAACTGCGTAAAAAACTGCCACGCAGTAAAACTAACGCGGCCGAATTGATACGCGAAATGCGTGACGCCGGATTTTGACCGACTTTAAAGTTGCATCACTAACGCCTGCCCTTGATCTACCTGGATGCCAATCTTCTTGTTGCACTATGCGTGGATGAAACACATTCGCAAGCGGTCGAGGACTGGGTTGACCGGCAACGTGGAAAATCCTTCTCGACCAGCTCTTGGGCAATTGCAGAAGTCACTTCGGCTATTGGCCTGAAGGTGCGTCGAAAAGATCTGACCATCGCAACAGCTACTGATTCATTGGCACTTTTTCATGAAGAAATATTGCCTCGTCTGGAGTTGCTCGAAATACCAAAGCCGGTATTTGCCCGTACCGAATCGTTATTGAGAATTTTCGGACTTGGCTTACGTACTCCCGACGCCCTGCACCTTTCAATTTGCCTCGAACACAAGGCTAGCACCTTGGCAACAGCCGACCGGGTTTTGTACGCGGCGGCGCGTAAACTAAAGCAGGCAGCAGTTCGCGTTTATTGACTGTGTTTGGTGTGACACATTCGCTTACGCCCCCCAAACTACTTCACGGTTCATTTTTTGTGCGCGCTCAAGCATGTCAATCAGCGGATAGGCTCGCTGCGCAAGGCTGACTGACATCGGGGCGCCGGGATCGTCATTGGCATCCACGCTGTTTTGCGCCGCGCGGGTTTTTGCCAGTGCAGAGTCAGCTGCACCCTTGAGTTTGCTTAACGCCGCAGGGACCTGCTCCGCCGTAATGATGCCGCGCGGTGCGTCGGCGGGTTCGAAGTCCTTGCCGATGATGTCGAGCAGCAACTTGGCGTGTTCGGCATACATGATGATTTCGGCGGCGGCTTTGGATTTGAAAACAATCAGCATGAGAATCCTCTTTTAAAAGCGGCTAGGTTTTGGAATTTGAGCATCCAGCCAGATACATAAATCATTGAGCACTCGCAGCCGAATCACCGGGATTTCGTTGAACAATTCATGATACGCCTCATCGTACCAGCGCAAGCTGCGTGTGAGTTCGGGGAGGAGATCGTAAAAATCGCGACTGCCTTGCGCGTTCACAATCGGATCAGCACCGGCTACGAGTAGCAGTGTGGGCTTGGTAAAGTGGGACGCATCTTCGCGTACCCGGTCAATGGCGTTGAGCATGAAACCCAGTAGCCGTGGGGTGATCCGATGATGATTCAGTTTGTCACTTTCCGCATCAGCCGTGACCGAAGGATCATGAGAGATGCCATCGACGGGAATGCGATTGTCGATGGACAAATTGGGCGCAAAAATGGAGCCGAGCGCAAACAACGTGCTCTCAAACAGGGACATGCGCAACGCCAGGGCGGGTGAGGCCAGAATCAGTCCGCGTACGGGACTGTAGCCGCTCGTGGCGAAACGCGCGGCAATCAGCCCACCCAGACTGTGGCCGAGCAGAAAGGGCGTGGTGCCGAGCTGCAGTGCGTAATCATCGAATACAAGTTTGAGGTCACTCAGAAAATCGTCAGCATGCGGCAAAGCGGCACGTGGGCCATCGGAGCGGCCATGGCCACGCAGGTCGGCAATCCGTACGGCAATGTCGCGGCTATTCAGGCGCGTCGCCACATGTGCGTAGCGCTCGCCATGCTCGCCCAAACCATGAACCAGAACGAGCGAAGCTCGTGGTTTGGCGACCGGCCATTCGCGATAGAACAGGCGCGTACCATCGGCGGCGAGCAGACTACCAGTGGTTGTGCCCATGCCTGGACTCAATGTGGGATAAAGACGGATTCGATGAGAAAGTGTTCAAGTGCAAGGCGGTATCGATTGCGAAAGATGGGCTTGTGCCAGAATGGTAGCGAAATGAATGCAGGAGTTGCAATTGCCAAATCATCTTAACGCAGCTCGGTCGTATCGAGCATACCTTGCTGGTATTGCAGTGTTGATTCTGACCGCCTGCTCCCCGCGCTATGACTGGCGTGAAGTGCGTTCAGACCAATCCGGATGGGTTGCCTTGTTTCCGGACAAGCCACAGACCCAAACGCGTGCGATGACTCTGGAAGGCCGGTCTCTGGATATGACCATGACGATCGCCCGCGTCAACGAGATCAGTTTCGTGTTGGGTTATGTGACTCAAAAAAATTCAGTGCCGGATACAAGTACTCAGTCAGAGGGCAAGTCTGAGCCTGTACTCAAAGGACTGTTGCGGGATGCCATGCTGCGTAATATTCAGGCCACAAAACAAAGTGAGCAAGATGCGCTGATTGCCCGTGTCGGACAAAATCGAGCAGCACTTCCAGCAGTGGCCATAGAGGCAGATGGGCAGGTCGGCGGCAAAGCAATGCACCTGTCAGCGCGGTTCGCTAGTTTCGATATCAACTCAAAAAAGGAGGCCATCCAGATCATGGTGCTAGGTCCGCAAGAGTTGATGCATCGGCCAGTAAGCCAGCAGGCGGTTGAAACTTTTCTCACGTCGCTCAAGGTGGAGTGAACATGCCATCCCATCTGCTGGCTTGTCCTGAATGCGATGCGCTTCAGCACGAGCCGCAGGTTTTGGAGAATGAAACGGAAGCGCGAGCGGTTTGCTGGCGCTGCGGTGCCATCTTGATTCAGGGCGTGGAGATGCAAATTGAACGCATGTTTGCATTGACGTTGACCGCGTTGATTCTGTTTGTTCTGGCGAACGCGTTTCCCTTGTTTGCCCTTGATCTTCAGGGTGTGCATCACGTTACCAGTCTGTTTGGCGCGGTGGAGACGCTCTGGTCGAAAGAAATGCATCTGGTCGCGTTGCTGGTTTTCGCAACGACGATTCTTTTTCCTGCGATGGAAATCACCGCGCTGCTTTATCTCTTGCTGGTCTTTCATGCGCAGGCCGAGAATGAAGCGCCGTGGGTTATGGGGCTGCTACGTATTATCAGCGTGATCCGACCCTGGGGGATGATCGAAGTGCTGATGCTTGGCGCGCTGGTGTCGATGGCAAAGCTGTCGCATATCGCTGCGATCCAGCCTGGTGTGGCACTGTGGTCCATGGGCGCAGTAATGCTGCTGCTGGCTGCGGTTTCCTCGCGCTTTGATGCGCGACAGTTATGGATTCGTCTGGAGCATTCATTGTGAGTGCCACGCCATCGACAACTTTAGCAAACGCAAACGCCGCGGATGCCGGGCTTCTGAATTGTCATGCCTGCGGTCTGCTAAGTGAGGCCCCTTTGAGTCAAACCCTGCCTCATGTGCATTTAGTTGATGATCCTGATCATGGCGGTGATGCGCTATGTTGTCCGCGCTGTGGCGCGGAACTGCATGTGCGCAAGCCTCATAGTCTGGCGCGGACATGGGCCTACCTGCTGGCGGCCTGCGTGCTTTACATCCCGGCCAATGTGCTGCCGATGATGCAGACCAATGCCTTGTTTGATCGTCAACGCGACACCATCCTTTCTGGAGTCGTGTATCTTTGGAATGATGGATCGTGGGTGCTGGCACTGATCGTCTTCATTGCCAGTATCGTGATTCCGCTGGCCAAGCTGACTGGATTGGCCTATTTGCTGATTACTGTGCAGCTTGGCGAGCGGCGGCGTTTGCGACAGCGCACGCGCCTGTATCGTTTGATCGAACGCGTCGGGCGCTGGTCGATGCTGGATATTTATGTCGTGACCTTGCTGGCCGCGCTCGTACAACTTGAACCGCTGGCGTTGATCAATGTCGGACCGGGAGCAATGGCCTTTGGTGCCGTAGTGGTGCTGACTATACTGGCAACGCACGCCTTTGATCCGCGGCTCATCTGGGATGCAGCGAAGAAGTCGGTTCCCGAGATTGACGAAGATGAAGATCTGGAAGATGACGATTGATATCTGATCATGACTGAACCCGTACCAGACGAACCTGTTTCCAAGCCAGACGCGCCCATACCCAGTGCGCGGGTGCTGCCCAAACGCAAGCGCTCGATTCAACTGGTCTGGATCATTCCTGCGATTGCGGTGCTCATCGGTGCGTGGATTGCCATCAGTACCTCGCTTCAGACCGGCCCCACCATCAGCATTACCTTCAAGACGGCCGAAGGTCTGGAAGCTGGAAAAACCAAGATTCGCTACAAGAGCGTGGACATTGGTGATGTCAAGACGATTGTGCTGGCGCCGGATAAACAGAGCGTGATTGTGAAGGCCCAGATGACGCGCCAGGCGTCTGATTTGTTGTTGCGCGATACGCGTTTCTGGATTGTCCGGCCCCGCATTGCCGGGGGGCAGATATCGGGGCTGACCACCTTGTTGTCCGGTTCCTATATCGGTATGGACATCGGCAAATCTGAAGAATCCGAGCGCGACTTCAAGGGACTGGATGTCCCACCCACGGTCACGGCCGATGAGGCCGGACGTCAGTTCGTGTTGCGTGCCAAATCGCTGGGCTCGCTCGACATCGGCTCGCCGGTTTATTACCGTCAGGTGCAAGTCGGTGAAGTCACCGCGCAAACGCTGGATGCCGATGGCAAGGGGGTGACACTTAAAGTCTTTGTCCATACCCCCTATGAAAAATTCGTGACCCAGAACTCGCGTTTCTGGCAGGCCAGCGGACTCGACGTCACGCTGGATGCGGGCGGCATCAAATTGCAGGCGCAGTCGCTCGTGTCCATCCTGCTGGGCGGCATTGCCTTTCAGGAGCCGCCTGAGGGCAACAGCACCTTGCAAGCCAAGGCCGATCATGTCTTCACGTTGTTTGACGAACAAGTCCTGGCGATGAAGCGTCCGGACGCGGACGTGACGCCTTTTGTGGCTTACTTCACCGAATCCGTGCGCGGTTTGTCGCCGGGCGCGCCGATTGACTTCCAGGGCATTGTCATCGGCGAGGTCAAGTCGATTGATCTGCAGTTCAATCCAGAAACCCGCAGCTTCCGTTTCCCGGTAGAAATGAACCTGTATGCCGACCGCCTCCAGTCGCGCGATCCCAAATATGCCAATCAGGTGTTCGACGGACGCCGACTCATGGCCGGACTGATCGAACGCGGCCTACGCGCCCAGCTGCGTACCGGTAATCTGCTCACGGGTCAGCGTTATGTCGCCCTCGATTTCTTCCCCAAAGCCAAGCCGGTCAAGCTCGACCGCGCACAGTTAAGCGGCAAGACCCTGCCTGAAATGCCGACCGTGCCGGGCAGCCTGGAAGAACTGCAAGTCACGCTCGCCAATATCGCCAAGAAAATTGACGGCATTCCCCTGGACGAGATCGGCATTGAATTGAAACAGAGCCTGCAGTCGCTGCAAGTGACGATGAAATCAGTCGATCAATTCGTCAATCGCTTCGACAAGGAAGTCACACCGCAACTTGCTGCGACGATGGCCGACGCGCGCAAGACCATGAGTAATGCCGAGAAGCTCTTGGCCAGTGAAGCGCCGGTGCAGCAAGATGTACGCGCCGCCTTGCAGGAATTGACCAAAGCGGCTCAGTCCTTGCGCGTGCTAACCGACTATATCCAGCGTCAGCCGCAGTCGCTGATTTTTGGCAAACCGGCGGACAAGGCCGAGGGAGGCAAATGATGCAGCGTTTTCTTTTCAGCTTGTTTCTGACGGTCGTGGCGATGCTGCTGGCCGCATGCACGAGCAGTCCTCCGGTCGAACAGTTCTACACTTTGACGACCGAGTCTGTGTCACCCGTCAGTACGGTTCGGCCCGACGCGTTGGCGGTAAGCATTGGCGCGATCCATCTGCCTGAACAAGTGGATCGCCCGCAAATCGTCACGCTCGACGGGGAGCAACGGGTCGTGATCAGTGAACAACACCGCTGGGCCGCTTCGTTACAAGCTCAAATCGGCCAGGTCCTGGCCAGCGGTTTGGCGCAGCGCCTGGATACCGCTCTGGTTACCGCCTATCCCCAGCCCGAACCGCGCAGTCCAGACTTGCGCATCACGTTTACCGTCCAGCGTTTTCAGGCGCAACCTGGGCACGGTGTTGTAGTCGATGCGCTTTGGACCATCCGCGCAACTCAGTCAGAAAAATCTCTCTCGGGTCATGCCCAGGCTCTGGCCCCTATTGCCCTGACAGGTGACAACTACGCCGACATCGCCGCCGCGTATCGCACTGCGCTTGATGAAATCACGCAACAGGTGGCAAAGGGAATTCGATCATTTCAGCAATAGGCGTACTTATGGTTCTTTCCGTTCGCCAAACAACAGAAGAGGATTGGTGCGAGCTCAAGGCGCTTCGTCTTGAATCTCTGACCGAGTCTCCAGAATCGTTTGGACTGACTCTTAGCGCTGCTTCTGTTTATACCGAAGCACAATGGAAAGATCGTGCAGGAAACCGTACCCCGCCAACATATTTCATTGCCCATGATGCTGATGTGCCAATTGGTTTAGTGGGAGGTGTAATGATTAACTCAGCATTCAATCTCATCGCTATGTGGGTTGCTCCAAGTCATCGTAGTCGAGGAATTGGAAGAGCATTGGTAAGAAAGCTGCTTTCTTTCGCAAAATCTCGCGGAGAATCTGAAGTAAGTCTCATGGTCTCCCCGTTGAATGCGACCGCGTATTCACTTTATAAGCGCATGGGTTTCGTTTCGACTGAGTACTTTGAGCCTTTGGAGAGTGACCCAAATATAAATTTGCAGAGAATGACTGCCAAGATTAATTAAGTTGAATCAGGAATGCTCCCGCGCAGCCTCCAGCCCAGCCCGTCCCAAAAACGCAGACCGCGATTCCCCTGATCGTTTAGCCCCCTCATCAATCACACGCAATACCCGTTTTGGCAGGGTGATATTGATGCGTTCGGTTTTGTCTTCCAGTTGCGATAAATCGGCTTCGACCAAGGCCCAAATCCAGTTGGCGAATTCGGGGTTCTGGCGGTGTGCTTCCAGCGTCTTGGGTTTGGGAAAGGGCTCGTCATCATTGAGATAGCCATCCAGTGCCAGCAGAATCGCTTCATGTGCATTGGTCATGGCTTCGTCAAGCGTATCGCCAGCAGAAAAGCAGCCGGGCAAATCCGGCACAACGACGCCAAAGGCATGACGTTCGTCGCCCGGTTCAATTGCAATAGGAAATCGCATCGTATTCTCCTTACTTCAGTCCAGCCTGTTTCAATATGGCGTTCACCAGTCCAATACCCAAATCTTTTGGTAATTAGGGCGTTTCGTAACCGGAGTATGGTTGGAGATACGCATGGTTACTGGGCGCAACAGGGTATTTAGTTGTTCGACCAACTATTTGAGTGGTCGGAAGTGCATTTTTTGCGGTTCGTACCAGACTGTGAAG
>JANYFL010000013.1 GCA_025362735.1 Betaproteobacteria bacterium | reverse complement strand
ATAGGAACCACTCCCGATTCAGACATTCGCTTCTGAGCTTGTCGTGAAAGCTCTCCAGGAATCCGTTCTGCCAAGGCTTTCCCGGTTCAATGAAGGCCGGGCCGACATTGGTATCGCGCAGCCACTGGATGACGGCAGTCGCCGTGAACTCTGCCCCGTTGTCGGAGCGGATGTAAGTCGGTTTGCCATACAGCCGCAGCACCTGGCCAAGCTGCCGATCTTTCTCCGCTTGCCGGGGGATGTACCCGGCGACCCGGCGGCTGACCCCGCAGTCCTTCGGTCACCAGTAGTTGTTCGGCCAGCAGTTTCTTGAGTTTGGCGTTCTCGGCTTCAAGCTCCTTCAATCGCTTCGCTTCCGATACGGTCATTCCCCCGTATTTGTTGCCCCAGCGGAAGAAGGTGTGCTCGGTGACATTGTGCCGACGGAAGACATCGCGGATAACAACCCCATCTCGATCTGCTTCCCCTAGGATCGCAATGATCTGTTCTTCGGTAAATCGTTTCTTCATGAAAGCCTCCAAGTAGTAAAACTACATGAAGACTCACTTTCCTACTGGCTCAATTTACCCGGCAGGCCACCAAAGGAACAATCTGAACATGGTCTTGGCGTTGTCGGATGCCGACGGACACCTGATCTATCTGAAGCGGATGGATGGTGCTCCATTCGCTAGTGTCGACGTGGCCATGAAAAAAGCTCAAACCGCGACCGCATTTCGTCGACCCACGAAAGTTTTTGAAGACGCAGTCGCTGCGGGTGGTGTCGGATTACGTTTCTTGACGATACCGGGACTGATCGCCGTCGATGGGGGATACCGCTTCTTGTCGGCGGTAAGGTGATCGGTGCGATTGGGGTATCTGGCGGGACCAACGTTCAAGACGGACTGGTTGCAAAAGCTGGAGCTGATGCGGTCATGTGACACCAGTTGTCGAACTGAATCGTAATCCAGATCAATAACATTTTGATCATCTTCGATGGCAAGTTTAAAGTGGACATCAACATCCATCTGCTGACCTTGTTCAGCGTCATTCCTGCTTTCGTCAATGAGCCAATTCCGGTTTTTTGTACTTGGGCAAACACAGGAGCAGCACAGCGGCCAGCCCGAGAATCCCAGCTATTATCCAAAACACGAGACCATAGCCCCCGAAGCGCGCAACTGCCCACGCTGTCCCCGCAGGCCCTATGCCGGCTCCGAGGGAGAAGGCGGAATAGAACGTGGCATAGATGAGCGCGAAGTGAGCCAGGCCGAAGTAGCGTCCCGCCAGATACGCTACGACATCGACCTCTGCCCCGGCAGCCAATCCGACCAGCATCGCGGCAACAAATGCGACGGGCCCGGCCGCACCCGAAGCCAGCAAGCTGATCCCCACAATAGGAAGGATGAGGAAGGCGATGGCGACATAGGGCGCAAAGAAGCGATCCATTAGCCATCCGGCTGAAAAACGTCCGACCACCAGCACGGCCCACAGCGACGCTTGCACGGCTGCTGCGGTCTGAGCCGACTCACCGCGCCCTTTCAAAAAGGGAACCATGTGCACCATGACGCTATAGGTGCCGATCGCAACCAATAAATAGATCACGAACATCAGCCAATAGTGACTGGTACGCACCGCCTCGCGCAGAGTAAGTCCGGACAAGGCTGCGCTGTCACTTCCAAGGCTTGCAGTGCGGATGCCGCTAGCGTCTCCGTCAACGTTCAGCCCCATTGATTCTGGCGACTCGCGGATCATGAGCAGCATGATGGGCAAAGTTACCAAACCAATCATGGCGGCGAGATACAAGTAAGCGTCACGCCATCCGTAGCGGTCGAACAGCGCTTGAACAACGAGTGACCAGAAGACTCCGCCTAAACCAGTCCCGGTGAGAGCAATGCCAAGCGCCATACCCCGACGTCGGTCAAACCAGCGTGAAATAACCGTGGCGAACGCAACATGGGTACCGCCCGTTCCCAGCAAAGTCAACAAGACATAGCGGGCATAAAACATTGTGATCGAGGCATCGAGCCAATGGAACGAGGCGATGATCAGTGCCTCGACCGCAAACGCTGAACAAATGATCACACGTGCGCCGAAGCGATCGACCAAGCCCCCGATAAACGGTGCAACCACAATGGCCCCGGCTGTTGCCAATCCCTGGGCAATAAAAATCTGCTGCGAGCTCCATCCGAATTCGGCACTCACCGACCCAGCAATGAGTCCAATCGTTGCTGGAATGAACACCGCCACACTGGAAGCCAGCCCTAAGCCCGCCAGTACAGCGATGAACCATCCGTAATAAAACTTTTGCGATTTCATAAAGTTATTCCTGGAGTGTCTTGATCGCCACGATATGGTGCAGGTGTAGTGGTCCTAATCATCTAACCCGCTTTCAGGATTAAACATGAATTAAACACATGATTAAACGAGCCTGGCTAATTATTTTTCCAAACCAATCGAATCCCGCATCAAGCGCCTCGAAGAACGAATGGCGCAACTCGAAGCACGTAAGGCCAATATCGAGAAACAATTAGCTGATCCTGCCGTATATGCAGGCGATCAAAAAGAATCGGTTCAGCAGTTGGTGTTTGATCAGGATTATCTGGTCAAAGAGTTGGGGCAACTCGAAGCAGAATGGCTGGAGCAACAGACACAGTTGGAACAACTTGCGGCTTGAGAATCGAGCTTGGCCATTAGTAGCGCGTTAAGACGCGCTTATTATTTTTGGTAATTAGGGCGAAACGTAACCAAAGAAGAGTTTCAGGAACAGCTTAAAGACGTTGTCATGTCGGTGGTTGTAGCGGTATTCGATTTCCTTAAGATACATGGGGAAATGATAACGGGAAACACCGCGATAGTTGTA
>JANYFL010000012.1 GCA_025362735.1 Betaproteobacteria bacterium | reverse complement strand
CAAAGCAGCCGATCCAGCCGGAGATTCACCTGCGTCCGAATAAACTGGTGGCCTACAAAGCCGTCGCCGCCGTCATGGCTTCGGCCCAACGTCTCGGTGTCACTAAAATCGGTATCGTCGGTAATGAACAGTTCTTCCAGTAATTATTGGGAACTCGCACAGCCATTCACGACTCAACTGGTGGTAAGTTCTTAAGATCAGTCTCAACACAATCCATCGCGGTCAATCTGCGGTGGATTTTTCTCATCGGAGATTCTCATGAATAATAAATTCTCGACACGATCACTACACCCGCTTTGTGCCCACATGGTGATGGCTCTGGGCATTGCTATCACACCAGTCATTGGTATGCATGCTGCAGTCGCGGCAGATGCTCCCGTTGCTGCACCTGCCGATACCATTCGCCCCGCGTTGGTCAAGATTATCCAGCCCGCGCAAGAACTCAACAAAAGCCAGAACTTCAAGGATGCGTTAGTAAAACTGGCTGAGACAGATGCCGTTCCCGACAAAACCCCCTATGAAATTTATATCATCGAAACGATGCGGGGTACCGCAGCGATGAGTTTGGGAGATTTCGATGCTGCTTCAAAAGCATTTGAAAAAGTATTTGCCACAGGTAAAGCTCCAGCTGCCAATCAGTTGACCATCAAGCAGCTGATGACGGAGCAGTATTACGCAAAAAAGGACTACCCCAATACCATTTTATGGGGCAAGCGCTATGTTGAGGCAGGCGGGAATGAGCCCCTGATTCGCAAGCGCATGTTCGCCGCGTATTACTTTAGTGAAGACATGACCAATGCGGCCAAAGAACTGGACATGGTCATTCAGTTAGAAGAAAAAGCAGGCAAGAAACCAGCGGAAGAGGATGTAAAAAATCTGGCCGCTATCTACCAGCAAGAAAAAAATATACCAGCCTACACTGCTGGCCTGACTAAATTGGCGACTTTGTATCCCAGTAGCCAGAATCTGATGAAATTGATTGATCAAGTTTTCAGAAACCCTGCTTACTCCAATACGCTTGATCTGGACGCGTATCGACTGCAGTTGGCGACTGACAATGTCAGCAAACCCGACGCCTATCGCGAATATACAGAACTGGCTCTACAGGATGGTCACGCTATCGAAGCCAAAAAAATCATTGACCTGGCTTTTTCCAACGGCATGTTGGGAACTGGAGCTACTGCCACAGCGGACAAGGCCCTGCGCGACAAGGCGACCAAGCGCGCTGCAGATGAAATGAAGGCTCTTCCAAGTGATGAAAAAGCCGTTGCCAATAATAAAGACGGCAAAGGCTTTGTAAGCGTCGGTGTCAATTATCTTGCCGCAGGTCAGTTCGACAAAAGCGCCGAATTGATCGAAAAGGGTATTGCCAAGGGTGGACTCAAAAATGCTGAGGCAGCTAAATTGGAACTAGGCTTAGCCTATCTCCAAGGCGGCAAGAAAGACAAAGCCATCGAGACCTTCAAGTCCGTCAAGGGAACGGATGGCTCTGCCGATCTCGCCAAGATCTGGCTGATCAAGCTAAACCAGCCCGGCTGATTTATTTTTTCAGCATTGCCGGGAGCACACCCCGGAGTGCATTGCAGACCATGATGGCCTCCGCAGCCATCAGGTCTGCATAGTTCAAGACTGCCTCTTCTGTCTTCCAGACCGGATCATCCAGCAAGACTGCCCGCATCACTCCTGGCAACAGTCCACATGAAACGGGCGGAGTCGCCCAAATCCCATTACGCTGAATAAAGATATTGCTGCGCGCACCCTCGGTCAATTCACCGCGTTCATTAAAGAACAAGGTATCAAAAGCACCCTGCTGCTCTGCTTGTTGCCAGGCCCGGTCATAGCGTGAACGCAGTGTGGTTTTGTGATGAAGAAAGAGATTCCTTGAGTCAATCGGTTGATCGGCAACGAGCAATTGCACCGGTTCTGCACTAACTTGCAGAACCGCTTGCAAAACAGCATGTGTCAATTTTAATGTTCCATCTTTAGACAAACTGAGACGAAGACGATAGCCTTGATCATCCAACTCGGCACAGGTTGATTCCAGCGCAAGTCGAATGGCAGATTCATCATAAACAAAACCGAAATACTCAGCAGAATTTTTTAATCGCGCCAGATGACGTGACAGGTGGCGGCAACCCGCACGCGTGGCATAGATGGTTTCAAACAATTGAAAGCCGGGATCCAATCCGGTCAGAAAGCGCGCCTTCAATGCACATTCCGCATACTCGGCTGATGCTTGGCTGTCGGTGACAATGCCACCGCCTACTCCCATGCAACCGAGCCTTGTTCCATCCAAAGTCGGCGCAGACAATTCCAAAGTGCGAATGGCGACCGAAAAACAAAAGGGTCCGAGTGTCTCTCCATTCAGTGGCTGATCGAACCAACCGATTGTGCCTGTATAGAGTCCTCTAGGGTTGGCTTCGATCTGGTCGATGCGTTGCATCGCACGGAATTTCGGTGCACCGGTAATCGAACCGCAGGGAAACAAAGCACGTAATACTTCGGCCAATCCAATCTCTGACTGTGGTTTGGCTTCAACTGTCGATGTCATTTGCAGGACATCACCAAAACGCTCTACTGCAAACAAGGTCGGCACCTTAACTGTGCCAGTCTCAGCAACCCGTCCCAGATCATTGCGCAACAAATCCACAATCATCAGATTCTCGGCGCGATTCTTCGGATCGTTCAAGAGACGCGCCATCTGGTTTTGCGTTTCTTGTTCGTCACTTCCTGCAGCAGCCGTCCCTTTCATGGGCTGAGCGGTCAGGCGCCTATCCTCATGCTTCAAGAACAACTCAGGTGAGCACGACAGAATGGAGCTTCCATCCCGCAGGCCAATCAATGCACCATAAGGCGCTGGTTGCTTTGCACGCAAGCGGCGATACAGTGCAAATGGGGTACCAAACGCTTTGAAGTGAATGGGATAGGTGTAGTTGATCTGGTAGCAGTCACCGGCAGTCAACCATTGCTGGATCGCAGTAATGGCCTGATCATATTGCTCGACCGTGACGCCATGATGCACATCACAGATACCGGCGCAATGCAGCTCTGCATCAAGCTGTCCGCCCTCTTCACGCGCAAGCCATTGCTCGGTTTCGTCGTGAGTTTGAAAGCGGAACTCCCTGAACAACAGGATACGCAAGCATCCCGAATCTTGTTTAGACGCTACGCCTTGCAAGCGCGTGCCGAAGCCATAATCACTGAGCAAAACGGCATGCAGTCCATTTTTAATAGCCGCTGCAGCCTCAGCACAAATGACGTCCAGTTTTTCGGGTTCGCTACAAATCAGTTCACGAGCCAAGCCGGTGTAGAGACGACTACGCCGTTCGCCTCTCCCGTTCTCCAACGAAGCATCGTCGAGCAGCGCGTAAACACTACTCGCAACGTCTGTCATTCGGAGAAATATTCCTTGACCTTGTCGAACCAGCCTTTGCTTTGCGGACTGTGCTTGTCACCACCTTCGCGTGTGGACTTGTCGAATTCCTTCAACAGTTTTTTCTGATGCTCAGTCAAGCGAACGGGGGTTTCAATGATGATGTGACAATAGAGATCGCCGGGGTAAGCCGAGCGCACACCTTTGATGCCTTTGCTGCGCAGACGGAAGGTCTTGCCGCTTTGTGTCCCTTCGGGAATGGTGATCGCAGCACGTCCTGACAAGGTGGGAATTTCAATCTCACCACCGAGCGCAGCTGTCGCAAACGAGATCGGCATTTCGCAATGCAGATCATCGCCATCGCGCTGAAACACGTTATGCGGCTTGATGTGAATTTCAACATAGAGATCGCCGGATGGCCCACCATTGACACCGGGCTCGCCATTACCGGAAGAACGGATGCGCATGCCTTCGTCGATGCCGGCCGGAATCTTCACCTCAAGTGTCTTGTTGGTCTTGACCTTGCCCACGCCATCGCAAGTCGCGCAAGGTTCGGGAATGATCTTACCGGTACCATGGCACTTGGGACAGGTCTGCTGAATCGAAAAAAAACCTTGCTGCATGCGGACCTGACCATTGCCATTGCAGGTCGGACAAGTCGTCGGCTTGGTACCCGGTTTCGCACCAGAACCATGACAGGTATCGCAGTTATTCCAGCTCGGCACACGAATCTGGGTGTCATAACCCTTGGCGGCTTGCTCAAGCGTAATTTCCATCGAATAGCGCAGATCAGCACCGCGATAAACTTGCGCCCCGCCGCGTTGCTGGCGGCCACCACCGAAAATATCGCCAAAGATATCGCCAAACGCATCGGCAAAACCGCCACCACCGAAACCGCCAGCACCCGCGCCCATATTGGGATCAACCCCCGCATGACCGTAGCGATCGTAGGCCGCGCGCTTGTCGGTATCGGAAAGCATCTCGTAGGCTTCTTTGGCCTCCTTGAATTTTTCCTCGGCGCTCTTGTCGTCCGGATTGCGGTCAGGATGAAATTTCATCGCCATCTTGCGATAGGCCTTCTTGATTTCTTCTTCAGAAGCGTTTTTCGCCAGACCCAGCGTTTCGTAATAGTCGCGTTTTGCCATGTTTGATTCTCGAATTAATACTGGACGCAGAGGCGCAGAGGACGCTGAGAGAGATTTTCTCCGCGTCCTCTGCGCCTCTGCGTCGGGACTTTAAGCTTATTCCTGCTTGGCCGATTAGCCCCGTTTCACTTCTTTAAACTCTGCATCAACAACGTTATCGTCCGCTCCGGTCTGATGAGCTTGGGCATCCTGTGCGCCAGCAGCTCCGGGACCCGCAGCTGCACCTGCCGCCGCTTGCGCAGCCTGTGCATCGGCATACATCTTTTCACCCAGCTTCTGCGAAGCGGTCATCAGTGCTTCAGTGGATGACTCGATCTTTTCCTTATCATCCGACTTGAGCGCTTCTTCAGCGACTTTGATCGCATCTTCGATCTTGGTCTTCTCGTCTGCCTCCAGCTTGTCGCCATATTCAGTCAGCGACTTCTTGACCGAGTGCACCATCGCATCGGCCTGATTACGCGCCGTCACGAGTTCGAGCACCTTCTTGTCGTCTTCAGCATTGGCCTCGGCATCCTTGACCATTTTCTCGATCTCGGCTTCGTTCAAACCCGAGTTGGCCTTGATCGTGACCTTGTTTTCCTTGCCGGTTGCTTTGTCCTTCGCGCCGACGTGCAAGATGCCGTTTGCATCGATATCAAAACTGACTTCGATCTGCGGCGTACCGCGCGGCGCCGACGGAATACCTTCAAGATTGAATTCGCCCAGCAGCTTGTTGCCCATGGCGACTTCACGTTCACCTTGGAATACCTTGATTGTCACGGCCGACTGGTTGTCGTCGGCAGTCGAGAAAGTTTGCGCGAACTTGGTCGGGATGGTCGTGTTCTTTTTGATCATCTTGGTCATCACGCCACCAAGGGTTTCAATACCGAGCGACAGCGGTGTTACGTCGAGCAGGAGCACGTCCTTGACTTCACCCTTGAGCACGCCGCCCTGAATCGCCGCGCCAACCGCAACGGCTTCATCCGGATTCACGTCCTTGCGCGGATCACGGCCAAAGAACTCCTTGACCTTCTCTTGCACCTTGGGCATGCGTGTCATACCGCCCACCAAGATCACGTCAGAAATATCCGAAGACTTCACGCCTGCATCCTTCATCGCGATACGACAAGGCTCGATCGTGCGTTCGATCAGCTCTTCAACCAGCGACTCCAGTTTGGCGCGGGTCATTTTGATATTCAAATGCCGCGGACCCGATGCATCGGCCGTGATGTAAGGCAGATTGATATCAGTCTGCGAATTACTCGACAGTTCGATTTTGGCCTTCTCAGCGGCTTCTTTCAGACGTTGCAATGCGAGAACGTCCTTGGACAGATCAACACCCTGTTCTTTCTTGAACTCACTGATGATGTAATCAATGATGCGCTGATCGAAGTCTTCACCACCGAGGAAGGTATCGCCATTGGTCGAAAGCACTTCAAACTGTTTCTCTCCGTCGAGGTCAGCGATTTCAATGATGGAAATATCGAAGGTACCACCACCCAAATCGTACACAGCAATCTTGGCGTCGCCCTTACCGTGCTTGTCCAGACCGAAGGCCAAGGCCGCAGCGGTTGGTTCATTGATGATGCGCTTAACTTCCAGACCGGCGATACGGCCCGCGTCTTTAGTTGCCTGACGTTGCGAATCGTTAAAATAAGCCGGTACGGTGATGACGGCTTCAGTGACTTCTTCGCCAAGATAATCCTCGGCGGTCTTTTTCATTTTGCGCAGTACTTCGGCCGACACTTGCGGCGGGGCCAGTTTCTTGTCGCGTACACCGACCCAGGCATCGCCGTTGTCGGCCTTGAGAATCGAATAGGGCATCAGGTTGATGTCCTTTTGCACTTCCTTTTCCTCGAACCGGCGACCGATCAGACGCTTGACCGCGTAGAGCGTGTTCTTGGGATTTGTGACGGCCTGACGTTTGGCCGAGGCGCCTACCAGTACCTCACCGTCATCCGCATAGGCGATGATCGACGGCGTGGTACGTGCACCTTCACTGTTTTCAATGACCTTGGGGGTACCGCCTTCCATGATGGCGACGCACGAATTGGTCGTGCCCAAGTCAATCCCGATAATTTTTCCCATTTTTTTTCTCCTGAATTCGTAAAAAACCAACCTGTACTGTATGTTGTGAATGTCCCTTCAATTTCAAGGGTTAATTCACCGCTTATATTGTTTTATGCGGCCTGAGCTACGACGACCAGGGCCGGACGCAGCACACGGTCCGTAATCATCCAGCCTTTTTGCAACACGGTGATCACGTGATTCGGGGCAACGCTGTCGGATGGCTGCATCGAAATCGCTTGATGCCGGTGCGGATCGAATTTCTGGCCGACAGGATCAATCTCTACCAGCTTGCCCTTCTCGAAGGCGGATTTGAGCTGACGCAAAGTTAGTTCGACGCCTTCGCGCAACTTGGCAGTATCACCAGTCTGATCGGCCAGCGCGGCATAGAGGCTATCGAACACCGGCAGCAGATTTTCGGCAAAATTCTCAATGCCGAACTTGTGTGCCTTGGCCACGTCTTCCTGGGCGCGGCGACGCATGTTCTCCATGTCAGCCTTTGCACGCAGGAAGCTATCGTAATTTTCATTGGCCTTGGCTTCTGCAGCAGCCAGTTTCGCCGTCAAGTCAGCAACCGGATCGAGAGGTTCCGATTTCGCTTCAGATTGAGGCTGGGACGCTGGTACTGCGTCCTGAGGTTGCGCCTGATTTTCGGTCTTTGGCTCGGTCTGCTGTTCGGCTGCGGTTACTGTTTCGGTCTTACTTTCATGCCCTGACATTGCTTTCTCCACTGCGTATTCTCCACAACTGATTTTTACCCATTGCCGGAATATGGGTATTCGCCCGCCCTTTTCAAGCGGCTTTTTTCTTGATTTACTCTGTGAGGATCAATCCTTAGAGCCGCTTCTGCTCAGATGTACCGCTTACTGCTTGGCTCCCAAGGCTCTGGCCTGTGCCCTTTGCACCTGGCCAATCGCTTCGACTCGGGCTTTTTCGTCAGGACTCAAGCGACGCGTGGGCCAGCCTTGCAGATGACGTTCGGCGATATTCCCCAGAGCAGCAATCCAGCCCGAATCGTCATTCAGACAAGGCATGTACCGATAAGACTGTCCGCCCGCATTGAGAAAGGTCTCCCTACCTTCCATTGCGATTTCTTCCAGGGTTTCCAGGCAGTCGGCCGGGAAACCAGGGCAGCAGATGTCCACATGCGTTACCCCATCCTTAGTCAAACGTTCCAGTGTGGCCGCGGTATAAGGTTTCAGCCATTCGGCTTTGCCAAAGCGAGACTGGAAACTGACCTCTACCTGTTCCTTTTTCAAGCCCAGCTTTTGGGTCAACAGACGACCCGTTTTCAGACACTCGCAGTGATACGGATCACCCAACAGCAGATTGCGCTTGGGCAAACCGTGAAAACTCATCACCAGTCGGCTGTGCTTTTCGTCAGCCCAGATTTCGCGCCCATGCTTTTCCCAATATGCAGTGATATTGCGCGCCAGCGCGTCAATGTAACCGGGGGCATCGTGGAAATGCTTTACAAAGCGCAGCTCGGGTACATCGCGCACTGATGCGCTCCACGCATTCACGGCGTCGATGGTCGAAGCTGTGGTCGTCGCCGAATACTGCGGATAAAGCGGCAGTACCAGGATGCGTCCGCAGCCTTGTGCCTTGAGTTGATCAAGCACCGAAGCAATCGAAGGATTGCCATAGCGCATCGCATGGGCTACCTCGATTTCATGGCCACGTTCGCCCAATACTCCGCGCAGTAATGTGGCCTGCTTGGCCGTCCAGACTTTTAGCGGAGAACCATCTGGCATCCAGATCGCTGCATACTTCGCAGCCGATTTGGACGAGCGGATTGGCAGAATAAGCAGATTGAGAATCAACCACCAGATCAAACGCGGAATTTCAACCACGCGTGGGTCTGACAAAAACTCCTTCAGATAGCGCCGCACTGCCGCAGTCGTCGGTTCATCCGGTGTACCCAGATTAACCAGCAAAATGCCGCTCTTTTCGAGCGTGCCATGCGTGTAGTCGGGTTCTTTACGAAAAGGCATACCGAATGATTGTTGGGTTAGAGCGCAAACGTGATTGTAGGTTGAAAGGCAGAGCGTACCGAGGAAGTGCTCAATTCATCCAATGGCACAATAGCAGCATGAACAATACAAACTCTACTTTCAAAAATAAAACCGTCGCTGCCCTATTCGCGAGTCTGGGTGGGACATTTGGCCTGCACCGATTTTATCTGCATGGCAGCAAGGGCTGGCGCCCCTGGCTTTATCCGATGTTTTGCCTAACCCTGATTCCCACATTTACCGGCTTCATCGAAGCGATTGTGTTCGCCTTGACCCCGGATGAAAAATGGGACGCGCAATGGAATCCGGGAAGCGACCGGAAAAACAATTCTGGCTGGGCTGTGGTCATCATTGCCGCATTAACCTTATTGATCGGTGCCGGACTGTTGATGGCCGCAATGGCCATTGGCTTCAGCGCCTATCTTGGCGCTAACGAACTCTAGACTTAGTCTGTCGTTAGTGCCCGTGCACCACGGCGCCGGGCTTGAGCGCATAGGCCGTGCCGCAATAAGGACATTTCGCTTCGCCCGTTTTGGTCACATCCAGAAATACACGCGGATGATGGTTCCAGACCGGCATGGCGGGATTGGGACAGAACGCGGGCAAGTCGTTGCCATCAAGCTGAACGGCATTGGATGATGCGGTGGCAGTGCTCATCTGGACTCCTTCAATCGATTATTGTTCTAGCAATCAGTTTCAAACTTTGGTCATCCATGCAGCGTATTTCGGATTGCGTCCGTTCACAATATCAAAGAACGCAGCCTGCAACCTG
The DNA here is from genome assembly GCA_025362735.1 of Betaproteobacteria bacterium. GTDB lineage: Bacteria > Pseudomonadota > Gammaproteobacteria > Burkholderiales > Burkholderiaceae_D > JANYFL01. The sequence goes on along the minus strand of JANYFL010000012.1, from coordinate 25,789 downwards.
GTCGTGATCGGCCCACGGGTTCCTGCAAATTCACCATTGCCAATCACACGACCATCCAGTTCACGGATCGGCGTCACTTCAGCAGCGGTCCCTGTAAAAAAGGCCTCGTCGGCAATATAAAACTCATCACGGGTGATGCGCCGCTCAACCAGTTTGATGCCGTATTCCTGGCACAGAGTCAGGATGGTCTGGCGGGTGATTCCGTCGAGCGCACCGCCGGAAAGATCCGGTGTATGCAACGCCCCGTCCTTCACCAGAAAAACGTTTTCACCGGATCCCTGACAGACGAAACCTTGCGGGTCTAGCAGCATGGCTTCTTCATAACCGTCGTTGGTCGCTTCCTGATTTGCGAGGATGGAAATACTGTAATTGCTCACCGCCTTGGCCTTGCACATCGTCACGTTGGGATGATGATGGGTGAACGATGAAGTCTTGACGCGGATCCCACGTTCCATGCCATCGGCACCCAGATAAGCGCCCCATGGCCAGGCGGCAATCGCGACATGTATGCTGTTATCCCGTGCGCCAATGCCTAGCTTGGTCGATCCGATCCAGATGATGGGACGCAAATAGCAGCTTTCCAGCTTGTTGGCACGCACGACTTCACGTTGTGCCTCAACGAGAGTCTGCACGTCGTACAGCACCTTCATCTGAAAAATCTTGGCGCTGTTAAGCAGACGCTGGGTATGTTCCTGAAGACGGAAAATCGCCGTGGAACCATCCACCTGCTTGTAAGCCCGCACCCCTTCAAACACGCCCATGCCGTAATGCAGGGTATGGGTCAGAACGTGAATGGTCGCATCGCGCCAGTCGATCAGCTTGCCGTCTTTCCAGATAAAACCGTCGCGGTCATCCATGGACATCTTGTTATGCTCCTGCTTCGTTACCTAAATACGTCGCATGCCCGAATTCCATGCATGCTGACCTGTGTGATTACAATAAGCTTTGAATTTTAACAGATGCACCGTGGCCTAAAGTCTCTATGAACAAAGCCTTCGTGAAGGAAACGGAATCCGATGACGATGAGCTTGCCCCCGAACAGCAATTGCCTACCGGGAGCAAGAACTACATCACGCCCGAGGGTTACCAGATGCTCAAGGATGAATTTCTGCGTCTGATGGATATTGAACGTCCCGAGGTCGTGCGCATCGTATCGTGGGCTGCGTCGAATGGGGATCGATCAGAAAATGGCGATTATCTTTACGGCAAAAAACGCCTGCGCGAAATTGACCGGCGCATCCGTTTTTTGACCAAGCGACTTGATCTCGCCGAAATCGTTGACGCTTCACAGCATCATGGCTCCGATAAAATTTTTTTTGGGGCGACGATTTGCTATGCCATCCGTTCGGGAGAAGAGCGAACCGTACGCATTGTCGGTATTGACGAGGCAGAACCCCTCGAAGGCAAAATCAGCTGGATTGCGCCCATTTCGCGCGCACTCATGAAAGCACGCGAGGGCGATGTTGTAACTCTGCGCACACCGGGAGGAATGGAAGAACTGGAAGTGCTGGAAGTAACTTATCCGCCGCAGCAAGATCAGTAGCTTGGTTAGAACGTAGCGAAAACCTCTCAACACAGAGGCACAGAGACACGGAGGTTCACAGAGAAAATCTTGAGTCCTTCCTCTGTGATCTCATTCTTTTCTCTGTGGCCTCTGTGTCAAGATTTTGGGTTTTATTTTGTGAACTTGCACTGGCAATGCTCCCCGGTTTTTCGCTGCACTTTAACCGAGCTGCGGATGGGTCACTCAGATCTTCACACGGACGATCTTGACCATCTCAGGTATGTGACGCAGCCGACGAATCAGTTTGGCCAGATGTGCACGATTGGAGACTTCAATCGTGAAATGCAGCAGAGTCACTTCCTCGGCTTCGTCGTCCATGCCAACATGCTTGACGTTGGCACCCGCCTCGGAAACTTCGACTGCGACCTTGGCCAACACGCCACGTTCATTGCGCATCGAGATATCGAGCTTGACGTCGAATAGACGGCTGTCATCGATGTCGTTTTCCCATTGCACATCAATCCAGCGTTCAGGCTCGCGCGTGCGTTGACGTTCGGCCGTTGGACAGTCAGTGGTATGCACGACCAGACCGGATCCACGCCGGATATAGCCAAAAATCGAGTCGCCTGGAATCGGATGGCAGCAGCTGGAAAACTGCACCGCTACGCCTTCTGCTCCGCTGATGACAATCGGTGCCGATTTGATATCACCCTCCGGCGCATCATTACGCAAGCCACTCAGAACAAAGCGTCGCGCGACGACACCGGCAATGCGTTTGCCCAAGCCCAGATCAGCCAGCAATTCTTCGCGCGACTTGTCCCCGCTCTCATACAACACACGCTGCCAGTCGGCGTCGGTCAATTCCTGAACGCTGTGTTCAATTTGCTTGAGCGCCTGATCCAGTAGACGTTCGCCGAACTCGACTGACTCGGCATACTTCATCGTCTTCAGGTAGTGACGAATCTCAGAACGCGCGCGCCCGGTACGAACAAAATTCAACCATGCAGGATTCGGTCGTGAAGTTGCTGAAGTCACGACCTCGACGACATCCCCGCTTTGCAACTCGGTACGCAACGGCGAAAGCTGGCCGTTGATCTTGGCGGCGATGCATTGATTGCCGATATCGGTATGAATCTGATATGCAAAATCGACCGGCGTCGCGCCACGGGGCAAAGTGATGATCTTTGTCTGGGGCGTAAACACATAGACCGCGTCAGGGAAGAGGTCCACCTTGATGTGCTCAAGAAACTCGGCGGAATCACCGGTCTGGTTCTGAATATCGAGCAGCGATTGCAGCCAGTGATGCGTGCTCTTTTGCACATCGGTCAGCTTCTCTTCACTATTGTGATAAAGCCAGTGTGCCGCCACACCAGCCTCGGCAATACGATGCATTTCCTGAGTGCGAATCTGGAATTCCACCGGGGTACCGAATGGCCCCAACACCGTCGTGTGGAGGGACTGGTAGCCATTGATCTTGGGAATAGCAATGTAGTCCTTGAACTTGGATGTAACCGGCTTGAACAGCGCGTGTAACGCACCCAACGTCAGATAACAGGAAGCATGGTCTTCTACAACGATACGGAAACCGTAAATATCGAGCACCTGACGGAAGGACAGTTTTTTCTCCATCATTTTTCGATAGATGCCATAGACGGTTTTTTCACGTCCGTAGACATCGGCCTGAATCCCCGCTGCAGGCAAAGCACCGCGCACCGCCTCCAGGGTCTTACCGACCACCTCTCGGCGATTGCCGCGCGAAGCGAGAATGGCTTTTTTCAGAACATCGAAACGCTTGGGATGAATATTCATGAACGAGAGATCCTGCAGCTCTCGATACATGTTGTTCAAACCCAATCGATGTGCGATCGGTGCGTAGATTTCCATCGTCTCGCGCCCGATACGGCGACGTTTATAAGTCGGTAAAGCTTCAAGAGTCCGCATATTGTGCAAGCGATCGGCCAGCTTGATCAGAATGACGCGGACATCGCGCGCCATCGCCAGCAACATCTTGCGGAAGTTCTCGGCTTGAGCTTCCTGACTATCGCGAAATTCCATCTTGTCGAGCTTGGACAAACCATCGACCAGATCGGCCACTTGGGGGCCAAAGCGCTCCAACAACACGGCCTTCTCGACGCCTTGATCTTCAATGACATCATGCAACAGCGCCGCCATGATGGCATTGGCGTCGAGCGTCATCGCCGCACAAATTTGCGTGACTGCAATTGGATGGGAAATATAGGCATCGCCACTTTCGCGGAACTGCCCGAGATGCGCTTCATCGGCAAAGCGGTAAGCGTCCTTGACGCGCGCGATATCCTCTGGCCCCAGATAGGTGGACAGTGTTTCAATCAAAGGGGCAAGGCTAACCACACGCGACGGTGGTGCTTGCGGCGCCGGCATGGGCGCGATCAGTGCGGAAGGATTATCGGGATCGATCCCGATGGTGCGGGTCGCTGCAGAATCCGCAGTCAGACTGGTTTTGCGGCGGCGGAAATTAATCAGCCTTGCAACGGAATCCAGTGCGGTGCTCAGGCTCATTTCTTTATTTCACCTGAGAACGCGTAAATCAGCCAAAGGCTCTGTGCCTGTCGCAACAGGCACAGCGGTCAGGTGGGGACTTTTTTCAGCATTTCGATGCCGACCTTGCCTTGGGCGATTTCGCGTAGCGCGGTCACCGTCGGCTTGTTCTTGCTGTCAATCTTTGCTGTATGTCCTTGAGCCAGTTGACGGGCGCGATAAGTCGCAGCCAGAGCAAGCTGGAAACGATTAGGGATCTGTTTCAAACAATCTTCAACGGTAATACGAGCCATATCGATATCCTGATGAGTTATACGGAATTACAACCTGAGCTGCCAAAAGTAGAGCCAGAACGGCTCAAAAACAGCTATTTGATGCCCAATTGAACGAATAAATCCATGTGCCGTGCGGCTTGAGCCGGAAACCGGAGCCGCGATGCCTTAACAATTGAGCCAAGCTCTTGCAATGCACGCGCAAAGTCTTGATTGATAATAACATAATCAAATTCACGGGCATGGGTCATTTCACCCCCCGCAGCCAATAAACGTTGCGTTATGACCTGCGCCGCATCCTCGCCCCGGTTTTTCAGACGGGTTTCCAGTACCTCAATGGAAGGCGGCAAAATAAAAATGCCGATTGCACTTTGAAATTGTTTGCGAATCTGCTGGGCACCCTGCCAGTCGATTTCGAGCAGGATGTCCTGGCCGGAATAAAGTTTGTCGTTAATCCACTTGCGCGAAGTCCCATAAAAGTTGCCGTGAACTTCGGCAGATTCGATGAAATCACCATGCTCGCGCATCGCGGTAAATTCTTCCACAGATATGAAATGGTATTCGCGCCCGTTTATTTCCTTCGGGCGGGCTGCTCGAGTGGTGTAAGAAATCGAAAGAATGATGTTGGGATCTTCAGCCAATAATGCGTTCACCAAAGTGGATTTCCCGGCTCCGGAAGGGGCCGCCACCATGAACAGGTTACCGGATGGGGCTTGCATGTGTTTAGAGTTCATGAAGTGCTGGATTAGTGCAATTTTGAATCGTCGAAGTCAGGATACTAGCGAATTGCTTACTTCCAAGCTTATTCACGGTTGGTTCGCTGCGCCACAATCTCGCGCGGCATCGCCGCATCGTAGCCGCCTGTCGTTTGCATCACCAGGTGCATGGCGTCACCGTTCACTTTACCGCGATAGTGATGCACGTAGTTGATTTCCTTATCGCCCATGCTGCCCTTGGTGTGCGTCTCGAAAGAAATCGTATTGCCCTTTAACTCCAACCCCTGAATGCCTCGTGGTACGGTCAGAAAGCTCGCGGTTCCAGTCAAAACGTCTGCAATCGGCTTGAACTGAAAACGCTCCGTGTACTTGCTATGGTCCCATTCGTAAACGACTTCGCCCTGCCACGTTCCGGTAATATCGGCATTCGTGACGGTTTCGGCAACGGGAATAGATGTGGGCGTGGGCACACCGGTTTGAGGCTCGCGCATTTTCTTGTTGATGAACAAACCACCGGCGACCATCAACGCCAGCAAGAGGCCGCCTACCACCAGTTTTTTAGGCAAACTAAAATCGGGCCGCGTCCCTCCTATTGCATGGATTAAGGTGGCAACGTCGCGATCAAAATTGGCGTCAGTTAACTGTAGCGCCTGGCAGAACACAAATGCTTGCAAATCGACCGACAAGTCATTCGACTGCGGCATAGGGGTAGCGTTCAGCAGCACAGGAATCACACGCTTGTTCAACCGCAAAGATTCCACGATCTCGAAGCGCACATAATCGCGTTCATCTTCCAGGCGACGCTTGCCATCTTCATGCGTGGCAGACAGCCAGTTGGGGCCAATCAGAACCAGCACAACCGAAGCCGTGTCGAGGTTTTGATTCAGAACCGTCGAGAAATTTTGGCCGGGTGCAATATCTTCCAGATCCATGAAAACCTGGTCAGGACCCAGGGCAGCGCTGAGCCGGTCATTCAAGCGACCGGCATAAGGTGCGCTGTCACCGCGTCGATAACTGATGAAAACCCTTGGCAGCGCCATGCATTCCTCGGTGTTACTCCAGATTCTGAACCTGAATGCGCAATGAAGTTCTAAGTATTGAATTTGGCTGGAAAAGCCGCGGTGGCTTGCCAACGTACCCACAATTTACCCCAAAAAACAAGGGCGTCCTTGAGCCATAGCACACCCAACCGAGCGCACAACGATGCCATCATTTTAGCAAATTAGCCTTAGCAGCTCCTCCACCTTTGCTACCGGGGGTGGGCAGCGACAATACACAAAATGTCTCCGTGCTGTGGATATTTGTCAGCGGAAACTGGAATGGCGGCGCCAGATCGACCACGATGTTGGCAAGCTTAGAATATCAATCTGTCCACTTAGTCTGGGCTACGAATTCGGCAAGGAGGGACTGGACGCCCACCTAAAAATGAAAATCATCTCGATCCACCTGGGAGCCTGACATGAACACAACACGTAGTGAAATCATCATCATCGGTGCCGGTATCGGCGGCCTGGTAGCCGCCCTCGCGCTGCTGCAAAAGGGCTTTCGCGTGCAGGTGCATGAGCAAGCCCCAATGCTGGGCGAAGTCGGAGCGGGCTTCACCATCAGCACTGGTGCGCAAAAGATCATGCGCGAGCTTGGTTTGCTGGAACAGGTCCACGACAATTCGCTGATCACGACCAAAATGCCATTCGTCCACTACCAGAGTGCACGGAACCTGAATGATCAGCCTGATCGCAGCGACGAACTCACCCGCGACAATTCCATGGACGCACGGCACATGCACCGTGCTGACTTGCACAACATCCTGGCGAACGCATTCCAGGAACGTGCGCCTGGGCAACTGTTCTTGAATCACCGGTTGCAGGGCGTGACCCAGAAAAACAGTCGCGTGAGTGCCGAGTTTGCCAATGGTGAACTCGCTAGCGGCGACTTGCTGATTGGCGCTGACGGCGTGCGTTCAACGGTGCGTGCGCTGCTGTGGGGCGACGGCGCACCGCGCTTTACCGGACAGATCGCCTACCGTTGCTTGCTGCCGATCGAAATCGCACAGCCCTATCTGGCACTCGGCCGCGCAGCACAGTTCATAGGACCACGCCGGATCTTCAGCCGCTACACCGTACGCCAGAATAAGATCCTCAACTGCGTCGGCATTGTGCAAAGCGACGAATGGCTGGACGACGGCTGGTCGACCCCGGCTACGCCGGAAGAAATGTCGGCACAGTATGTCGGCTGGCATCCCGATGTCGTCGATCTGGTCGCCAAGGCGCCACGCGTCGGCTTGATCAAGTGGGGTCTGTTCGACCGGCCCATGCTCAAACGCTGGACCGAAGACCGCGTCACTTTGCTGGGCGACGCTGCCCATCCGATGCTGCCGTTTCTTGGGCTAGGCGCCGCTATGGCGATTGAAGACGGGATCGTGCTGGCCCATGCGCTGGATGCAGCGACTGTCAACAACGAAACAGACCATACTGGCGGTTTCGCCAATTACGAGGCGCTGCGCCACCCGCGCGTGGCAAAGGTGGCGGAGTTGTCACGTGAGCAAGGTGACCGCATCCAGTCTATCGACCCGGACCACTACGACAAGGTAAGCGCACCGGCCAGTAATAGAGCTCTGTACGATTTCGATATCCCGACCAATATCAAGGCTGGGTAAGCGACTCGCGCTAATCGAACACCCTTCCCCTGATGCTGGGAGCTCCGGCATCAGGGACGGTATGGTAATGAATGAAACTTGTCCCAAGAATACCCGTGGATTTCTGGACTGCGAGAGATATGGCTGGGTCTTACTCCAGGTTTTGAACCTGTTCCCGCATCTGCTCAATCAAGAGTTTTAACTGCATCGCGGCATCGGCTAATTCTGCAGCGGCGGATTTGGAACCGAGGGTGTTGGCTTCACGATTGAGCTCTTGTATCATGAAATCAAGTCGTTTCCCAACGGCTCCTCCCTTATTCAGGATGCTGCGCGTCTCCGAAAGATGGGCAGACAAACGCGATAATTCCTCGGCCACATCAATGCGCACGCCATACAGGGTAACTTCTTGGCGAATCCGGTCCATCGCTTCATCACGGCTGGTCACGGGAGCGGTTTTCGGGTCAGTGGTTGCAATGCCGATTGCAAGTTGCAGGCGCTCAACCAGTTTTTGTTGATAGCTCGCCACCAATTGCGGCACGAGTGGTTTTAATCCTTGGGCGATCCCCTCCATTTGAGCCACGCGCTCCAGAATCATGTTGCGTAGCTTGTCGCCTTCACGGGAACGGGCATCAAGCAGTTGGTCGATGGCTTCCGTGACCATGCCCTTGGCAAGTTCCAGTACATCGTCACCGCCAAACTCACTGTCCTGCATTACGCCCGGCCAGTGCAGCACTTCAGCAACCGTCAATGGCTGAGCGGCGGGTAGACGGCGCAATACCGACGCTTCGAGCAGCGCCAGTTGTTCGATCACGGTCGTATTGAGTTGCGGAGAGGACAGCGTCTGACTCGCTCGATGAATGTAAAAACGACAGTCCAGCTTGCCGCGCGACAGACGCGCAACCAAGGCTTCCCGCAGCACAGTTTCGGCCGCCCGGAGTTCTTCGCTGATGCGAAACTGCGGATCGAGATAGCGCGAATTGACACTGCGCAACTCGAGAAAAACGGTACCGGCGGAATGTTCGCGCCGGGCCAGTGCAAATCCGGTCATGCTGTAAAGGCTCATGAAGTTTGGTCGTTAATAAATTGATTTCTTTGCAAATAGTATGATTTCTTTGCAAACTGAGGATAAACCCGCCAAAATTCGGGCACGACGCTTTAAGGCTTGGCAACAAGCGACAGAACCACGCTCACTGATGGCAACTCAAGCAAACGCACCTTTACCAGACGGCTACGAACTCGAGGGATATCGCATTGTAAAGAAGATATCCAGCGGGGGTTTCAGCCTGGTCTATCTGGCTCGCGACGAGTTCGACCGTGCTGTTGCCATCAAGGAATATCTTCCCAGCTCTCTGGCACTACGCCGTGAGGGAGAACTGGTCCCGACCATCCCTGATTCCAACTTGCCCACTTTCCGGGTCGGGCTGAAGTGTTTCTTTGAAGAAGGCCGTGCTCTGGCTCGCATTCTGCACCCGAATATCGTTCGAGTCGTCAATTTCTTTCGTGCCAACGAGACGGTCTACATGGTCATGCAGTACGAGCAAGGCCGCACGCTCCAGGAACACATCCTCAGATTACGGGCCCGTAACGAGGGCAAGCTGCTGGGTGAACGGCTGGTCCGCTCCGTGTTCATGCAGGTGATGAACGGACTGCGTGAAGTCCATACCAACAAACTCCTGCATCTGGACCTGAAGCCCGCCAATATTTATCTGCGTCAGGATGGCTCGCCGATTCTGCTGGACTTTGGCGCGGCGCGCCAGACCCTGCAATCCGATACCGGCAAGCTTTATCCCATGTACACCCCCGGATTTGCCGGCCCCGAACTCTATGCCAAGCATGGACAACTCGGCCCGTGGACCGATGTCTACGGGATCGGCGCATCGATTTTTGCCAGCCTCTCGGGACATGCCCCGCAGGCGGCCGATGCACGCCTACTCAACGACAAGATGCCAGGCCAGTACAAGATTCTGAAAGAAAGTTACTCTCAAGAATTGATCGGTGTGGTCGAGTGGTGCTTGCAGCTCGACCACCTGGCACGTCCCCAGAGCATCTTTGCCTTGCAAAAAGCGCTGCTTGAACGCACACCGACAGAACCCAAGCCCACCCTGCAGGGGCGGGTACGTCAATGGGTACGCCGGAAGCTTCCCAATGTGATGAGCAAGGACGATGGCTCCACCATGAGCATCAATACCAATACCAACAATTAAGTTCCAACACCTTTAACCCATGCGATTCTCCATTTATCAGGAAAGCAAAAAAGGCGGCCGCAAGAATAATCAGGACCGCATGGGCTATTGCTACACCCGTGAGGCTTTACTGATGGTCGTGGCCGACGGCATGGGTGGACACTTGAATGGCGAGGTAGCCGCCCAGATTGCAGTACAAACTTTAGGCACTCGTTTTCAGAAAGAGGCGCAGCCGAAAATCAGCAACCCGCAGCGCTTTCTCGAAGACAGCATACTGGATGCGCATCGCGAGATTCATCAATACCGGGTTCTGAATCAACTGCCGGAATCCCCCCGCACCACCATCGTGGCCTGTATTGTCCAGAACGGCTCGGCCTTGTGGGCCCATGTCGGCGATTCGCGTCTCTACTGGCTGCGTAGCGGCACAGTCGTCAGTCAGACACGCGACCATACCAAGCTGCAAAGCATGGTCATGCATGGCAAAGCGTCGCCCACAGAACTTCAGAATCACCCCGACCGCAACAAGGTATTCAATTGTCTCGGTTCACCATCGGACCCGATGGTGGAGTTGTCACGCAAGGCAACACTGAAGCGAGGGGATAGCCTGTTCCTGTGCAGTGATGGGCTCTGGTCAGCAGTCTCCGACAAAAACATCGTCGATGCCTTCAGCAGCAAAACCGTGATGCGCGCCGTGCCTGATCTGATTGCACAGGCCTTGCAGGAGCACGGCAGCCATGCTGATAACGTCACCGGTATGGCCATGACTTGGGACGGCACCGAACTCGGTGACGAGGCATCCGGTATCTCCACGCTGCTGCTGCCGGTGGGTGCGATCAACAGCACCATACAATTACCCAATCTGCCTGCCGAAAATCAGGACGATTTATCCGACGATGAAATCGAACGGGCAATCGAAGAAATCCGGACGAGCATCTCCCAAACCACACATTCAAAAAGTTAGGCCCCAATATGAGCTGGATACGTCGTTCCCATGGCCGCAATGCCGATAGCTTGAGATCAGTACAAATCACCCGTCACTACACCAAGCATGCAGAAGGTTCGGTATTGATCGAATTTGGTGACACCAAGGTTCTGTGCACGGCCAGCGTCGAAGATCGCGTCCCCGGTTTCCTGAAAGGGCAAGGCAAGGGATGGCTCACCGCCGAGTACGGCATGCTTCCACGCGCCACACACACACGCTCAGATCGCGAAGCTTCTAAAGGCAAACAGTCGGGACGAACTCAAGAAATCCAACGACTGATCGGTCGGTCGCTGCGCGCTGTTTTTGATCTCAACGTATTGGGCGAACGAACATTACAAATTGATTGCGATGTGCTGCAAGCAGATGGTGGCACGCGTACCGCCAGCATTACCGGCGCTTACATTGCAGCACACGATGCCATCACCAAGTTGTTGACGGCCGGCCTGTTGCCTCCCGGAGTTACGCCGATTCAGGATGCGGTTGCTGCCATTTCGGTCGGCATCGTCAATGGCGTGCCGATGCTGGATCTGGACTACGAAGAAGATTCCAACTGCGGTACCGACATGAATGTGGTGATGACGGGCTCAGGCGGTTTAATTGAAGTTCAAGGGACTGCTGAAAGCGCGCCCTTCTCGCGCGGAGAAATGAGTACCATGCTCGACTTGGCCAGCATCGGTATCCGCCAATTGATCGTGGCACAAAAAGAAGCGTTGTCGAAATAGGCTGGTCTATTTTTTCAGATCGCTAATACCGCCATGGTCAGACGCGAGATGCAGACCAGTTGTCCGGCTTCATCTTCGATCTTGATTTCCCAAACGTGGGTCGATTTGCCTAGATGAATCGGTCGTGCAGTTGCGATGACCCACCCGTCACGCACACCACGTAAATGATTGGCGTTGATGTCCAGGCCGACGCAATACTGCCTTTTCCGGTCCACACAAAGTAATGCGGCCACACTGCCAATGGTCTCGGCCAGCAACACAGATGCGCCACCGTGCAGCAGGCCGATCGGTTGATGTGTCCGACGATCAACCGGCATACGCGCCGACAGCCAGTCTTCACCAAAAGCTGTGAACTCAATCCCCAATTGCCCAGCCGCCGTATTCGGTATCAACTGGTTGATTTCTGCGATATCAAATGCCGCTTTCCAGATCGTCATATTGTTTTGTCCTTGCGAATTAGGGCCTATCTTCAGTTAAGACATGCCTACGTTACCCCAAGATTTTACGATGCTTACAAGGGGTTCGATCAGTTTCATTCAAGTCTGCTTTCGGCGTGCGGATAGATTTATCAACGCCAATGCAACACCATAAGCGTATGCAACAATCACGCGCTGCAGCTTTCAGAGCACATCCAATCGCTTAAACAGAGCGTCAGAGTATGACCTACTGAAGCGTGCTGAAACATTGGTGAAATACCATGACCTATTAAGCCGTACGAGTGGCGCAGAACGGAAAAATCACATGTGGCTTCGTTTGCAGAAAATCAAACCGATAGTTCCTCGTATATTCGCGGCGACCCTGTTTGCGGTGAGTCTGGCAATGATTGCTGGCGGTGGTTGGTTGATCGCGCTGAATGGGACCGCTTATTACTTGTGCTGTGGTCTTGCGGTACTGGTAACCGCAGTGCTGATATGGCGACAACATCCTCACGCAGTCACCGTGTACGCGGTGATATTGCTGGTCACTGCAGGATGGGCCATGTGGGAATCGGGCTTGTCGGCATGGCCTTTGACTGCACGCCTGCTCGCCCCGGCAATGTTGGGTTGGGCCTTTCTGTTACCGAGCATGCGCCGTTTCGCGTTGAGCGAATGGGCTCGAGTCCCAAGCCTTGTTGCACCCGTCATCACAATCGCAGTGGTAGTCCTGCTTGCCTCTCAAACCGTGACCACCGTCAATGCAACATTACCTGCAGCCCGTGCGCAAGCGACTGCTTCCAGTGGTGCCGATTGGCCGCGTGTTGGTGGTGACGCCGGGAGCAGTCGCTATTCATCGTTGGATCAGATCACGCCACAGAATGTCAACCAGCTTGTCGTGGCTTGGGAGCATCACATCAGCCCAGGTAAGGACGGCAAATTGGGTGAACTGGAAGTCACGCCGCTCAAGATCGACAATGCGCTCTACGTTTGCAACAACAGCAGCATTGTTGAGCGCCTTGATGCGGAGACCGGCGCATTGCAATGGCGATTCGATCCAGAGGTCAACCTGACCAATGTACTTAGCCGCGCGTGCCGTGGTATCGCCTATGTATCCACCCCGCAGAGCACGGTTTGCCCGGCACGCATCATTAGCGGCACACTGGACGCCAGGATGTTTGCATTGAATGCATCGACCGGAACCCCTTGTTCTGACTTCGGCAAGGAAGGCATGGTTGATCTGAAAGTCGGCATGGGCGAAGTGCTGCCGGGTTACTACTACCCGACTTCGGCGCCCACCCTCGTGCGTGGCAAGGTCGTGATCGGTGGATGGGTATTTGACAATCAGAAGGTGGACGAGCCCTCGGGTGTCGTGCGTGCCTTCGACGCAGTTAGCGGCAAGCTTGCTTGGGCATGGGATATGGGCCGGCCCGATCAGCACGGTGAACCGGGGCCAGGGGAGACTTATACGCGCGGCACGCCGAATGCGTGGGGACCAATGAGCGCGGACGAGGAACTGGGTCTGGTGTTTGTGCCCACGGGCAACGCCACGCCTGACTATTTCGGCGGCCAGCGCAGCGCAGCGATGGATACCTATTCCACGTCACTGGTCGCCATTGATGCAGATACGGGCAGTGCCCGCTGGCGTTTTCAGACCGTGCATCACGATCTATGGGATTACGACGTAGGTGCACAACCGACACTCACTTCTTTTCCCGGTCCAAATGGTCCGATCCCCGCCGTCATTCAGGCCACCAAGACGGGACAAATCTACGTGCTGGATCGACGCGATGGCAAACCATTGACCGAAGTCACCGAACGCCAGGTTCCGCCCAGTCCAACGCCAGGCGAGCGCGCCTCACCGACCCAACCTTTTTCCACCGCCATGCCTTCCGTGGCCGGTCCCGACCTGGACGAACGCAGCATGTGGGGACTGACGCCGCTTGATCAGTTGTGGTGCCGCATTCAATTTCGGCGCATGCGCTATGACGGCCCGTATACTCCACCCGGCCCTGGCCAGACCAGCCTGAACTTTCCGGGCTTGCTGGGTGCCGTCAGCTGGAGCGGAGTAGCTGTGGACCCCACGCGTGGCGTGGTGATCGCGAACTCCAATCGGGTGGCAACCACCGCCCGCCTGGTGCCGCGCGCGGAGGTCGACGCGCTTGGCGTGAGGCCAACCGGTGAGAACGGAGCACCGTTCAAACCTGGCGTGTCCGCACAAGGCGGCACGCCATATGGCGTACTCACGTCGCCCTTCGTATCGCCACTCGGCGTACCTTGTCAACAGCCCCCATTCGGCATGCTGACCGCCATTGATCTCAATAGTCTCAGGGTGATTTGGGAAATGCCGCTCGGCACCGTTTCCGATAGTGGTCCTTTTGGTTTGCGGACGTATTTGCCCTTCAATATGGGCGTGCCCAACTTCGGCGGTTCGCTGATTACGGCCAGTGGTCTGGTCTTTATTGGCGCGACACAAGAACAAGTGATTCGCGCGATTGATCTGCGTACAGGGCGAATTATCTGGAAATCTCGATTACCGGCCGGTGGCCAGGCGACTCCGATGACTTATCGCTCAGCGGTCAGCGGTCAGCAGTTTGTTGTGATCGCCGCAGGCGGCAAAAAGTTCTTGAAAAGTCAGCCGGGGAACTCCATTGTTGCCTACGCGTTGCCCAAAGCTCCGTAAAGACTGGCGATATTTATCGCGTGAGATTAGTCGACAGTGATGCATTGTCCAACTCCTGTAATGGCTGCACTTATTGACTAATTGACAGCGAGTTTTCATTCATCCAACGAGCTACGGCTAGCTGGTCTTGATCAGATAAATGCAAGCCAAGCTTGCTGCGCCGTTTGAGCACATCCTCACCGGTCCGTGCCCATTCGATATCACGTAAATAGGTCAGTTCCCGCTCGTAAAGATGAGGGGCTATTTCAGCACCCAATTCATTCAGTGATCGCGCTTCACCGAGCAACTTGAATGTGCGATTGCCATAGGCACGGGCAAGCCGGTGTATCAGCTTCTCGGGAATAAATGAATAACGCGACAATAAGTCGGTGAGGAAGTGATCAAAATTTGCGCTCGGCAAATCCCCCCCGGGTAACGGAACCTGTGCGGTCCAATGCTGCCGTACCGATGGAGTCGCCTTCAGCAAGGGTAATAATTGATCCATTGCTTCTTCGGCCAGCTTGCGATACGTCGTGATCTTGCCGCCAAAAACGGATAGCACTGGAGCTCTACCTTCTTTTCCATTGAGTTCCAGCCAGTAGTCACGCGTCACCGATGACGCATCATGTGCAGCATCATCCAGCAAGGGGCGCACGCCTGAATAACTGTGCAGCACGTCCTCAGGCGTGATCGGCTTGTTCAAACTACGGCTGGCCATTTCACAAAGATACTTCGTTTCATCTTCGTCAATATGCGGTGACGATGGATCGCCGTGATAGTCGACATCGGTCGTTCCAATCAACGTAAAGTCGTGTTCATAGGGAATCGCAAAAATAATGCGTCGATCCGGGTTCTGAAAAATATAGGCGTAGGGATGATCGAATTGTTTGCGCACAATGATGTGGCTGCCCTTGACCAGACGAATACGGTGCTGGGATTCGACATTCAGGGTGTCACTCAGTACATGCGCAACCCAGGGTCCGGCAGCGTTGACCAACGCCCGCGAACGCACCTCAGTAACTCGCCCTGTTTGCGTATTCTCAAGCTGTAAGTGCCATTGCGATCCGCTGCGCCTGGCAGACAGGCAGCGTGTACGGGTCAAGATGCTTGTGCCACGTTCTTTTGCATCGAGTGCATTCAAAACCACGAGGCGGGCGTCGTCCACCCACGCATCGGAGTAAACGAAGGCTTTACGGTACTGCGACTTCAAGGCCGCGCCGGCGAGATGTTGATCAAGATGAATCATCGACGATCCCGGCAATATTTCCCGACGCGCCAGATGATCATAGAGAAACAGCCCGGCCCGGATCATCCATAATGGCCGCATGCCAGCATCATGGGGCAAGACAAAACGTAGCGGCCAGATCAAATGCGGGGCAGCACGCAGCAATACCTCGCGTTCCTGCAGAGCCTTGCGCACCAGTCGAAACTCACCATGCTCAAGATAGCGCAAGCCACCGTGAATCAGTTTGGTGCTCGCACTGGATGTATGCTGGGCCAGATCGTCCTGCTCGCATAACAACACCGACAGACCACGGCCGGCTGCGTCACGCGCGATACCCGCACCATTGATGCCGCCACCAATGATGGCTAAATCAAATAATTGATCCGTTTTTATGCAAGCTTCCATGTAAGCGGATTTTGCCCCAAAAGTGCAGCGCTCGTTTTCAGCTAGACTTGAATCCTGTTTCTTCGCTTTCGACTTTTCATTCCGCCCTTGCACCATTCCACCCTAGCATTTATGTCACTTAGTCTTGAAACCATTCACTCTGCCCTGCAAAGCGTCATCGATCCAAACACGGGTAAGGACCTCATCTCCAGCAAAGTTGCGCGCGATATTCACATTGATGGTTCAACCATCACACTGAAACTCGAACTCGGTTATCCGGCTAAAAGTCAGATACAGGGTTTACGTGAGAAGGTTGGTGCAGCGCTCAAAGCGATTCCCGGAGTTGCCACGGTCAATATCGACATCAGCAGCAAGATTGCGGCGCATGCGGTCCAGCGTGGCGTGAAATTATTGCCGACGGTCAAGAACATCATTGCCGTGGCCTCAGGCAAGGGCGGCGTCGGCAAGAGTACAACCGCAGTTAATTTGGCCCTAGCCCTCGCGGCGGAAGGCGCGAGTGTCGGCCTGCTGGATGCAGACATTTACGGCCCATCGCAACCAACCATGCTCGGTGTTTCGGGACGGCCGCAAAGCCACGATGGCAAGACCATGGAACCGCTGGAACAATACGGCATACAAATGATCTCGATTGGTTTGCTGATCGACACCGATGCGCCTATGGTCTGGCGTGGCCCGATGGTGACGCAAGCCTTGCAGCAATTGCTGGAACAGACCAACTGGCGCGAACTCGATTATCTGGTGGTCGACATGCCGCCGGGTACAGGGGACATTCAGCTCACGCTCTCCCAGAAGGTGCCGGTCACGGGTGCCGTGATTGTCACGACGCCACAGGATATTGCACTGCTGGATGCACGGCGCGGTCTGAAAATGTTTGAGAAAGTCGGCATTCCCATACTTGGCATCGTTGAGAATATGAGCATTCATGTGTGCTCTCAATGCGGTCACGCGGAGCATATTTTCGGCCAGGGTGGCGGCGAAAAAATGTGCGCTGAATACGGTGTGACTTATCTGGGTGGTTTGCCACTCGACATCCGGATTCGTGAACAAGCCGATGCCGGTAAGCCAACCGTAGTGGCTGAACCGGATGGAGCCATCGCGCTGTTGTATAAGGAGATTGCCCGAAAAATCACAGTCCGAATTGCCCAAAGTGCCAAAGATATGTCGTTGAAGTTTCCGACCATCGTGGTGCAAAACACTTAAATAGGGGTAAAGCATAGCATCAATAAAGTCATCAAATGATGATAAACTTGATGTTCAACATTCCCTTTAAAAAGATTGGCCAACATGCGTACCACTTTGACCCTTGATGACGGACTGGTCGGTAAAGCACAGCAACTAAGTGGCTTGAAAGAACGTTCCGTCCTGATACGAGAAGCATTGGAAGCCCTGATCCAGCGTGAAAGCGCTCGCCGCCTGGCCAATCTTGGCGGCAGCGAAACCGCATTGCGTCTTGTCCCGCGACGCCGCAAGTCCCCAGGAAAAGCGTGATTCTGGTTGACACCTCAATCTGGGTTGACCATTTGCGCCGTAATGACCGTGGGCTGGTGCAAAAACTCGAAGCCGGGCAAGTCTGCATTCATCCTTTTATTATCGGTGAACTGGCTTGTGGTCATCTGCAAGCGCGTAGTCAGGTTTTGGGGTTATTGCACGGCATGCCACATCTGCCAGCAGCGACTGAAGAAGAAGTCCTTTTTTTTATCGAACAAAATCAATTGATGGGGCGGGGTATCGGCTACATCGATATCCATTTACTAGCTGCAGTTGCAATGGATGGCCAAACCCAACTCTGGACACGAGATAAACGGCTGCGTGAAATCGCTGGCGAAACTGGCTTGGCTTATCTCGAACCAAAGCATTGACATGGCCCACTGACCGCATGCTTAAGCCATTCCTATAATCTCACTATGAATCTGCTCCGCGTTCTGGCAACTGTCAGTGGCATGACCATGCTCTCGCGCATTACCGGCATGATCCGCGAGTCCATCGTCGCCAGTCTTTTCGGTGCCAGCGTTCAAACGGACGCGTTCAACGCCGCTTTCCGCATTCCCAATCTGCTGCGACGCATGTTTGCCGAGGGTGCCTTTTCGCAAGCCTTTGTGCCGATCCTGGGCGAATTCAAAACCCGACGTGGCGAAGCAGAAACCAAAATCCTGGTGGACCACACGGCCACACTGCTGGCCTGGACATTACTGGTGGTCACAATCATTGGCATTGTCGCCACGCCGGTCATCGTATTGGTGCTGGCGACGGGCCTCGGTCAGCAACCGGGGGGGATTGATCTGGCGGTATTGCTCACACGAGTCATGTTTCCCTACATCCTGACGATTGCCCTGGTTGCAGGTGCGTCGGGCATTCTCAATACCTGGCGCAATTTCAGTGTTCCTGCTTTCACACCCGTGTTGTTGAACCTGAGTTTTATTGGCTGCGCAATCTGGTTGCGGCCCTACATCAACCCGCCGATTCTTGCACTGGCAATTGGCGTGATTCTAGGCGGTGTTGTGCAGCTGGCATTTCAGGTTCCTGCCCTCAAGCGTATTCATATGCTGCCGCGGATTTCATTCAATATTCGCGCCGCATTAGCGGATGCCGGTGTGCGTCGCATCATCAAACAAATGGTGCCAGCCATTTTTGCAGTCTCCGTGGCACAGCTCAGCTTGATCATCAATACCAACATCGCTTCATGGCTAACGCCGGGCAGTATTTCCTGGCTGAGTTATGCCGACCGCTTGATGGAATTTCCGACGGCCTTGCTCGGCGTGGCATTGGGAACGGTGCTACTGCCAAGCCTGACCCAAGCCAATGCCAGTAACAATGACAAGCAAGTAGCCGAACTTCTGGACTGGGGCATGCGCCTCACCTTTCTCTTGGCTCTGCCCTGCGCGCTGGCGCTCTGGCTGCTCTCGGTTCCGCTGACGGCCACCTTATTTCATTACGTGCGCTTTACGGCCGCTGACGTCTTGATGACCAGCCATGCCGTGACCGCTTATGGCGTCGGCCTGATCGGATTGGTTCTGGTCAAAATTCTGGCCCCTGGTTATTACGCCAAACAGGACATCAAGACGCCCGTCAAAATCGGTCTACTCGTTTTGGCGCTGACTCAGGCGATGAATCTGGCTTTCGTCCCCTTGTTTCAACATGCAGGTCTGGCCCTGTCGATCGGATTGGGCGCTTGTTTAAACGCCCTGCTGCTCTTCACCGGTCTACGTCGCCGAGGCGTCATCCAGGCACAACCCGGCTGGGCACCATTTGCACTACGGCTGTTGCTCGGTCTCACAATTATGGGTGCCGCTCTGTGGTGGGCCAACCAGCACTTCGACTGGCTCGGACTGCGGGCTGAGCCCTTCATGCGCATTGGCCTGTTGGCTCTCGTCATCACGGCGGCGGCTGGCGTCTACTTCGCTACCTTGCTGGCCAGTGGGCTGAAAATTTCTGAATTCAAGCGCAAAATCTGAATCATGACGCCGCTCGATTACTTCAATACCCTGGTCACCACTAACCAGCGCAGTGATGAGATTCCGCTGACGGAAGCGGCCTTATGCATTGCACAGGATGTCTATCCGAAAATCGACCTCGAAGCACAACAACTCGACATTGATCGACTCGCCGCAACGCTCAAAAAACGTCTGCCGATTGATGCGCCTTACATGCATCGGCTGCGTTCACTGAACCGTTATTTTTTTGGCGAGCTGGGATTCAGCAGTAATCGCAATGACTTTTTTGATCCCGATAACAGCTATTTGAATCGCGTCCTGGAACGTCGCATCGGCATCCCGATTTCACTGGCAATTCTGTATCTGGAAATTGGTCAGCAAATCGGCCTGCCCTTGCGCGGCGTTTCGTTTCCGGGCCACTTTCTGGTCAAGCTCAAAGTCAATGTCGGTAGCACGCATGGCGAATTGTTTCTGGATCCCTGCGACGGTCAATCACTCTCCCGCGAACAACTTGAACAACGTCTCGCCCAGTTTCTTGATGAGCGCGACCGCGACATCCCCACCAGCCAGGCTTTGGTCGCAGCCATTCAGGAAGCCTCACCTCGTCATATCCTGATGCGACTTTTGCATAATCTCAAAAGCGTTTATTCAGACACGAAACAATATCCGCAATTGCTGGATGTCAATCAGCGCCTGGTGATTCTTCTTCCCGATGTCGCAGAAGAAAGGCGTGACCGTGGACTGACCTTGGCGCGTTTGAAAAAACCGCAGGCGGCATTGGAAGACCTCAATTTTTATCTCCAGGAAAATTCTGATGCGCCGGATGCCGATTTCCTGAACAGTGTTATCGGGACCTTGCATCTATCGTGAAGACTCTGATCATTGCACCCAACTGGATTGGTGATGCACTGATGGCACAAGTGCTTTTGACGCTGTTGAAACGAGCCCAGCCTGATCAACATATTGCGGCTCTTGCACCCAGCTGGGTGGCTCCGGTTTTGGAAGCCATGCCTGAGGTCGATAAGGTGTTGGCCACGAAACTCGCGCATGGCACATTGCAGGCTCGAGACCGCATGCAGTTTGCAAAGAATCTGCGGTCGGAAAAATATGACCGCTGCTTTGTTTTGCCGAATAGTTTCAAGTCAGCGCTGATTCCCTGGCTGGCGCGCATTCCTCAACGCAATGGCTATCTCGGTGAGGCGCGTTATGGTGTGCTCAATCGACGTTTGCCCAATCCAGAAAAGTCAGTGCCCATGCTACGGCGCTATGCTGCTCTGGCCAGCTTGGTCGATATCGCTGTTCCGGATCAATTGCCGAAACCACGGTTGCATATCGAAGCGTCAGTCATCGATAGCACAAGAAAGAAATTTGAACTGGTCATAGAACATCCTGTCATTGCACTCTGTCCTGGCGCAGAATTTGGCCCCGCCAAACGCTGGCCAGCGAAACACTTCGCTGCACTGGCGAGCCAAATTCTTGAGCAACATTCCAATGCGCAGATTATTCTGCTCGGCGGGCCAGGCGATCAGATGATCGCAGAAGAAATTCGTCTGGCGTCAAATTCAAAACGAGTTCGCAATCTGGCTGGTCATACCAACCTGGCGGAAGCGCTCGCCTTGATTGCAGCTTCCAGTCACGTGGTCAGCAACGACTCCGGTTTGATGCATGTGGCTGCGGCGTTGCAACGCCCTCAAATTGCCCTGTTCGGTTCCAGCGACCCTCGCCATACACCACCGCTATCCGACAAAGCTTCGATACTTTGGCTGCATCTGGATTGCAGCCCCTGCTTTCAGCGCACCTGTCCTCTCGGTCATCTCAACTGCTTGAACCAGATTGAACCGAAACAAGTCATGGATGAACTCCAAATCAAACATTAACTAGCATCGAGACTTCAATAATTGAGGATAATCAGTTTGGATTTCATTGGAATGCCCCCTCACCCCAACCCTCTCCCGCTGATGCGGGCGAGGGAGTTCCTTAGTCCCCTCTCCCCGATCACGGGGAGAGGGTTAGGGTGAGGGAAAGTTCTTTCATTGAATATCAAATCATCAATAAAATACTTACATGCCCAAACCTAAAACCTTGCATGCCTCGCCCGAAGCCGTTGAACACGCTTTCTATGAAGCGATGGAACATGCCGATCTGGATGCCTTCATGCTACTTTGGTCAGACGATGAGGAGATCGTCTGCATCCCGCCCAACGGGCCGCGCATCGTCGGGCATCATGCGATTCGGGAAGTGTGGGGCAACATTCTTTCCCGAGGCCCCATTCATGCGCGTCCCAGTCAGATACAAGTGGTGCAAGGTCCAATGGTTTCGGTGCATAGTCTGATTGCGCAAATTATCGTGAATGACGATGAAGGTCAGACCATCGTGGTCAATCTAAACGTGACCAATATTTTCATTAAAGGTCCGCAAGGCTGGCGATTGATTCTGCATCATGCTTCCAATGCACCTCAGGAAGAAATCGGGACGGACCGGCGCTCCGGATACTCACCGCCGCCGAATATTCTGCATTGATGCAAGCTCCCTTCTGGCTGCCCGGAGCACATCTTCAAACCATTGTTCCGGCCCTGTATGCTTCGCGCGCCAAAGTCATTTATCGGCGCGAGCGCTGGGATACGCCTGATGGTGACTTCATTGATGCGGACTGGCTCACAGATTCACAAGTCGCGAGTGAGCAAACTCAAATTCTGGTGGTCTTTCACGGCTTGGAAGGAAGCTCCGACAGCCGCTACGCTCGTGGTTTGATGGCCCAGGCACAAGCTCAGGGTTGGCGTGGTGTCGTCCCACATTTTCGTGGTTGTAGTGGCACGCTGAATCGTGGTCCTCGCTTTTATCATTCGGGTGACAGCGCCGAAGCCGACTGGATACTGCGCTCTTTGCACGCACGTTTTCCTGCGGCGCACTTGTACGCTGTTGGTATTTCTCTGGGCGGTAACGTGTTGTTGAAATGGCTGGGTGAGCAGGGCAGCGTTGCAAAAACCATCGTGGCACGTGCCGCTGCGGTATCAGCCCCGATTGATTTGCTGGCAGGCGCGATTGCCTTGCGCTCCGGCTTTAACCTGGTTTACGCACGCGACTTTCTGCGCAGCCTGAAACCCAAGAGCCTTGCCAAGCTTGATCAATATCCCGATCTGTTTAACCGTGCAGCATTGCTCAGCAGCCGTAACCTGACTGAATTCGATGATCATGTAACGGCTCCACTTCACGGGTATAGAAATGCCGAGGATTACTACATTCGCGCATCGAGCAAACCGCTGTTACCGTGCATCACTTTGCCCACGCTGTTGTTGAATGCCCGCAACGACCCTTTTCTTCCCAAGAGTTATTTGCCACAGCAAAATGACGTTTCACCGAGTGTGATCCTCGATTATCCTGATACAGGTGGTCATGTTGGTTTCTGGCATCGGGCGGCGCCCGGAACAGAATGGATGCCGGAGCGTGTCATGCAATTTTTAAATCATGGATGAGATCGTCAAACTCGCACTGGCCAAATGGCCCAATGTGCCCGACTGTCATGGCTGGCTGGGCCTGGATGCACGGGGCCAATGGCGCATTGGTTTGGAAGGAACCCAACGCCAAACCATCACGCACACCGCCATCGTCGACTTCATCAATCGCAATTACATCGCGGATGAACAAGGCCGCTGGCTATTCCAGAACGGGCCCCAACGTGTGTACGTCACATTGGCTTACACACCTTATGTGTGGCGGCTGCTCCCGAAACAGAAAGGTACCGGTTGGCAACTACGCGCGCACACTGCATCATCAGTGGATCAAACCAATCCTGCGCCAACGGGAATCTGGCTCGACAGTGAAGGACGTTTCTTGATTCAGGCTGATGGCCGCATTGGTGTCATGCACGATCATGACAGCACCTTGCTCGCCGAATGGCTGTGTGATTCGAATGGAATGAAGCTTGATGAAACCGTCCTCAATGAGAAGATTGCCTTACTGATGAACCACTCAACTCTGCAGTCAGAGAAAACACCACAACTCTGGATACGCTGGATGAACGATGACCATTTCATTCTGCCGCTTGTGGGCATCGCATCTGAAGCAGTGGCTGCGCGTTTTGGTTTTAATCCGAATCCCAGTTTATAGCTAAGCAACCTCTCTGATTAGACCGTCATTCCCGCGCAGGCGGGAATCCAGCGGCGTTAAAGTCACTGGGTTCCTGCCTTCGCAGGAACGACAAATTTTCACTTAATCTGAATTCCCCTAAGCAAACGCTATGCAAGTTTCCGACCATAAACTACAAGCCGTCATTCCCGCCTGCGCGGGAATGACGTAGCGAAGTTAGGAACATATTAACTATTGCGTGCCGACGCTCAAACTGAGTCGATCCGAACTGCGTTTGTTTTCGCGGTCAGCTTTTTTGCGTTCCAGTATCAAGGCCTGCATTTCACGAACACGCGCATCAATTTGCGACTGTTCGTAAAAATCATTATTACTGAATGTGCGTGCCATCTTCAGTTGTTCCAGAGCTTCGGTCGGGCTTCCTCGCAAAACGTAATTTTCAGCCATGGTTTTGTGTTCCATCATCGCATTGCCCTTGGCCGCATAACTACGTGCTAGCAATTCATAAAACACCGGCTGCTTACGATACAACTGCAGCTGATCGCGCAGAAAAATAATCGCCTCATCTTGCTGCCCGGCCTGCTGCAAAGCGTCGGCATAAGTAATCGCGATCATGCGGGATTGAGGAAATTCAGCCTGTGCTGACTTGGCCAGCTTTGCCGCACCCGCAGCGTCGCCAGCGAGCTGGAGAATATCAACCGCCATATTTTCAATCATGGCATTTCTGCGCGGCAGCAACTTGCGTATACGCTCCAGTTCAAGTTTCGCCCCAGCAATATCTTTTTGTCGAATCAACACCAAGGCCAAACCGTAATGCACGGCAATTTCGTTTGGATAGCGACCCGTTTTGAGTTGATCTTCAAAGTTGTTCCGGGTGTCGATCAAACCTTGAACCGTTTCATTCTGCAAGACTCGCATGCGTGCGCGAATGAGTTGAAAATCCAGGCTGTCCGGTCGTTGACGGTATGGGGTCTGACGAATCCGGTTTTGAATATCGGCCATGCGCTCGGTGGTCATCGGGTGCGTGCGCAGCCATACCGGCGTGCCATTGTCACTTGATAGGGTCGCTTGTTGCAGTCGTCCAAAAAAAGTGGGCATGGCCAATACGTCAAAACGCGAGTCCTGCAAAATCTGGAAACCGACACGATCCGCCTCGCGTTCGGCATCCCGACTAAAGCTGAGTTGCTCCTGTACTGCGTATCCCTGCGCTCCTACCATCGCCGCCTGCGCCGCGTCGGCACCACCGTTACCAGTTGCACGCGACACGGCAATCAAGCTCAGAAGCATGGCACCCATAGCAATCAAACTCGTCTGCCGATCATTACCGATTTTGCGTGCGATATGTCGCTGGATCACATGCCCCATTTCATGCGACATCACCGAAGCCAGTTCAGACTCAGATTGTGCAGCGATCAACAAGCCCGAATGAATACCAATATACCCACCGGGCAAGGCAAACGCATTGATATTCGGATCCTTGATCGCGAAGAACTCGAAACTGAAATTGCTGGGCGGCGCATGATCAACCAGACTCTGCCCAAACCGATTGAGATATTCGGTCGTCTCCTCGTCATCGAGAATCTGACCGGTCTCTCGCCCCTGCAACATGATCTCCTCGCCCAGCTTGCGCTCGGCGATTGGTGACAAATCATCACTGGACGGATCACCCAAACTGGGCAGATTGATCGGATCGGACGTTGGTATTCCTGACGCACGATTACTGAACTGTGCATAAGCCGAAAGAGGTTGCACCGCCATTTGCAGAATCAACATCAAGACAAGGATTCTCGCCAGACGGAAGCGATATCCGGCATGGACGTTGACAGCCAATGAAAAAGTCTTTGAATTGAATAGCCGAAAATTCATGGTGCTATGATAAACAATCAAGGCTGCATTAATTTTGGTAATTAGGGCGAAACGTAACCAAAGAAGAGTTTCAGGAACAGCTTAAAGACGTTGTCATGTCGGTGGTTGTAGCGGTATTCGATTTCCTTAAGATACATGGGGAAATGATAACGGGAAACACCGCGATAGTTGTA
>JANYFL010000011.1 GCA_025362735.1 Betaproteobacteria bacterium | reverse complement strand
CGCTGCCGTAGACGATGTCAAAACCGACCTTGTTGGCCATGGCGGTGGCGATCATGTCTTGCATGCCGGGGGCCACGAAGAATTCTTTGGCGTTCAGTTTCTGACGAATGATGGGATTGGCCATGGAGGGTCTCTTTTTGGGAAGAAGGAAATGAAGAAATGCGCGTTTGTTCGCGCTATCAACTAAAAAAGCGATAGCGTTATTTTGGGGTGAGGTTCAGTCGATTCAAGATCAAGCGTACAGCCAAGGCATGCGTTGTTTTTGTTTGGTTTCAAATTCGGCAATGCGAGTGCCATCCTGATTGAGGATCAGATCAATTTCGTCCCAACCGTTGAGCAGGGCATTGCGGCGCCATTCGGCCACATCAAAACTAATTTTTTGTCCATTGGCCAGCACGATACAACAACTGGCCAGATCAATCGAAATGGGATGCAATGCAGTCGCTTCGCCTTGGAGCAGCGTCAGATTTTCTTGGCTGACGACAATTGGCAGCATACTGTTCTTGAAGCAGTTGGAATAAAAAATTTCGCCAAAGCTGGTTGAGATCACGCAGCGGATACCCAGATCATTCAATGCCCAAGGTGCTTGTTCGCGGCTGGAGCCGCATCCGAAGTTGTCACCGGCAATCAGAATTTTGGCGGGACGAAAAGCCGCTTGATTCAGCACGAAGTCGGGATTCTCCTTCCCGTTGGCACCGTAGCGTTTTTCGTAAAAGGCGTACTGGCCCAAGCCTTTCTTTTCGGTAATCAGCAGAAAGCGGGCAGGGAAGATGATGTCCGTATCGATGTTCGCATCCGGCAGGGGTGCAGCAATAGAGGTCAGCGTGGTGAAAGTGTCCATGGCGAGGGCGGCCTGCTTCAGTGGTTAGAGCAAAGGGTACGAGCGATTGTTTTTAGAATTCTTTTACGAATTGAGTAGTGCGCGCACGTCGGTCATATGACCCGTAATGGCGGCGGCAGCAGCCATCGCAGGGCTCATCAGATGGGTGCGGGCACCGATGCCCTGGCGGCCTTCGAAGTTGCGATTCGAGGTCGAGGCGCAGCGCTCACCCGGTAACAGGCGATCATCGTTCATGGCCACGCAAAGCGAACATCCCGGACTGCGCCATTCAAAACCGGCATCGAGAAATATTCGATCCAGACCTTCAGCCTCCGCCTGTTGCTTGACCTGACCTGAGCCGGGTACGACCATTGCGCGAACACTGCTTGAAGTTTTACGACCCTTGACGACTGCAGCGGCGGCACGCAGATCTTCGATACGGCTGTTTGTGCAGGACCCGATGAAGACGTGGTCGATGACGATGTCTTCGAGTGCGGTGCCCGGCTTCAGGCCCATATACGCAAGCGCATTGGCAACTTTGCTGCGCAGGGAGGCGCTTTCAAAACTGGCGGGATCGGGCACTCGGCCGGTGATCGGTAACACCTGATCAGGACTGGTGCCCCAGGTAATGTGCGGAATCAATGTGGTGGCGTCGATGTCGATGATGCGATCAAACTTGGCGCCAGCGTCTGTGGGCAGAGTCTTCCAGTAATCAAGCGCCTTCTCCCAATGCTCACCCTTAGGTGCCATCGGGCGACCTTTGAGATAGGCGAAAGTGGTTTCATCGGGTGCGATCAAACCGGTACGCGAACCGGCTTCGATAGTCATATTGCACAAGGTCATGCGCGCTTCCATCGACAGACCGCGAATCGTGTCACCGCTGTATTCGATAGCGTAACCGACGGCACCGGCGGCACCGATCTGGCCAATCACAGACAGGATGATGTCTTTGGCATACACGCCCGGAGGCAATTTGCCATTGACGCGCACGTTCATATTGATCGCGCGTTTCTGACGCAGAGTCTGGGTCGCCAGCACACATTCGCATTCGCTGGCCCCAATGCCAAAGGCGAGGGCGCCGAAGGCACCATGGGTCGAGGTGTGGGAATCGCCGCACACCAGCGTAATGCCGGGCTGGGTAAAGCCTTGTTCCGGGCCAATCACGTGAACAATGCCATGCCGCAGATCAGTCAGTGGAACGTAATTGATGTGGAAATCCTTGGTGTTCTGCACGAGCATAGCAACTTGCGCGCGGGCCTGAGGATCTTCGATCGGTTGATCCTGATCGTGGGTAGGCACCGCGTGGTCGGCAACAGCGAGGTGACTACCAGTACGCCGCACTTGACTGGGACGCTGACGCACTCCAGCAAAAGCTTGTGGGCTGCTGACCTCGTGCAGCATCTGCCGGTCGATGTAGAGCAGGCTTACGCCTTCGTCATAGTTCGTGACGACGTGCGATTCCCATAATTTGTCATACAGTGTTTGTGCGGTCATTTCACTCAGTACCTTATGCGCTTGTCCCGAGACGTGCCATCTTCACCGGATCAATCGGGATCGTTGTAGTTTTATATTCGGTAAAGAACTCTGCACTGGTGGTGGCGCCATCGCGACCAATACCAGATTCCTTGTATCCACCAAACGGGGCACGCAATTCGCGCATCAACGGGGTGTTGACCCAGATGACTCCTGCGCGGATATCACGGCTGCACCGCATGGTTTCGGTCAAGTTTTGCGACCAGACATAAGATACAAGTCCAAACGGAGACTCGTTAGCAATTCGGATCGCATCCTCAAGTGTATCGAAAATCACGAAGCTTGCGAAGGGGCCGAACATTTCCTCCTGACAAACACGGGTTTTGTTGTTGGGAGCGAGTACAGCAGTGGGTTCAATGTAATAACCCTTGTCAAAACCATCGGCACGACGTCCGCCAGTCAGCAAGGTTGCACCCTCCTGGACCGCAATATCGACATAACTCAGCACGTGCTCCATATGTTTCTTGTAGGCGACGGGACCCATTTCAGTCGATTCTGACATGGGATGACCAACCCGGATGGTTTTGGCGCGAGCGACAAATTGCTCGATGAAGCGATCTGCGATACCCCGCTGTAGCAGAATGCGTGAGCCGGCCAGACACATCTGGCCATTATTGGCATAGATACCGAGTAAAGCGCCGTCGAGCGCTTGTTCGAAATCAGCACTGTCGAAAACAATATTGGCTGACTTGCCGCCCAGTTCGAGAATGCAGGGTTTGAGGTTATGGCCCGCTGCCGCCATGATGGAGCGACCGGTCGGGGAGCCGCCGGTGAAGCCCACCATGTCGATCCCCTGGTGTCCGACCAGCGACACACCGGTCACGTGGCCGCGGCCATTGACCAGATTGACGACTCCATTTGGAAGGCCTGCCTCGTGAAACAGCTCGACCATGCGTAGCATCGACAGAGGTGTGTATTCACTGGGCTTGAGTACGCAGGTATTGCCGAAGGCGATGCAGGTGGCGACGCGCATTGATGCCAGCGCGAGCGGCGCATTCCAGGGGGCAATCAAGGCACCCACACCCTTGGGTTCGCGCGTGACATAGGTCAGATAATTCTTGGTCTGGGTATACGTTTGGCCGCTAACATTACTCGCGACTTCGGCAAACATCTCGAAGTTCTCTGCGGCTCGTTTGACTTGATGCCGTACAGCCGAAATAGGCAGGCCGGTATGGATCACCTCAAGCGCGGAAAGTTCTTCGGCATTGCTGAGCAAAGTTTCACTAATGGCATAGAGGATGTCCTTACGATCCTTAATGTCCATACGCGGCCAGAGGCCTTCATCGAAGGCTTTCCGGGCGGCTGTCACTGCCAGATCAACCTCGCCAGCATCGGCTTCGCGCAAATGGCTGACCACCTCTTCGCTGGCAGGATCGATGACCGGAATATCGAAGCCGCCAGCACGCAACGGTGTGCTCATACCATTGATAAAACTGGGGATCTGTTGGGGTGCTGTAAAGCTCGTGGGTTGATTCATGATGGGCTTAAATGACGATGTTTTATTTTTGAGGAATGATTGGGATAAGGTTTCAGCGACCGGTTTCAATGACCGCCCAATTCAAATTTTCCCGTTGGTGCCGCACCTGGGTTTTTCCAGACAATCCATGCACCTAGAACAGCGAAAGTGAGATTCAATGCTCCGACCAGAACAAAGGGGGCTGCGTAACCCACTTTGTCAAACAAAAAGCCTGCAAGAAAACTCATCACCACCACACCGAGGGTGCCGGTGAAATAGAAAATCCCGGTGGCCGAACCGCGCAAATCAGGCGGCGCCTCTTCGCCAAGCATCGCTTGTCCACAAACAATCAATGCGCTCTCCGTGATGCCAATACAGGCCACCACCACATACATCAAGGTGCCGAAGACGTCCGAGATCAATAGAGTTGAGATCAATGAAAATGCGGTTAGAGTCAAGGCCACCACTAGCAAGATCGAACGGTTAATACGGTCCGCGACAAAACCGAACAACACTTGCGCTGCAGCAGTAGCGAGCTTGAAAGTGATCAAGAGCGCGCCTGCGGTCTTCAGGGCGTCTACGGTTGCGATACCCTGACTGGTTGCGGCATTGACGACCCAAAGCGATACGAAAGAAAGCATGACCAAGTAGTCGGAGCGGATCACGAGGCCCATCAGCATGACCAGACCGAAGCGCGGATTTTTGCGTCCAGCCGCGATCACCAATCCAATGTTCTTGACGAAAGTTTGCAAGCCCTCTTTCATGTTCCGAGCGCGAGCAGGGGGCTTACCGGTACGTGGCGGATCCTTTAGAAACAAATAGGCCACCATGACACCGATCCCCCCCAGCCCGGCCAGCGCCCAGAAGGCATAGCGCCCAGCCAGTGCGGGTTCCAGACCGCTATTGACGAGCCAACCCGGCAAGCGAGCGCCCAACCAACCCACGACCAAGCCCGAAACGGCGGCCTGCACCAGGATGATCATCGCCACGAATTTGCCTCGTGAAGAATTGTCCGGGTAGTCTGCGACCATGGTTGATGACCCGACAATGTGTCCGGTCGTCATGATTCCGTAGATGAACTGCAGAACAAACAGCATCAATACCGTACTGGCGAGCGGATAGGCAATCAGGCAAGCCACGAAGCCGGTGATGGCGATCATCAACACATTTTTGCGACCCAGCCGGTCGGTCAGGCTTCCCGTCAGTCCAAAAAAGAGCAGGGCGGCAAGTTGCTGTGTTGTGACCAAATTACCAGCCAGACGGCCATGTTCGGGCTTGGGTACATGCAGGATTTCGGTAAAAACAAGCGCCTGCATCAGCGGTAAAAACACCGTTACACACAGCGCAGCGAGTACCACGAAGATAAAAATCGGAATCTGGCTGGGTAGGACACCGGGAGCCAGTTTGATGGGGCCGAGATAGCGTTGAAACGAGGTCGTGTCATTCATCGCATTAATTTCCAGGTTAAGTTTAGTTGTTTAGTTCGATAGGATCGTCAGTCTGAGCGTGACTGGATTCAGACTTGTGAGCT
This sequence comes from Betaproteobacteria bacterium, assembly GCA_025362735.1. GTDB lineage: Bacteria > Pseudomonadota > Gammaproteobacteria > Burkholderiales > Burkholderiaceae_D > JANYFL01. Next base: position 12,392 of record JANYFL010000011.1, on the reverse strand, counting down.
ACCTTACCCCGGACGTTTTGGGCGCCCTATTTCCGCAGATGGAATATCCGCTCTGTGGCCATAAATAAAAAGGCAAAAAATACTCTGGAAAGAGGCTTGCACCTCATCCTGAAGTGGTGAAATCGCTTGAGACAATTTTGGACGCCGGGTGACGACTCAAGAAACTGTTTCGCTGATTTGAGTGGCCTATGGCCGTTTAACTGGGAACTGAATTCGCTTCTAAAGCAAATTCCTTTTGGCGTCGTCGGCTGCCAATAAACGGTTTTTCGGCTTTGGTTTTGACAGTGGTCGTCGAGGTACTGAGTTCGGATGAAATTTTTTGGGCACTGACGATCAAATCGTTGGCGTAGCGCTTCGCAGCTTCCGCAATCGGCATTGCAGACGAGAACAGCGTGAGGGTAAGGGCACCGACCAGATGATCGTGCTCAAAAAGTGGAGCCCCCAGAGAAGATGTTTTTCCAGGGGAAGCGGAATAGCGCGTTCTCTCGTTGGTTGAATAACCGTTTTCCCGAATGCGTTTGACCAGTTTTCCGGACTGAAACAGGCTTAAAGTGGTTGACTTTCCGTTGATTAATTCCAGGCCTTGAACAACACTTTCAAATTCGCCTTGCGGCGCGTACGCAAGATAGGCATGACCGGAGGCACATTCAAGTATGGGAAGCGTAAAGCCAGGCTGATAATTACTGAAAGTGAGCGAAGTCATCCCATGAGTTGAGTCGCGCACCATCATCATGTGGCCGACACGAGTGGCCAAAGTGATCGGCCACGAAAATTTTTTCGTCAGTTCAATCATGTGCGGCCGTGCAACTTCGAGTAAATGCCCCTGATCCCGATATCCCAGTGAAAGGGTTTGCACTAGAGCCGTGGCGCGGTAGTGTTTCCGCGTGGGTTCAATTTCAATCAAACCTTCCTGTAGCAAGGTCTGAATAATGCGGCTTGCAGTTGGATAGGCCAAGTCGGTATTGCGGGCAATTTCCATCATTGACAAAGAGCCAAAGCGGTTAATCGCCTTCAGTACGGCGATGCTGCGGGATACGGACCGAATCGGGACACTACGTTCCATTTAAAATCTCCTGAGACCAGCGGCTAGCTGCGGGAAAATCTAGCGCTGTATCGTGGCCTCCTCTGTTGAGAGGCAATAACATCTTACGATCAAGGGCCGCCTTACTCAAGCAACGACCACGCCAATTTTATATTTATATCCGTATGGCGGATTCTGCGGCTGCGTGAATTTCAAGTGGTCTTAATACGACTCAACATAGATTCCACAGGATACTCTGGCGCACACTTGAAAGACTAAAAGCATGTCAAACATACTTCCGAAAATTAGCAAGGGCTACGTTGAAACGGATCGGGGCTTGATCCACATTCAGCAATCAATTCCGCTGCACAGCCAGCCAAGGCAGAGCGTAGCGGATAAAACCCTGGTTTTCATCAATATCACTTCATTTGGTGGTGTGCTGCTGGATCGGGTGTTACCCGCTTTGGCGGGGTTGGGCTACCGGACCATCGCCGCCGACATGATGGGCTATGGCCGTTCGGATAAGCGTTCAGGCTCGACCTGGTATATCGAAACCTGGGCTGACAATATGGAACAGGTGTTTGATCAACTAGGCGTTGCGCCGGACGGATTGATCTGCGGCCATTTTGCAGCTCTATTGGGCGTCGAGCTTGCGCTGCGTCAGCGGCCCGGCATGAAAGCCCTGGTTCTGGAGGGGATGCCCTTCATCCCGCCTGAAACGCGCAAAGCCAATCTGGCGGGCGGTACACCGCCCCCGATGATCTGGGACGAAGCTGGTAGCCATGCAGTGGAGTACTGGAAGACGGCTTATAAGTTGATGAAAATACTTGATCCGGACCTGCAGTTGGGTGTGCCAAACCAGAAAGTGCGTGAAGCCTACATTGCCTATCAGGAAGTCCGCTGTTTCGAGCCAAGTACGATGGAAGCAGCGGCCAGCTATGAAATCGAGAAAAAGGTGTCACAAATTACGCTGCCGACTTTGGTGATGTGCAGCGATACCGACTGGAATCTCAAGTATCACGACCAGGTCAAGGCGGCGATCCCGAATAGCCGAGAGCATCGCTTCAAGGGAATTCATCCCTTGCACGAATTATCAAGACCAGACCGGGCGCATGAATACGTGGAGCAACTGCAGCAATTCTTTTCTGAGGTGCTAACTGATTGAATTAGTGTCCTGTTCTGCAAATAAATGGCAAAACTTGAAGTTGTATCGCTCTTGCGTTTTTTCATGCCACCTATTTACGGTACAGGACACTAGCATCCTGTGCGACAATTAGAACAAGATCAGGTATAAAGCCAAATCTTGGCTTATATATAAAATAACTCTCTATAAATAAGATCTGTGCGATGATCAAAAAAGCTTACGTCGACACGTCCCTGGGGCAAATTCACTACCGCTACAGCAAAGCAGAGGGAAGCAAGAGCTTGCCGCTGGTTCTGCTGCACAAGACAGCGAGCTCGTCGCGCATGTTTGAAAAGGTGATGCTGCAACTGCAGGACCAATACAACATGTTTGCGCTCGATACGCCCGGCTTCGGAGAGTCGTATCAACCCGAGCATGTGCCCGATACCAACTACTACATTGATGCCTTGCTTGCAGCGCTGGATGGTCTCGGGATTCAGGAATTCAATCTGCTCGGCCATCATACCGGCGCCAATTTTGGCGTTGAAATGGCGGTTAAGGTGCCCGGTCGAGTCAAGCGGATGATTCTGATTGGCCCGTCGATCCTGACCATCGAAGAGCGCGATCACTATCGAACGGTCTTTGGTCCCGCTTTTAATAAGCCGGTGGCGGATGGCAGTCATTTACAAAAAACCTGGGATTACATCGCCAAAATGGGCGGCTCCTCATCGGTCGAGTTGCATCAACGAGAAGCGATTGATCACATCCAAGCTTGGCGTGGACGTAATCAGGCTTATACCGTTGTCTGGGATCAGGATTTTGGCGATTACTATCGCCGAGTGACGTGCCCGATGCAGGTGATGTGTGCGACCGATGACGTCCTCTGGCCTTATTTTGATCGTGCACTTAAGGCGCAGCCTAAAGCACACAGTGCAGTAATCGCTGGGGCCAATTTTGAACCGGATATTGACCCCGCAGGTATAGCAACGGCGGCCAGAACCTTTCTGGACGCAACGCTGTAATCACGCAATGGATAAATCTGTGCGTAAGCTCGCCGGCCTGCTTGCTTTGCGTCAAGATCATTCCAGGATCCAAACATGAAGCCGTCACATCTCGTTGCTGCATTCCGGAATAAGTCCATTCACGTGGGTTTTCTGCTGGCTATTCTATTGGCCTTCACAGGCGTAACCGCTGGTGCACAGTCCGCGAATGCTGTCAAGGGAGACGCTCCTCAAGCCCCGTTAGTCGACGCATCATTTGAAAGCCGCTGTGCTGCATTGCAAACGGCTGATTTTTCAAATTTGACCGATGCACCCACCGTTGTTACCAAAGCAGAGTTCGGACGGCTCAATCCAGAAAGCCCGGAAGCCTGCCTGATTGATGGCAAGGTTCGGCAGAACATTGGCTTTCGCTTGGTCTTGCCGGTTCACTGGAACGGAAAATATTTCCAGAGCGGCTGTGGGGGTGCGTGCGGAACGACTCGCCCTTATTACTGTGATGAACCGGTCAGCCGCGGCTATATCTGTCTTGCCAGTGACATGGGACGTAGTGGTACATCACGCGACTGGTCGTGGGGGTTTAACAATACGGCATTGGTTGCTGATTTCGGTTTCCGCGCAACGCATATGGCTTCCGTTGCGGGCAAAGGCATTGCTGCTGCCTTCTATCGCAGTCCAGCCAAGCTTTCCTATTTTTATGGTTGTTCGACTGGGGGACGTCAGGCACTCGTCGAGGCGCAGCAATTCCCTTGGGATTTCGACGGCATTGTTGCTGGTGCGCCAGTCATCAACTGGTCCGGTGCTGGCATGCAAATTCTTTGGACCCATTTGGCCAATCATACGGCCGATGGAAAAGAGATTCTCAAGGAACAAGATGTGCGGTTGTTGCATGACGCCGTTGTCAAACAATGTGATGGTAATGACGGCGTCAAGGATGGTCTGATTGGTGATCCGCGTCAGTGCAAATTTGATCCGGTGATGCTTCAGTGTAAGGGGAATGAAACTGGATCATGTTTCAGTGCCCAGCAAGTTGCTGCCGCGAAAAAAATCTATGCGGGGCCGCAGACCTCGGATGGAAAGCCGCTTTATACCGGCGGCTTGATGCTGGGCTCGGAGTTACTTTGGATCGGTGATTTCATTACGCCTGATGGCAAGAAACCGATTACCTATGGCGCCGAAGGAATGAGTCAGATTGTCTTTGGAAATTCCGTCAATCCCAGCTGGAAGCCGGAGAGCTGGACGCCGTCGCAGTTTGATTTTGATCAGGATTACAAACGCATGGGAATGGTCGAGCCATTATTCAGCGGCTCGAATCCCGATCTGCGCAAGTTCAAGGGGCGTGGTGGAAAACTGATTGGTTTTCAGGGCTGGGATGATCAGTCGATCGTGCCGCTCAACTATCTCGATTATTATGAGACCGTTACCAAGACGATGGGCGGACTAAAGGAGACTCAAACCTTCTACCGCATGTTCATGGTGCCCGGTATGGATCATTGCACCTTCAATGGTGCCGGTGCCGATGCCATCGATTATTTGACGTATCTCGAAAACTGGGTCGAAAAAGGAGAAGCGCCAACCGTACTGATCGGCAGCCATGTCAAGCGCGATGCGCCGACGATGCGGTCGTTGACTTTCCCTTTGCCGCAGCAGCAAATTGCTTTTACCCGGCCGCATTATCCTTATCCTGGCCAGGCGCATTACAGCGGTAAAGGTGATCCAAACCAAGCAAGTAGTTTCAAGCAAGTGATTCGCCCGTAAAAATCATCAACATAAAACTAAAAGGAAGAACTATGTCAGGTGCCATTGATATCGTTGTTAACCTGTTCACACCTTACGAAGTGGAGAACAATCAGACTGGCTTTGATGCCAACTTCACCTCACAGGTGCGCATGGCCGAACACATGAAGACCGGCTGCACGATTGAGGATTACCTGGTCAAGATGGATCGCGCCGGGATCGAGCGTTCGTTATTGATCGCAGTCCGTGCCGGTGATTTGGCAATGAAGGGTTCGTTCGAGATTCCTTACGCCCAGGTTGCCAAGTGGTGTGACAAATACCCGGATCGTTTTTCCGGTCTCGCAGGGGTTGATCCCTATCGTGGCATGCAAGGTTTGCGTGATCTGGAACACGCCGTCAAGGAATTAGGATTTGTCGGCGCGCACCTCTACCCGCACTGGTTCAAGCTGGCGCCTAACGAAGCGCTTTATTACCCGTATTACGCCAAGTGCTGTGAACTGGACATCCCGATCATGATGCAGGTCGGACAGAATCTGATCTACCAAAAAGAAGTGCGGCTACCGAGCGTGGCACGGCCGATTCTGCTGGATCAAATCGCCATCGATTTCCCGGATCTGAAGCTGCTGGGCATTCACGTCGGAGTGCCTTGGACCGATGAAATGATCGCCATGGCATGGAAACACAAGAACGTCTACATTGGTATTGACGCCTATGCGCCTAAGTACTTGTCGGCACCGCTGGTGCATTACATGAACAGCTATGGTTCACACAAGGTCATGTTCGGCACCGATTGGCCAGTGATTGATCCAGAGCGTGCTGTCCAGGAAATGAAGGACCTGAACTTCAAGCCAGCCGCTTATCAAAACATCATGCGCGAAAACGCCGTCAAGGTATTCAAGCTATGAACACGTCTTCCTCAAAAACGCCTTCGGCAGCAATGCCAGAGGTGCCGGATAGCTTTCGGCATTTGACTGTTTCGAGTGGGATACGCGCGTCGGCCACGCGCAATCCGGGCAAGACTGCATTGATCTGTGGTGACGAGCAGCGGACGTATGTGCAACTCGTCGGCAATATCAATCGGGTGGCCAATGCAATGCAGGGTCTGGGACTTGAGGCTGGCCAGAATGCCGCGATCATTGCGCCGAATTGCATGGATTACATTGAAGTTGTTGCAGGCGTTTCGGATCTCGGGGCCGCTGTAGTCACACCCAATCCCAAGCTTACGCCGCGCGAACTCGCCGATATCTGCAACGATGCTCAGGCCAGAGTGTTGTTTGTCCATCCGGACAGCGAATCCAGTATTGATGCCTCACTGTTTGAAACCGTCAAACACGTGATTCGTCTCGGGCCGGAATACTCAGCGCTAAAGGCACGCGCTTCCGATGTCTTCACGCCGCCGCTAGTGGCTGAGTGGGCAACGTTCTCGATTCCGTATACATCCGGCACGACCGGAAAACCCAAAGGTGTGATGCTGCCGCATCGCTCCCGCAGCTTGGGTTGGCTCGCTTATGCCTGCGAATTTGGTATTTACTCGCCGGATGATCACTTCCTGGCCATTGCGCCGATGTGTCATGGTGCCGGACTATCCTTCGCCATGTGCTCGGTCTTCACGGGCGGCACGGCTGAGATCATGGTCAAGTTCGATCCTGAGTTGGTACTGCGCAAACTGCACAAGGGCGATGTCACCGGCATTTTCACGGTGCCCACGCACTACCACGGCATGTTCGGGCTCGAACCAAAGCTGCTGGAAAGTCTGCGCGGTCACCGGCTCAACGGCATCACCTGCAATGCAGCCCCGCTGTCGCAGGAGACGAAGGAACAGATTGTCGAATATTTCGGTGATGGTTTGTTGCATGAACTCTATGGTTCGACCGAGGCCGGGATCGTCACCAATCTTCGACCGCAGGATCAGCTCCGTAAAATCAAGTGCGTCGGGTTGCCTTTTGTCGGCAATCAAGTACGCTTGCTGGATGATTCGGGCAAGGAAGTTGGACCCAACGAAGTCGGCGAACTGTTTTCCACTTCACCCTATTTGTTCAACGGTTACTGGGGCAAGCCTGAGCAAAGCCGCGAAGCCTTCCGCGACGGCTGGGTCAGCGTTGGCGACCTGGCCAAGCGTGATGACGAAGGCTATATCTACATCGTTGATCGCAAGAAAGATATGGTCATTACCGGCGGCATGAACGTCTATCCACGCGAAATTGAAACGATGCTTGATACCCATCCAGCCATTTTGGAATCGGCCATCATCGGCGTTCCGGATGCGCGCTGGGGTGAAACATTGGTGGCTTATGTCGTTTTCAATCAAGGGCAAAATGCTTCTGCGGAAGATCTGGAAAATTTCAGCAAGGCCAATATGGCGCCGTATAAATTGCCCAAATCCTTCAAACCGATTGCTCAATTGCCCCGCAATGCGAATGGCAAAGTCCTCAAGACGGAATTGCGCGCAATGTATTTGAAATCGCCCGCCTGAAAGCGTGCAATTCGATCGCACTATACAACCCTGCAGTATGGAGAAAAGTAAATGACTTACAGCACAGTAACTTATGAAGTCGATAGCGATGGCATTGGCGTCATTACCTTCAATACACCCAAGACCCTCAATTCCATCAGCGAAAAACGTCTCGATGAGCTTGAAGCCATCTTGGCCGACGCTACGAAGGACGAGAAACTGCGTGCCTTGATCGTCACTGGAACTGGCAAGGCCTTTTGTGTTGGCCTCGATCTCGGTTTGCTTGATCGTGCCTTCGACGACATTCCTTATTTCCAGAGCGTCGCGACGCGTGTCGGCGGCATCGCATCAAAACTTGAGGCTCTGACGATTCCAACGGTAGCGGCTATCAATGGTTATGCCCGTGCGGGTGGCTTCGAGATGAGTCTTGGCTGTGATTTCATCATTGTTGCCAATGAAGCCCATTATGGTGATGCGCATACCGACTCAGGCGTATTGCCAGCGGCGTCCACGGCTCGCTTGACCCGTCGCGTTGGTGCGCAAAAAGCCAAAGACATGATCTGGACCGCACGCTACCTGGTCGGCCAGGAGGCGGTTGATTTTGGCATTGCGCTCAAATCGGTTCCGCTCGCCAATCTGGTCAGCGAATCCAAAGCCTACCTCCGCACCATTATCGATAAGCCACGGGCTTGCATCGGAACCAGCAAGTCGGTGTTTTATGACTGCCGTGATCTGGACATTCCCGGCGGTGTCTCGGCCGAACTGAAACACTTCGTGCGCTATATGAAAGAAGAGCCTTATGGCAAGGAAGGCTACAGGGCGTTCCGCGAAGGACGTACCCCCACCTGGAAGAAGGCAAGCTAGCGAACGAGCTGGCTAACGCCAGCTCGTTCCTGGATGGCTGGACGAAGAGCGTAGTCGTTTACTGAGGCCGGGTACTGCTGCTGGCTACTGAACCCCGAGAAGGAAGGTAATGAGCGAAACTGTAAAGCATGATGCCCCGTGGCCGAGTCTAGGTCGTGCATGGTATGTGGTTTTTATTCTGATCCTTGCCTACACCATCGGCTATGTTGACCGCGTCGTCTTGACCATCCTGGTTGAACCGATCCAGCATGATCTGGGTATCAACGATACCCAGATCGGTTTGTTGCATGGACTGGCCTTCGTGATTTTTTACGTCGGACTGGGGCTGCCGTTGGGCTATCTGGCCGACCATACCAACCGCAAACGCATCATCGTCATCAGCATTGCATTCTGGAGTGTGATGACGATGTCTTGCGGTCTGGCAAAGTCCTTCGCGGGCTTGTTTCTCGCGCGTGTGGGTGTGGGTGTTGGGGAAGCCGGACTGTCGCCGACGAGCTATTCGTTGATTTCGGATTACTTCCCACCCGAACGTCGAAGTATGGCTCTCGGTGCTTATCAATTGGCGATCTATATCGGCGGGGGAGCCGCGATTCTGATTGGTGGCTGGATCGCAGCGATGGTGGGTGATAAACAGTCGGTCACACTGCCCATCCTGGGCGAAATGCGTTCCTGGCAGGTCGTATTCATGGTGGTCGGTCTGTTAGGTATGCCCGTGAGTCTGTTGGCGCTGACCTTAAAAGAACCGGCTCGACGACTGGGCAAGAGTGCTGCTAATGCGGCGGTGGGACTGGGCGATCAACTGCGCGAGCTACGTAAAGTTTTTGTGCGCTCGCGTTATGTTTATCTGTTGCATTTCTTTGCATTTGCATTTCAGAGCATTGTCTTGAATGTGACTCTACTTTGGGCAAGGCCTTACCTGAGCCGGCAATTCGATGTCAGCCGTTCCGATGCGGCATACATGGTGGGTAGTTTGTTGCTGCTGTTCGCGACCAGCGGCATTCTGACGGGCAGCGCACTCGCTGACAGGATGCAGAAGCGCGGCCATCGTGACGCCACCATTCGGGTTGGCATTATCGGTAGCAGTTGTGTGTTGATTCCGGTCATCCTCTTTCCCTTCATGCCGACGGTCACCTTAACGCTGGTCATGCTTGCCTTGATGTTGTTTTTTGCGGCATTTGCGGTTGGTGCAGCGGCATCTGCACTGCAATTGATTACGCCAAACCGGGCCCGCTCGGTGATTTCGGCTTGCTATCTGTTTGTGCTGAATATCGTGGCGCTGACCATTGGGCCAACCCTCACCGGCTTTATCACCGATTATGTTTTTGGCACTCCAAAATCGGTTGGTTATTCACTCAGCATTGTTGCTACTCTGGGGGTGATTATTTCTCTCGTTCTTTTCTTTTTGCTGCTCAAGCCGTTCCGGCTCGCCGTTGAACAAGCCGAGCGTGAAGGCTGAGAGGAGCGAGCATTGAAAGCGATTGAGGTAATGAGTGCTATGAAGTTGAATACCTGGAACAAGTTCTGCTGGCTGTTAATGGCAATGGTGATGACGACATTCACCATACATACACAAGCAACAGAACCGACTTCACCTCAGTTAGGTAAAGCAGCATGTGAGGTCTTGGCAACAAAGAATTTTCTGGATATTCCAGATGCGTCCACGCGCATTAATTCTGCTGTCATCGTTCCTGCCTCCGGTGACGTTCCTGAATACTGCAAGGTCGTCGCCTATGTCGCGCCGCAAGTGGGAGTCTTGCTCGCACTCCCCACGCATACCTGGAACGGTCGGCTATTGATGCAGGGCTGTGGGGGCACCTGTGGTGTGGCCTCAACGATCGCATGTGAAGACGCGATGGCACGCGATTACGCCGTCGTTCATACCGACATGGGACATCAGGCCTCGCCGATTGTCGGATCCTCCTGGGCTGAACATAATCTGCAAGGCGTGATCGACTTTGGCTACCGGGGTACCCATGTCGCCCTCGTGGCCGCTAAAGTTATCCAGGCGGCGTTCTATGGAACGCCCGCGAAATACACTTATTACCGTGGCTGCTCTACGGGTGGCCGGCAGGGTATGGTCGAGGCGCAACGTTTCCCCGAGGATTTTAACGGCATCATCGCCATTGCACCGCCTTTGCATGAAGTGGGCGATACGACCTTCCATCTGGTTTGGAGCGCGCGTGCTGCAACAGATCGTTCGGGCCGAAAAATCATTGACGCAGAAGACGTGAAGCGCGTGCATGCAGCCGTGATGGCGGCGTGTGATGGCAACGATGGCGTGGTTGATGGCGTCATCCAAGATCCGGGTTCATGCAAATGGAAAGTGACCGAGCTGGCCTGTAAAGATGGTGCAAGTCTGGCCAAAGATGGCAAGGCTTGCCTGATACCTGAGAAGGTCGAAGCCTTCCGCAAAATATATGCTGGTGCTTACAACGCCGCTGGTCTGAAGTTGTTCGCGGGCGGCATGCCACTGGGCTCAGAGCTGGGCTGGTTTCCCTATTTTGTTGCGCCAGGCGGCGAGCCTGCAAAAATTCTTTCGCCCACCTGGTTGGTCAGCGAGTTTTTGCGTTACCTGGCTTTCTACGACAGTCCCACCAAGAATTTCGGCGTCTTTGATTTTGACTACGAACACGATTCACCGCGCGTGAATTTGATGGAGCCGTTCTACAACGCACAGAACCCTGATCTGCGTCCCTACAAGGCGCGCGGCGGCAAGCTTATTCTGATGCATGGCTATGCCGATCCCTTGATTCCACCAGCGCTGACCATCGACTATTACGAGACGGCTACCCGCACGATGGGTGGACCAGGCAAGACGCTCGATTTTTTCCGTTTATTCATGGTGCCTGGAATGGAGCACTGTATTGGAGGCAATGCGGCTGATGCAATGGACACGTTGACCGTACTGGAAAACTGGGTCGAAAAAGGAATCGCACCCGATCAGGTCCTCAGCTATCGCGTCACCAAAGAACCTCAAACCATGTTGAACAACATGCGCTTTCCGATCAAGTCTCCACAGTGGGACTGGGCGCGGCCCATTTACCCGTATCCCGATGTTGCCGTGTGGGGCGGTAAGGGTGACTGGAAAGACCCGGCCACCTGGGTTCGCAAGAGTGGCAAAATGTCAGATGGCTATTAATGCCACATGAGTACCTGTCTTCCTCGGGCATCTCAAACTCAATAGCACTTCTATCGTTCGGATGACTTCCGAACTACGATTAATCGTGTGGGCGTTTAGCGCCATCTGATTAAACGTTTATTGTCAAACTGACCTCAAGATTCTCATGATCGAACTGTACTTCTGGACCACACCGAATGGCCGCAAGGTTGCGATCTATCTCGAAGAGGCCGAACTTGAATACACCCTCCATCCGATTAACATTAGCAAGGGTGAACAGTTTGCGACCGAGTTTGTAAAGATTTCTCCGAACAACAAGATTCCTGCGATTGTTGATCGGGCACCTGCCGATGGTGGCGCACCAATTTCGATCTTTGAATCGGGTGCGATTCTGCATTACCTTGCGATGAAGACCGGGAAGTTCATTCCTTCTGATCAACGCGGCCAAATTGAAGTGATGGAATGGTTGATGTGGCAGATGAGTGCGGTTGGACCGATGTTTGGCCAGAGCAATCATTTCTCCATCTATGCCAAGGAAAAAATTCCTTATGCGATGGATCGCTATGGAAGGGAAGTCTCTCGACTTTTCGCAGTGTTGAATCGTCGATTGATTGATCGAGAATTCATCGTCGGTGACTATTCGATTGCCGACATGGCAACCTATGCATGGATGCGTACTGACCGTGCTGGGCTGGATATGACTTCGTTTCCGAATGTGCAGCGCTGGAGGCAAACCATTGCTGTGCGGTCGGCCGTGGTGCGCGCCTATGAAAAAGGTAAAGAAATCAATATGGCCCCCGCAGTGAGTGACGAAGCGTCACGAAAAATTTTGTTTGGCCAAGATGCCAGCGTGGTCAAGCCAATCTGAGAACGAGCACGGGCCGCTGTAAAATCCCGACTCGACGCTGGCCGCTGATGCTCCGCGCCCACAATATTTCTAGGTAATTAGGGCGAAACGTAACCAAAGAAGAGTTTCAGGAACAGCTTAAAGACGTTGTCATGTCGGTGGTTGTAGCGGTATTCGATTTCCTTAAGATACATGGGGAAATGATAACGGGAAACACCGCGATAGTTGTACA
>JANYFL010000068.1 GCA_025362735.1 Betaproteobacteria bacterium | reverse complement strand
ACACGATAGTTGCAGTCGATCACCACACCATTGCCATTGCGCAGACCAGTCACCCATGGTGAGCCGTCGGTAGGCGCGCCCTGATAACTTTCGTGATAACAATCTTCAACACGCTCCCACACATTGCCGATGGTGTCGTAGAGTCCAAAGGCATTCGGTTTGTAACTGCCGACCGGTGCGGTGCGCACACCGTAGCCATCATGACAGGGCGCAAATCCTGCTGGCGTCGTCGGTGCATAAGCATGCGCGGCTTCGGCTTCTTCCTTGACCGTCAGATCGTCAACGTTGCCGTACTTGCACAGGTCGGTCGGATCTTCACCAAAAAAGTACAGCCCCGTGCTACCGGCGCGGTCCGCGTACTCCCACTCGGCCTCACTCGGAAAACGATAGTGATAGCCCGTCTTGCGGCTCAACCATTCAAGATACGCGGACATGTCGGCATAGGTCAGGCACACGACTGGTTGTTTGTCCGTGGTGGTCACCGGATTGTGTTCCCAGTTCATGCCCGGCGTAGGGATTAGTGGACCGGACTCCTTGCCTGTCCAGATCGTACATTCCGATGGCGCAACATGTTTCGTTTCGCGTACAAACGCTGCGAATTCGCCGCGAGTGACTTCGAACTTGCCGAGTGCGAAGGCCTTGGCGATATGCACCTGGTGCTGCGGCCCTTCATCGCCAGCCGAGGAAAGAGTCAGGTACTTCTTGATATCCTCAGGCGACGAACCCATCGTAAAGGTGCCCGGCGGAATAACGACGAGTTCCGGACAGTCCGCACAGTCGCGGATCACTTCGACAGCCCATGCTGAACTTCCAAACAACAGTGACGCAAAACACAATACGATCAGAAAATATTTTTTCATGAGAGCCTCCATCTGGATGTAACGTATTCAGCAACATGCAAGGGTTACCGTACGAGCTAGCAAGCCCTTTTGCCAAATCTGAATCTTGCATTGCCACCTGTCGAACAAGCATTGAGATATTGATTGTTTGATTCAGATTTCTGCTTACTATGCGGACCATGTAAGCAAATAAAGTATGTATTTTCAAAGGAGAGGCGCGATGCGATCAGGACTCTATGCTTACGCAAAGCAGCTGATGGTTCACATTCATCACTGCAGGGTATGGGCCACCCTCTTTTCTGCTTTCCTGTTGCTAAACCTTTGCGAGAATGCAGGAGCTACGCTCCCGCAAATGCTCATTACAACGGATGCGGGTTTGTTGAAGGGCGTAGAAGAAGCGGGCGTAGTGGTCTTTCGCGGTATTCCCTATGCGGCACCCCCACTAGGCAGGCTGCGCTGGCGGGCTCCGCAACCTGCAGTGGCGTGGAAAGGTGTGCGAGTCGCAGACCGTTTTGGTCCGATCTGCATGCAGCCGGTATCTCCAGAACCCTGGACCGATTCTCAGCCGATGAGCGAGGACTGTCTGTATCTCAATGTCTTTCGGCCAACGGGTAACACTCAACACCTGCCGGTGTTGTTCTGGATTCCCGGCGGCGGTTTGCTGACCGGGTCGGGTTCACGTCCCGAGTACGACGGCAAGGCACTTGCCCGCAAGGGAGTCATCGTAGTGACGATCAATTACAGGCTAGGACGCTTCGGGTTTTTCGCGCATCCTGAACTCAGCAAAGAAAACGCCGATGGTGGGCGTCTCTTTAACTATGGTTTGATGGACGAGATCGCTGCACTCAATTGGGTGAAAAACAATATCGCGCACTTCGGAGGTGATCACGCTAAGGTCACAATTTTTGGTGAATCGGCTGGGGGCGCTTCTGTGGACATGCTGATGATTGCACCGGACGCGCGTGGCCTGTTTGCCTCGGCCATTGCACAGTCCGGTTATGGGCGCGGCAGTTTTCCAAGGTTAGCAACGGTTTCTGCAGATGGCGATGCCCCAGCAGAATCCATCGGAACAAACATCGCGCGCAAACTGGGGATGCCGGATGCATCGCTGGAAGCCTTACGCGCGGTCGCGCCAGAACGCATCATTGCCATTGCCGAACCCGACGAGGAGCATATCTTTGCGGTCGATGGCAAAACGATCACGTCGGATTTATGGCCAGCCTTCGCACGCAACGATGAGGCCCCGGTACCTTTCATCATTGGCTCCAATAGTTTCGAGATGGGGGCGTTGCCAGCGGATTCCCAGCGTCCCTGGGCGGAAAAAATTGTTCCACCGGCGCGCTGGGATGAACTGACCCCGTATTATGAAAATGTGGTTGATCGGGATCACTTAATCCTGAGTGACTTGTTCTACACCAGCCAGGCTCGTGCACTAGCGCAACGTCATGCTGCAAATGGGCATCCGACCTATGTCTATCGTTTCGATGTTCCCACCCGATCTGAAAAGGGCACGCTACCCGGTGCAGAACATGCGAGCGAAATTCCCTATGTGTTTGGCAACTCACTCAGTTATGACAAGATGTCCACCAACGAGCGGCGGGTCTCAGCAGAAATGATGGCGTATTGGATAAACATGGCACGAAAGCGTGACCCCAATGGCCCCGGTCTTCCTGCCTGGCAGCACTACGATGGACATGCCTTGCTCCATATCGGCCTTGAGCAGACGAAAATGCAGCCTGACCCCTTGAAAGACCGGCTGGATACGCTGGATCGTTTATCGACGGATATGCAATAAATGAGGGCGCCAGTTTTGAATAATTTTTATTCCTTGTGGTGTCAGATAACTATCCCCAAAATTTCACAGCTTGGTCGCACTGCAGCGACCAACTAACGTTAACAATTAATGATAGAAATTGAAGGAATAGCCCAATGAGTTTTAGAGCCGTAAGCCTTATGGCAATGACCACCTTGGTATGCACGATCACACCGGTCAGCTACGCGGTAGAGGCTCGGCAAGACAGAATCAAAAGTACAGTGAACCGCACCATAGAGCCCGTTATCGAGAACAACGGCATTCACGGCATGGCAGTCGGCATTATCGACGGGGACAAACACTACGTATTCAACTATGGCTTGGCGTCGACAGAAACCAGAACGCCCGTCACGCGCGACACCTTGTTCGAACTTGGTTCCATCAGCAAGACTTTTACGGCAACACTGGCGGCGTATGCCCAGGTTAGTGGCTATCTGTCCCTGTCGGACTCGACTGGCCAATTCCTCCCTTCATTGCAGAAGAGTCCATTCGGTAAAGTGAGTCTCCTTAATCTAGGTACACACACTCCCGGCGGCCTCCCATTGCAGGTGCCTGATAACATCGGTAACAATGATCAACTGATGCAATATTTTAAGGAGTGGCAGCCCATCTATGCGCCGGGGACCTATCGGACTTACGCCAATCCCGGCATAGGAATGCTCGGACTGATCACAGCGAAAAGTATGGGTCAGGATTTTGACGGACTGATGGAACATCTGCTGTTTCCCGCGCTCGGCATGAAGAGCACTTCTATCAATGTGCCCACTGCGCAATTGCCCGACTACGCGCAAGGCTATACAAAAGACGGCGCACCGATCAGGATGGCGCCAGGCATACTGTCGTCTGAAGCCTACGGCGTCAAAACAACTGTCTCCGACATGATCCGCTTCGTAGAAGCCAACATGGATATGATCCAGCTGGACCCGAAGGTTCAGCAAGCAATTACCAATACACACACTGGCTACTTCAAGGCGGGGCCGATGACACAGGATCTGATATGGGAACAATATCAGTATCCCGTCACGTTAAAGACACTTATGGAAGGGAATTCGCCAGCGATGTCCTTCAACGCGACACCGGTAACTGAAATCAAGCCGCCGCTGAATGCTCACAAGGATGTCTGGATCAACAAAACCGGCTCGACCAATGGCTTCGGCGCTTACGTCGCATTCATTCCGCAAAAGCGCTTAGGGATTGTGATCCTCGCCAACAAGAACTTCCCCATCAATGAACGAATAACCGCTGCATACCAGATTCTCACGTCCCTCGCTAACGGGGAATAAGGAACAAGAGAAACTGCGCTTTACATCCCATTGTTTCAAGCTATTTATTCGTCATCTTCTTTCTACTGATCAAATAACTGAGGAATCAAAATGTACAAGATTTCAAAATTGATGGGTGTCATCTTGATCGCCGCATCTTTATGCGCCACTGCGGGAGAATCGCGCATGAAGACCTCGGGGCCGTTCCCCCTTGGCGTAGGCAAAACCTTCCATGATCGTCCGTGGGCGCCAGAGATGGTTGTTCTGCCTACCGGGTCTTTTCGCATGGGCTCGACCGAAGAAGAAACGACCCGCGAGGGCCGTGCCGCAGCAGCTGCGGCGACGGAGCGGCCACAGCACGATGTCGCGGTCACGGTGCCGATCGCCATCGGCGCTTATCTCGTCACACGCGCGCAGTACCGTCGCTTTGTCGTCGCGACCAAGCGAGTGGTTCCGACCTGGTGCACGACCTTTGAAGACGAAAAATGGTTGCGACGCGAAAACCGTTCGTATCTCAACACCGGTTCGCCCGCAACCGAAGAGTACCCCGTGTCTTGTGTCGATTGGGAAGATGCGCAAGCGTATGCGGCATGGCTATCGAAGCAAACCGGCAAGACCTACCGTTTGGTACACGAGGCCGAATGGGAATACGCTGCGCGCGCAGGTACGACAACGGTGCGTTGGTGGGGAGATGAGGGAACACCGGCGGTCTGCACGCATGCCAATGGCGCCGACAAGGGCTACACCTCCACGGCACCTGACGACAAACTGGCTTATAACGCCTGCGACGACGGTTTCCTGCAATCGAGTCCTGGCACCGCGTTCCCGCCCAATGCCTTTGGTGTTCACGACACGCTCGGCAATCTGGAGGAATGGACCGCCGACTGCTTCGCGCCGGACTATCGCAATGCGCCGACCGATGCCGCTGATCCGGTCACAAACAGCGACTGTGCGCGACGCGCTGTGCGCGGTGGCTCATGGCACGGTGGGCTGGCTCTTTTGCGTTCGGCGGCGCGCATCCAGCTGCCTCCCGACGTTCGCGCGACCAGTGTCGGTTTCCGCGTCGCTCGACTGGCGGACAAGTAGCGTCAAATTGTTCGTCACTGCGGTTCGCTGGGTTAAGGCGGCGTACTTGCATGGGGTGCAAGTGGTCGGAGGTTCAAATCCTCTAACCACGGTGCCCGTTAGATCCAGCCATCAAGATTCAATGGGCCAGCGACGATTCTCGTGCTGGCCGCAACCTCTCAGAGCAATACGTTCACTTGCCTCTTGCGCGCCAGCGGCGATCTGCTTCGACATCGTCAATATATTGAGGACGTATCTTGCCGCGCTCTTCGATCCCGACAATCCAGCCTTCGGGATCGGGAACAAATTGCAGGCGGGTTGTTTCTTCTTTAACAATGACGTCACCCTTGAGCTTGGCGCCGCGCTTGGACAAAGCTTGGCGTTCCGCATCTAGGTTGTGAATGCGCATGACAAACGTGTCCGTCAGTTCAGAACGGTCACCCGGTTCGGGGATGCTGACACCACCCGGAGCAATCTCCAATACTGAATCCTCGCCCACTGCAAAAATTTGCGAATCTCCTTCGGAGCCGAGTGGTTGAAGTCCGAAAACATCGCGGTAATACTTGCTCATGGCTTCGACATCAGCAACATGACGGATCGCACGACTGAGGTAATGCAAAGAGTCAGGCAGCGGGGGCAGGTTACCCAGACGGAAGGCACCTTGTTTCCAGCGCTTTAAAGCCTTGCGATCAGATGGCAAGGGGGAGTCATCCGAGCGGTGTTCAAAGCCAGTGATCAGATTGTCAGGGCCAAGATAAAACAGCGTTTGCCCCCATTGCGTTTTTCGCTCCGACACTGGCTTGTAACCGAATGATTCCATGCGCGCACGCCACTTGGCCAGATCGTGCACACGAAACACCGGAAGCATCGCTGCGCTGTTGGCGTCCGTTTGTTTGCGCACGGGATTGTCATCTGTCTTGACTTCAAAGATCAGATCTTCTCCCGCCCAAAGAAGCACGAGATCATTTTCAAAATCGCGCTCCAAGGGCAAGCCAATAATTTTCTGGTAATAGGGCGTCAACTCGGCCATTTTCTTGCCGGTCGTGCGGCGCAGCCACCAGCCCATTGACTGAAGATTTGGGCCAAATGGTGCGGAGGTAGAAGTAGATGCCACGGGTGTTGCGCCATGGCTTAGTGGGAGCCATCCGATGCTGGCACCAGCAGCAACCAGCATCTTGCCAAACGTGCGGCGTGAAATACTATCTTTAGTTGTTGTCTTGGGAAAATACATCGTTAGTCTCCTTGCTGTGCCGGAGCCGAATCAGTCAGCTCCTTGATTTGTCTTTTTTGCTTTCTTATTTCCGTTTACTCGTCCGGCCACATTGCCGTCGGGGCCGAATCAATATAGACAAGGATTTCGACCTCCTTGATCAAGCCGTGAACGATTTTCATCCGCTGCGCCCTGCGAACAGTGATCGGCGCTTGTCCTTCCATCTGCACATCGCCAAGCACGAACACAATGACCTCGCCCTTCGGCTCATCGACCAGCAAGCGCATGTTGCGTAAACCTTTGGTTGCGCTGGTTGACTTGAATTCCGCAAGAAAGTTGGCACGGGATGTGGCCACGACATGCCCCTGTTCTGTGACCCGTACGTCTTTTGCAAAGGGTACAGCCGAACCATTGGCATGCATGATCGCCTCGAAATAAGCCTTGGCCGTTCGGACATAGCAGGCGCGTGTCGAGTCTGTGCAGAGTGGTGTTGCGTCGCCAGTATCAGCAAACGCGGCCGACGCAGCACTCATCATGACCAGCCCGATCAACAGAAATAACGGCCTGAATGAAACCAAGCGTTTTGCATTCATGAATGCTCCCATCCCGAAAAGTGAAGGCGCATTCATGGCCAGAACGGCTTTGCCAGCCCGGTCAGCTTGGGATTGACATAGTTGTAGACCTCAACTTCCTTGACCAGGCCGTGGACAATTTTGAATCGTTGTCCGCGCATCACCGTATAAGCGTGTTCCTTGCCGACAGCGCCGATATCCAGAAAATAAAAGGCACTGACCGATTGCGTTTCCGGGTCAGCCATCAAGCGCAGACTGCGGATGCCCTGAATTACTCCTGAATCATTGATTGATTTGCGAAATTCAACTTCGTTCGCAGCCGGGACATTGTCCTGCTCCGTACACCGCACATCCGGTGCAAAGGGAATTTTGGAGGCATCGTGATGTGCCAGGCCGTCGAGATAAAGGTTGGCCGTCTTGACCAGACATGCGCGGGAATTATCAGTGCAAGCCGGTTTCACTTGCTGGGCGAGGGCAGTGGGCATCGTTATGGGTAACACCATTGAAGCCAATACGAACAAGGCAAGGCTGATTCGTTTCATCATTTTCGGTTTCCATTTCGTCAAGGGAAAATGCAAGCACTGATCCCAGTCATTGACTAAGACCAGCGCAATCATGTTGCTAGCGATCAGTTGTCCGATCAGTTGTCGTCACGCAGAATGTTGCGTGAGATCTGCCAACCGTCTGGGGTTTTGGTCCAGGTCATGTGATAAACCCACATAATCGTTTTGATGGGCTTGCCACCGCAGACCGTCTCTTCTGGCTTGGTGCAGGGAGGGCCAACCTGATTGCTGCTGGAATCAAAATAGACAGCCGGCGTGCGTGTCTTGACGGTCGTTGGCGTTATTTCATCGAACACGGTTGAAACCAGATAGTGCCTTCCAACGACGACCTTGGCGAATTCGGATTGAACTTCCGGCGCGGTGTTGGTGATATGGTCGCGTCCTTTCATAATCTTCGGCTCGCCACCTTTGGAAAGATAAATTTCGCTGACGATATCGGGAGTCATGATCGTCTCGGCCATCTTTTTCAGATTGCGCGGGTTTCCGCCGGGGCCATCGCCATCGGCATACAAGGCGTAGAGCGTGATCTTGTCATTGATTTCGTCCTTGATCAGCAGCTTTTCCATCGCGGTCAGGCCACCTTTTGCAGACGCGGCATGTGCCGGACTCAACACCGGAACATCCGAAACTCGCTGTCCCAGGATCACACCGGCACAAAGTGCGACAACAGGAATACACCAGCTCGAAACTTTTTTGATTGAGGCAATATTCATATTTAAACCCTCCGTTAAGGCTCAATTTTGAGCGGTAAATGAGTATAGGCAGATCACCAAATAAAACTTTTTTATTATTAAAAAATTCAACTAGCGAAAACAAGCGACCGCTTTAGCAAAGGATAATCTGGACGGTGAGACTACTCTGAGGAGAAAAGCATTGAACCAAACTACGAAGATCGCTAGTGGGCGCAATCTGTCGCTTGCCATCCTGACACTCATCTACATTTTCAACTTCATGGATCGCCAGATCATGGGAGTACTGGCGGAGCCGATCAAGCGCGAGCTTCTCTTGTCTGACAGTCAGCTGGGCATGTTGACCGGCTTTATGTTCGCGCTGTTTTACACGACCTTTGGCGTGCCCGTTGCGTGGCTGGCAGATCGCACCAAGCGGACCTGGGTGATTGCCGGAGCCTGCGCGCTGTGGAGTGCATTCTCGGCTGCATGCGGATTAGCGACCAGCTTTTTATCACTTGCCGCAGCTCGTGTTGGTGTGGCAGTAGGTGAGGCAGGGGGCGTCCCGCCTTCTTATTCCTTGATTGCCGATCTTTTCCCACCGGCAAGTCGTGCCCGTGCACTTGCGATCTATTCGCTCGGTGTGCCGTTGGGGCTGGGCGTAGGTACCGCACTGGGTGGCTGGGTGGCTGCGGCATATGGATGGCGGGTCGCGTTCTTTATCGTTGCCGCACCGGGCGTGCTGCTATCGATCCTGCTCTTATTGTTTGTGCGTGAGCCCGAACGCGGGCGCTATGACGGCGGCGCTGTGAGCCATGAAGCGGTGCCACTGTTCCGCGCGATTGGGCTGTTCCTGTCGTCGCCACCACTGATGCTGGTCTCGTTGTCTTGCGCACTGGGTGGTTTTGCCTGCTACGCGTTGATGGGCTGGTTGTCTGCCTATCTGATTCGCGTGATGGGAATGACGCTTGCCGAGATCGGGTCATGGCTCAGCATCACACTCGCAATTGGAATGGGTATCGGCATCTGGGTCAGCGGTGCGCTCGCAGACCGACTGGGGCCCTCCGACAATCGCTGGTATTGCTGGATTCCAGGTATCGCGCTGACGCTCGGAGCACCGATGCTGCTTTTGGCAACCTTGGTTGAAGGTTGGGCGATGGCTTTGCCCTTGTTCGGTATCACGCTCGGGCTTTCAATTTTTTATCTTGCACCGTCAGTTGCACTCATCCAGCACATCGTGCCACCAACGCAGCGCAGTACGGCCAGCGCGTTGCTGCTGCTCTTCCTCAATCTGATTGGCCTGGGTTGTGGTCCGCTTTTCGTCGGCGTGATCAGCGATCTTGCACTGCCGAGCCATGGCACGCAGTCACTGCGCATCGCCTTCTATGCTCTTGTGCCGATGTTCCTCGCAGCAGCGCTTGCCAACCTTGCTGCGTCACGGGTAGTGGGTCGTGGCAGCAACTGAAGGTACTGCCACGGCTTGCATTTGTCTCCGCTACTCTTCAATCCAGTGATCGGGCAACACGGAAGCCAATCGGGAACATATGGAGGTCAGGCACAAGCGGCGCACCGCGTACAGCTGAGCGGGTCAGCCAGAATGGCGTGTGAAAGGCGCCACCCTTCAGATAATGTCGTGCGCAGTCGCCTGTTGTGCGAGCAGTACCGTCGGCATGCGCGTCAGTATTGTTTGGGCTGTTGCAATCGGCCGCCCATTCAAAGGCGTTGCCCACCATGTCATACAGGCCAAATGCATTTGGCGGAAACGATGCCACTGGTAGCGTAAAGCTGTGCGGGGATGAGCAGACCATGCGATCCGCAAGGCTGGGTGGCGATCCCAGTGCGATGACCGTGCCTACTGTCAATATATTGGCCAGCTTGCAGCCCTCCTCAGGCGCATCGCCCCAATACCAGGCTGTCTTCGTACCCGCGCGCGCTGCGTATTCCCACTCCGCATCGCTGGGCAGGCGGTAGGTCTTGCCGGATACCTTGCTCAGCCACTGGGTATAAGCAACAGCCTCGTTGTAACTAATGCAGACCGCCGGATGGTCGTCGCCTTGTTCGTAGCCCGGCTTGCGCCAGTTGTAGCCGGGACGTGGGCCCCAGGTATCCGTCTTCGCATCATGGACGCCGCAGGTCTCAGCGTCGGGATAATGCGTTGCTTCCACGAAGGCGCGGTACTGGGCCCGTGTGATTTCGGTGCGTCCGATTGCATAGTGTTTTGCAAAGCGCACCCGATAAGTTGGCTCTTCGCGATCACCAAAAAGTGGGATCATGCCAGCACGCGTGCGTTCTTCCTGGGTAGACCCGAGCGTCGCTTCGCCCGCAGGGATAACGACCATGTCGGGACAGTCGCGACAGTCGCGAAAGCTTTCGACCTTGGATGCAGGTGTCTCGGCACCAGAACCAAGTGGCAGCAACGCTGAGCAAACCAGTAGTAAAAACGCGAATCTAGACATGGCGAAGTCCCTTTATTATTTGAGCTATAGATGGTGAAGAAACAAGGTTAGCAGAGCAGGGGTGAATCAGGGTAGATCCCGTGCCACGCGGAAGCCAACCATATTGCCGGAATAGTCATGATCGTCGCGACCGCGTTGCGCAGCACGCGACAGCCTTGCATCAAGGTTCCATGATCCCCCGCGCGAGGGATGAACATTGCAATCGCCACTCATCCAGGGTGACCCATCGGCTGGTGCGCCGCGATAATCCGGATTCCAACAGTCAGCCGTCCACTCGAACATCTGACCGAGCATGTCGTAGAGCCCAAACGGATTGGCCGCGAAGCTCTTCACCGGCGCCGTGCCCTTGCTGTCCCAGTCACTGCCGCAATCGTCACAGACGGTATGATTCACTCCTGCATCATCGCCCCACCAATAGGCCGTGGTCGTGCCGCCACGCGCTGCATATTCCCATTCGGCCTCGCTAGGCAGACGATAGTGCTGGCCGGTCTTGCGGCTCAACCAGGCAACATAGGCATTGGCCTGATCCCAGCTTACACGCACAACCGGATCGTCGGGCGTCTGCCTGAAACCTGGCGAGTCCCAGCCTATGCCCGCGACCTTCTCTCCCGCTTCGCGCGCGAAGCGCTCGTATTGCGCACGCGTGACCGGCGTCGCTGCCAATGCGAAGGATCGGGCGATGGTGACGTGATGCTTGGGTTGCTGCCAAGCAATGGTGCGATTGCTTGGCGCTACTCCCCAACGCGCGATCTCTTCCGCGCTCGTGCCCATGTCGAATGCTCCAGCAGGGATTGTCACCATCTCCGGACAGTCGGCGCAATCGCGAATGGGCCGCACCAAGGATTGCGCGAAGGACTGCATGCCTGGAGCAGCAGCGACGAGTAGAAAAAGTGCCGCTCTGATCAAGGCAGCACCAAACGATTGCCCGAGAAAGCGCTCGGCACCTGTCGCTTGAGATAGGCCCATACCGCACGATTGACGATCTCGTCAGTACGGGCTTTGCGCATTTGCCCCTTACTTAATCCGCTGCCAAGTGCCTCACCGAAACCGAGCCAGGGCGGCAACGCATCATAGACATGACTGAAGAATCCACGCACATCGGCCACCGGTTCCGCCTTGGCAAGCGCTGCCCGTTGTGTGATCAGTTGAATGCGCGTTTGCCTTTCAGTTACTGCGGGGCTATCGAGCGGTGGCAGCTTTCCATCGAGGGCTGGAAAGCCCTGCAGCGTGCCTTCGATCTGGGTGAGCATGACGCGCTCACCGCTGGTCTCCATCGTCGCCACAATGCGATTCGTCCGTGTTTGTGCGGCCGTGAGCGTAAGCGCCACGCCCTCGACTGAAGGTGTCATGACGTATCGCCCGGGACCCTCGATGAAGAAAGGAGGAATGTCCTCAACGCGATTGGTAAAGGGATTACGCCAGCGACGGACCGGCTCGCCGCTATCGAGATCACTGAAGCAACCTATCGTGCGGTAATCCAGCGCGAGTCCGTTGCCTTGCTCTGATGCGCGAGCGACCATGATGGCATGGAGCCCAACTACCGGGAATTCGCGCAGCCGGTCAACGTGCGCGTAAAGCGTACCCTGATACCACCAGCAGATCGTTTCACCTAAGGGTCCGGTAAATAGACGGCGCCAGAGGTTCGCTACCTCACTATTACCATCACCTTCAGCGGCCATCAGCGCGAACGGCATGACAAGCCCCGTCGCAAGCAGCGCCCGGCGGGTAGGGTTAGGAAACATACTCATAAGGACTCCGTCCGAGGTCGCAGAATGTATCGTAAGTGTCCGCCAATGATCATGATCAGTATAAAACCGCTGGCGCCGATTGCCATTTGCAGCGTCCAGAACGCCGCTGGCGTCATCCAGCTGTAAAAGCCTCCAATCACGCCGACGATTATGTTGGCGAAGAATACTGAGGTATAGAAAATACCGATGAACATGGCATTGACCGAAGGTGGCGCCGCGCGCGCGAACAGTGACATGCCGACCGGCCAGATAAACAGATAAGCTAGTGCGAACAGGCTGTGATAAAGCACCAGCCATAGCCAGCTCACACCTTCGCCCCCAACCCAGGCAAGGAATGCCAAGAGGCCATAGGTGACAACAGAAATCGCAGTGCCGACACGCAGCTTGCCGATCTCGTCCTGTTCGATCCCGCGCGCCGCCTGTGCTGCCCAGTAACGAAGGATGAATGGCGGCAGGATCAATGATGCAATGGCTGTCCCCGAAAGAAACCAGGTCACTGGAATCTCGAAACTGCCGACATGCCGGTCGACATGTCCGCGCACCCATAGCGGATAGACATTTCCCATCTGATTGCCGGGGGCAAGGTAAAGAATTTCCACCAGCAAAATTAGCAGCAAGCCGCCGATCACCTTCCATTGTTCCCGAGTGAGCCGAGCGCGCGGGCCTGCACGCGGCGCGCGTTGACGCAGATCGGGCGGCAGGTAGCGTTGGCCCGTCAGGTAGATTGCGAGACCAATCAGCATGCCGATACCGGCCGTGCCGAAACCATAGTGCCAGCCATAGAGTTCACCCAGCGTCCCGCAGAGAAATGGTGCTGCGACCACGCCGGTGTTAATACCGAACTGAAAGATCTGGAACGCATCGGTGCGGCGCCGGTCGTCGGCCTCATAGAGACTGCCAACCTGCGTCGAGATATTTCCCTTCAGACAACCCGAACCGAAGATCAAGAGCACAAGTGCGATGAGAAATGGTGCTTCGAATGCCATCAATAGATGTCCTGCCGCCATCATGATTGCGCCGATTGTCACCATGATGTGTTGGCCCGCCCAGCGGTCGCCAATCAGTCCGCCGAAGACCGGCAGAAAATAGGCGAGACCTGAATAAAGGCCGAAGATCATTGACGCGAGTGCCTGACTTGAAAGTGGCCCCATCACACCTTCGAGTACGCCGCGCAGCACCGGCATGCCCAGCACATGTTCGAGATGACCTGGTGCCAATAGCTGATCGATCATGTAGAGCACGAGCAGCGCTTGCATACCGTAGAAGGAAAAGCGCTCCCATGCCTCGGTGAAGGCAAGCACGGCCAGCCCCTTGGGGTGACCTAGAAAACTGCGATCGGTATTTACCAAATCTCGGGCTCCGCATGGTCCTCGGGGTGCATCACGAAATGATTTGCGGGCCGTTCGAGCCCAAGATTCTCGCGCAAGGTAGTGCCTTCATATTCGGTGCGAAAAACACCGCGTTTCTGCAGAATCGGAACCACGCCATCGACGAAGCGCTCCAGTCCGCCGGGCAGCCATGGGGCACCGATGATGAAGCCGTCACAGGCACCACCATTGAACCAGTCGATCAGTCCATCAGCCACTTGCTCAGGTGTACCAATCAGGCTTCGACTGGTGCGCTCGGCGGCAATGCGATCAGCGATCTGCCGGATCGTGAGATTTTCTTTCTTCGCCCAGTCCATCACCCGCTCGCGCGTCGACCGCGCATTCTCGGTTTCAGGAATGTTGTCAGGCAACGGTCCGTTCGGATCTTCCTTCGACAGGTCAATGCCACCGAGAAAGCCACCGAGCATGCTGATGCCCAGATCGGGGTGAACCAGCGCATTCAGTTCACCAGCGATGCGTCGCGCTTCAGCTTCGGTCTCGGCGACAAGCGGTTGCACCGACGCCAGAACCTTCACTTTCGCCGGGTCACGACCGACTGCCATTACCTGACGTTTTACATCCGCATAAAAAGTGCGCGCGGTTTCGATGCCGGGATGCGAAGTGAAGATCGCCTCCGCGAAGCGGGCAGCAAATGCTTGCCCCGTACCCGACGACCCTGCCTGCACCAGCACGGGATGTCCTTGCGGCGGGCGCGCGACATTGAGCGGGCCCTTCACCTTATAGAACGTGCCCGCATGATCAAGGCCGTGAATGCGATCCGGGTTTGAATAACGGCCCGAGGCTTTGTCCATCAACAAGGCTTCGTCCTCCCAGCTGTCCCACAGCTTGCACACGACCTCGACGAATTCGGTCGCCCGCGCATAACGGTCAGCATGTCCATAATTCTGGTCGAGGCCGAAATTGTGTGCCTCATTATCGCCAGTCGAAGTGACGATGTTCCAGCCCGCCCGGCCATGGCTCAAATGGTCGATCGACGCGAATTCGCGTGCCAGTGCATAAGGATGATTGAAGCTGGTCGATGCGGTTGCGACCAGACCGATATTTTTTGTGGTTGCGGCCAGCGCCGAGATCAACGGTAGAGGGGCCATCTTTACATGATCGACACAGGCAAAGGCCTGCTTGCCGCGCGTCCGGTGAAAACCTACCGAATCTGCGAAGAAGATCGCATCGAGCTTGCCACGTTCGGCAATCGCCGCAACCTGCTGGAAAAATTCCAGACTGTGTTGCCCCTCATCGGTTGAGGCGGGATAACGCCAGCCGGCGACATGTGCGCCGGTGTTCCAGAGGAAGGCGAACAAGTTCATCTGACGCATGAATATTCTCCATAATCCAATTAATGAACAGCCTGGTCACGTCCGAATGCTGGCAATATCAGAGTGAGGAATGCTTAAGCCCTTATCATTTCACCAACGACTCGCCCTCAACGCCGTCGGCATTATCGGATTGAGCAAACGATAAGACAACATTCAGTGAACTTCTGCAATTATTATTTCGCCTGGTGGAGACTGTATCCTCGATATTTTAGGAAGTGATGCGAAATGAGTTAATTGATCGTATGAACTCTTTACTGATAGCCGTACAACTTATAACCATTAAATGAAGGGATTTGCGACATGCTGATAACCATCCTGATCATCGTCGCCGTTCTAATTGCTGCGCTACTGATCTTTACGGCACTCCGACCGAATACATTTCGCATTACGCGGTCGATCAGCATTCGGGCATCTGCTGAGAAAATTTTTGCGTCGATCAACGATTTTCACAAATGGTGTGAATGGTCTCCTTGGGAAAAAATGGATCCAGCCATGAAGCGAAGTTTCAGTGGTAGCGAAAGTGGCAAGGGTACGATCTATGAATGGGAAGGTAACAAAAAAGTGGGCAAGGGACGGATGAAAATCACGCAATCCCAAGAGCCTTCCAAAATCATCATCAAACTGGATTTCTTCAGCCCATTTGAAGCACATAACACCGCTGAATTTATTCTTGAACCTAAAGGTGAGATAACGAGAGTGAACTGGGACATGTATGGCCCCCGTCCTTTCGTCTCAAAATTGATGGGTATCTTTTTCAACATGGACAAAATGATCGGCAAGGATTTTGAAGCGGGCCTGGCCAATCTCAAGGCGGTTTCTGAAAAATAGTCGATACATTCCGTTTCAGGATTAGCCCCAGACTTCCTGAGCCGTCTCTACTACCAAGCGCAATTTATTTCGCTGGGCTTCTACGGCGATGTCATTGCCATGTACGGTGCTGGAGAAACCGCATTGCGGGGACAAACATAGTTGATCAAGCGGCGCATAACGTGCGGCTTCATCAATGCGGCGTTTGAGATCATCTTTCGATTCCATTGCGCCGAACTTGGTGGTCACTAGTCCGAGCACCACAATCTTGCCCTTGGGCAAATAACGCAGTGGACGAAAATCGCCACTGCGGTCATCGTCATATTCCAGAAAATAGGCATCCAGATTCATCTCCGATAACAGCGCTTCGGCCACTGGCTCATAGTTACCCGATGCGGCGTGTGTGCTTTTGAAATTGCCGCGGCAAAGATGCATCGCCAGGGTCATGCCTGGGGGCTTTTGAGCAACGACGAGATTGATGAACTTGGCATAACGATGCGGCAATTCGTTGGGATCATCGCCGCGCTGACGTGCTGCTTCGCGCATTTTTTCATCGCACAGATAGGCGAGATTGGTATCGTCCATCTGCACATAGGTGCAACCCGCCGCAGCCAGTGAGCGCAGTTCGTCGCCGTAGGTATTGGCCACGTCCTGATAAAAATCAGGCTCTAACTCTGGATAGTGTTCCTTGCTGATCCCGGCGCGACCACCTCTGAAATGTAGCATCGTGGGGGATGGAATCGTGACCTTTGCTGTCTTGCCGGGTGCGATCTGACTTTTCAGATACTCGAAATCGGCTCGCTGAATATCCTTGAAGTGACGAACCTTGTCGATCACACGCATGACTGGAGGGGCTAATTCTTGCGTACCGTCCGGCTTGATGATGGTGACCGGAATATCGGTCTTCACGCCGCCCAGTTGCTCAAGAAAATCGATATGAAAATAAGTGCGCCGAAACTCACCGTCCGTGATGCTGGACATACCAACGTCTTGCTGAAACTGGACGATTTCGGTAATGGCTTTGTCTTCCACCAGCCTTAGTTGCGCTGCTTTGATTTCCCCTCTGGCCTTTTGTTCGCGTGCATCAAGAAGATATTTTGGCCGCAGAAAACTGCCGACGTGGTCAGCGCGAAAAGGCGGGGTGGTGCGTGGGCTGGTTTTCATTGGATCTCCTGATTTGTTGGTTCGGGACAATGATGTTTTTTCGTCCCCTCGCTCATATCGGTGGGAAAGGGGCGAGGGTATTCAAGTGCTATGGCCGACATTCAACTGGGCCAATTCTATCGCCGAACGCACGCCCATCTTGGCGAACACGCGGGCGCGATGAACTTCCACGGTGCGCATCGTAATGCCGAGCTCGTCTGCGATCACCTTGTTAAGTTTGCCCGCCAGAATCAGATCCATCACTTCACGCTCGCGTTGCGACAGGCTCGTGCGACGTGCCGCCACAGAGGAACTGATGGCGCCCGCAGCAATGTGGCTGCGCGATAATGCCTCGCCCTGGATCAGGCGATCAATCAACTGGTTGTCCGAGAACGGCTTCTCTACAAAATCGTAAGCACCCTTCTTCAACATCTCAACCGCCATCGGTACATCACCGTGTCCGGTGAGAAACAGCACCGTGGCAGGTGGCACCAGTTTGCGCGCGAGTAACTGGTCGAACAATTCCACGCCAGATATGCCGGGCATGCGCACATCGAGCAAAAGACAAGAGGGCTGGCTCAGGAGATCAATGCCGTCGTCGATTGCAGTTAGAAAATCGCCCGCCGAAGCATGGGCTCGAACTTCGAGTCCGCGCGACTTGCACAGCCAGGTCAGTGCATCGCGAATCACTTCTTCATCGTCAATAATCTCGATCATGATGGATGCGTGATGACTTGCGCTGCGGTCGCTGCGGCCATGACCGGCAGGGTGAACTTGAACACGGCGCCACCTTTCGGATTGGCTTCATATTCCAGACGCCCGCCATGAAACTCGATAGCCGAACGGCAGATGGCGAGGCCCATGCCCATGCCTTCGGCCTTGGTGCTGAAAAACGGCGTGAACAATTGTTCCTGTACCGCGAGGCTAATGCCCGGCCCGCGGTCGCTAACACTGACCTGAACATTGGTGTCGTCGACCAGTCTGGCCTCGATATGGATCGCGCGTTGCACGAGGGGCGTTTCCTGCATCGCATCAATGGCATTGCGCGTCAGGTTAAGCAGTACCTGTTCGAGCATGATGCGGTCGGCATGAATGCGGATTGGCTGTTCGGGCAGATCGGTGATGATGCGCACCTGGTATTTTTTGGACTGCAATTCGATCAGCGGCAGGGTGGAGCGAATCAGGCTGGCCAGATCACAGGGCGTGCGGGTCGGTTCGCGCTTTTTCAGCAGATCATGCACGCTGCGAATGATCATCCCGGCACGTTGCGACTGGGTCTGTATCTTGACAATGGCTTCGTTCAATTCCTGGTGCAGGTCAGCAACCGGTTCCAGGCGATTGCGTTCGATCAGATTGAGACAACCGGCGGCATAGCTGGTGATTGCGGCCAGTGGCTGATTCAGTTCGTGCGAGAGCGTGGAAGCAATCTCGCCCATTGTGGCCAGCCTGGCCCCGGTCTGCAATTTTTCATGTTGCTGGCGGTTCAATTCTTCCATGCGCTTACGCTCAGTCACGTCAAGAACCGAGCTCATCCAGCCGGTCTGGACGCCTTGTGCATTGATCAGCGGCGCTTCATAAAGCAGCGCGTTGATGCGGTGTCCGTCCTTGTGCTGAAACACCGCTTCATAGCCATGCGCCGGAGCACCTCCAGCCATCACCAGGGCGAAGCGACGCTGGTGATCTTCAATGGCATCGGGTACCCAGTAAGGCAAGGGTGGCAGATGGCCGAGCAATTCCTCAGGGGTATAGCCGACCATCTTGCAGAACGCCGGGTTCACGTAGGTCATGCGGCCCTCAAGATCGCGCGCGCGCAGGCCGGTCAGCAGTGAGTCTTCCATCGCTTTACGAAAAGCGTGCTGCTCGCGCAGAGCCTGCTCTGCCTCGGCGCGGCGCTGCATGTCACGGCGCAGCGCCCACAGGCTCCACATCAGCGTCAACGACAACAGCACGGCAGCTGTGGCCACCATGTTCGGCAACAGTCCTGGACTGTCTTGGATCGAATTCGTACGCAGGTTCAGGCTGGTGCCGGGCAGATCAAGCTGAATGGTATGGGTGTAAATACTGCGACCCTTGCCGCCGGGCGCGCGCCGCGCCAAAACATTATTGTCTTGATCGGTGAGCAGTACTTCATTGGTTTGCGCAAACCACCACGGCACCATTTCTTCGAGCAGACCGCCGAGGGCAAACCTGGCCACGAGTACACCACCAGCACGTGCGGTCGCATCCGGGCCAGGCAGGGGAATCAGCAAGTCCACCTGTTGGTCTTTATTAAGTTTGCGGTCGCCAGGGGCCGCAACCTGAACGTAAAACGGCTGGATATTCTGGTTGTCCGTTTGTAGCAGCGGTTGCACCAGATGCAGGGTGTTAGCCGATAGCATCGCCGCTTCCACCGGACTGTGTGCCAGCGGACGGCCCGCGCCATCCAGCCAATACAGTGAAACAAATTCGTGCCCGCCGCGCAGCAACTGTGCCGCGCGAGTCTGAAACCCTTGCGCGTTGGTCCTGCCACTAACGAGATCACGGCCCAGCAGTTGCAGGGTTTCGACATTCCGCACCATCTGGAAGCGGATCGACTGTTCGACCCAAAGGGTATCTGCGATCTGCTGGTTCTGTTTCTGCTCGGATTCAAACCGCTGGGACAGCCAGATGAAGCCGACCATTGCCGCCAATAAAGCGATCAGGGCAATGCTGGTCAGCCACCAGCGCCAGCCACGCCTGAAGGTCGTGGCCAAAGTTGCCGCCAGGTTGATGCGATTTGTGAGTGAGGCAAACATGCGCGCAGTTTAGTGGAAACTGCTGTTCCAAAGACAGCAGCGGAGATTGTGGAAATCCGTCATTGCCGAGATGACGCGAGCCTGAAAAAATGCACCCGTGAAATTCTGAATTGGCACAGAGCGTTTGTCGTTCCGACTCGGTTATCAGAATTTCAATAAATGCTGCAGGGACAGCTTTTTCACTATAGACATCAGGAGACTTTCATGAAACTACGTTCAGGCCTGCTCGGGCTTTTACTCGCGGCCGTATCGGTGGTTGCCGTGGCCCAGCAACCCATCATCATCAAGTTCAGCCACGTTGTGGCCAGTGATACGCCCAAGGGCAAGGCAGCGGATCGTTTCAAACAACTCGCCGAGGAACGCACCAAGGGCCGCGTCAAGGTCGAGGTCTATCCGAACAGCCAGCTTTACAAGGACAAGGAAGAAATGGAAGCGCTGCAACTCGGCGCGGTACAAATGCTGGCACCGTCGCTGGCCAAGTTCGGTCCGCTCGGAGTGAAGGAATTTGAAGTGTTCGATCTACCTTACATTTTCCCGGACAAGGACGTGCTGCGTCGTGTCGAAGAAGGCCCGGTTGGTTTGGGTTTGCTCAAGAAACTGGAAGGCCGCGGCATCAAAGGTCTGGCTTACTGGGACAACGGCTTCAAGGTCATGAGTGCCAACAAGCCGCTAAAAAAGCCGGAAGACGTGAAGGGCCTGAAGATGCGTATCCAGTCTTCCAAGGTGCTGGAAGCGCAGATGCGTGCCCTCGGTGCGATTCCTCAAGTGCTGGCCTTCTCTGAAACCTATCAGGCCCTGCAGACTGGCGTGGTCGATGGAACGGAGAATCCGCCATCGAATCTATACACCCAGAAAATGCATGAGGTGCAGAAGTACATCACCGTAACCAATCATGGCTATCTGGGCTATGCCGTCATCGTCAACAAGAAGTTCTGGGAAAGTCTGCCCGCTGATATCCGTGACGCTCTGGAAAGTGCGATGAAAGATGCAACCCGCTATGCCAACGTCATCGCCCTGCAGGAGAATGAACAGGCGATGGAAAAGATCAAGGCTTCAGGCAAGTCGGAAATCTATGTCCCGACCGATGCCGAGAAGGCTGCATGGCGCAAGGCCTTGCTACCGGTACACAAGGAGATGGAAGATCGTGTCGGCAAGGAAACCATCCAGGCCGTCTACAAGGAAGCTGCCGCTTTGGGTCACAAGTAAAGCTTGCATGATTCACGCCCTCCCTTCAATGGGAGGGTGTCATATAAAACGAGGTCTATCAGGGGACAGACATGCTTAACCGATTTCTCAATCACCTTGAGGAATGGATCATCGCGACGCTCATGGGTGCGGCGACTTTGATCATCTTCATTGCGGTAGTGCATCGCTATTTATCCGGCATTCCGGTATTGCAAGACAGCTTGCTCAAGATCAATATGGGCTGGGCACAGGAGCTGTGCATCTACATGTTCGTGTGGATGGCCAAGTTCGGCGCAGCCTATGGTGTGCGTACGGGTATCCACGTCGGCGTTGACGTGTTGATCAACCGTCTCAACAAGCCCTGGTATCGTAAGTTCGTCTTCATCGGCTTGCTTGCTGGCGCCTTGTTTACCGGCATCGTCGCCACACTGGGTGCGACTTTCGTCTGGGAAAACGGCGCTCACTACGCCATCCTGCATTTCTTCGGTATGGACACCGGAGATCTCTACGAAGGCCCGACCACGCCCGACCTGGAATGGCCGACCTGGATCGTCTACTGCGCGGTGCCGTTGGGTTCAACCCTGATGTGCTATCGCTTCCTGCAAGTGGCATGGAGTTTCTATCGCACCAACGAATTGCCCAAGCACGACCACGGCCATGTTGAAGGCCTGGATGACGTTGCCGGCAATCCTGTTTCCACGATCTCTGTTGGAGCCAAACCATGAGCGCCCTCATCATTTTTGTATTGCTAATGGTGCTGATGCTGACCGGCATGCCGATCAGTATTTCGCTCGGCCTGACCGTGCTCACCTTCCTGTTCACGATGACGCAGGTGCCGATCGAATCGGTCGCATTGAAGCTGTTCACGGGTATCGAGAAGTTCGAGATCATGGCGATTCCCTTCTTCATTCTTGCGGGTAACTTCCTCACGCATGGTGGGGTGGCCAAACGGATGATCAACTTTGCCACCAGCATGGTGGGCCATTTTCACGGCGGCCTGGCGCTGGCTGGGGTTATGGCCTGTGCGCTGTTTGCGGCGGTGTCCGGTTCCAGCCCGGCCACAGTGGTGGCGATTGGTTCGGTCATCCTGCCGGCCATGGTCAAGCAGGGTTATCCGAATCGTTTCGGCGCTGGCGTGATCACCACCTCCGGTGCGCTCGGTATCCTGATTCCGCCGTCCATCGTCATGGTGATGTACTCGGTCTCGACCAGCACTTCGGTCGGTGCCCTGTTCATGGCGGGCGTGGTCCCCGGTCTGGTGCTGGCCTTTCTGCTCGGCCTGACGACCTGGTGGCTGGCGAAAAAGAATGGCTATCCACGCATGGTCAAGGCCACCTGGGGCGCACGCTGGAAAGCCTTTCGTGAAAGCGTCTGGGGCCTGTTGCTGATCGTTGTGGTCATCGGCGGGATCTATACCGGTATCTTTACGCCGACCGAGGCAGCAGC
>JANYFL010000061.1 GCA_025362735.1 Betaproteobacteria bacterium | reverse complement strand
CCAATCAGGGGACCGCCAGGAACATCGCGATTACCGGCGCTGCCGAGCGAAAACTGGCCGGTACGCGGGGCTTATTCATCGTCATCCTGGGCCGTGAGCTGGGCGCTGGGTCGACGCGGCACCGGCCCCATTCGTGCGCTATCATTTGCTTAACGATGAGCGAGCAAACCCGTTCCAGTAGCCCGATCTACAGCCTCCCGCAGCCAGAAATCGAGGGGTATAGTACGCTGGCCGAGCTGGCGCTGAACCTGCGCTGGTCGTGGAACCACCGCACCGACACGGTGTGGGAACAGCTCGACCCCGAGCTCTGGCAGCTCACCCAGAATCCGTGGGTTGTCCTGCAGACGGTGTCGACGGAAAAACTCAAGCACCTGCTGGGTGATGCGGCTTTTCGCCAAAAGGTGGAAGCGCTGGTTCAGGCCGAAAAACAGGTGGCCGAGCGCCCCGCCTGGTTTCAGCAGAGTCATCCCGAGTCGCCGCTCACCTGCGTCGCCTACTTCAGCCTGGAGTTCATGCTGACCGAGGCGCTGCCGATCTATTCCGGAGGGCTCGGCAACGTCGCCGGCGATCAGCTCAAAGCGGCCAGTGATCTCGGCGTGCCGGTGGTCGGAGTGGGGCTGCTTTATCAGCGCGGCTACTTTCGCCAGGTCATCGATCAGGATGGGGCGCAGCAGGCGCTGTATCCGTACAACGATCCCGGGCAGCTTCCCATTACGCCCTTACGTCTTCCCAATGGTGAGTGGCTGCGGCTGGAGATCACGCTTCCCGGCTACTCGGTGTGGCTGCGCACCTGGCAGGTCCAGGTCGGCCGGGTGAAGCTTTGGCGATTATGCACTTGACGCCACTTCTGCGGCGGTCTGTGATCAGACCGCCTGCGCCTAGCCCTTCACCCGGTTCGCTTTGCCGACTTCGCGGTGGTCAGCCGCCGGCACCTCGAAGATCTGCCGCATAACCCCGTTAAACTCGCTTGCTGGCATGCTCACCGGGGCGACTGGCGCTTTGGGCTTCGCGTCTGGCCGGGGCTTCTCTGTGGTCTTTTTAGGCATGATGGTCCCTTGTGGTCCCCCACCTATACACGGTTAGTGCAGGGTCAGCGAGTTTAGAAGAGCTTGCGCCGCGGCAAGCGAGCGGCACTCGTGCCAGGCTTGGCGGGCGGTGTCGATGTTCCACCAGTGGAGCGAGTACCGGCCACCCGTGCGCCAGCGCGGCACGGTATCGACGGTCGCCCACAAGATGCGCTGGCCGTCACTGACCGCGCGCCTGAACTCGACCGCGGTGTAGTCGCCGCCAAGCTCGAAGTACCGCACCTTGCGCGCGACTTCGCGTTCTTTCTCGTCGGTCATGTCGAGAATGTGCGCGTACTTCGATCGGCTCTTGCGCGGCGCTGCGCGGCGAGAATAGCTGACAGTCTGGTCGACGGCAGATTCACAAACCGTGCTCATGGTTAATCTCCTTTATCGGCCCTATACCATCGAATCAAACGAAACGTCCACTGTGTACGTACGAATCTGCCGATCTCGTGCTTGGTTTTCGTCGCTGCAGTATTGACCGTGCGAATCGAACGTGTGAATCTGCGCAGTATGGGTAAGTCCTACACGCGCATTCCTCTCGACGTGAAACCGGAATTTGCCGTCGAGATCGATCGCGCCATTGCCACGCTCACGCTCAAGACAGGCGAGCGCCAGACGCGCACGGGCTTCATCGTGCGCGCTGTCCGCGCCGAGATTGAACGGATAGCGAGGGAGGGCGCAGAGCAGCAGCCAACCCCCTGACAAGACGATGGCCGCTAGTGCGATCAACACTGCGGCCATCTTGCCCGTAAGCCCCTTCGACGAGGATCGGAACTAATTCCGATCCTACGCTCTACTTTTGCCAAAGCAAGACAAAAAGGAGACAGGATCATGGACGTGTTACGGAAGGTTGAGGAACTTGCTCAGATGACAAAAAATCTAATGGCTCCGACAGAGGAAATGGCTGCCCATTTAGAAGCCTGCGTACAGGCTTGTAAGAGCGCATGGTCTCTGCTCGCAGAATCGATTGAGAGTGGAGGCAATAGGAAGACTAACACCACTACCTATTTCAAAGAGCGCGGCGTGCGCCTTGCCCAGCCCGATCCAAATTGTGAGATTTGGCTATTATCAGACGGGCGGCTTGCCGAGACTAAAACGCTAAGCACTCATGATGGATGGTCTATAAGTTTAGTAATAGTGACAGCACTTGAAGTAGCCGATAAATATGATGTCGCGCAATGTGTAGATGCTCTGTATAGGACAATTGAAGGAAAGGCTAAGCATAATCAAGAGAAATGGGAGCGACTTCAAAAGTCTATTATCCCCGCTACTTCATCGACTTGAGCGTCAGCCGTTTCCCGTCCGCTTTGGTGAGTCCGGCTACGGTCCGCTCGCCGTCTGTGTCCTTGCGCGTGTTGTATTTGTGGTCTAGCTCTGCCATGTAGAGCGGTAGGTACTTCCCGCTGACGTGATGATGCGTGCCATCAAGGGAACGCTTGGAGTTCCCAAAGTACCCCTCTGCGGCGTTTGTGGTGACTACGCGACCAGTCACGGTATCGTTTCGTACGTACTCTTCCTTTTTGTGGCAGACAGTCTCATGGGAAGCGAACTTCTTACCGGACTCTGTATAGATCGGGCTCTCGTCGGTGTTTAGGTGCGCCGTGGGGGCTACGTGCTCTTTTAGAATCTCGCCGACGCTCGCGCCGCTTACGTGCTTTTCTGGCATTACCTTGGAACGCACGCGGCCATCGCGCTCGACAAGAGACACCACTGCGGTCTTGTTACCGACGTACCCCCGACCCTTGCCGCGCGCCTTTCCGCCGATGTACGTCTCGTCGGCTTCCACTTCGCCGTCTAGC
>JANYFL010000036.1 GCA_025362735.1 Betaproteobacteria bacterium | reverse complement strand
CGACGACCACGCAGTTGTTCGAGTGCAGGTCAATTCCGCTATATTTCATCTCCGCCTCCTGAGTTAATGGTGTTTCGTAAAACCACTTTAACTCCCACCACCCAGCGGTGGGGGCGAACGGCTAGATGAGTATCAGGATCGTTGGGTTCTATCGTACCCCTTGTCTAAATAACGTAGCCCCTTCAAATTGCCGTGCATCACAACTCGGAAATGAATCGTTCTAATGAGGCCTGATACTCATCGCCTGAATGGCCTCGACCTTCTGCGTAGCATCGCTATCGTCTGGGTGATGCTATTCCATTCATTCGTGGTTGGTGGTCTTGGGCCTAATTGGGCGTGGCTGTCGCGCTATGGTTGGATGGGCGTAGACATGTTCTTTGTACTGAGCGGCTTCCTGATAGGAGTGCAGGTGCTGAAGTCGTTTAAGGACGGAGGGCGGTTGTCATTACGCGACTTCTACCTTCGCCGCGCATTCCGTATCCTGCCAGCTTATTGGGCGATTCTATTGTTGTATCTGCTCTGGCCAGGCTTCCGTGAGGCACCCGGGATGGAACCCGGTTGGAAATTTTTCACCTTCGTGCTGAATTTGTACATCGACTACCTCAGCAACACGGCGTTCTCGCATGCCTGGTCGTTATGCGTGGAAGAGCATTTCTACCTGCTGTTCCCACTGTTAGCTGCCTGGCTTCTGCGCCGCCCGTCTATGCGGAAGTTCATCGCGCTGTGCATGTTTCTTGTGCTGGCCGGTGTGATGTTGCGCAGCATGGTGTGGCTGCATGACATGGCCGTTGATCCAACGCATCAGCGTAACTGGTTCGTCGAGGATATCTACTATCCGACCTGGAATCGACTCGACGGTCTGCTCACTGGCGTCGCGTTGGCCACGTGCAAG
The DNA here is from genome assembly GCA_025362735.1 of Betaproteobacteria bacterium. Classification (GTDB taxonomy): domain Bacteria; phylum Pseudomonadota; class Gammaproteobacteria; order Burkholderiales; family Burkholderiaceae_D; genus JANYFL01. The sequence goes on along the minus strand of JANYFL010000036.1, from coordinate 86,266 downwards.
GTGTTCCGTCCGCAAGCATGGGCGAACGCTCGGCGCTACGCCAACATCTGTTTGCTGGCGGGCTTGGCGGTGATGGCGCTGGCGCTTTGGCTATTTCGCGATCGTGTCGGTCTGTTGGGCAATGCCATTGGCTGGCCGGTGCTGTCTGTCGGGATGGGCCTGCTGGTGTTCGCCGGTGCGGGCCGAGACAGCCTGATCGGCCGCTGGAGCGTTCCCGGCGTCGGGTGGTTGGCGGCAATCTCTTACAGCCTCTATCTGGTTCACAAGGCGATCTATCACGTCGTCCAAGCGCAATGGGGCGAACAGCTCGCTGATAGAGGATTTGCTGCCTTCCTGGCCTATGGTGCTGCGGCCATTGCAGCAGGCGCTGTGCTGCATTACTCGGTGGAACGACCATTCCTGAGACTGCGAGAGCGACTCCCGTTGTATCGCCGCGTTGGAACCACTCGGGTATCGGCATGAGTAACGTGGCGGGCTGTCTTTTCCATCGCAAGAATTAAACACATGAATACACTCACCCCGTTCGATACGAACCATCTCAGCGCGGCTGAACCCTGGTTCAGCAAAGTTCTGGCATCGGTTGCTGGCGCCAATCTTCGCTACAGGTCATGCGTGACATTGCAAAAGACTTTCACGTTCATGAGCAAAGCCCGGAATGTTTTTTCGTTCTCAGTGGGCTGGTTCACATCGATACCGAAGAAGGGAACGTCAGTCTTTCTCCAGGACAATTCTTTCAAGTTCGTCCCGGGCTGAAACACCGCGTGCGCGTTAAGGGCGAAGCGACCTTGCTTGTATTTGATGCACTTGCGGCCTAAGCTTAGTCGAACGATAAACCGGACACCGACACAACTCATGACGGCCAACGCTATTCAAATCATCGCCGCTTGTTTTGCTCTCGTGATGCTGACGTGCCTCGTCGGTATCAAGATGCTGTTCTCGCGGGTCAGTGAGATGCGCGAAAAACGAATCCATCCGCAAGGAGTCGCCACTTCGGTTCAGATGACGGCCCGGTTGGAAAACGTTCAGGCATCGGACAACTTCCGTAATCTCTTTGAAGTGCCTGTTCTCTTTTATGCGCTTGCGGTGATGGCGCTTGCAACGGGGCACACACCCGGTTGGCTGGTTGTCGGCTCCTGGCTGTTTGTTGCGTTACGAGTTATACATAGCCTGATTCATTGCACGTACAACAAGGTGATGCATCGCCTGAGCGTATTCCTGGCCAGCTTTATCGTTGTCGTGGCCTTATGGATCGCATTCTTTCTCACACTCGCATCCAGTGTGACCTAACTCCTCACTCAAACAAGAGGCACACGATGACAGTCGCAGCAAACATTGTGGTGGGACTAGTCGCTCTGCTCCATCTCTACTTTCTCGTTTTAGAGATGTTCCTGTGGGACAAGCCTGCCGGTCTAAGGGCATTCGGCCAAACCCTGGAAAAAGCACAAGCCACCAAGGTACTGGCTGCGAATCAGGGGCTGTATAACGGCTTCCTTGCAGCAGGTTTGATCTGGGGCATTTGTTTAGGTGTGAACGGCACACCGATCAAAGTGTTCTTCCTGAGCTGTGTGCTGGTCGCTGGTGTGTATGGGGCAATCACGGCCAGCCAGAAAATTCTCTATATTCAGGCGCTGCCCGCAGCGATTGGGTTGGCGCTTCTCGCGCTTTCGTAACGCGATGGCAATACAACGGTAAGGATGCCCTATGAGCGAGATGCCCATCACGCTGATCAATGTTTTTACCGTGGAACCTTCTAAGCAGCAGGAACTACTCGACTTGCTAACCCAGGCAACCGAGAGTTCGGTATGTCATGCCCCCGGTTTCATTTCCGCGCGACTGCATCGCGGCCTGGATGGAACGAAGGTCACGATGTATGCCCAGTGGCGCAGCATTCAGGACTATCACGCTATGCGGTCCAATCTGGCAGCCCTGCTCTATTTTCAGAAAGCCCTCGCAATCGCAAAATTTGAACCGGGGATGTACGAAGTCGTGCGCGATTTTTCTCCATCAGGTTCGGACCAAATCAAAAAATAAGAAACCATAATGCTTCGTCTAATCGCTTTCATCATCATCGTTTGGATTTTGTTGTTACCACCGCTGTTTACCAATGGAGCTTGTACAGCCGAGTTCGACAAGGCCTCCTCATTGATCGAGTCCAACAAGCCCTTATTGGCTTCGCCGTCTGCGGCCTCACACTTCCTCTCGGGGAAGGCCGTACCGTACACCGTTGTAACTGCTGCAGCCTGTCGAAAGGTAAAGCCGAGATTCCTTGACCAATGCGGGAGCGGGCCGCTTATCTATGTCGAGGCTCCAGTCTCCAACAAAATCTGCAGCATCTACCGTGATGATGCGACCCGAATTCAACTTCAATACGACGAGCATGATCGACTCAGTCAAATCGCTATCGACATGAAGCCATACAAGTCACTCCCTCTGCCTTGGGGCGGCTTTCTGCATTGGGCGCGATAGTAGCAACCGTGAATTCAACAGCGAAAAATTCACATCGATAACATCAAGCATAAAAAATTGTTTTCATAAGGCTATTCAGAGTGCGAAAATTCAATCCTCAAAAACGTAGCCTTCCATTAAAGCCATGTCATTTCTAATCTCATTACTTCTTCCATTTCTGATTTGCTTAGTGCTCGCTCTCAGTAGTACTGCACTGTGGTGGAGCAGTCTGCAAAATCCATGGCCCTTCTTTATCGTAGGGTTCTTGGGACTTCTAGGCATTCACCGCGTGATCCAAATTGCGATTGAAGTCCTTAAGCTTTTTTGGGGAAGTGGTTACTTTTTAGAAATCCGCGCTGCACCTTCGGCGATGGAACTCGTCCAAGAAAATCTGACGATTGAGACATTTGCTACATCTGCGGTTTTGGTAGCTCTCGGCATTCCATTACTGCTTTGGCTTAAGCAAGCGCTTTCGGCACAATAAATTATTTTCATCAGATAACTGTTAGCTCGTAAATTACGAGACGCCAATATTTTGGTGCACGCCGGAGCAATCACATGTATACAAAAACCCTCTACGCCGGTTGGGCCGATATGGATTTCAACTCGCACATGAAAAACACGGCCTATCTCGACAAGGCTGCGGACGTACGCCAGATGTTCCTGATCGAGAACGGCTTCCCGATGGAGGAGTTTCTGCGACTCAGGATAGGCCCTGTGGTGATGAGGGACGAAGTTGAATACTTCAAAGAGATAGGACTGCAACAGAAAATCAACGTCACGTACTCAATCGCAGGCCACTCATTGGACGGAAGCCGCTTTGTGCTTCGGCACGAGATCTTCCGGCCGGATGGAAAACTGAGCGCGCGTGTCACGAGCACCGGGGGATGGTTGGACTTAACCGAACGAAGACTCATTGCACCGCCACTGGCGCTTCTGTCGGCCATGAACTCGCTTGAGAAAACGAGTGACTTCACCGTTTTGCCTTCAAGCATCAAGGCACGCAGCTAAATCGAATTGTCCAAATAGCGTGAGGTCTATGCAGCGAGTATGGCCTGAAGCCTGTCGCGCAGTTCGCTGCCACTCGTACGCATTAGCTGCAAGTAATGGTCTTCCAGGTAGTCGGCAATGCCACTGTAATTTGGCCGCGCCTTGCTACGCTCCAGCCACTTGCTGACCGCAGCGCGCGCGTCCCACATCCATGACAGGTTCAGATCTTCCAGGCGACAGACATAAGGCAGCATCGCCGCATCAGCCAATGAGTATTCATCACCTGCGAGCCACGGCGTTTGGTCCAGCTGTTGACTCATCTTGCTGATGACTGCGCCATAGGCTTTGAAGGACTCAGCGAATTGCGGCGCGTCGATGCCTAGTTGAATGGTGGCTCGAACGTTTTCGCGGAGCTTTGGATTTGGTTTCTCGGCGAGTTGACGTTCGATTTCTTCTGGCGGCAACTTGAGCATCTGGTGTCGGAAAGCAATGGAAAAACTGGTCACGCCACAGGCATGATGCAGACCGGCATCGGGGCACATGGTCCAGACGCGCATGGTGGCGCGTTGTACCAAGTCTTGAGGTCGCATCGTGACTTGCGGGTAGGCTTCGTCCAGATACTCGCAGATCACTGTCGATTCAATGATGGGTATCCCGTGATCGATCAAGGTTGGAACCACACCATTGGGATTGAGTTTGAGGTACTCAGGCGTAGTGGCTTCGCCTTTGCGTAGATTCAGGTGGTGCTCGGCGGGATGAAGATTTTTCTCACGCAGCACCAGCCGCACTTTCTGTGCGCACACCGACATGTTGTTGTGATAAAGCTCCATGGTGATTTCTCCCATGATGAATCGCAGTCGGCGCAATGTGGCCCTTGGTTCATCTTTTCGGAGTGTCGCATTGAACCCATGATGGGTGCAATAAATCTATTGCCTTGGGTTAATCGTCGTAGAGCGAACGTCTGGCACTATCACGTGGATGGCCACTCACCTTTGATGATCTTCTCCAGCCAGAACGCACCGATGATGGTTTTGACATCGGTAATGCTGCCGTCTTTGACCCAGTCCAGGATTTGTTGCGGCGGATAGCTGAGTACATCAAGAAACTCGCCGTCGTCAAGACTGCGTTCACCTGCAGTCAGGCCTTCGGCAAGATAGAAATCGATGTGTTCGTTAGAGTAGGAAATGGCGTTATTGATCGTGCAGAGGTAGGTCATCTTCTGCGCGACGTAGCCAGTTTCTTCGCGCAGTTCGCGGATGGCAGTTTGCAGCGGCGGCTCACCGGCGTCGATCTTGCCGGCGGGAAATTCGAGAAAGGCGCGGCCCAGCGGATAGCGCCATTGCCGCTCCATGACGACATGGCCGTTGTCCAGAATCGGAATCATCATCACTGCACCGGGGTGCAGGATGTATTCGCGGAAGGTTTCCTTGCCATCGGGCAGGCGCACGGTGTCGCGATTGATGTGCAGGAAACCGCCGTCGAAGACGCGTTCGCTTTTGACCAGGGATTCTTGCAGGTGGGAGTCGTTTTGGGACATGGGGATTGTGGATAAATAAATGCGTGCTTTGAACCCATCCCCACCCTAGCCCTCCCCTTGAAAGGGAGGGTACAAAAAGAGATTAGGTGGAGCGCATTAAAGCGATGACATTCAGGCAAAGCTGCATCAATGCACCTGGGAACATGCCAAGCAGGACAACGGCGAGGCCATTGAGGCCGAGCAGGAATTTCATGCTGCCGCGTCCTTCGATTGGAGCGGTTTGATCTGGATCGCTGAAATACATCAGGCGCACGACACGGAGGTAGTAGAACGCGCCGATCAGGGACATCATGACGGCAAAGATCGCAACACCAACCATGCCGATATCGAGCAGTGCCGCCAGAATCGTGAACTTGGCGTAGAAACCCACGGTAGGTGGAATACCCGCAAGCGAGAACATCACAGCCAACATGACGAAGGCAGCCCAGGGACTGCGCTTGTGCAGGCCCTTCATGTCATCAAGCGCGTCCGCGTCAACGCCCTTGTTTGAAATCAGAAGCAGCACGCCGAACGCGGCCAGTGTGGTGAGCAGATAGGTCAGCGAATAAAACAGTGCGGCGCTGTATGCGTTGCCGGCCGAAAGCGCATTGCCGTTGGTGACACCGGACAACAGGCCGAGCAGCAGGAAGCCCATATGCGAGATGGTCGAATAAGCGAGTAGACGTTTGATGCTGGTTTGAGCAATCGCGGCGAGGTTACCGATCAGCAACGAAAGTACCGCGAGGATCATAAGCATTTGCTGCCAATCCACTGCGAGAGCCATCAGGCCTTCGATCAGGATACGAACGGTGATGGCGAATGCAGCAACCTTGGGTGCGCCTGCAATGACCAGCGTGACAGCCGTCGGCGCGCCTTGATAAACGTCAGGCACCCACATATGAAAAGGAACAACGCCAAGCTTGAACGCGAGGCCCGCAACGATGAAGACGATGCCGAACACGAGGATCATCTTGTTGGCGACACCGGCATCCAGTTCTTTGGAGAGGGTCGACAAATCAAGCGTGCCGGTTGCGCCGTAAATCATCGACATGCCATACAGCAGGAAGCCTGAAGCCAGCGCGCCGAGAATGAAGTATTTCATCGCAGATTCGGTCGAGGCGGTGTTGTCACGACGCAGGGCGATCATTGAATACAAGGACAACGACATCAGCTCCAGACCCAGGTACACCGACATCAGGTTGTTGGCCGACACCATGATCATCTGGCCGATCACGGAAAACAGCACCAGCACATAGAACTCGCCGCCCTGATTGCCATCGATATTGTTGCCGACGATGCCGCGTTCGACGACATAGTCGCGGGCATAGACCAGTGTGGTCGCCGAACCGAGCAAGATGGCGACCTTGAGCAGGTTTGCCATGGAATCGGCAACAAACATGTTGTTGAAGGTGTACCAGGTTTCTCCGCCCGCGAGGAAGGCGGCGCTGATACCGGCGGCGACCAGCAGAACGATGAAAGTAATGCGGAAAGTGAAATCCCGGCGTGCATCCTTGATGAACATATCAATCAACAGAATCGCCGCAGCGGCAATCAGCAAAAAGATTTCCGGATAGGCCGGCAGAAAATTAAGACCGGAGGTGACCGTGGTAGTGGTGATGGCGAGCATGGTTTGAATAATTCAGTTATGCATCACAGCTTGGACACGGCGACGTGTTTGAGCAATTCGACGACCGAGCCATGCATGACATCGGTAAACGGCTTGGGATAAAGACCCATGTACAGGGTGGCAACGGCCAGCAGACCGAGCATGAAAAATTCGCGCGCGCCGATGTCTTTCAACGCCGCCACATGTTCATTCACGACATCCCCAAAGGCCACGCGTTTGTACATCCAGAGCGAGTAAGCTGCGCCGAGGATCAGCGCGGTTGCAGCGAGGAAGCCGATCCAGAAATTGAATTTGACGGCGGCCAGAATCACCATGAATTCACCAACGAAACCGCTGGTGGCTGGTAGACCGCAATTGGCCATCGAGAAGAACAACAGCAACGCGGCAAACTTGGGCATGGTGTTGACGACACCGCCGTAGTCAGCAATGTTGCGCGAATGGACGCGGTCATACAGCACACCGATACACAGGAACATCGCGCCGGAAATGAAACCGTGCGAGATCATCTGGACGATGCCGCCTTCCATGCCGGTTTCGCTATAGATGAAAAAGCCGAGCGTAACGAAACCCATGTGAGCGATCGACGAATACGCGACCAGTTTTTTCATGTCGGTCTGCACCAATGCGACCAAGCCGATGTAGATCACGGCGATCAGCGAAATGGTGATGATGAAGCCGGACAGCGCATGACTGGCATCGGGCGCAATCGGCAGTGAGAACCGCAAGAAACCATAGGCACCGAGCTTGAGCATAATGGCAGCCAGTACGACCGAGCCACCCGTCGGCGCTTCGACGTGCGCGTCGGGCAACCAGGTATGCACCGGCCACATTGGCACCTTGACCGCAAAGGCCATCAGGAAGGCCAGGAAAATCAGCACCTGCTCGTTCATCGACAGCGGCAGCTTGTGCCAGGTCAGGATGTCGAAGCTACCACCGGACTTGTGCCAGAGATAGATCAGCGCAACCAGAGTCAGCAGCGAGCCCATCAAGGTGTAGAGGAAGAACTTGAAGGCTGCGTAAACACGATTGGGCCCGCCCCAGATACCAATGATGACGTACATCGGAATCAGCGTCGCTTCAAAGAACACATAGAACAGCAGGCCGTCAGTGGCGCAAAACACACCGATCATCAGACCCGAAAGAATCAGGAAAGCGGCCATGTATTGCGCGACATTGGTCTCGATCACTTCCCAAGCCGAGATGATCACGATGACGGTGATGAAAGCGGTCAACAGGACAAACCACATCGAGATACCGTCAACTCCAAGCGAGTAATTGATGGCGAAGCGTTCGATCCATTTCATCTGCTCGACAAACTGCATGCCCGCGTTGGCGGTATCGAAATTGCAATAGAGCGGAATGGTAATCAGGAAGCTGATCAACGCACCAATCAACGCAAAACCGCGCACGATTCCGGGGGAACTGTCGCGCCCGTAAGCCAGAATGAATAGACCAAAGACAATCGGTGTCCAGATCGCAAGGCTCAAATAGGGAATGGTGTACTGCATCGTTAGTTTTGTTGGGGTCAGTAAGTCAGATCAGGGTTCAAGCCGTCAGGACAAAATAGGACATCAATGCAAGAACACCGATGATCATCGCAAATGCATAGTGGTAGATGTAACCGGACTGGAAGGTGCGAACTACGGAAGCCACCCAACCGACCAGGCGCGCACTGCCGTTGACCAAGAAGCCATCAATGACGGTTTGATCGCCACGTTTCCATAGCTCGCCACCGAGAAAGCGTGCTCCGCCGGCAAACACAATTTCGTTAAAGCGGTCCATGTAGTACTTGTTGTCGAGCAAGGTGTAGATCGCACTGAAACGCTGCTTGATGGCTGCCGGAATGGCGGGATTGACCAGATAGAAATACCAGGCCATAGCCACACCCGAGAGTGCAAGCCAGAACGGCAGACTGGTAAACCCATGTAGCGCCATCGCCAGAGGTCCGTGGAATTCTTCTGCTAATTTGGCCATGCCCTCATGATGTTCCGAAACAAAAATCACACCGTTGAAATGACCGTTGTAGAGGAATACCTGAATCGAGACATAACCGATCAGCAGTGAAGGAATCGCCAGCAGAACGAGTGGCAACGTGACGACCCAAGGCGACTCATGCGGCTTCTGGCCGGGGGCCAGACCATGGTGTTCGTCGTGTGAATGCTCATCGTCATGATGTTCGTCATGAGCATCCGCGTGAGCATGATGATCATGTGCCTTGCCAAAACGTTCTTCGCCGTGGAAGACCAGGAAATACATACGGAAAGAATAGAAAGCCGTCACAAACACGCCAACGATCACTGCGAAATAAGCAAAGCCCGAACCCCAGATATGCGATTCGTGCACGGCTTCAATAATACTGTCCTTCGAGTAGAAGCCGGAGAAGAACGGAGTGCCGATCAGGGCAAGCGAACCAATCAGCGAAGTAATCCAGGTAATTGGCATGTACTTGCGGATGCCACCCATATTGCGGATGTCCTGATCGTGATGCATACCCATGATGACCGAACCGGCGGCAAGGAACAGCAGCGCCTTGAAGAAAGCGTGGGTCATCAGATGGAAGATGGCAATCGGATAAGCCGACGCACCCAGCGCCACCGTCATATAACCAAGTTGCGACAGCGTGGAGTAAGCCACGACGCGCTTGATGTCGTTTTGAATGATGCCGAGAAAGCCCATGAACAAGGCAGTGATCGAACCGATGACAATGACGAATGACAGCGCCGTATCCGACAACTCGAACAATGGTGACATGCGCGCCACCATGAAGATACCAGCGGTCACCATCGTTGCGGCGTGGATCAGCGCGGAGATCGGCGTTGGACCTTCCATCGAATCAGGCAGCCAGACATGCAAGGGGAACTGGGCCGACTTGCCCATGGCACCGATAAACAGGCAGATACAGGCTACGCTCAACAACTGCCAATCCGTACCGGGGAAAATTTGCTTGGCGAGTTCTTCAGCTTGACCAAAAATTTCGATGTAATTCATCGAGCCGCTGAACGCGAGCAACAGGCCGATGCCGAGAATGAAACCGAAGTCACCAACACGGTTAACCAGAAAGGCCTTCAGGTTCGCGTAAATCGCCGTTGGACGCGTGTACCAGAAGCCGATCAGCAGGTATGAGACCAGGCCCACTGCTTCCCAGCCGAAGAACAACTGAAGCATGTTGTTCGACATGACCAGCATCAGCATCGAGAAAGTAAACAGCGAGATATAACCAAAGAAACGTTGATAGCCAGGATCGTCCTGCATGTAGCCGATGGTGTAGATATGCACCATCAACGATACCGAGGTCACGACCATCATCATCGTTGCGGTCAACGAGTCAATCAGAAATCCTACTTCCATCTTGAGCGAACCGATGTTCATCCACTCGTAAACGGTGTAGTTATAAGTACGGCCGGTGTGATAGACATGGTAGAAAGCCACGCAGGACAGTGCGAATGCGAACGCGACCCCAAGTATCGTGACCCTATGCGAACCCTTGCGGCCGATGGCCTTGCCGAAAAAGCCAGCCATGATGGCGCCAAACAATGGGGCAAGCGGCACCAGCAGCAGAAATTTCGGCCCGATACTGCCGTGGAGATTGACCATCACATTGGCGTAGATACTGGACAACATGTCAACCCTTCAGGCTGTCGAGGTCTTCGACGTTGATGGTATTCAGATTGCGGAACAGCACGACCAGAATGGCAAGGCCGATGGCCGATTCAGCTGCAGCAACCGTCAGGATGAAAAACACGAAGACCTGGCCATCGTAGCCACCGAGGTAGTGCGAAAAAGCAATGAAGTTGGTATTCACCGCGAGCAACATCAGTTCGATCGCCATCAACAAGACGATGATGTTCTTGCGGTTCAGGAATATGCCGATGACGCTGATCGCAAACAGGATCGCACCGAGCACCAGATAATGAGCAAGACTGAGCATGATGGTTGTTGTCCCTGAGTTGTCCCTGAGGTTTCCTGTGCTTAGTTTTTCTCTGGTCTTTTTTCTGAAGGCATAGAGACCATACGCACACGATCACTACGCTTGACCTGAACCTGTTGCGAAGGAATCTGACCCTTGGTGTCTTTGCGTTTGCGCAAGGTCAATGCGACAGCGGCAATGACGGCAACCAGCAAAACCATGGCGGCAACTTCAAAGGCAAACACATAATCGGTAAAAATCAGTTTGCCCAGCTCACGGGTATTGTTTGTCCCCGCGGCCAGTTCCGGCATGCCCGCATCGTGAACGATAAAGGTCTTGACCAGAACCAGGGACATCTCGATGACGATGACCACACCAACGATCAGGGCAATCGGCATATAGCCCCAGAAACCTTCACTCAGTTTGGCGAGATTAATGTCGAGCATCATCACGACAAACAGGAACAGCACCATCACCGCACCGACATAAACCAGAACCAGCATGATCGACAGGAACTCGGCTTTGAGCAGCATCCAGATCGCGGCGGCTGAAAAGAATGCCAGCACCAGATACAAAGCCGAATACACCGGATTACGCGCCGTAATGACCATCATGCCCGACACCACCAACACGGCAGCGAAGACATAAAAAATGCCAGACTTGAAGTCGGGTGCAAATAAAGCAATCCCCAAAAGGACGGCTAGAGCGGCGGCAATTAACAGGAGTCCCTTGAAATTCATTTTTCTCTTTATCGATTCTGGCAGTCAGCGATCTATTCAGCGATATCAACGATAAGCGGCATCAACTGTACGCGCCGCGGCAATTTCTTTTTCATAACGATCACCGACAGCCAACAGCATTTCCTTGGTGTAATACAGGTCACCACGTTTTTCGCCGTGGTATTCGAGAATATGGGTTTCGACAATCGAATCGACGGGGCAGGATTCTTCACAGAAACCGCAGAAAATGCACTTGGTCAGATCGATGTCATAGCGCGTAGTGCGGCGCGTACCGTCTTCGCGCAAATCGGATTCAATCGTGATCGCCATTGCCGGGCAAACTGCTTCGCAAAGCTTACAGGCAATGCAGCGCTCTTCACCATTCTCGTAACGGCGCAGTGCATGGAGGCCACGGAAGCGCGGTGACTGCGGCGTCTTTTCTTCCGGAAACTGCACGGTGATCTTGCGCGCAAACATGTAGCGCCCGGTCAGCGCCATGCCCTTGAGCAGTTCGCCCAGCATCAGGCTGCTGAAGAATTCCTTGATGGCTGTCATGATGGTTTCACACTCATTTCCAGACTCACTTCCAAATGTTCCATGGGGTCTGCATCCACAGGCCAACGATCATCAACCAGGCCAGTGTCAACGGAATAAAAACTTTCCAGCCCAGACGCATAATCTGGTCATAGCGATAACGCGGGAAAGTCGCGCGGAACCAGATGAACAAACTTACGATGAAAAAAGTCTTGAGGAACAACCATCCCCATCCAGTCAGGTTAATCAGCCACTCGGGAAAGGTCATGCCCAGCAACACTTCAAGCGAGATGGGTGCCGACCAGCCACCCAGGAACATGATGGCGGCCAGGGCCGAAATCAAAATCATGTTCATGTATTCAGCGAGGAAGAACATCGAGAAGCCCATGCCCGAATACTCGACCATGTGACCCGCTACGATTTCGGATTCGCCCTCGACTACGTCAAATGGATGGCGATTGGTTTCAGCCACACCGGAAATGATATAGATGACGAATATCGGCAACAGCGGCAGCCAGTTCCAGGACATGAAGTTAATGCCATGCGCAGCAAACCAGCCCTGCTGTTGACTCGTGACGATGTCGGTCAGATTCATGCTGCCGGAGACCATCAACACGACGACAAGCGAAAAGCCCATCGCAATTTCATACGACACCATTTGCGCCGAGGCACGCATCGCGCCGAGGAAGGCGTACTTGGAGTTGGACGCCCAGCCGGCAATGATGATCCCGTAGACCTCAAGCGAGGTAATCGCCATCACGAACAGCAGTCCCGCATTGATGTTGGCGACCGCAGCACCCGGCCCGAATGGAATCACCGCCCAAGCCGCGATGGCAGGCATGATGGTCATCATCGGCGCGATCAAAAATAGGCCTTTGTTAGCGCTGGACGGAACAATAATTTCTTTTAGCAACAGCTTGAGCACGTCGGCAATCGGTTGCAGCAAACCCAGCGGGCCAACTCGATTCGGCCCCAGACGCAAATGCATCCAGCCAATCATTTTGCGTTCCCACAGGGTCAAATAAGCCACGCAAAGAATCAGGGGTAACAGGATGCAGACAATCTTTAGTAAATCCCAGCCAACGTAAAGGATCCACTGCCACCATGACCCAAAAATCGCCAGCCCGAGTTCATTTAGCCAAGCGATCATGCATGCTCCTTCGCTGCACTCTGACCTGCCGCTATTTTTTCTACGCTGATCGCACCGAACATCGAACCCAGATTTGCCGTGGATGCATGGGCGGCAGCAATACGAATGCAACGCTCTGCCAACTTGTCATCCTGCATGGCTTTCAATACGGCGTGGCCCCTACCCTGGCTAATCTTCACGGCATCACCGGATACAAGACCCAATTGTGCCAACAGCTTGCCGTTCATGCGTGCTGTGGGAGCCTGCGCGTCACGCGTAAGCTGCAAAGACGGGGCGCGACGCACCAACGCATCGGCAAAATGGATTGGAACATCGGTGACGCGTTCAATCGCCGCTTCTGATACGGGTGCTACAGATGCAGCTGCATTGACCGCATTGTTGCAACGTGCCGAAAGATCTGATTGGCCCGCAGTCACTTCATCGCGCACCACTTCGGACGTGTCGTAATCAAAGCCCTTCATGCCCAGGAGATTGCCGAGTACGCGCAAGACCTTCCAGGCCGGACGCGCATCACCTAAAGGTTTAACCGTGCCGTTGAAACTCTGGGCGCGACCTTCAGCATTAACAAAAGTACCGGAGGTTTCAGTAAACGGTGCGATGGGCAACAAGACATCAGCGTAATCCATCGCTGCGTGCTTGAACGGAGACAGCGCTACCACCATGTCGGCCTGCTTCAACGCAGCCATCGCTTGAGCCGGATCGGCCGCATCGAGTTCCGGTTCGGCATTCAACAGGACATAGGCCTTACGCGGCTGAGCAAACTGGGCCGCGGCATTGAGACCGCCGTTGCCGGGAACGGCCTTGGCCAGATAGGCACCAACGGTATTCGCGGCTTCCGTGAGAACACCAAAGCGCGCGCCGGTTTCGGTCGCGATCCACTGCGACAGCGCAGCAAGCTGCGCATATTGCGGATGCTGAACGGCAGCGTTACCCAACCAGACGGCCTTGTTGACGCCGGAGAGAAAACTGGTTGCAATCGATTTGGCTGCGTCATCCGGCTCGGCTTGAACCGGCGCCGTTGAACCCTTCTGCTGCGCAATCGCCGTGGCGATTTTTGCTAGCGCAGTCGTCCATCCCGATGGTGCCACGATCATCTTGTTGGCCACCGGCATCAACAGATCGTCATCGGCAGCGTGAACAATGCTGAGCTTGCCGCCACGCTTGGTGACTTGACGCAGGCGCAGCGCAATCAGCGGATGATCCTTACGCAGGAAAGAGCCGATCACGAGGATACGATTTTGCACTGAGACATCGGCGATCTTCATGCCAAGCCAAGGGGCACCTTGCGATGAAGCATCAAGAGAGAAATCCGACTGACGCAAACGCGTGTCGATATTTTCTGATCCCAGACCGCGCACCAACTTTTGCAACAAGTGGAGTTCTTCCAGTGTGCTGTGCGGCGTGGCGAGTGCACCGATCGCGGCAGCGCCGTGTTCAGCGGCAATGCCCTTCAGACCATTCGCCACATATTCAAGGGCATCTTGCCAGTCCACTTCACGCCATGTACCGCCCTGCTTGATCATGGGCTTGGTCAGGCGAGCTTCGCCATTCAGGGCCTCATACGAAAAACGATCCTTGTCGGAAATCCAGCACTCATTAATGTCTTCATTTTCCAAAGGCAGAACACGCATGACCTTTTGGTTCTTGACCTGCACAATGAGATTGGAGCCCAGACTATCGTGCGGGCTGACTGACTTGCGGCGCGACAACTCCCAGGTCCGCGCTGAATAGCGGAAAGGTTCGCTTGTCAATGCGCCTACGGGACAAATATCAATCATGTTGCCGGACAATTCTGAATCCACGGTCTTGCCAACAAAGGTCGTGATTTCAGAATGCTCACCGCGGCCGATCATGCCGAACTCCATCACACCGGCAATTTCCTGACCAAAGCGCACGCAACGCGTGCACTGGATGCAGCGGCTCATTTCTTCCATCGAAATCAGCGGGCCAGCTTCCTTGCGGTAGACCACGCGCTTTTCTTCGTTGTAGCGTGAGCCTGAGTTGCCATAACCGACGGCCAGATCCTGCAGTTGACATTCACCACCTTGATCGCAAATCGGGCAATCAAGCGGATGATTGATCAGCAAAAATTCCATCACGCTTTGCTGCGCCTTGAGAGCCTTTGCAGACTTGGTATGCACGATCATGTTGGCCGATACCGGTGTGGCGCAAGCAGGCAGCGGCTTGGGCGCCTTCTCGACCTCGACCAGACACATGCGACAGTTGGCCGCAATCGACAATTTCTTGTGATAACAGAAATGCGGGATGTAGGTGCCGATCTTGTTGGCAGCATCCATCACCATGCTGCCTTCCACGATCTCTACCGGCTGGCCATCGATTTGCAGATTGATCATTGCAGTTCCGCGGATTCTTTTAGTGTCTGTTGTTGCACGTCGCCGTTCAGGCTGTTTCCAGCACGAGGTCGTCGGAATGATGCGCGTGTGCGGCTGCGCCAGGCCCGACCAAACAACGCTTGTTCTCGATGTGATACGCAAATTCGTCACGATAATGTTTGACAAAGGCACGCACCGGCATTGCTGCCGCATCACCCAGCGCGCAAATCGTGCGGCCCTGGATATTATCGGCAATCGAGTTGAGCAGATCGAGATCTTCCATCCGACCCTGACCGTGCTCAATCCGGTGAATCATGCGATACATCCAGCCGGTCCCCTCACGGCAAGGCGTGCACTGCCCGCAGGATTCCTCAAAATAGAAATAGGACAAGCGCAGCAGCGACTTGACCGCGCAACGCGTCTCATCCATGACGATGACGGCGCCCGAACCCAGCATGGAACCGGCCTTGGCGATGCCGTCGTAATCCATGTCGGTCTGCATCATGATGTTGCCGGGCACAACCGGCGCTGACGATCCGCCAGGAATAACCATCTTGATTTTCTTGCCGCCGCGCATGCCGCCAGCTAGTTCCAGCAACGTGGCAAATGACGTGCCGAGCGGAATCTCGTAATTACCCGGATAGGTGACATCACCCGAGATCGAGAAAATCTTGGTGCCGCCATTATTGATCTTGCCCACTTCCAGAAATGCAGCGCCGCCGTTCATGATGATCCAGGGCACAGCAGCGAAGGTCTCGGTGTTATTGATCGTGGTCGGCTTGCCATACAACCCGAAGCTTGCAGGAAATGGTGGCTTGAAACGCGGCTGACCTTTCTTGCCTTCAAGCGACTCAAGCAATGCCGTTTCTTCGCCACAGATATAGGCGCCGTAACCGTGAAAACCGTGCAACTGAAAGCTGAATTCAGAACCGAGAATTTTGTCGCCAAGGAAACCGGCAGCGCGTGCCTCTTCGAGCGCCTCCTCAAAGCGTGTGTATTCGGCCCAGATTTCGCCGTGGATATAGTTATAGCCAACTGAAACGCCCATGGCATAAGCGGCAATCGCCATGCCTTCGATCAGGATATGCGGGTTGTAACGCAGGATGTCGCGATCCTTGAACGTGCCCGGTTCGCCTTCGTCCGAATTGCACACCAGGTATTTCTGGCCGGGGAACTGGCGCGGCATGAAGCTCCATTTCAGACCCGTTGGGAATCCCGCACCGCCGCGCCCTCGCAGCGCTGAAGATTTGAGTTCAGCAATGATGGCTTCCGGCGTGATGCCTTCGGTCAGGATTTTTTTCAGGGCCTGGTAACCACCGCGTGACACATAGTCGGCCAGACGCCAGTTATCGCCGTTAAGTCCGGCAAGAATTTGCGGTTTGATGTGACGGTTATGCAGAGAAGTCATCGCGCGGTGTCCTGATTCACTTCAGTTCGGCCAACAGGGCATCAATCTTTTCGTTACTCATGAAACTGCACATGCGGTTGTTATTGACCAGCATCACCGGCGCATCGCCGCAGGCACCCATACACTCGCCTTCGATCAAAGTGAACTTGCCGTCAGTGGTGGTTTGCTTGTAACCGATGCCGAGCTTGCCCTTCATATATTCGCCAGCCTGATCACCGCCCGACAAGGCACAGGGCAGATTGGTGCAAACACTGATCTTGTACTGGCCAACCGGTTTGACGTTGTACATGTTGTAAAACGTGGCCACTTCCTGCGCCGCAATCGCAGGCATTCCCAGATAGTCGGCCACCTCCTGGAGCGTGTCGGGCGAAAGCCAGCCTTTTTCGGTCTGCGCAATCGCCAGAGCCGCCATTACCGCCGACTGCTTTTGCTCGGCAGGAAATTTGGCGACTTCGCGGTCGATTTTTTTGAGGGATTCGGAAGAAAGCATTTTTATTAATCGCTCATTAACGGTCGATCTCGCCAAACACAATGTCTTGCGTACCGATGATGGTCACTACATCGGCAATCATGTGTCCGCGCGACATTTCATCGAGCGCGTGCAGATGCGAGAAACCAGGCGCACGAATTTTCAGTCGGTAAGGTTTGTTGGCGCCATCGGAAACCAGATAAATACCGAACTCACCCTTTGGATGCTCGATTGCTGCATAAGCCTCGCCCGGAGGTACATGAAAGCCCTCGGTAAACAACTTGAAGTGATGGATCAAGTCTTCCATATTGGTCTTCATGCCGACACGCGAAGGTGGCGCGACCTTGTTGTTGTCCGTCATCACAGGGCCGGCGTTATTACGCAACCATTCGATACATTGCTTGATGATGCGATTGGACTGGCGCATTTCTTCAATACGAACCAGATAGCGGTCATAACAATCGCCATTGACGCCAACCGGAATATCGAAGTCGAGCAGATCATAGACTTCGTAGGGCTGCTTCTTGCGCAGATCCCATTCGATGCCTGAACCACGCAGCATGGCACCGGTGAAGCCCAGGGCCATCGCACGCTCGGGCGAGACCACGCCCACACCGACCAGACGCTGCTTCCAGATGCGATTGTCGGTCAGGAGGGTTTCGTATTCGTCGACGTATTTTGGAAAGCGATTGGTGAAGTCTTCAATGAAGTCGAGCAGCGAACCCTGACGATTGGTGTTCAGGTCCTTGATCGCTTTTTCGTTTTTCCACTTGGACGCGCGGTACTGCGGCATCGCATCCGGCAGATCACGATAGACCCCGCCCGGACGATAGTAAGCAGCGTGCATGCGCGCACCAGAAACAGCTTCATAGCAGTCCATCAGGTCTTCGCGTTCGCGGAAGGCATAAAGGAACACGGCCATCGCACCCACGTCGAGCGCATGCGCACCGAGCCATAGCAGGTGATTGAGCAAGCGCGTGATTTCGTCAAACATCACGCGGATGTACTGCGCACGCAGCGGCACTTCAATCTCGAGCAGCTTCTCGATGGCCATCACATAGGCGTGCTCGTTGCACATCATCGAGACATAATCCAGGCGGTCCATATAGGGCACCGACTGGATAAAGGTTTTTTGCTCGGCCAGTTTTTCGGTTGCCCGATGCAACAAGCCGATATGCGGGTCGGCACGCTGGACGACTTCGCCATCCAGTTCCAACACCAGACGCAGCACGCCGTGTGCGGCCGGATGTTGCGGACCAAAGTTAAGTGTGTAGTTTTTAATCTCAGCCACTTTATACCTCGCTAAACGGCGTCTTGCGACCGAATGACTTTGTCGCACACCATTTTTTGATGCTCACGTACTGCAAGTACGCTTCGCGTCCTCCGCCGCAATACTGGTTTATCGGATGCATAAAGACAGTCAATTCAAGCCCCCATAGCCTTCTTCGCGAATGATGCGCGGCGTGATCTCGCGCGGCTCAATCGTGACGGGCTGATAGATGACGCGCTTTTGTTCGGGGTCGTAACGCATTTCGACATTGCCGGAAACCGGAAAATCTTTGCGGAAAGGATGGCCGATGAAACCGTAGTCGGTAAGAATACGACGCAGGTCGTTGTGACCTTCGAAGACAATCCCGAAAAAGTCAAAGGCTTCGCGTTCAAACCAGTTGACCGCAGGCCAAATGCCTGTCAGCGAATCGACGACCGGCAGATCGTCATCCGCACAGAAGGTCCTGACGCGCACGCGCCAGTTATGCTTGATCGAAAGCAAATGCACGACCACGGCAAAACGCGCGCCTTCCCATGCACCATTGCCATACTCTGAATAATCTACACCGCACAAGTCGATCAGTTCTTCAAAACGCAGATCGGCGTGATCGCGCAAGCTGCGCGAAACCGAGAGGTAATGCTCAGGCTTGACGATAATGGTGATTTCACCCAGAGCCAAAGTCAGGCTTTGCAGGTGATCACCCAGCGCGGCACGCAGAGCAGCTTCGAGAGTTTCGAGTTTGGTCGTCATCAGTGGCTCAGCTGCGGGCGATGGTGCTGGTACGCTTGATCTTGTTCATCAATTGCAGAATTCCGTACATCAGCGCTTCGGCCGTCGGCGGGCAACCCGGCACATAAACATCCACCGGCACGATGCGATCACAGCCGCGCACGACGGAGTAAGAATAGTGGTAATAGCCACCACCATTGGCACAGGAGCCCATCGAAATCACCCAACGCGGCTCGGTCATCTGGTCATAGACCTTGCGCAGGGCTGGCGCCATCTTGTTGCATAGGGTACCGGCAACGATCATCACATCGGATTGACGCGGGCTGGGACGGAACACGACGCCGAAGCGGTCCAGGTCATAACGCGAAGCACCGGCATGCATCATCTCGACCGCACAGCAGGCCAGGCCGAAGGTCATCGGCCACAGCGAACCGGTGCGCGTCCAGTTGATCAGCTTGTCCGCTGTCGTCGTGACAAAACCCTCGGAGAGAACGCCTTCAATACTCATGATTGATTGTGCTTAATTCGCCCACTTCGCCAAATTCTTGCGCATGAATGAATGATCAGTGTGACCGATCATTCCCAATCCAGCGCACCCTTTTGCCACAAATACCAGAACCCAACCAATAATTCGATCACGAACACGACCATTGTGATGTAACCGTTTAGACCGAGGTCGCGCAAGGAAACCGCCCAGGGAAAGAAAAAGGCGGTTTCAAGATCGAACAGGATGAACAGGATGGCGACCAGGTAGTAACGCACATCGAATTTCATACGCGCATCTTCGAAGGCCTCGAAGCCGCATTCATAGGGGGAAAGTTTTTCGGTATCAGGCCGATTGGGGGCGATGATGCTACCGAGAGTGATGGCGGCCAGACCCACGCCACCGCCGACCAGGATGAACAAAAGAACAGGGAAATAGCTTTCGAGATTCATTTGGCTTTATTCGGTTCATCCAGGTGCAGTATCAATCTGCAATTATTTTTTTTCCTTCGGCATGAATTCTACCTCAACAAAACTCGAAGCCACCGCCAAGCCTTCGATCCTGCTATTCCTGCGACAAATCTATGGTGCCGACGGCGAGACTCGAACTCGCACAGCTTTCGCCACTACCCCCTCAAGATAGCGTGTCTACCAATTTCACCACGTCGGCATCAATCATCCAGGCTCACAGAAGCCCAAATTTTGACTTACTTCGGAATTTCGTTTGTTGCAGGAGCCGCAGGAACCGTAACCGATCCAGCAGGAACAGTCGTTGTACTCGGCAAAACCGGCAAATTCTGGGCTGGCAGGGTATCGGTGCTTCCAGCCTTGGTCTCATTACGATGCGTCGCCATATAAGCCAGCGCCAGCGTGCAGACAAAGAAAATCGAAGCCAACACTGCCGTGCTGCGACTCAGAAAGTTAGCCGAACCAGTTGCGCCAAACAGGCTACCCGATGATCCAGCACCAAAGCCAGTTCCCATGTCTGCGCCCTTGCCATGCTGCAGCAAGACCAGAATCACAACGCCAATGGCTGACAGCAACATCAGCACGTAGACGATTTTGTTCAGAATTTCCATTGCGTTCCTATTATTTCATGACCTACTTGCACGACAACCACTTGCACGACGACTTGTACTGCAAGCGGCGAATCGTTCAGCCCGCTGCCACAATATCCAGAAAATCTTTTGCGACCAGAGCTGCACCACCAATCAGGCCACCGTTAATGTCCGGCTTGGCAAACAACTCGGCCGCATTTCCCGGCTTGACGCTGCCACCATATAAAAGCTGCAATCCTGCTGCCTGGTCAATATAGCGCTGGGCCACCAGCCCCCGCAGAAATGCATGAACCTCTTGGGCTTGCTCCGGACTAGCGGTCTTTCCGGTACCAATCGCCCAGACTGGCTCGTAAGCCAGGACCGTATTCGTGATTTTCGGTCCCAGCCGATCCAGCACAGCCCTTAACTGCTCACCGACGACCGACTCGGTTCGACCACTCTCGCGCTCGGCCAGTGTCTCGCCCACACAAACAATGGGAATCAAGCCACCTTCCAACGCGCGCTCCGCTTTGGCCGCGACCAACTCACTCGTTTCGCCAAACAAGGCGCGGCGCTCCGAGTGCCCGACAATCACATAACGACAACCAAAATCGGCCAGCATATCCACAGACACTTCGCCAGTAAACGCGCCGCGCTCATGCTCGTTGACATTCTGCGCGCCCCAAGCGACTGTCGATTCAGACAATACCTGCTGCAATTGACCGAGATAGGGGTAAGGCGAACAAACGGCAACCAGACAAGCTGGCCTTGCACCTTGCTTAGCCTGCAGCCCAGCCAGAATATCTTGCAAAAGGGCCGCGTTTTCCGCCAGGCCGCCATGCATCTTCCAGTTCCCCACAACCAGCCGGGCCGGTTTCTCGCGCTGCGTCATCTGCTCCGACCTCTATTTACTTCGGCTTCATCGATAAAGCACTTCCAAAACCTGCGGATTGTAGCGGTTATGCTTGACTACGGTCAAATCGGAAGAGGATCAACTTCTCAGACTTCTCCTCTGAAAATGAGCAGCTTATTCACTTCATTTTCTCAATTCCTTGGCTTGGTCTTCAATCCACGACCAGAACAATCTTGCCAACATGCGCACTGCTTTCCATCAGCGCATGCGCGGCACTCGCTTCGGCCAACGGAAAAGTTTTGAATATTGCCGGCTTGATTGCACCCAATTCGATCAAGGGCCAGACCTTTTCGATCAGATTTTTTGCAATTGCCGCCTTAAAGGCGACCGGACGTGGACGCAAAGTCGAGCCGGTAATTGTCAGGCGCCGGAGCAGTACCTGACCAAAGCTGACCTGGGCTTTGGCGCCACCCAACATCGCGATAAAAACCAGCCGCCCGTCGTCGGCCAGACATTGGAGTTCGCGCTGAATGTAATCGCCTGCCACCATGTCGAGAATGACGTCGACGCCACGCCCCTTGGTCAAATCCTTGACGACCGTGACAAAGTCTTCGGTTTTATAGTTGATGCCGCGTTCCGCTCCCAAGGCTTGGCAGGCTTTGACCTTTTCATCCGATCCGGCTGTGGCAAACACGCGATGCCCAAGAGCTTTGGCCAATTGGATGGCCGTGACACCAATGCCACCGCTGCCCCCCCCCTGCACCAATAGGCTTTCACCCGGACTGAGACGGCCGCGATCAAAGACATTGCTCCAGACCGTGAAAAAAGTTTCCGGTAAGGATGCCGCTTCAATATCGCTCAGCCCTTGGGGCACGGGCAAACATTGTTCCAATGGCGCAGAACAGTACTCGGCATAACCGCCCCCTGGCGTCAAGGCGCAAATCCGATCTCCCAGCTTGAATCCCGAACCTTCCAATTCGCCTTCGACGAGAACGCCGGCCACTTCAAGTCCCGGCAGATCGGAAGCACCGGGCGGCACCGGATAATTGCCCGTGCGCTGTAGAACATCGGGACGATTGATACCTGCGGCCGCAACCTTGATGAGCACCTCACCCGGCTTGAGCACTGGCCGGGGTCGCTCGCAGACAACCAGCACTTCCGGCCCACCGGGCTGACGAATTTCTACGGCTTTCATGGTCAAAATCATGCTTGCCCCTTATTTAAAGCACCTATTTTACCGGGGCATTGGAGAATGCCTTCCAAATATAACCTTTGCAAAAGCGCAAAGGGCACAGGGCTTTATTGCGAAGCAGCGCTGGCGAGATGACGGTCGAAGCGAGGCTAGACATTTCCGCCTGGAAGTCTCAAACGCTCACAAGCTTGTTGGTCTGGGCGCCACGTATCTTGTATTTGTCCATCAAAGCCAGCCCACTTCTGTTCTTCTTGTTTAAGCCCCAGTTGGATCGCCTCCTAAAATATCTTCGCACTCCTTTATCAAAGCGCTCGCAGAAATTTCCAAGCCATTTGCCAATTTAAGAATAGTGTCCAGACGGGTGCCATGAGCACCGGTTTCAATTCTCGCGAGTGAAGTCAGACTGATCTCTGACTTATGAGCCAAATCCTCTTGCGTAATTCCCTTCTTGGCACGGAATCGCTTTAGCGCAATACCAAACGCTTGTGAAGAGGTAATCGATTTTCGCCTTGCCATACCCACAAAGCATGGGTATGGCATAACGTTTACACCATAACGTAAACGTTATAATATTCGCCACCCCAATAAATTTTTGGTTCGTCGCGAGTTGCCGTACTCGGTTAAATAATAAGGACAACAAATGAAAATCGACACAAAGAAATACCAAGCAACCACACTCGTCGCTCGCCAATAGCAACAGGATCAGCAGTTCATTCCATCATCAGTGTCCGCTTCAAATTCGGCGGCACATCGTCACGGGTTCTACCCTCGCCTGTGGCGCTTTTCATGTTTGAGGGCAAGGGACAGCAATATGAAATTAAAAAACTTTTTAGTCTTGTTTATTTCTCTGGTATTGACGGCATGTGCAACACCACGCAGCGCTGACAACGTGACTCTGGCGCGCGTTGCAAAAGACTATATTGGTGTTGGATCGATTGACGAAATAACCATTTCCAATGTCCAAAAGTTCGCCGCCGAGGAGGGCTTTGGAAGGACCAATTATCGCTACTTTGTCGATACCGCTCGCAAAAAGAAATTTATCTGCGACGTTTCTTTAGCAGGACTTGGCGCGGAGGGAAAGCCTATTGGCCAGGACAGAGTTAGTTGCACTGAGCGATAGTGACCTGCAAAGAAAAAACGGGCTAGCTAACAATCGAATACCCCCGTTTCTTCTCTAAAGGTCATTCACCATCTTGGAAAGGGCGGGGGTTAATTCGGCGATTGGTGATGCCGGGCACCCAGATTGAGCCCCCCCCCCAGAAGCGGTCGTGTTCACTCAAATAGCGGTGGCAGAACATCCAGAACAAGAATTACTCAAACATCACATCCAGGAGATTCATATATGCGCCTTATTCTTTCACTGTTTTTTCCTTTTTTGACATTCTTTACCATTGGCAGACCCATTTCTGGGATTGTTTGTCTGATTCTGCAAATCACATTAATAGGATGGATTCCTGCCACAATTTGGTCGGTTTACGCCTTGAGCCAGTACAACACCGACAAAAAAATTGCGAAATCTATTTCTGCATCGAAGTAGGTAACACACTTGGCAAACTCATAGGAAACTGAGCCAGAAACATAGCCATTAACTTCGTTCATTTGGTTATCTGAAAGAATAAGGAGAAAAAATGGCAGGTATGGTTTGGTGCCGTGGGTGCGGCAAGGAAATTCATGAAAGCGCAAGAGCATGTCCACATTGCGGAGCCCACCAAAAAATTGGGGGCAATAAAAGCAGAATGGTTGCGGGATTTCTTGCCCTTTTTCTTGGTGGCATTGGTATGCACAGATTTTATTTGGGGCAATGGTGGGGAATTTTTTATCTATTGCTTTGCTGGACTTTTATACCGGCAATCATTGCCGTCTTGGAAGCAATCGTCTTTTTTTGCACGGGAGATTCCACTTGGGCCGAAAAGTATGACTGAGGTACTTGCCTGTCATGTGGACAAGTTAAGTCATGCGACATCGGTCGATTGCAACTTTCAGAAAATCTGTCAGTAAAAAACGTAGTGGCTTGCTGGCTAAATTGAGCCAATAGGCCAGTAGAAAAAATACTCAACCAGAGTTAAATCATGGCAAAAATAACAAATACAACACGCAAGCTCATACTGGTTTTCTGTTTTTTCTTATCTGCTTGTGGTGGCGGCGGGAGCGGTGGGTCGAAGACCGTAAATGGTGTTGAGACCATCAATGGCATTGTTGTTCCACCTGACCCGGGCAGTGCAGCGTCAGCAACATTGGCAGGTGTTGATGCTAATCAAAACGGAGTTCGAGACGAGGTCGAACGCAGCATTGCCTCCCGCTCGGCAAGTCAAACCGAATTTAATCAAAGTCTGGCGCTTGCCCGCGTTTTCCAGGCCACCATCGTTAAGTCAAGCTGGACAAAAGCGGAAGCCTTGCAGGCAATCAGCAATTCACTCTGCGCAGAAAATAATCGCGTCGCTGCAACTGAGAATACACAGAGTTACGACACCATTGCGCAGGTAACAACCAATACTGATGACCGACAAGTTGCCTTTGGCGCAATGCTTGGCAGTGTCGGCACGTTTTCCAGCGATGAATTGCCGGGGTGCTCGCTATGAGTACTGGCCGTCTTTCATTGAGTAAATTATTTTTTCAGGTACTGATTGCAACCATTACCTTTTTGCACAATGCTCAAGCTGCTTCTTGCGTGCATGAACATGGCAATCTCAACGCACCTATTCATGTGATCTTTGTAAATGGCATACAGAATTCACCTGCTGCTGCCTGTGAATCGAATACCAAACTTTATAACGATGCTGTCGCTCAAACAAACTTTATTAATCTCGGAGGACAGGCTTACAGTTTTTTTATTTACAACAACAAAGGAGCTCAGCAATCTTCATCGAACTGGTATCGCCGCATTATTTCAAGTGTTGTACCTGATCTTGTATCTGATGTGGCTGAACTAAATGTTCAAGCCGCGATTAGTGATGGGGCTCTAAATGCTGCATCGATTAATTCTGATAACAGGACAGGTGATCTGTATCTCTATTACCTTGGGAAGCACTATGCAGGACAATTTGCCGTAAATAAGCAGAACACAGAAACAATTACTGCGGTGTATGGACCTGCCTATAAACTTCAGCAGGCCATTATGCGAAGCCTTGATGCCGGGAAGAAAGTTCTGCTGGTTTCCCATTCGCAAGGCAACTTCGTAACTGAAGCCGCATATGCCTATTTGGTTTATACAGGCAAGGGAAATTTATTAAGACAAAATGTTCGTATTGTTAGTGTTGCACCTGTCTCCTACTCTAGTCCGCCGTCATTGCCTCCCAGCAATTTTGGAGGGCGCTATATGAGGATCAATTTAGATAATGCAATCAGACTCTTTGCTTCGGCCCAAAGATTACTATCAAATTTTTTCGCGCCACTCTCCATAAACATAAATGTAGCGCCCAGAAATCTTGTATGTCTTACAAGTTTCACGGATTATTTTGATTGTGTTCAGTACCATAGCTTTACCAGTGTCTACATGAGTCAGACGGATAAAGATACAGGTAGTGGGCTATCTTTATCCACAACATTGAAAACCCATCTGGATGATTCCTTATTTGAGTTGCTACCCAATGTCACAGCCCCAGTTGCGGCATTCACTCCAAGCGCAAGCAGTGTTCAGATAAACCAACCGGTCAGCTTTAACCCTGCTGCGAGTACTGCTCCCTTTGGGCAGATAATCAATTACGCGTGGAATTTTGGCGACAATCAAATCCAATCTACATTAAGCGCCACGACGGTTAGCCATACCTATGCCGCAGCGGGTATGTATACGGTAAGTTTAACCGTGACAGATAACCTAAATCAGACCAAATCCACAACACAAACGATTACCGTTACAGCGGCGCCACCACCGCCTGTCGCGGCATTTACCGCAAACCCAGGCAGTGCCCAGATCAATCAAACGGTCAGCTTTGATCCATCCGCAAGCAATGCGCCTGCGGGGCAGATCGTCAGCTATGCGTGGGATTTTGGGGACGGACAGACTTCAGCGAGTTCAACGGCTGTCACGCATAGTTACAGTGCCGCTGGCAATTACACAGTGCGTTTGACTGTGACCGATAACCTGAGCCGCACCGGCACAATCACACAAACGATTGTAGTGACTACCAGTCCGCCGGTAACTCTTAATCTACTTAATGACACCGGCATAACCGCAAGCCAGTGTTATCAGGCGGGTAGTGATGCCTTGGTGAGTTGCAGCAGTGCAGGGGCACTGACCTTGAATAACCAGCAAGATGGCATGCTTGGGCGCGACGCCAATCCAGCGACCAATAGCAATACAGACGGTAAGCTGGGCTTCAGCTATACGAAAGTATGTAACAACGGAGATCTGGCTGGCAGCGGCACATGTCCGGCAAACCCGAGTGTGGGGAATGCAAGCAACAATTGGGGCTGTACTAAGGACAACCTTACTGGTTTGATGTGGGAAAACAAAAGTGGCAGCGCTCGCTTCTCGAATTTTGATGACCGCTACTATGGCACCACCGCCCAAATGTACGCTTCAACAAATACTTATGGATATGTTGCTACCGTAAATGTGACAGGCTTCTGCGGCCACCGAGATTGGCGCATGCCCACAGTCGATGAGTTGCAAAGCATCGTTGACTACGGCGCGTATCCCTTAGCATCAATTGATGCCGCCTGGTTCCCCAATACACCAGCCTATTATTACTGGACATCATCACCTGATCTATCCAATAACGGTGCTGGTTGGTATGTCAATTTCACTTCTGGCAATTCGGGTTCTGATGGCCGATATGCTATCGATCATCATGTGCGCTTGGTGCGTTAAGCCGGTAATCGTTCATTACTTTCCTAACAGAAAGAGAGTTTTCATGTTGAGACGCCCCTCTAATAAAATTCTTTTGAGTCTTGCTGCCATTTACGGGCTGTTGAGTTTAGGAATGCCGAATTTAGCAGATGCCCAAATCTGTTTAAATACAGGACGCTACACTTATTCTGCAATTGGCAGCGAAGTCAGCGACAGCACAACTGGTCTGATCTGGCAGCGCTGTATTGCAGGGCTAGTTTGGAACGGTACTAGCTGTAGTGGCAGCGCAACTACCTATAATCATGAACAGGCCTTGACTTATGCTAAAAGTCAAAGCCCTTGGCGCTTGCCCAATGTTAGAGAACTTGCCAGCATTGTGGATCACCACTGTATTAACCCCGCCTTGGATAGCACTGCATTTCCAAATACCGCAGTGGATGTATGGTACTGGACTTCATCACCTAACTCGGGTCCAAATGCTATTGCTTGGTTTGTCGGGTTTTACGATGGCGCGGTCAGCCTTTTCACGCGCAATAATGGCCTCCATGTTCGCTTAGTGCGGAACGGACCTTAATCAATACTCTAGTTTGGCAAACCAAAAAAGCCGCACGGTTTGCACCATGCGGCTTTGATTTATAGCAAATTAAATTACGCCGGGACTTCTTCAGTCTGAACCGGTACAGCAGATGCCTCAGCCGCAGCCTTCATCGACAGACGCAGACGGCCCTTGTCATCGGCCTCTAAAACCTTGACGCGCACAATCTGCCCTTCTTTCAGATAGTCGGCCACGGCATTGACCCGCTCCTGAGCAATCTGGCTGATATGCAACAGACCATCCTTGCCGGGCAGCACCTGAACGATGGCACCAAAGTCGAGCAGCTTGAGCACTGTACCTTCGTAGATCGTGCCGACTTCGACTTCCGCGGTGATGTCCTGAATGCGCTTTTTGGCGGCTTCACCTGCAGCCGCATCCACCGAAGCAATGGTGACCATGCCGTCGTCAGAAATGTCGATCTGCGTGCCGGTTTCCTCGGTCAGCGCGCGAATCGTTGCCCCCCCCTTGCCGATCACATCGCGGATCTTTTCGGGATTGATCTTGATGGTGATCAGACGCGGCGCAAAGTCGGACAGCTCGGTCTTGTTGTGCGGTACGGCTTCCTGCATCTTGCCGAGGATGTGCATGCGAGCTTCCTGGGCTTGCGCCAGTGCGACCTGCATGATTTCCTTGGTGATGCCCTGAATCTTGATGTCCATCTGCAGCGCGGTGATGCCGTTGACGGTACCCGCCACCTTGAAGTCCATGTCGCCAAGGTGATCTTCGTCGCCGAGAATGTCGGTCAGCACGGCGAACTTGCCGCCTTCCTTGATCAGGCCCATGGCGATCCCGGCGACGTGCGCTTTCATTGGCACACCAGCGTCCATCAGCGCGAGGCAGCCGCCGCAGACCGAAGCCATCGACGACGAGCCATTCGATTCGGTGATTTCCGATACCAGACGAATCGAGTAACTGAACTCTTCCTTGGAGGGCAGGCAGGCAATCAGTGCGCGCTTGGCGAGACGTCCGTGCCCGATTTCGCGGCGCTTCGGTGTACCTACGCGGCCCGTTTCGCCAGTCGCAAACGGTGGCATGTTGTAGTGGAGCATGAAGCCATCGGTGTATTCACCCATGATGGAATCAATGCGTTGCTCGTCGCGTGCCGTGCCCAGCGTGGCAATGACCAGTGCTTGAGTTTCGCCACGGGTGAACAAGGCCGAGCCGTGAGTCCGCGGCAGTGCGCCGGTGCGGATGGAGATCGGACGCACGGTACGTGTGTCACGACCATCGATACGCGGTTCGCCATCGAGAATTTGCGAACGAACAATCTTGGCTTCGAGGTCGAACATCATGTTGCCAACTTCGACAGCGTCAGGTGCTACACCACCGATACTGGCTGCTTCTTCAGTCAGTTTGCTCAGTACGCTAGCATTGAGCTGCTTGAGCTGCTGGCTACGCGATTGCTTTTCCTTGGTCTGATACGCGGCGCGCATGTCAGCCTCGGCAAAATGCGCCACGCGATGCATCAGCGCCTCGTTCTTCGGCGCAGGCTGCCAATCCCATTCGGGCTTGCCCGCATCACGCACCAGATCGTGAATCGCGTTGATCGCCGCTTGCATCTGGTCGTGGCCAAACACCACGGCGCCGAGCATGATTTCTTCGTTCAGCTGCTGCGCTTCCGACTCCACCATCAGCACAGCTTGTTCAGTACCGGCAACGACGAGGTCGAGCTGTGATGTAGTCAGCTGAGTGCGCGTTGGATTCAAGATGTACTGACCATTGGCGTAACCCACGCGAGCCGCACCAATTGGGCCAGCGAAAGGAATACCGGCAATTGCCAATGCTGCAGAAGCACCAATCAAAGCTGGAATGTCAGGATCAATCTCAGGATTGACCGACAGCACATGAATGATGACCTGCACTTCGTTGTAAAAACCTTCGGGGAACAGCGGGCGCAAGGGCCGATCAATCAGGCGCGAGGTCAGCGTTTCTTTCTCGCTGGGCTTGCCTTCACGTTTGAAAAAACCGCCAGGAATCTTGCCAGCGGCGTAGGTCTTCTCAATGTAATCGACGGTCAGCGGGAAAAAATCCTGTCCCGGCTTGGCGCTCTTGGAAGCGACGACAGTTGCCAGCAAAACGGTATCTTCTACGGTCACAACAACGGCGCCACTGGCCTGACGCGCAATCTCGCCGGTTTCCAGCGTGACCTGATGCTGGCCGTACTGGAAGGTTTTGGTCACTTTATTAAACATGGTCTTTCCTTTTTGATAGTCCCGGCTTGTTTCAGGTCAACCGGTCAACCTCAGAGCAAATACAAAAGCACAATGCAAAAAGCCCGCGACTGGTGTTGACGCAGGCTTTATGCGGAAAAGTCTAAAAAAACAAATGAATTATTTACGCAGACCCAGTTTTTCGATCAGCGAACGATACCGATCAGCATCCACGCGCTTCAGGTATTCGAGCAATTTCTTGCGACGATTGACCATGCGAATCAGACCTCGACGCGAATGATGATCCTTGACGTGTGCCTTGAAATGGGGGTTGAGTTCGTTGATGCGAGCGGTCAGCAGAGCAACCTGAACTTCGGGTGAGCCGGTATCGTTTTGCGCGCGGGCGTGGGCAGCAACGATGTCCGCCTTGTTGATGAGGGCGAATGCCATATCCAATACTCCTGTACATGCGGTGCGGCTGGATGGGCTGCACCGTGGGTTGAAAAGAGCGCGAAGTATACCGGGTTTCGCCGCCGCTTGCCAATCAATACTTGCAACAGCTCATTGATTTGCTTGGCTTATTCATTAAATGGCTCGTCAATCTATCAACTGAAGGCCAAATGAATCAAAACCTAATGCACATCTATCCTACAAATCCTACAATTGAGGTATAAAACTTGCTGCTTTTTGGCCATAACCCCAGTTTTGACAAATTTATCGACAAATAACCAAGTCAAGCCCATGTCCAAAATTGATGCCCGCGTTACGGTTAAGCCCTCGCGAAGAAAAATGCGATCCGCGCGTAAGCTCCGGCGCGTTTATGCATTCACCGTATTGGCCTGGTGTCTGGGATTGTTTGTCCTGTGGGCCATTCGCAGCCTGAATGTCATGACGGGCGATGCCATCAGCTTGTCGGACTATGATGCCGACCCCAATGTGACCCATCTGATTATCTTCGCATTGTTTGTCGTGGGTCTGATCATCGTCTTGCTGATTGAGACCCTGCTGTTCACCCGATATCTGGGTAAATCCCTCAGTGCCCGTACGAATGAACTCATGCCGACGGTACTGGAACCCCGTCTCGGCCCGACTCTGTCGCGTATCGATCCCTCTTCGACCGATTTTCGTTGATACAGGCGCTATCAGGAACCCGCAATCGTCATATTCTCGATCAGGATCGAGCCGCTTTCCTTGTTGCCGCGCACCAGCGTATCGGAACCGACTGCAACAATTTGCCTAAACATGTCGCGTAGATTGCCCGCGATAGTGATTTCCTCAACCGGATAGGCAATCGTGCCATTCTCGACCCAGAAACCGGTTGCACCGCGCGAGTAATCGCCGGTAATGTAGTTCACGCCCTGGCCCATCAATTCAGTAACCAGCAGGCCAGTACCGAGCTTTTTCAGCATGGTCTTGAAGTTGTCATCCGGCCGGGTCAAACGACTGCGGATCGACAGGTTATGTGAGCCGCCGGCGTTACCCGTCGTTTCCATACCGAGCTTGCGCGCTGAATAGGTCGACAGGAAATAGCCGCGCACCACGCCCGCATCGACCACCTTGCGTTTTTGTGTCTTGACGCCTTCATCATCAAACGAAGCACTGCCCATGCCCTTCAGAACGAAAGGATCATCGATCACGTCAATGTGCTTGCCAAAAATCGACTGCCCGATACTGTCGACGAGAAAGGACGATTTGCGATACAGCGAGCCGCCACTGATCGCCTGGGTGAGCGCACCCAGCAATCCGGTCGCCAGCGGTGCATCGAACAGCACCGGAGCCTGACGTGTGCTGAGTTTGCGCGCATTCAGTCGCGCCAGGACGCGCTGCGCCGCATAGAGCCCGATTGCTTCTGGCTTGGGCAAATCGGCAGGATTACGCATCGACGCATACCAGTAATCGCGCTGCATGCCATCGCTACCGCGCTTGGGACTGGCAATGGGCGCAACCGAGATGCTGTGATGCGAATAGGGATAACCGCCCATGAAGCCACGCGAATTGGCCATGATGAAATGGTTGTGCTGGGCTGAAACACTCGCGCCGTCCGAATTACGGATCAGCGGACTCATCGCCATGGCCGCAGCTTCGGCACGCTGACCAATGCGCATCGCCGCCTCAGCGTCGATATCCCATGAGTAATACAAATCGAAATCACGCGGACGGCGCTGATACCACTCGTCTTCCGGCAAGGCAGCGCTATCGTCTTCGGCCGTAAAGCGGGCGATGTTGTAAGCCGCTTCGACCGTATCCTTTAGTGCCTGAGCTGAAAAATCCGACGTGCTGGCGTTGCCGCGCCTCACCTTTTTATTCTTGAAAAAAGGATCAGCCAGATAAACGGTGACGCCGATGCCCTTGTCACGGTTCTGCTCAATGGTCTCAACCTGAGCCTTACGCACGTTGACATTCAAACCACTGCCTTCGCTAATTTCAACCGTGCAATCGCTCGCACCGATTTTGCGGGCATGACCAAGGACATCCTGGGCAAGCTGTTTAAGTTGGTCGGATGAATAAGCCAAATGCTGGGAAGGCTTTGAACGGGGGACTTTTGACACGATGGAATCTCTTCTGGGAAGTTCGGACGGGCTAATGCGCTTTTTCCGTACCTGATTTATAAACATTGCCGCTGTACGGACAGCGCCATTGAAGGCAAGGTGAAGCCAAGCCGAAAGCATTATCATAGCAGCCGCTCTCCACCAGAAACCTGCATGAATCGCACGACACCCTCTCCCAAAACCGTTCCCGTCATCAAACAACGCGATGACGAAGCTCTGGTCGAAGAGCTTTATGACGGCCCGAGCAAATCCCAGCGCAAGCGCGACATGACCGCGCTGCAAAAGCTCGGCGAGGAATTGGTGGCTCAACCGCGCGACCGGCTTTTGCGCGTACCCATGCCAGAAAACCTGATGGATGCCATCAAGGAAGCGCAGGACATTCGTGATCACGAAGGCAAGCGGCGCCAGTTGCAGTATGTCGGCAAACTGATGCGCAGCGTCGATCCGGAACCGATTCGCGCTGCCCTCGACACATGGAAAGGTACGAGCAAAGCAGAAACCGCCGCGCTGCATGCGCTGGAACGCTGGCGCGAACGGCTGCTCGCCGACGACGAAGCGCTGCAAAAACTGACGGCACAACACACCGCCGCGCTTAACCCCGACACACTGCGCGAACTGCGTACTGCGATCCGTATGGCCCGCAAGGAACAAAAGGAATCCAAGCCGCCCAAGCACTTTCGCGAGCTGTTTCAGATCCTGAAGACCATCATTCAAGATGACTGAGCCGACTTCCCTTCCAACATTGCGCATCGGTCTGGTCTCGATCAGCGACCGCGCCTCAAGCGGCGTCTATGAAGACCAAGGTCTGCCTGCTCTGCGTGAATGGTTCACTGGCGCCCTTGCCAGCCCATGGAAAATGATCACGCGACTCATTGCAGACGAACAGCCCTTGATCGAACAAACCCTGATGGAACTGGTGGATCAAGAGCGCTGCCATCTCGTGTTGACGACTGGTGGCACGGGTCCGTCAAGGCGCGATGTAACCCCCGAAGCCACGCTGGCTATCGCCACCAGAGAAATACCGGGCTTTGGCGAGCAGATGCGCCAGATCAGTCTGAAGTTCGTACCCACAGCAATCCTGTCGCGTCAAGTTGGCGTCATCCGCGAATTGCTGGATCATGCGGCGTTGATACTTAATCTGCCGGGTCAACCCAAAGCCATCCGGGAAACCTTAGAGGGTCTTAAGGACGTTGAAGGTAAAGTGTTGGTTCCCGGTATCTTCGCCGCCGTTCCTTACTGTATTGATTTAATCAACCCCACACCAACCAAGCCTTGGCCGTGGGTCGAAACCAATGACACGATCATCAAGGCCTTTCGTCCCAAAACCGCAATACGTCCTTCCGCTCATTAGGGCGTGTCATCCATTCCCCCATGCCCACGTTACCCCCAAAAAGTTCGCAGTCAAGGCGCGGTGAGGAAGCAAGGCTGATTGCCTTGCGACGATCCGCAACGCCGAATGCGGGCTTTCTGGGGGATAACCCTCCGGGGCGGGGAAACCTGCGAGCGCATAGCGGTGTTGCGAGCTCCTCATTTGGAATAACCAAACCACGTCGCTCGCGCCTAGCTCTGCGCTCGCAGCTTCCCCGCCGTGGACATGGGGGAATGGATGGCACGCCCTACAAAAACCAAACCGCGTGAGAATTTATCTTGAACCTGTTCAACTTTCCTTTCCCCAGCCCTTTT
This sequence comes from Betaproteobacteria bacterium, assembly GCA_025362735.1. Classification (GTDB taxonomy): domain Bacteria; phylum Pseudomonadota; class Gammaproteobacteria; order Burkholderiales; family Burkholderiaceae_D; genus JANYFL01. The sequence goes on along the minus strand of JANYFL010000036.1, from coordinate 51,838 downwards.
ACTTTTTCCAATCCTTGGGCAGAATTCTTTACCCCGACTTTGTTTACTCCGACTGTCACTCAAACTAAAACAAACATCATGCCGCTCGATACCATTGAAATAGAAACTGCTCCCAACCCCCAAGTCTCAGTCATCTGGATGCATGGCCTGGGCGCGAGCGCCAATGATTTCGTGCCCATGATCCCCGATCTGGGTCTCGATCTGAGCCACATCGGCCTGTCGATCCGCTTCATCTTCCCCAATGCCCCGATGATGCCCATCTCGGTCAACGGGGGATACACCATGCGCGCCTGGTACGACATTCGTGAGGTTGACCTGATACGGCAGCAAGACGAAAAAGGCATCCGTAGTTCACAAGCGGAAATTGAAGCGCTGATTGAGAAAGAAAAGGCACGCGGCATTCCTGCAGGCCGCATTTTCCTGGCTGGCTTTTCACAAGGCAGCGCGATGGCCCTGATGGTCGGACTGCGCCACAAGGAGCAGCTCGCTGGACTCGTCTGCCTGTCGGGCTATCTGCCGCTGGCTGAGCGCACCGCCGCCGAAATCAATAAGGCCAACACCACAGTCCCCGTTTTTATGGCGCACGGTTCGGTCGATCCAGTGGTACCGCTCGGTCATGCCAAAGATGCGCGTGACACGATGCTACAACTGGGCTGCCCCCTGGAATGGCATGAATATCTGATGCCGCATACCGTGTGCCCTCAGGAAATTGTTGACCTCGGCGCGTGGTTCCATCGGGTGCTGGACGCTTGACCAGAGACTACACAGGGTTATTCCGGTAGTGGCTTGATTTTGGTGTTACGGTTATCAGATTGAGGTTGAAACTTTAGCCTCCGCGGAAAGGCCACCTATCATGCAAGCCCTGCTTGAACTGATCCAGCAATACGGACTCTGGTTCGTGTTTTTCAATGTGCTGGCAACCCAGGCTGGAGCACCGCTGCCGTCTTACCCAACCCTGATCGTCACCGGCGCTCTGGTTGCCAGCGGCGGCGATACCAGCATCCCCCAACTGATTCTGATCGCCGTGATTGCAGCGCTGATCGCTGACCTCGGTTGGTATTGGGCCGGAACGCGCTTCGGTCGTCCTGTGTTGCGCACCCTGTGCCGCGTCTCCCTTTCTCCCGACACCTGCGTGCGTCAGACCGAATCGATCTACACCCGCTTCGGCACGCCTTCGTTACTGGTCGCCAAATTCATTCCCGGTTTTTCGGCTGTGGCGACGGCGATGGCGGGCACCTTGCGTGCGCGGCTCGCGGCTTTCATTTTCTTTGATGCGCTGGGCGCGGCGCTCTGGGCCGGGGTCGCCGTCTTCATCGGTATCTTGTTCAAAGACACGATCAATCAATTACTGCAAACCCTCGCCGCACTGGGCCGCATCGGTCTGATCCTGATCTGCCTCGCCTTTGCCGCTTTTGTCGCCACCAAGTGGTGGCAGCGCCAACGCTTTTTCAACGAACTTCGCATGGCACGCATCTCCGTCGATGAATTGCGCGAACTGGTCGAAGCCGGAAGCGCACCCCTCATTCTGGATGTGCGCTCGTCGGCCAGCCAACAAGAAGACGGTCGCATTCCCGGCGCGCACCTACTGGATACACATCAACTCAACGACAAGACTTTCGAAATCACTTTCCCCAATTTCGAAACCGGCCAGGAAGTCGTCGTCTATTGCGCCTGCCCCAACGACGCCACGGCCGCCCGTGTCGCCAAACTGCTGAAGCAACGTGGATTCAGCCGCGTGCGTCCGTTGAAAGGCGGGATCGATGCGTGGATTGCGGCGGGTTACGATGTGGAGCGTGAACTTCAGGTTCCAGTCACACCGAGTTGAATTGCATTCTCAATGGAGCTTGCGCATCCGTAACTGCTGCGGTCAAATATGAAGAATCTTTAATGACACTTTGATGCTTTTATATTTTTCATTAGAAAGTATTCAAAACGCTAAAGTCATTAATAATAGGGAAATGACATGCCCAAAAACCGATTTAGATTCGACCTTACGCAAAATATTGCTTCAAATAGGAAATTTACTTTACGTTATGCCTCATGATTCGAACGCTTGACCAGGTCAAATTCGATTTCGAGGCATTGTCGTTTGTGGACTTTGACTACTCGCGTATCGACGCAAGTGGCCCCGAACGTCTGAGTCGTTACTGCGACGAACTTGATGCGTTTTCGAATTCTGAGGCAGCAATGTCTATCTTGTTTGAGACAATGGAGCGTCTAGACGGATGCGACCTCGGTTCGCCAGGACCTTTGGTTCACACACTTGAAGCTCTGCCAGGCTATGAACGCCTTTTGAAAGAGTCGCTTCTTCGTAAGCCGACCTCACTTTCTGTATGGATGATCAACAGAATCCTCAATGGCACCTCGAAAGACAGAACCAATTGGCTCGCCCTTTTAAGAAGAACGCTTTCCCATCCGACCGCGTCAACAGACGCAAAGGAGCAGGCCATTGAGTTTCTCAAGCATCAAGAGCAGGCATAGCAATCGGTACCAGAAAGTGACTCAAAGGATGATTCAAAGGGCCGGGCTCAAAGGCCCCACAACACAAAGCTTAGTACCCACTAGGAGACCCAGTATGACGACCAAAAAAATTCTCACTCCGCTTTTAGCACTTGTGCTGAGTTTCTTATTGGCCGCACTTTCGGGCTTGGCATCAGCTCAGCAAATTGTGAAGGATGCCGCTGCCGCAATGGGTGGCAGTGCGCGCATCCTGGCGTTGAAGTCGCTCGTGATCGAGGGCGACGGGACGCAGTACAACCTGGGGCAAGACTTGCTGCCCGGAGCATCTGGCGAGACCTTCACGGTGACCAGCTATAAACGCACGATTGATCTTGGAACCGGCCGCGTGCGAACCGAATTGACGCGCAAGCCGAATTTCACTTATTTCCAGGGTCCGCTGCCACAGAAACAGGCCAGTGGGATTGATGGCACTGTCGGCTACAACATCGCTGCGAACGGTACGGTGACGCATGTCACAACGGCAGTGGTGAACGAGCGACGCACTGATTTTTTGCAGCATCCCATCATCGCGTTGCGCGCCGCACTGGACCCTAAGGCCACACTGACCAACCCGCGTACCCAGGGTAACCTGTCGCTGATTGATGTCGCCACCGCCGATGGCCTGACCTTCACTCTGGTTGTCGACAACAAGACCAAGCTACCCAGCAAAGTGAGCACGCTGGCCGACAACGCCGTCCTGGGTGATATCGCCGTCAATACGCAATTCGCTGATTATCGGGATGTGGGTGGCCTGAAACTACCGGCCCGGCTGACGAGCAAGACCGACGACTTCACGACGTCTGCCATACGTGTATCGGGACAAACCCTTGACGCCGTCACGGGCGATCTTGCGGCACCTGCGGTCACAACGCCCGCAGACGCCGCACCGGCGAGTGCCACTCCACCACCCCCGACTGTGACGGTGGAAGAACTGGCGAAAGGGATCTGGTTTCTGAGCGGCGGCACGCATCACAGTGTGCTGGTTGAATTCAAGGATCATCTGGAACTCATTGAAGCGCCACTGAATGACGCGCGCACGCTGGCGGTGATTGCCAAGGTACGTGAACTGCGCCCCAACAAACCGCTAACCAAAGTGATCAACACGCATCATCACTTCGACCACTCCGGTGGTCTTCGCGCTGCCATCTCCGAAGACCTGACCATCGTCACGCATCAGGCCAATGCAGCGTTCTATGCAGAAATCGCGGAGCGTCCACACACCGTCGTTCCTGATGCGCTGAGCCAAAATCCAAAACCACTCAAGATCGAAACGGTGAGCGAAGACAAGGTCATCACCGACGGCAAGATGAGCATGCATCTGTATCCGATGGACAGCGAACATTCCAGGTCAATGCTCGTCGCCTACTTGCCGACCGCGCGCATTCTTATGGAAGTCGATATCTACACCCCCGGTAATGCACCCAAGCGGTTTGCAGGATACTTTCTGGAAGATCTCAAGAAGCGCAATCTGAAAATTGATCGCGTCGTGCCGCTACACGGCAAGATCGTTTCTTATGATCAGTTCGTGAAGGATGCGATGGAACCCATCACGAATTAGCAAAAACCAAAAACCTCTCAACACAGAGACACAGAGGTCGCGGAGGAACACAGAGATTTCTTCGATACTCCCCGCTCTTTCTTTTCTCTGTGTCCTTGATGGTCTCTGTGTTCTCTGTGTCAAGATTTTTGGTTTTGAATGAAATGCTCAAGGCTGATTGTGGCATTGAGGAAAAAGCGAGATGTGCAATAAGCCACATCAAGCCTTGAGCGATGTTTCCGAAATCAGTTTTATTTTTCGAGCCATCAGAATCGCTGTCACCACACCGCCTGAAACCAGTGGCGGTACATTCACCCTGTTCCTGGCCTTTCCACAAAGGGCCGCAAAACAAGTGCATTAAGTGTCTTGAACCATAGGTGCGCGCGTTGCTCCTGCTCTACTGTCAGCGCCAAGCTCGCAGTGCGTCAGACACGGAACTTCCTTCTTATCTCAGGGTCGTTTTTATATCTCCATATAGAAAGTCCCCATGAAAAAGATTGGACGTTTTTCTCGACCGCTTTGCGCGATTTTTTTGTTGTCATCACTCTCAGCAGTTCTCTCTCCAGTACAAGCAGCATCCAATGTCCCCACAGTAAAGCTTCCTGAATTGAAACCACTGGATGGTGACGGTGAATGGACCGGTTCGCTGGGACTGGGCGCCACCTTTTCACGAGGCAATACGGATTCGTCTCAGGTTTCGATGAATGGCGACGCAACCCGGACCACGTTAGCGAACCGGATTGTGATGAATGGCATTGCGATACGCGCGCGTAGCAATGGAACCGAAACTGCGGACAACTTTCTTGTGAGCGGGCGCTATGAAAAAAACCTGAGCACCGAATGGTTCGGGTTTGGTGAAGCCAATTATGAGCGGGACAAGTTTGCCGATCTGTCTTTGCGGCAGACTTATGCTGCGGGTGCCGGTTATCGATTTTATGAAACCCCAAACCTGAAGCTGAATCTTTACTCGGGCGCAGCGCAAATTTATGAAAACAATTTCTTGCGCGAAGACACGCATGGCGTAGAACTGCTCGTTGGTAATGATCTTACTTACAACCTGAGTGAGAATGCCGTCTTCAAACAGTCGATAGCTTACTACCCGGAAATGACGAGCAACCGCGGTGGGCATTACATCTTCCAGTCCAGTCTGAGCAGCAAACTCATCGGGCCATTAGCCTTGCAAGTGAGCCTGATTCACAAGTATCGAAAAAACGTTTTGCCGGGCGACAAGAACTACGACACGCTATTGACCACCGGCGTTTCAATGAAGTTTTGATTCATCGTTGAATGAGTTCAGAACTGTTCCGTCGAAAGCGCCAAGGTCCCCGATGCGCCATGAATAATGCTATGGCTTAGTCCCGGCACTTGACTCAAGAAATGGTCGGAAAAAAAGCGAGCCGTCGCAATTTTGGCGCGCCAGAATTCAGGATCTGGATCGTTCGCCTGTAAATGTTTTTCGGCAATCATGGCTGCACGGGCCATCTGCCAGCCACCGAGCGTGATGCCGGCGAGTTTGAGATAGATCACCGATCCCGCAAAGACTGCCCTGACATCCGTTTTGGAATTCGCCAACACAAAATTGACGACCTCTTCCATCGCCTGAGCAGCAGCACCAAGTTTCTGTCCGATTTCAATGCAATCAGCTGATCCTTGCGCAAGGTTCTTTTGATCTGCGCGCAAATGTTCAATGAGAACCCTCGCGACTGCACCACCATCGCGCACGGTCTTGCGACCAATCAAATCATTCGCCTGGATCGCCGTTGTCCCTTCATAAATCGTCAGAATGCGCGCGTCGCGATAATACTGAGCCGCGCCGGTCTCTTCGATGTAGCCCATGCCGCCGTGCACCTGAACGCCATCCGAGGCCACATCAATCGACATCTCGGTACACCAGCCTTTGACGATGGGCACCATGAATTCGTAAAACGCCTGATTCTTTTTGCGCATCTCGGCATCCGCATGATGATGCGCACGATCAAATGACGCAGCAGTGACATAAGCCAATGCACGCGCGGCCTCGGTTTGGGAACGCATGCGCATCAACATACGGCGCACATCGGGATGTTCGATGATGGCCACCGGGCCCGGCGAGCCCTCGACTGCGCGACTCTGCACACGATCTTTGGCATAGGCGACCGCCTTCTGATACGCGCGATCCGCCACGCCAATGCCTTGCGTGCCAACGGCAAAGCGCGCTGCGTTCATCATGATGAACATGGCTTCGAGTCCGCGATTCTCCGCGCCGATCAAACTGCCGATAGCACCCGCGCCCATTTCACCCTTGTTGTCGCCAAAAATCAAAATGGCTGTAGGGCTGGCCTTGATACCGAGCTTGTGTTCAATCGAAGCGCAGTAGACATCATTGCGTTTGCCGACCGATCCATCGGCATTGACCAGAAATTTTGGAACGATGAACAGCGAAATTCCTTTTACGCCTTCCGGCGCGCCGGGAATGCGCGCGAGCACCAGATGGACGATGTTCTCGGCCATATCGTGTTCGCCATAAGTGATGAAAATCTTCTGACCGCTGATGCGGTAAGTGCCATCCGGCTGTGGCGTTGCCATGCTGCGCACCTGGGCCAGATCGGACCCGGCCTGCGGCTCGGTCAGATTCATCGTCCCGGTCCATTGTCCGGAAATCAGATGAGGCAGATACGTCTGCTTCTGCTCCTCGGAGCCAACGGTCATCAAGGCTTCGATTGCGCCATCGGTGAGCATCGGACACAAGGCAAACGAAATATTCGCCGCGTTCATCATTTCAAAGCACGGTGTGGCAATCAGCTTCGGTAAACCCTGGCCACCGAAGTCCACCGGATGCTGCACGCCCTGCCAGCCATCGGCGCCAAATTGCTTGAACGCCTCTTTGAATCCCTTGCTTGTGACGACATGGCCGTTCTCCCAATAGGAGGGCTCCACATCGCCAGACCGATTCAAGGGTGCGATCACATCCTGTACGAATTTCGCCTTTTCTTCGAGCACCGCCTGTGCCGTGTCCGGGGTTGCATCCTCCAGACCCGGCAAGGCATTGATCCCGGCCAGCCCGCCCAGTTCGTTCATGACAAACAGCATGTCTTTGATCGGTGCGATGTAACTCATGACGGTTCCCTTAAAAACGATTAACGCAGAAACGCAGAGGCCGCAGAGGAAGATTCACTCTGCGGCCTCTGCACCTTTGCGTCGGATGATGTTTGCTATCCGAGCGCGGCGACTAATTGTGGCACGATCTCATTCAGATCACCGACGATGCCATAGTCCGCCACAGCGAAGATCGGCGCTTCGGCGTCCTTGTTGATGGCAACAATGACCTTGCTGTCTTTCATCCCGGCCAAATGCTGGATCGCCCCAGAAATACCGACGGCAATGTAAAGCTGAGGCGCGACAATCTTGCCGGTCTGGCCGACTTGATAATCGTTCGGAGCAAAGCCTGCATCGACTGCGGCGCGTGAAGCACCCAATGCGGCATTGAGTTTGTCAGCCAAAGGTTCCAGCACCTTGTGATAATTCTCACCACTGCCCACACCCCGTCCACCGGAAACAATGACTTTGGCGGCAGTCAGTTCGGGCCGATCCAGTTTGGCAATCTCGCGACTGACGAAAACGGACTTGCCCGAATCGGCGGTGGCGCTCAAGTTCTCGACACTGCCTGATCCACCGGTCGCTGCCACCGCATCAAAGCCGGTTGTACGAACCGTGATGACCTTGATGGCATCGCTCGATTGAACGGTCGCTATCGCGTTACCGGCATAGATCGGGCGCGTAAAAGTATCGGCCGATTCGACGCTGGTGATGTCAGAAATCTGGGCCACATCCAGCTTGGCCGCGAGACGCGGAGCAATGTTCTTGCCGTACGCTGTGGCGGGGAAAAGAATATGACTGTAGTTCTTGGCGACGACCAGAATCTGTTCAGTAACGTTTTCTGCGAGACCATCGGCAAAAGCCGCTCCGTCTGCAAGAAAAACCTTGCTGACACCGGCAGCCTGGCCAGCGGCAGCGGCTACTGCTTGCGCATTCGAGCCAGCGACCAGGACGTGAATGTCACCGCCAATCTTGGCAGCCGCAGCAATGGTGTTAAGCGTGGACCCTTTGAGGGTCGCGTTGTCGTGTTCAGCTATAACGAGGTTGCTCATGTCAAATCACCTTCGCTTCATTTTTTAGTTTTTCGACCAGCGCGGCAACATCCGGCACCTTGATCCCCGCCTTGCGCACAGAGGGTTCAACAACTTTGATGGTTTTCAGTCGCGCGGCCACTTCAACACCAAGATCGGCAGGCTTGACCGTTTCGATCGGCTTTTTCTTCGCCTTCATGATATTGGGCAGCGTCACATAACGTGGCTCATTCAGGCGCAGATCCGTCGTGATGACCGCAGGCAGAGTCAGCGCGATGGTTTCGAGACCACCATCGACTTCGCGCGTCACGGTGGCCTTACCGTCGGCAACCACAACCTTGGAAGCAAACGTGGCCTGTGGCAAACCGGTCAGCGCAGCAAGCATCTGGCCGGTCTGGTTGCAATCATCGTCAATGGCCTGTTTGCCAAGAATGATTAATTGCGGTTGTTCCTTGTCGACCAGCGCCTTGAGGAGCTTGGCCACTGCCAGCGGCTGAAGCTCTTCACTGCTCTCGACCAGAATGCCGCGGTCAGCACCAATCGCCAGGGCAGTACGCAATGTTTCCTGGCATTGGGTCACACCGCAGGTCACTGCCACGACTTCAGTTGCGACACCGGCTTCTTTCAGCCGGACCGCTTCTTCAATCGCGATTTCATCAAAGGGATTCATCGACATCTTGACGTTGGCGATGTCTACACCACTCTTGTCACTCTTGACGCGGACCTTGACGTTGTAGTCAACCACGCGTTTTACCGGTACTAGAATTTTCATAGGATTTTCTTTTTCTAAGAAGGTCACTTTGTCTTACCACGGCTTGGCCGCAAGATTATAAAGCTTGTCGTTAAAACTGTTTTCTTTTTTAAAATTTGCCCGTATAGCGATTAATCAGGGTGTGTTGACGAGTCTCCCGTCAGTCCGTCCAGATGAGCCGCCACGCTCCGCGCCAGCGCAGCAAGATCGTACCCCCCTTCCAGACAACTGACGATGCGTCCTCGAGCATGACGTTGTGCGACTTCCATGATGCGCTGCGTCAACCAATGGTAATCCTCATCGGCCCAGCACATCTGGCCGAGAGGATCGTCCTCGTGAGCGTCAAATCCAGCCGAGATGAAAATCATCTGGGGTTGAAAAGCTTCCAGCGCTGGCAACCATATTTGTTCTGCCGCCTCGCGCATGACCTGACCATCGGCGCCTGCAGGGAGAGGAACATTGATCATGTTGGAGGCCCTATTCCGGGTTCCGGAATAAGGATAAAACGGATGCTGAAAACTCCCCACCATCAAGACCTGATCATCGCCAGCAAAAATCTCTTCGGTGCCGTTGCCATGATGGACGTCGAAATCAACGATGGCAACGCGTTCGAGCCCATGTACTTCAAGCGCATGCCGCACCGCAATGCCCACATTATTGAAAATACAAAAACCCATCGAGGTATCAATGCGCGCGTGATGCCCCGGGGGACGGGTGCCACAAAACGCATTCGTCGCTTCACCGCTGATGACTGCATCAGTCGCAGCAACGGCAGCACCTGCGGCGCGATACGCGGCGCGCAAACTTGATGGATTCAAACAGGTATCGGGATCGAGCGCGGCATAACCACGAGCGGGTACCGCGGCATGCAAACGATCCAGGTAAGACTGCGGATGTACACGAAGCACGTCTACATCTTCAGCCAGAGGGGGCTCTTTGCGCACGATCCGGTGATCCCATTCGCTTCCCTGGAGTTGGCTCTCAATCGCGAGCAGCCGTTCGGGACATTCAGGATGACCATGACCCATTTCGTGGGCCAAACAATCGGGATGAGAATAAAAATAAGTCGACACGGGACAACCTTTCGGACAACGGGACTTCAGGCACTAATCCGGTTGCGTCCGTTATCCTTGGAGAGATATAGAGCGGCATCGGCACGTGCCAGCATTTGGCGTGCGATATCGTCGGGCTCACCGGGCAAATTACGATAGCCTGCCACTCCAAAACTGGCGGTCATGAAAATATGCTGTCCATTGATATTGAGCGGCGTCAAAGCGATCATCAGACGCAATTTTTCTGCAACGGCGTAGGCCGAATCCTGGTCGGTCTGAGGCAACAGACAAAGAAATTCCTCGCCACCCAGGCGCGCAAACTGATCTTCTTGCCGTAGCGATTGCCGCACCAACTGGGTCAACTGAACAATGATCTGATCGCCAATTTCATGCCCCCAGGTATCGTTGACACGTTTGAAATGATCCAGATCGCACATGATGACGCTGAAGGTTCCGCCCTGACGCCGCGCCATGGATATCGCCTGCACCATTTGCTCCGACATGGCACGACGGTTGAGTAGCCCGGTAAGCGGATCCGTCATCGCCTGAATTCTGAGCAGCTTGTTTTTATCCATCTGCTTCAGCGCCGTCTCACACAAGCGCAAACAAGCCATGAAAGGCTCAATTTCCAGTTTCTCGAAATAATCGGGTTCATCTGCATACATCACGATCAAACCGCGACGACTCGGATCCGGCATTTTGATCGGCAAAGCGGCCGCCACTTCGAAGCTTTGGCCCTCCTGGCTGTTCCAGGGTTTGAACAACAAGCGGCTCAACCAGGTCATCGAATACAGATCAGGCTCGCCATTCATCAGCGCCTGAAAAGCCGGGCCACGAGCCGTCAACCAGTTACGATGAATTTCAAAATTGTGCGCGTAAGCCTTGGCCGATCCGGCAGCAACACAGGGACGAATCACTTCTGAATCGGTCGACCCGATCCAGGCCCAGGTCAGCCGGATTCGCGGTGAGCAAGCAGCAATACATTCACACAGGCATTGGAGCATGGCCATTTCGTCTTCAACATTAATCAGATCAGTCGTGGCCTTAAGCAAAGCCAAACTGACCTGGTGCCGCCGAGCTGAACTGTGCTCATCAATGTGAACCACATTTTTACTGGGGCGGTTGCGTCTGAAGTCGGACAGCCAGTTAATCATGAGCAGTTTTTGCGAACTCGACTTTTTGTGATTATGAATTCGTCTGACCAAATGCAAGCAGATGAGAGCGGTCGTCATTTTATAACGGAACCCTCTGAGAAAAATTCAAGCTCAAATGCTTTTTTTCTCAACTGCCAACGAATTAAACCGTAGTTAAGAAAACTCCTTCATAAACAACATACTTGCGCCGACAATTCCTGAAAATTTGTCCTACTTCGCACTTCCAGGTTAATGCTTATATGAAGCTGTGTTCATGCGAGAATCAGTCATCAGGCCGCTTCCGTTTCAGGATACGAAAACCATGCAATCATCTCACGCCGCACTTGAAAAACTGATCGGGCAAGTCTCAGAAGTCATCCTGGGCAAAGACACTGCGATACGGCAATGTGTGACCTGTCTGCTTGCGGGTGGACATTTATTGATCGAGGACTTGCCTGGCGTGGGAAAAACCACGCTTGCTCACGCATTGGCCATTTCAATGGGCCTGCATTTTTCACGCGTGCAGTTCACGAGTGATCTATTACCGGCTGATGTCACCGGTGTTTCCGTGTTCGAGCGTGGCCATGAAAGCGGTGGTGCAGGCCGGTTTATTTTTCATCCAGGCCCAATCTTCTCTGAGGTCTTGCTGGCCGATGAAGTGAATCGCGCCACACCCAAAACCCAGAGTGCCTTGCTGGAGGCGATGGAAGAACGCCAAGTCTCGGTCGATGGCCAAACCCGACCCTTGCCCGAACCATTTTTCGTCATTGCCACGCAGAATCCCTTTCATCAGGTCGGCACTTTCCCTTTGCCCGAATCACAACTGGATCGTTTTCTGATGTGCATCACACTCGGTTATCCCGATGCCCGCGCCGAGCGCGCACTACTTGAAGGCGAAGACCGTCGCAGCATGATGAAAAAACTGCAACAGGTCTTCAATTCCGCTGAGCTTCTCAAGTTTCAACAAGAAGTTGGAAAAATCCATGCATCGGTCGCCTTGATCGATTACATCCAGGCTCTGGTTGCCGCCAGCCGCTCCTCTTCTTTATTTGCTGAAGGCCTTTCACCTCGCGGCGCACTCGCCGTATTGCAAGCCTCACGCGCCTGGGCTTTGCTGGCCCGCCGCGATCACGTCATGCCCGAAGATGTACAAGCCATATGGGTACCGGTGACGAATCATCGTCTGCGCGCTGCTCAGTCTGGTCAACGCACCGGTCAGCGAGAACTGGCGGCGCAATTGCTGGCAAGTGTGGCCGTGCCCTGATTTGTTTTTATACGCTACCGATCAAACCGTCTTGTCATGATGTCCGCAGCACATCCCTCTCGCGGCGCATCTTCTTTTCGACGCTGGTTCTGGAGCAGCCGCTACGGTCGGCACGTCAGCCGCTCGCTGTTTCTGCTGCGTGGCACCGAGAGCGGCGAGATCGAACTGGTGCAACGTCGCGTCTTCATTCTGCCAACCCGCTCGGGTTTGCTGCTGGTTGCGATGCTGGTCGCACTCCTTCTCGGATCGATCAATTACACCCTGAGTCTCGGCTACGTTCTGACCTTCATGGTTGCCAGCATTGCCTGGGTCGGCATGTTTTACACCTTCCGCAATCTGGCCCATTTGCATTTGTGCGGCGCGCGCGTTGATCCCGTTTTTGCTGGCGAAATTGCCGAGTACCGCGTGGTGTTGCGCAATTCGGGCAAGCTGAATCGCTATGCAATTCGGCTGCATGCAAACGATGAACTGGAAACGCATCTGGAGGTTTCTGCTGACGTCATGGCCAACACCGAGCTACAACTCCAGTTGCCCGCGATGACCAAGGAACGTGGCTGGCAAACCTTGCCGCGCGTCACACTGGAAACGGCCTTTCCTTTGGGACTGTGGCGGGCATGGAGTTACTGGTCACCGGATTTGCGTTGTCTGGTTTATCCCCAGCCCGCACCCGCCGACATACCATTACCGGTCATGCAATCAGATGGCAGTAGCGGCATTGGTCATTCGGGGCCGGGCAGCGAAGACTTTGCCGGCATACGTCCTTATGCAACCGGCGATTCGCCGCGTCATCTGGCGTGGAAGGCGATGGCACGCAATCCCGAAGGCAGTGTCCTCACCAAGCTCTTCGATGGTGGCTCGCAAAGTGAACTGTGGCTCGATCTTGCTCTGGTACCGGGACGTGTCGATCTCGAAACCGCGTTGTCGCACATGACCCGCTGGGTTCTCAGTTGTGATGCGCTGAATATCCGCTACGGCCTGCGTTTACCCGGCACACAGATCAAACCCGATCATGGCGATGCGCATCGACAACAGTGCCTGACCGCCCTGGCGCTCTACGGACTTTGAATCCATCGTGACGCAATCCGCTACGCATCGTCCAACCCGGTTTCTGTTCCAACCGCTAAGAACCATCGCGCGACGCGAACGCGAAGTACGCGACACACTCTGGTTACTGGCCAGCATGGTCTGGGTTTTGATTCCGCATTTTGCTGTACTGCCACTCTGGTGCAGCGCGGGCATTGTGGCACTCATGTGCTGGCGTGCCTGGCTCACCTGGAACGGCAAGCGCCTGCCGCATCGCATCGTCCTGATCATTCTGATGTGCGTAGCAGGGTTTGGTATCTATGCCGAGTTCCGCACCATTTTCGGCAAAGATGCCGGCGTGGCTTACATCATTCTTTTGCTGGGATTGAAGTTGCTTGAGATGCGCGCACGGCGCGACATTTTCATTGTGATTTTTTTGTGCCTGTTTGTCATGCTGACCGGTTTTTTTGAAACCCAGACCATGTTCGACGCCCTCGCCATGATGATTGGTTTGCTGCTGCTGATCACCGCTCTTGTCTCGGCCAATTTCATCGACTACGAACCTTCTTATGCGGTGAAGCTCAAGCTGGCGGGTCAATTGACCTTGTATGCCCTGCCGCTGATGGCTGTGTTGTTTGTACTGTTCCCCCGCATTCAAGGACCGCTTTGGGGCATGCCGAATGATGCCTACTCCAGCCGCACCGGCCTCTCCGACAGCATGTCGCCCGGCAGCTTTGGGTCGCTTGCACAGTCGAACGAGATTGCGCTGCGCGCACGCTTCAGCGGTCGCATACCAACGCCATCAGAACGTTATTGGCGCGGGCCGGTATTGGGGAATTACGATGGTCAGACCTGGCGCCCGATGCAGCGTTGGCAGATGCGTGCCGTGCCCTTTGAAATCGATACGGACAACACTTCAGCGGTGGAATACACCGTGACGCAAGAAATCAGCAATCGCCCCTGGTTAATGACGCTGGAAGCCACCCCTGCTCCGCCACAGAATCTGGGCATGGCGGGCTCCGCTTACGTACGTCGCGATATGCAGGTGGTCACCCTGAACCCGATTCGAGAGCGTCTGCGTTACAGCGTGCATTCCTATACCCGCTATCAGACCGGACGCAACGAAGACATGTTCAGCCTGCAGCAATGGCTGGAACTGCCACCCGGTTTTAATCCGCGCACGCTGGCCATGGCCGCGCAATGGCAGAACGAAGCCCTGCAGACCAACGGCACCAGTAATCATGCTGTTGTCACGCGCAGCCTGGTCAACCGCGCGCTGCAGATGATCCGCAACGGCAACTTTGTTTACACCTTGAATCCGCCGCCACTGGGTCGCAACAGCGTCGACGAATTCCTGTTCGGCACGCGCCGTGGTTTTTGTGAACACTATGCCGGTGCTTTTGTCGTGCTGATGCGCGCGCTTGATATTCCCGCGCGTGTCGTCACCGGCTATCAAGGCGGCGACATCAATCCGGTCGATGGCTATATGGAAGTGCGTCAGCGTGACGCACATGCATGGGCCGAAGTGTGGCTGGCCGATCAAGGATGGATCAGAGTTGATCCAACCGCTGCCGTCGCGCCGGAACGCGTCGAACGCGGATTCCAGCAGCTCTTCGGACAAACCGACGGTTTTGCTTCGGCCTTCTTCAACGCCAACGACAACTGGATCGGCCGCTTGCAACAGCAACTCCGTTTCAACATGGATGCCATCACCAATGGCTGGAACCAGTGGATTCTCGGTTATGGCACCGAACGTCAGAGTAGCTTGTTCTCCGGTCTTGGCATCCAGAACATCGACTGGCAAGGCCTCACGCTCGCACTGATCGTCGTCTTTGGACTGATGCTGGGCGTCATCGGTATTCAATTGATCGGGAAACGCGAGCGGATTGATCCGGTCGCAAAGCTATACTTCAGTCTATGTGATCGCGTTGCCAGAATGACCGGCCCGGCCCCAATGAAGCGTCAACCCAATGAAGGGCCATCAACCTATCTTGCGCGTATCAAACCGCTACTGCCGCAACATCAACGGACCCTGGTCGAGGAGGCATTCCGCATTTATGAAAAGCTGCGTTATGCACGGCCAGCAAAGTCGTCCGCCGATTCATCATCATCTTCTGACCTGATTCAACAATTCAAAACATGCATCACCCAATTGCGCAGCTGATGCGCGCGCTTCGAAGCCCCACACTTCATCTTGCCCGTTTGATCCTTGTCGCGAGCCTGGCTAGCTTCATACCGGTTCATGCAGCAACCCATTCAGGCTCAAACAAAAAAACGAGCGCAGTCAAAAAGAAATCCAGAAAAGCGGTTCATGTCAAAACCGAAACACGTCCGCCCTATCAAACTCAGGCCGAGGTCATTCGCTTCATCGACGAGATGGTGAGCAAGCGCGGCTTCGAGCGTAGTGAACTGGAACAGTTATTCGCCCAGGCGCACTACAGCGAAGGCGTAGTCAAACTGATGACACCGGCCATTGCACCGACAGGAACCGTCGTCAAGAATTGGCGGGTCTATCGCTCACGCTTCATTGAACCCCGACGCATCAGCGCGGGTGTGCAGTTCTGGCATGACCATGCCGAAACCTTGACGCGCGCTGCCAATGAATTCGGCGTACCGGAAGAAATCATTGTCGGCATCATCGGCGTCGAAACCATCTACGGTCGCAACACCGGCGACTTCCGCTTGATTGATACCCTCACCACCCTGGCTTTCGACTATCCGAAAACCGGGCGTGATCGCTCTGCATTCTTCCGCGAGCAGCTGGAAGACTATCTGCTGTTCGCGCGCAGCAACGACATTGACCTGCTCGCCTTGCGTGGTTCGTTCGCAGGCGCGATCGGCATGCCCCAATTCATGCCCGGCAGTTACCGGCGCTACGGCATTGACTACGACGGTGACGGTCACACCGATTTGCTTGCCAGTGCCGACGACGCCATTGGCAGCGTTGCCAATTTTCTGGTGCAGCACGGCTGGCAGCGCGGTCTGGCTACGAATTATCCCGTCATTATGCCCTCTCCCGATACACACGCGGACGACATTGCGCGTCTGGTTGATGCGGGCGGCGAACCCACATTGACCGCCGATGATTTGAAAAACGCCGGTCTGATACCGACGAGTCCTATCCCGCCCGATCTCAAACTCGCACTGATCGACCTGCCCAACCAAAGCCGCGACGGTTCCATCTATCCCACCGAATACGTTTTGGGTACGCAGAATTTTTATGTGATCACCCGCTATAACCGCAGCTATTTTTATGCGATGTCGGTGATTGAATTGGGAACGGCGATACGCAATGCAATGGACCCTGACCCCGTGCCTCAAAGCCAATAAGAAATATCAGAAACCGGTTTTTGCACAGGAAATGGCGCGGATGGTCGTGTAGTCCTGAGGGTCGGCAAGATTGCATGGCGAATAAACTCTAAAAAAAATGTGGGTTTGAGACCAGCTCATCTATCTTTCCAGTGAGATCGTTCCGCAATTCCCCTTTACCAATAGGTGTCTCATGTCCCGCTTCCTCTACCGCTATGTGTTGCTGCTGATCCTCGGATTCCAATTCCTGCCGATGCACGCGGCGCAAAGCGCGATGATTGACTATCCGGCGGCCTGTAAAAAACTGACCAGCATCGACTTTGGTCAGGTGTTGGACGCGCCCAGTCACGTGACGTCGGCGCAGATCATTGCCGCATCCGGAAAAATTCCGGCTTACTGCGAAGCCGTTGGCTATGTCATGCCGACCGTGGGTATCCAGATTCATATGCCGCTGGAAAACTGGAACGGCAAGTTTCTCGAATATGGCTGTGGCGGGTTTTGCGGCAGCCTGAGCAATGTGGCGATTTGCGACAACTTGATTGCACGCGGCTACGCCTGCATCGTCAGCGACATGGGTCACAAGTCAACCGGCAAAGATGCCGCGTGGGCGTATAACAATCTGCAAGGCAAGATCGACTTTGGTTATCGCGCCACGCACGTGACCGCATTAGCCGGACGCGCAATTGCCACTGCGTTTTATAAAGAAGCTCCGAAGCGTTCCTACTTTGTGGGCTGTTCGACCGGTGGTCGCCAGGCACTGGTTTCTGCGCAACGATTTCCCTATGACTTTGACGGCATCATCGGTGGCGCGCCACCGGTTAGCCAGACCGGCAACGGACTGGGACTGGTCTGGACGGTGCAATCTTTAAGCCCGAATAACAAACCCCTGTTTACGCCAGCGGAATTGTTGATGGTGAATAAAGCCGTCGTCGCAGCCTGCGACATGAACGATGGCCTCAAGGATGGCTTGATTGGCGATCCGCGCGACTGCAAGTTCAAACCTTCTTCGTTGATCTGCAAAGCCGGCAAAACCGATACCTGCATTACGCAGCAGCAAGCCGAGGCCATCGACAAGGTTTATACGGGTCAACAGGATTCCAAAGGCAAGCCCACCTTCACCGGCGGAAGCGAGCGCGGCACAGAATATTCGTGGCCCGATTTTCTGGCGGGTACCGACGGCACGCCGTCCAGTTACGACGCCTGGATGCACGAAGAATTTCGCTACATGTCCTTCATGCCCGATCCGGGCCCGTCATGGAAACTGTCGGACTTCGACTGGGAACGTGACCGCAAGCGCCTCGGCATGATCGAAACCCTGTATAGCGCAGGCAATCCCGATCTGCGTCACTTCAAGGAAAGCGGCGCCAAGTTCATTTTCTATCAAGGCTGGCTTGATCGCATGGTCATGCCAAGTCAGGCCGTGGACTATTACGAATCCGTCGTGCGTCAGATGGGCGGTGAAGCCAACACGCAAGATTTCATGCGCCTGTTCATGATCCCCGATATGGATCACTGCCTCGGTGGACCGGGCGCCGACACCATCGACTACCTCTCCGCACTGGAAGCCTGGGTGGAACAAGGCGTCGCCCCCGACAAATTGCTCGCAGTGAAAGCCAAGCCCGATCCAGCAAATCCGGATTGGCGCAGAGCGTTTCCGGTGCCAGAAAGCGACATCCTGTTTTCACGTCCGGTGTTTCCTTACCCAGTGCGAACCCGCTACAAGAGCGGCGATCCCAGCAAGGCGAGTAGCTTTATCGGGGTGAGGCCGAAGTAAGGAGAACGGTGCGGCACTCGTTGCCTTACTTCAGGCCATATACGACCCCGGGTAGGGCGGATGAGCGCAGCGTTATCCGCCATTGTTTTGATCATGTTCCTTTTGTGGCGGATAACGCTATGCTCATCCGCCCTACAAGTCTCGACTCAAGTTGTCATCCCAACCAACGTAGTGCACCCACACCTACCCTCTACAGCGCCACGCAGTCGGCGCAACAGACGGGCTGTCGGGCATCGGTGTTTGAGCGTAGCGAGTTTCCGATGTCCGCCGTCTGTTGTGTTGACTGCGTGGGAACCCAAAGGGCGCTGCAGCGGGCGCGACTTTCTTTGCTTACTTTCTTTGGCAAGACAAAGAAAGTAAGTTGCCGCCGGGCAACCCCCGGCTCGATATGTAGATCAGAGGTATACCGTGGGCACGCTGCGCTTTGCCCACCCTACTCTTGCAGAGTGTTTATGCGTCACAGGCTCTCGAACCATGCCGCATCAACACTGACGCGTTCGACGAGTTCAGTTTTTACGCCTAGTGCCAATTCTTTCAGTTTCTCTGCAAGCTCATCGCCATCGACAAGATCAATTGGGGGTGCACCGTCTCTTGTTGCCTCTTTCACAGCGGCTGGCGTGAAAGAGCCTGTTGTAATAAACAAACCCTTGTCAGCACGACCAACCATCGCACCGCGAAAATCACGAACCTCGCCGGCTGCAACGGAGCCTTTGTATCGTTTGCATTGGAATAGAACGTGAAAGCTCATAAAACCGTGGATACGAGCAATGCCTTTTCCGTCAATTCCGCCATCGCCAGTGCGGCCCGTCACCTCAACATGAATAAAGCCGGATTCACGCAAAATGCGCTGAACCAATCGCTCAAAACCTGCTGGGTCGAGTTTTTGAGTTAGAACGGCAGATAGTTTGTCTTTCCATCCTTCCTCTTCGGACAATTCACGTGCAGTTTCGTCAGGCGGTCGCTTTTTCGGAGCGTCTTGTTTGTCGAGAGCACGAACAAAGCGAACAACTTCTATGGAATCCACAGTTTCAAGCGTCCTTGCTTTTTCCGTCAGCGACCAGACTCCACGGCTTGAGTTTTCAAGGAACCCATACTTCCTGAGATAGGTTCGCGCCCAAGCGAGTCGATACCCGACTTCGGTTTGGCTGCTCTTATCAGGATCGTGAAGTTGCGCAAGAATTTCCTCGGGTAATCCGATTATCTCCACCGTCTTGGCGTAAATTTCCTCAATCGACCCTGAACCTCCAAGCTTCCGTAGTGCCTCCAAAAGCGGGTTCATCAAATCATCGTAAGTGGGAAGCATGGTCAAGGGCATAGTGGGTCAAGTAGTCACGTATAAGTAAGCATAACAATCGGTACCGCAGCCGTATTCTGCCAGAGGAGTTGCCCAATCTATAAGGTTCCATGCCAATTTTCCAAGGAAAGCCAATTGACATTTTTTCTTTCCAATTTAAATTGGAAAGGAATTTTTCAAAAAAAAAGGATTGCATCATGCTCGCCACCATGACCAGCAAGGGCCAGATTACCTTGCCAAAGAAAATCCGCGACCAACTCAAGCTGGATGCGGGCAGCAAGCTGGACTTCCTGCTTCAACCTGACGGTACCGTAACGGTGCGGACGCTGGCTCGCTCTGCGACAGCCGTTGCGGGGCTGCTCAAGCGCAGTGGACGAAAGCCGGTGACGATTGAGCAGATGAACACAGCTGTCGGCAAACATCTTGCGCAAAAACATCAGCCAGGAATCAAGAAATCGTCACCCATCTCCAAGAAATAAGCAGCATGATTGCGCTGGATACCAATGTGCTTCTGCGGCTATTGCTGGAGGAGGATGCAGCACAAGCAGCCAAGGCCAGACGTGAACTGGAGAAGTTCGACGATAGCGATGGGGAAGTATTCATCAACGACATTGTCCTAGCCGAAACGCTCTGGACCCTGCGCGCGGCTTACGATTGTGAAAAACCCGACCTGCTGCTGACCCTGCATAGCCTGCTGAATACGGCTACTTTTTCATTCGAGAACCGAACTGTGCTTCAGGCGGCTGTAACGATGTATGAATCATCGGCAGCAGATTTTTCGGACTGTCTGATCGCCGCTAAAAATTCTGCGGCGGGGTATGAATACACGCGCAGTTTTGACCGGGCAATGCGCGGATTGACTGGGGTGAAGCTGCTTTAGGAACAATGCGAAAACTCTGATTAAGTCGTCATTCCAGCGACGTTAAAGCACTGGGTTCCTGCCTACGCAGGAACGACGTATGGAAGCCTGCGACTGTCCTTCGATACGGCAATAAATTGCCTACTCAGAGCCTGTCCTGAGCTTGTCGAAGGAACGAACGGTTCTTGGTCAGTTAAGACAAAGGCCTACCGTCCGTTCATCCTGAGTAGACCGCAGGGCGTATTGAAGGGGCAACCCTTACCTTTGAATGCCCTAAAGCACTCCATCCTTCAACGACAAAGTACGCCCCATCTTCGCAGCCAGTTCAAGGTCATGCGTGACCACAACAAAACTGGTGGAATAGATTTGATTCAGTTCGGTCAATAGCGCAAACATGTCCTGCGCCGTGCCACGATCCAGATTGCCGGTGGGTTCGTCGGCCAGCACGCAGGCGGGCCGAGTCACCAATGCGCGGGCGAGTGCGGCGCGCTGACGCTCACCACCGGAGAGTTCGCCGGGACGGTGTTCGAGCCGGTGGCCGAGGCCGACACGCTTGAGAATTTCTTCGGCTTGTTCACGCGCATCTTGCAGCGACAAACGCCGGATACGTAGCGGCATCGCCACATTGTCGAGCGCAGAAAATTCCGGCAGCAGATGATGGAACTGGTAAACAAAACCAAGGCGACGATTGCGCACGGCGCCGCGAACGTCTTCAGACAAGGACGAAAAATCCTTGCCGTCGATTTCGACTTTACCTGCACTGGGTTGGTCGAGTCCGCCGAGCAGATGCAGCAGCGTGCTTTTGCCGGAGCCGGAGGCACCGACGATGGCAACGGTTTCACCGGCAACGATGTTAATGCTGACATCGCGCAGTACTTCGACCGCACTAGGGCCAGAGCCAAACACTTTGGAGAGATGCTCGCAGTGGAGAACGGTGGTCATATTGATTTTTTCGAAAAACTTTCCCTCACCCTAGCCCTCTCCCCGTGATCGTGGAGAGGGGACAAAAGCTCCCTCGCCCGCATCAGCGGGAGAGGGTTGGGGTGAGGGCAGAATTTATTCATACCGCAACGCCTGTGCCGGTTGCACCTTGGCCGCGCGCCAGCTTGGATACAGCGTTGCGAGCAGACTTAGAACGACCGACACAATGCCGATGGTGGTCACATCATCCCAGCGCAAATCAGATGGCAGGCTATTGACGAAATAGACGTCTTTTGGAATGAAGCTGACCCCAAATATGCGTTCAATGAAGGGGACGATGACATCAATATTGAGCGAAACCAACACACCCAAACCAACGCCAAGTCCGCAACCGATCAAGCCTACCAGCGCGCCTTGAATGACAAAAATGGCCTGCACCGAACGCGGTGATGCACCCAAGGTACGCAGGATCGCGATGTCCGCTTGTTTGTCGGTAACGGTCATGACCAGCGTGGAGACCAGATTGAATGCCGCCACGGCAATGATGAGCGTGAGGATGATGAACATCATGCGTTTTTCCACCTGCACCGCGGTGAACCAGTTGCGGTTCTGCTGCGACCAGTCGCGAATCAATACATTGCTGGAAATGACGCGCGACAACTTGGCTGCCACTTCGGGCGCCTGCTGCATGTCTTTAATCTTCAAGCGAACGCCGGTGTAATCGTCCAGGCGGAACAACTTGCGTGCGTCATCAATATGTATCAGCACCAGCGTACTGTCGTATTCGTAATGACCCGATGCAAAAACACCCACAACCGTAAATTGCTTGAGACGCGGCACAATCCCTGCTGGCGTAATCTGACCTTGTGGTGCGACCAGTGTGACCTTGTCGCCAACCATGACCCCGAGCGAACGGGCAATCTCCAGGCCCAACACAATGCCGAACTCGCCGGGGCGCAGATCCGTTAAACGACCGGACTGCATTTCGGTGGCGATGTCCGAAACATTGGCCTCGGATTCGGGTATGACGCCGCGTATCAATGCGCCCCGCACCACATCATCACGCGTTAGCATGGCCTGTCCGGAAATATAGGGAGCCGCAGCCTTCACTTCCGGAACCTGCATTGCCTCTTTGGCAATCGTTCCCCAGTCGGTGGCTCCGGTGGGTTCACCGAAACCAGGGCGAGAAATCTCGATATGCGCGACCACCGACAACATGCGGTCGCGCACTTCTTTCTGGAAACCGTTCATCACGGACAGTACGATGATCAGCGCCGCCACGCCCAGAGCGATGCCAGCCATCGAGATCGCGGAAATAAACGAGATGAAGCCGTTGCCGGATTTAACGCCGTCGCTGCGGCGACTCGCGCGCGTGTAGCGCATACCGACTTGCCACTCGAAAGGAAGATTGAATTTCAAAACAGTTGAATCCGAAAAGGTCAGTCATAAAAAGACAGTCCGCAGTTTGCCATATTCCACATCTTGAAGGACTTGCAGTGCTTTCCCCTACAATCGCCCTCATGAACAGTCTTGATTTTCTTGTCCCCGACGCCCTGATTCCGCGTGCGCATTTCGGTACCGATTCGGCGCCGGAGTTGCTGCGCGGTTTAAACCTGCCTCATCTCAATTTCCTGGCGGCACATGCTGCGGAATCTATTCCAGTCATCGAACTGGAAGCCAGTCTGGCCGTATGGCAGGCGTGGCTGTTGCGTGATCAGACCGAGCCCAATCTTGCTGCGATAAGGGCTGAGGCCATGGGCTTGCCCGCCACGTCGGCATCGCGCTGGCTGATTGAGCCGGTGTTTCTGCAGGTTGGTCTCGACAGCGTTACACTGTTTGATCCGGCCCAGCTCGATTTGAATCACGATGATGCGGCAGCGCTGGCCGAAGCTGCGCGACCGGTGTTGAAGGAAAGTGGCTGGCAACTCGACATCGCTTCACCACTGCACTGGATGATCGAACGTAGCGACGACTTCGATCTGCATGGCGTTGCCATCGAACACGCCATCGGACAAGGCATCTCAGAATGGCTGCCTCATTCCTCCAGCGATGCCAATCAATTAGTCTGGAAACGCGTGGTCAATGAAATTCAAATGACCTGGTTTACGCATCCGGTCAATCTGGCGCGTGAAGCGGTCGGTCAACCGCCGGTCAACGGGCTCTGGTTGTCTGGCAATGGACACCAGACCCGTGTCGAGTGGCCTTACGCCAAAATCAGTACCAGTCAGCTCCTGTTGAAACAGACAAAGTTGAACAGCACGTCTTCAATCGCACTGGAAACCTTTGATCATCTCAGCGCGCCGACACGCGCACAGGATTGGAGTAGCTGGCGTAACGCCTTGCAGGCTCTGGATCTGCGTTTGGGGGATGTGCTCCAGCAGATGCGCGACGGTCAATGTGATCGTTTGCGTCTGGTTTTGTGTGGTGAAGATGAGTTACGTGACGTACTGATTCGTCGCAGTGATTTTTGGAAATTCTGGCGGCGGGGTCAGGCGCTGGATTTGTTGATTGGGTAATAGCTAAAGACGACCTTCTCTACCGACCTGTCATCCTGAGCGCAGTCGAAGGATCTCAGGTCATGAATGACCGCCGGTAGTCGGGTATCACCTGAGATCCTTCGACTGCGCTCAGGATGACAAACCTTTTGGAAGAATGCCCGCTTGCCTATGTCAAAATCCCCGCAATGCAAATCAAGACTCGCACACCCAATCTAAGAGCCTATGACAGCCTGATGGCGGCAGGCTTGTCTCCGCTATTGGCGCGCTTGTACGCATCACGCGGCGTACAACGTGCAGATGAACTCGATACCGATCTCAAGCGCCTGATTGCACCATCGCAACTCAAAAATATTGAGACGGCGGCTGTTCTGCTGGCCGATGCACTGGCTGCTCATCAACGGTTGGTGATCGTCGCTGATTACGATTGCGATGGCGCAACGGCCTGCGCAGTCGGCTTGCGCGGACTGAAATTGCTTGGCGGTCCTGAAACCGATGTGCGGTTTATTGTGCCCAATCGTTTCGAATACGGCTACGGCCTCAGTCCGGAGATTGTTCGGCTCGCGCACGAACAGCATAGCCCCGACTGGCTGATCACTGTTGATAATGGCATCGCCAGCGTTGAAGGCGTCGCAGAGGCCAATCGCCTTGGCATGCGCGTGCTGGTGACCGATCATCACCTGCCCGGCGATGCGTTGCCGGATGCCGCTTGCATCGTGAATCCTAATCAACCCGGTTGCACCTTTCCCAGCAAGAACCTGGCAGGCGTGGGGGTGATGTTCTATGTGCTGCTGGCGTTGCGTGCGGAGTTGCGCAAACGCGGGGCATACAAGGACGGTATCGAGCCTCGTCTGGATTCATTGCTCGATCTGGTTGCACTCGGCACCGTAGCCGATGTGGTGCGACTCGATTCCAACAATCGACTGCTGGTGGCACAGGGTCTGAAGCGCATGCATGCAGGACGCGTGCAACCGGGTATTGCTGCGCTATTCCATGTCGCCGCACGCGAAGCGCGTAGTGCGGCGGCTTTCGATTTGGGTTTCGCACTTGGCCCACGTCTCAACGCAGCCGGACGGCTGGCAGACATGTCGCTCGGGATCGAATGTCTGATTACCGACGATGCCGAACGCGCTTTCGCAATTGCACAGCAGCTCGACACCATAAATCGCGAACGGCGCAGCATCGAGGCCGAGATGCAGGACAGCGCCTTGTTGGCAATTGACGAACTGGGTGCCGACCTTCATCCCGACGAACGCAGCACGCTGTGTCTGTTCGATCCAGATTGGCATCAGGGCGTGGTCGGCATTGTTGCCTCGCGTCTGAAAGACAAGTTCCATCGCCCGACCATTACGTTTGCTCCGGCGGGTGACGGCACAATACGTGGTTCGGGACGTTCGATACCCGGACTGCATCTGCGCGACGTGCTTGATCTGGTCAGCAAGCGCGCGCCGGGACTGATTCTCAAGTTTGGTGGCCATGCGATGGCGGCGGGCTTGAGCTTGCGCGAAGATGATTTTGAAATCTTTGCCGAGAGTTTTGAAGACACGGTGCGCCGTATCGTCGATCCGGCTGCGCTGATGCGCACTCTGGAAACCGATGGGTCACTCGATAACGAATATGCGACCTTGATGACCGTGCGTGAACTCGATGCCCAGGTCTGGGGTCAGGGATTTGCGCCGCCTTTATTCAGCGATGTGTTCCGCATTGAAAATCAGCGCCTGTTAAAAGACAAGCATCTCAAGTTGCAATTGAAAAAGACCAGCTCGAGTACGTCTTTCGATGCCATCTGGTTCAATCACGCAGAAACCCTCCCAGCAATGGCGCGTGTGATTTATCGTCTGGCCGAGAACAGCTACAACGGTCAGACCAAATTACAGTTGATGGTGGAATACGCTGAACCTGCCTGAATGACAACCCTGATCAGGAATTAATATGGAAACCCACATCCTCGACATTTCCCGCGTCATTCAGCTTTCGGTTGCGCCGGTTTTTCTGCTGACTGCGATCTCGACCTTGATCTCGGCACTCAACATGCGCCTTGGGCGCATTACCGACCGGCGGCGTGCCCTGCTCAACCAGATTCAGGTCAATCCGGATGAGGCTCCTGCGCTGGAAGAAGAATACCGGCCAGAACTGTTGCGCCTCGCACAACGCGTACGTCTGATCTACTTCGCCATTTTTGGCGCGGTAACTGGTGCTTTGTTAATCTGTCTGGTCGTTGCCAGCGCATTCATGGGTGCACTGGTTGCCGCCGACCTGACGCGCTTTGTCGCTACATTTTTCATACTCGCAATGTTCAGCCTGATTGCGGGGCTGCTGCTGTTTCTGCGCGAAATCTATCTGGCTGTGCAGGATGCCGGCGCGGCCTCGCCGGACCGGTTTGTCCTGGCTAAAAAATAGCCTCAGACATCCTGTTTGGCCAGTCCCCTGATTCCCGCGCCATGCAACGTCGCCTGTTTGTCCAGTTCCGCTTCAACGTCACGGTTCATCATGCGATCCAATTGCGCGTGATCGAGTTCCTTTTCCCACTTGGAAACAACGACCGTCGCAACACCATTGCCAATCAGATTGGTCAGCGCACGCGCTTCGGACATGAAACGATCAATGCCGAGAATCAGCGCCAGTCCCGCGACCGGGATCGTTGGTACAGCGGACAAGGTTGCCGCCAGTGTGATGAAGCCACTGCCGGTCACGCCGGAAGCACCTTTCGAAGTCAGCAGCAATACGCCAAGGATGGTCAGTTCCTGCATCAAGGTTAGCGGTGTATTCGTAGCCTGTGCAACGAAGATGGCGGCCATGGTCAGAAAATGGAGGTGCCATCAAGATTGAAGGAATAGCCGGTCGGAATGACCAGCCCAACCACGGGCTTGGAGCAACCCAGCTTTTCCATTTTGGCCATCATGCGCGGCAGGACCGACTCGGATGAGGAAGTGCCAAGCACGATCAGCAATTCTTCCTTGATGTAGCGAATGAATTTGAAAATGCTGAAACCGGTCCAGCGTGCAATGCCGCCCAGAACAATGAATATGAACAGGAGACAGGTCAGATAGAAACTGCCCATCAACTTGGCGAGTGGCAACAGCGAGTCAATGCCGTATTTACCGATCGTGAATGCCATCGCACCGAAGGCACCGACGGGCGCGAGCTTCATGATGAAGCCGACGACAATAAACAGACCATGTGAAAACTGTTCGATGAAGCGCACGACCGGACGCCCCTTTTCGCCTGACGCCGCAAATGCAAACCCCATCAATACAGAAAACAGGAGCACTTGCAGAATTTCGCCCTTGGCAAAGGCATCGACCACCGTCGTTGGAATCACATTCAACAGAAAATCAACCGTGCCCTGGGGTTTTGCGGAAGTGAAAACGGTCAGGGCCTTGGTATCGAGTGTGCTGACGTCGGCATTCATGCCAACACCGGGCTTAAGGATATTGACCACCAGCAGACCAATGGCGAGTGCAAATGAACTGACCACTTCAAAATAAAGCAGCGCCTTGCCGCCAACCCGTCCCACTTTTTTCATGTCCTCCATGCCAGCAATGCCAGTCACAACGGTACAGAAAATGATCGGCGCAATGATCATCTTGATGAGCTTGATGAACGCATCGCCCAGTGGTTTGAGCGAGGCCCCGGTTTCAGGATAGAAATGCCCTACTACAACGCCGCAAAAAATGGCAAACAGAACCTGGACATAGAGCGACTTATAAATCGGCTTTTTCATGTTGCGCTCCTCGAATATTTGAATTTCGAATTTATAAGTTTTTTATCGCGTGCCCGAACTGAAGGAGGCCAGCAATCAGTTTGTGACATCTAGGCGTGCTACTTCTGTTACTTCTGTCTGCTTAAACCGCATAACAACGTGCAAGGAGACCAGCTGGTTGACCTGTACTGGAAATTCCGGCCCGTATTCAAGCCCGTATAATTCTCTCTTTTCTCAGTTGGAACATCATGGAAGCGGAACGCCTCAATCTCATTCAAACCACTCTGGCTGACCTGCGCACGCGCGCGGCTGAGCTGCGGAGGTATCTTTGACTTCGACGCCAAGTCGAACCATCTGAACGAAGTCAATCGGACCCTCGAAGACTCCAAGGTCTGGGACGATCCCAAACACGCTCAGGAACTGGGCCGCGAAAAAAAATCCCTTGAAGACATTGTCCTGGTCGTTTCCAAACTGGACACCGATCTGGCGGACGCCATTGATCTGTTTGATATGGGCAAAGCTGAAGGCGATGACGACACACTGATTGCCATCGAAGCCGATACCGCAGAATTGGCCAAGGTGGTCGAAGGCCTGGAGTTCCGGCGCATGTTCAATAACCCCGCCGATCCGAACAATTGCTTTCTGGACATTCAGGCCGGAGCTGGGGGCACCGAAGCACAGGACTGGGCGTCGATGCTGGAGCGTCAGTATCTGAAATACGCCGAACGCAAAGGCTTCAAGGCTGAACTGCTGGAAGAATCCGAAGGCGAAACGGCAGGCATCAAGAGCGCAACGATCAAGGTGAGCGGCGAATATGCCTACGGCTTTCTGCGCACCGAAACCGGCGTACACCGGTTGGTACGCAAATCACCATTCGATTCGTCGGGCGGACGCCACACTTCGTTTGCGAGCGTGTTTGTTTATCCCGAAGTCGATGACTCGATTGAGGTTGAAATCAACCCTGCTGATTTGCGCATCGATACGTTTCGCGCTTCAGGTGCCGGCGGTCAGCACATCAACAAGACCGACTCGGCGATTCGTATCACACACATTCCGACCAACATTGTTGTGCAGTGCCAGAACGACCGCTCGCAGCATCGCAACAAGGCCGAGGCCATGGCGATGCTGAAGTCACGTTTGTATGAGGCCGAACTGCGCAGGCGTCAGACCGAGCAGGACAAGCTGGAAGCCAGCAAGACCGATGTGGGCTGGGGTCACCAGATTCGCAGCTACGTGCTCGACCAGTCACGCATCAAAGATCTGCGCACCAACGTCGAAATCAGCAACACACAGAAAGTCCTCGACGGCGATCTGGATCCGTTTATCCAGGCCAGTTTGAAGCAAGGCGTCTAAGAGCTGCAGCGAATTAAAGTGACACGCCATATTATTTGTGACACAATTTCCGCGATGCGATCTTTTTGAGGAAATTCCCATGCGTGAATTGACAGTCCGTGAAATGCGTCAGGGCTACCAAGTTCTGAGCGAAGTCCTTGAAAAGGAAGGGGAAGTTGTGCTGACCCATCATGGAAAACCGTTCGCACGCGTGCTGCCGATCCAGGCTGAAACGCGTCAGTCACGGCTGGTGCAGCGGTCTGCCGAACTGGCCCAGTTCCGCCAGACCCTGCCCGCGCAAACGGTTTCTGCGGCCACGCTGATCCGCGAAGAACGCGACGAGCGCTGAACTTCATCGAATGCTGCATGGCTTATCTTGATACTTCCGCGCTGCTGAAATGGTACGTTCCTGAAGCAGGCAGCGAACAGTTCGATAACTGGATCGCCAGTCAGGAGGAAGTTGAAATCAGCCGGTTGACCTGTCTGGAAATGCGCAGCACGCTGGCTAGAAAAGTGCGGACTAGCCAGCTCAATCATCAGCAGGCGCAACAAGCTTTGAACCACTTTCTGGAAGATGTGAACAATGGTCTTTTTACTCTATATGCGGTACGTGATGAGGACTGGCTGATTGCCGAAAACCTGATCGATACCTTGACCACACTGGCCGCACCAATCCCGTTGCGCTCACTCGATGCCCTGCATCTGGCTGTGACCCAATCCCGTCAGATCACCAGCATTGCTACCGCCGATCAGGTACTTGGCAATGCCGCCGGAAAGATCGGCATCCAGAGCATACTTTTTTAAGCGGCCCTTATTTTAAGCCGCCATTCGTTAGACTCATCAAAGCCACTCATGACACAAGAACAAACTATCGTCCCCATTGACGAAAACCAGATCATCGCCGAGCGGCGTTCCAAGCTGACAGAACTGCGCCAGAACGGCGTGGCGTTTCCGAACGACTTCGTACCGACACATCAGGCTCAGCCTTTGCACGACCAGTATGGATTGATTGAAACCACCGAACTCGAAGCTCAGAACATCCGTGTCAAGGTTGCGGGACGCATGATGCTCAAGCGTGTAATGGGCAAGGCCAGTTTCGCCACAATTCAGGATGGCTCGGGTCGCATTCAACTCTACATCGCGACCGACGCCATCGGCGCTGAGGTGTATGCCGCATTCAAGCACTGGGACTTGGGCGACATCGTTGCAGCCGAAGGCACGCTGTTCAAGACGCGTACCGGCGAGTTATCGATCAAACCGACGACGCTGCGTCTGCTGACCAAATCCTTGCGTCCGCTGCCGGACAAGTTCCACGGCCTGGCCGATCAGGAGGTCAAGTATCGCCAGCGCTATGTCGATCTGATCATGAATGAAGACACGCGCAAGACTTTCGCTGCGCGTAGCAAGGCGATTGCCTCGATTCGCAATTTCATGACCTCAAACAACTTTCTCGAAGTCGAAACACCGATGCTGCATCCCATTCCCGGCGGTGCAGCGGCCAAGCCGTTCATGACCCATCACAACGCGCTCGACATGCAAATGTTCCTGCGCATCGCGCCAGAGTTGTATCTGAAGCGTCTGGTCGTCGGTGGCTTTGAGCGCGTGTTCGAGATCAACCGAAATTTCCGCAACGAGGGAGTCAGCCCGCGCCACAATCCCGAATTCACGATGATGGAGTTCTACGCAGCCTACTGGACTTATCACACGCTGATGGACTTCACTGAAGCTGTGCTGCGTCAGGCCGCTCTCGATGCGCGCGGTGCCACAACTTTCGAGTATCAAGGCAAGCCACTCGATTTCTCTCAGGCTTTTGAACGTCTGACGATTACTGGTGCAATTCAGAAATACTTTCCTGAATACACGGATGCACAACTGGCCGATGAAATTTTCCTGCGTGCTGAGCTGAAGAAAAAAGGTGCGGACATAAATCACGCGCCGTTGAAAAACGCAGGCATTGGTGCATTACAACTGGCGCTTTTTGAGGAGACTGCAGAGAACCAATTGTGGAACCCGACTTTCATTATCGATTACCCGGTTGAAGTCTCGCCATTGGCACGTGAATCTGACACCCGTCCGGGCGTCACCGAACGCTTCGAGTTGTTCATCACCGGTCGCGAAATTGCCAACGGTTTTTCGGAACTGAATGACGCTGAAGACCAAGCTGCTCGCTTCAAACAACAAGTCGCTGCGAAGGAAGCTGGCGATGAAGAAGCAATGTACTACGACGCTGATTTCATCCGTGCGCTGGAATACGGAATGCCCCCGACCGGCGGCTGCGGCATTGGCATCGACCGGCTGGTGATGCTGTTGACCGATTCACCGAATATTCGCGACGTGATTCTATTTCCACATATGCGGAAGGAAGATTGAGGTGTGGGTTGTTTCTCACCAGCTATTAAAGTGAGGAGAGAATAATGCGGCTCTGGTACCGATTTTTTGCAAATGGGATGCCAGATGGTCAATGGAAATCCAATTGGCGACTGAATAAGGTTCCTATTTCATGCGAAATCACAGTCTTTGGAAAATAACCGGGGCATCGAGAAGGATGCTCGTGCACCTTATCTTTTTACTTTCGTTAATGGCTTGTACAGATGGGAAGGCCCCATTTCTTACGGCTCAAGTCTGGCTTCATGACAAAGCAGGATTGGTCCAATTGGTTGACGAGTTGAAGGCGGTGGCTAAGGAAAAGAATATGATGTTCATTGACAACACTGCTACTACGCTCCGTGATTTGGCGGTCATTGGGGAAGCAGGCAGTGTACCTAGCGATGGCACCCCTCTGCTCAATGTGCGCGTGGGACGAAAGGACGGAATGAGCGTTGGCGTGACCAATTTAGGCCTTCCTGGATATCAATTCATGCTCGGTTTTTTAGAAGGCGGCGATAGGGCCGAGACTGAGCGATTTACCAATGACGTCATAGCAAAACTTGAGAAGAATTGGGTAGTGGAGAGGCTACCAGCTGGAGTGGGTGTTTTGCCGAAACGAGAATTAAGGAAGAATTGAAGATAAAACTAGAGCGTCCACCGTTCGTGGGTAAGATCAGACCTCAATTCTTTTCTGTTAACACACAATCAAGCGCCCAAGCCACATGCTCACGCACTAGCTCTGAATCATCCCCTGACCTTGCACGGAGCGCAGTGCGAATTTCAGTCTTATCTTCCAATGGGATATCGCTTGCCAGGGCATTGCCCATTGCAACTGCCACATTGCGCAGCCAGCGTTCATGTCCGATACGTCGAATCGCGCTACCTTCGGTGCGGCGCAGAAATTCTTCCTCGCTCCAGGCGAATACTTCCATTAGCGTGAGCGCATCGAGACCGCGTGAATCGAAGTCTTCCACCGTCGCGCGCTGGGCAAACTTGTTCCACGGACAGACCAGCTGGCAATCATCACAGCCATAAATGCGGTTGCCGATCAGCGAACGAAACTCAATCGGTATGCTGCCCTTGAGTTCAATGGTCAGATATGAAATGCAGCGGCGCGCATCAAGCTTGTAGGGTGCGACGATGGCCTGGGTGGGACAGACATCGATACAGCGGGTGCAGTGCCCGCAGTGTTCGCTACCCGCTTCATCGACCGTCAATGGAATATCGACGAATAGCTCCCCGAGAAAAAACATCGACCCCGCTTCGCGCGATAGCAGCAGCGTGTGTTTGCCGCGCCAGCCGAGTCCCGCCTGCTGCGCCAGTTCAATTTCCATCACCGGCGCGGAATCAGTAAAGACACGATAGCCAAATGGCCCGATTTCGTGTTCGATAAATTCGGCCAGTTTTTGCAAGCGTGCGCGCAAGACCTTGTGATAATCGCGACCGTGGGCATAACGGGTAATGGTGGCGCGTTGCGGATCAGCAATCGAATTCCAACCTTGCTCGATCCAGTCTTCGCCTGCCTCCTGCGGCAGATAATCCATACGCACGGCGATCACGCGCAGCGTGCCCGGCACCAGCTCGGCGGGCCGTGCGCGGCGCACACCGTGCCGGGCCATATAATCCATCTCGCCATGAAAACCCTGCTCCAGCCATGCCAGCAAATGCCGCTCTGCCTCATTGTTTCTGATTTCTTTCGGGTCTACATTGACAATGGCAGCACGCGCAAAGCCCAGACTGCTTGCGTGCGTTTTGATGCGCTGAGCCAGTGCGGACAAGGATGATGGATCTTGATGAGACTGCATGAACGAATTGTATGACGCGGCCCACTTCCCCAAGCACTGCGATTGCCAGTCTCCAGCTTAATCTGCCCAATGAAGCGGACACGCTCGCGTTGGGAGAGGCGATGGCGACGGCCATCCGCAAGCAATTCATCACAACAGGCAATGGACTCACGCTGTACTTTTCCGGTGACCTCGGCGCCGGAAAAACAACGCTGGTGCGCGCCCTGTTGCGTGCGCTGGGTGTCACAGGGCGCATCAAGAGTCCTACGTTTGCGCTGATGGAACCCTATGAAGTTGTGCTTGAAAACCCACAACTTGCAACCAATAAGCTTGAACCCGATCAGAACCTGAGCCTATACTCGCACTTGCGTTGCTATCACTTTGATTTTTATCGATTCAACGATACGCGCGAATGGCTGGAGGCCGGTTTTCGTGAATACTTCGAACCTCAATCCTTGTGCTTGGTGGAATGGCCGGAAAAAGCCGGCCCGGCATTGCCCACCGCCGATCTGCACGTTCATCTCAGCGCAGCTACCGATGATGGCCGTGAAGCGCAACTCAATGTTTATCACTCAAGAGGTCTGGATTGTCTGAACACCGTCGCCGCTTTCTTCAAACTAGCCTGAAATCGGGTCTGATTGCGGGCGGTGCCCTGTTGTTGCCGGTGATGTATACCAAGCAGGCTTTGGCAGCAGGCATTCTCGCGGTACGCGTCTGGCCCGCGAATGATTACACCCGCGT
Organism: Betaproteobacteria bacterium; assembly: GCA_025362735.1. Classification (GTDB taxonomy): domain Bacteria; phylum Pseudomonadota; class Gammaproteobacteria; order Burkholderiales; family Burkholderiaceae_D; genus JANYFL01. The sequence continues at coordinate 17,894 of JANYFL010000036.1, read as the reverse complement.
GACCATTGAGTCCGATACCCCGCTGAAAGAAACTCATTTTCTGGTCGACGGGCCGGATCGGCTGGTCGTAGACGTAGAAGGGCTGGTACTCGATTCGACTTTGAAAAACCTGGTTTCAAAGATTCAGGCGAACGATCCTTACATCCAGCTGGTTCGGGTCGGTCAGAACCGTCCAAATGTCGTGCGACTGGTATTTGATCTCAAAGGGCGCATCAATCCACAAGTATTCAGCCTGCCGCCCGTTGCCGAATACAAAAATCGCCTGGTGCTTGATTTGTATCCGGAACAGGCAAGCGATCCGCTCCTGGCTTTGCTCGACAAGGACAACCCCGAAAATTCTTCTCCCAACAACGCCACAACACAAGCTGTCCCTGAACTGCAGAGTAAACCCTTCAATACTCAGCCCGAGCTTTCACCCAAAGCCCGGCCATCGGACGGCATGACGCGGCTGATCACCATCGCAATCGACCCCGGCCATGGGGGTGAAGATCCCGGCGCAACGGGCGCAGGTGGCAGTTATGAAAAAAATATCGTGATCGAGATCGCGCGTCGTCTCAAAACCAAGATTGAGGCCGAACCGAATATGCGCACCATGCTGACCCGTGATGGTGATTACTTTGTACCACTCAACGTGCGCGTGCAAAAAGCACGGCGTGTTCAGGCCGATTTGTTCGTCAGCATTCATGCCGATGCCTTCGTGCGTTCGGACGCGCGCGGTTCTTCGGTCTTTGCCTTGTCGGAAAAAGGCGCATCCAGTACCGCTGCGCGCTGGTTGGCCGACAAGGAAAATGCCGCCGACCTGATTGGCGGCATCAACATCAAGAATCATGACAAGCAGCTGGCCGGTGTGCTGCTTGATCTTTCAACGACGGCTCAGATCAACGACAGCATCAAGGTCGCCAGTTCTGTCTTGCGCGAAATTGGCGATATCAATCGCCTGCACAAGGGCGATGTTGAGCAAGCCGGTTTTGCAGTCCTGAAGGCACCGGATATTCCATCGATCCTGATTGAGACTGCTTTCATCAGTAATCCCGAAGAAGAAAAGCGACTCAATGACGAGGCTTATCAAGACCAGATGGCCAGCGCAATTCTGACCGGCATCAAGCGTTATTTCGCAAAGAGTCCACCAATGGCAAAGTCGAGGATCATCAGTTAATGATTATGATCACAGCCACAAACTCCAGGCTTGGTTAAATGCTTACTGCAATTTCTCTAATGAGTTAGTCGCCCACAATATTTGGGCAATCTCTATCGCCGGCAACGGATACTGAAACAAAAAACCCTGCGCCTGATCACAGCCGAGCGACTGCAACAGCTTTGCTTGCTCTTCAGTTTCTACGCCCTCCGCCACCACGGCAATATTCAGGGTTTTGGCAAGGTTGATGATGTTGGAAACAATCGCTCGATGCTCGGCACTCTGTGCCATGCTGGCGATGAATGACTGGTCGATTTTAAGTGCATCAATCGGCAATTCAGTAATCTGGCTAAGACTTGAATAGCCTGTACCGAAGTCATCGACATAGATCTTCAGGCCGGCCGCTCTTAATTGATGCAGCATTTTGACGTTGGCATCGACATCCTTGGAAATAAAACTCTCTGTGATCTCAATGTCAACGCCGACTGGACCGAAATCTGATTCGATGGCTTCCTTGTTCAATCCCAAAGTACCCAAGACGATCGCAACGAAGTTTTTCTTTCTTAGCTGCAACTGAGAAACATTAATCGCAACGCGTGGGATTTCTAATTTCAATGCCTGCCACTCACGGATGTCACTGACGACTTGCTTCATGATCCAGTGGCCAACCTCGATGATCAATCCGGTTTCTTCGAGTAAGGGAATAAATTCAGCGGGTGGAATTTGACCGCGCTCTGGATCACGCCAGCGAATCAACGCCTCAAGGCCATGAATTTTGCGGGTGACCAAATCAACTTTGGTTTGGTAGCAGAGTTGAAATTGTTTGTTTTCCACCGCCTTTCGAAGACGGTTTTCGAAATGCAGACGGTGACCAATCTGCTCATTGATTTCACGGGTATAAAGCACATAGCCATCCGTCGTGTCTTTGGCTTGCCGCAGCGCGGCTTCTGCATTCATGAGCAAGGTTTCCGTGTCCAAGCCATCTTCTGGAAAATGAGCAATCCCGATTTTCGTGGCCGGACGAAGCTCGACACCTTCATATTCAAACGGTTTAGCAAGGTTATAAAGAATGCGTCCATCCAGTTCAGTTGCCAGTGTGGCTCCACTGAGCGAAGTCATGGCAACGGCGAAACGATCCCCGTTCAAACGAGCTGGCGTTGCGGTTTCCCCAAATGTTTTCAATAGCCGGTCGGCCATCACCTTGAGCAAACTGTCCCCTGCACCACGTCCCAAAGTGTCGTTGACGTTTCTGAACTGCTGTATATCGATCACCATTACGGCCAAACTGAGTTTTTCCATCTGCGCTTTCTGGATAGATTGCGCTAAGCGATCCGTAAAAAGCTGACGATTGGCGAGCCCCGTCAACGTGTCATATTGAGAAACATATGCAAGCCGTTCCATCTGAACAATATGATAGAGCCCGAATGAAATATCGGCCGCAAGACACTTGAGCAGCTTGACTTCATCATCATTAAAAAAGCCCGGCTCATTGGCGTAAAGAACCATGACGCCGACCACTTGACCATCAACCAGCAGAGGAAAGGCCGCCATTGAACGGTAGTGTTCTGCAAGCGCCTTGGATTTCGATCCAAAAAGGGGATCATTATTATTGTCGTTCACGACAATCGCTTTTTTCTCCTTGAATACACGACTATACATTTGTGTTGACGCCGTTCTATTCCCATTTTTTAATTCCATGAGATAGATTTCTTCAGATCCAGCCCAAGTCGCTGCCTCCACGGTATTTGTTCGCGGCCCGGCCAGGCCGATCCAGGCCATTGAAAATTTCCCTTGCGCAACAGCGATGCGGCAAACCTCGCGAAATAATTCATGGCGATCACGGATACGCACAATCGTTGAATTGATGCCACTCAAAATGCCATGGATTCGATTCAAGCGACTGATTCTCTCCTGCTGTTGCATGCGTTCGGTCACATCACGATTCAATCCTCGAAACGCAATCACTTGGCCGCTCGAATCAAGAATGGGCAGCCCACTGCTTTCCAGCCAGCGTATGGCGCCATCTTTGCCGCACCAAGGCCATAGCTGGTTGTACCAGCCGCTCTTTTCTTTTAGTGAAGTATGGAAAAATCGTGCAAAATTTTCCTGCCGATCTTCTTTGATCAAGTAAATTGAATTCAGATCGGTCAACTCTTCTGGCGTGTATCCCAAGATCGTCGTGACTGCGCGGTTGCAATAAATATAAGCGCCATGACTATTCATCTCCCAGATCCATTCGCCGGTGGCGTCGGCAATGATCCGAAAGCGTTCCTCACTCACTCCAAGCTCATGCTCCACCCTCTGCTTTTTTTGATGTTCCTCAGATTCCGTTAACGCACGTTGAACCGCTGAAACGAATCTGGCGCGATTATCTTTTAAGACGTAATCCGTAGCTCCGAGTTTGAGTGCCTCAATGGCGCGCTCCTCACCGATGGTTCCCGAGAGAAAGATGAACGGGATATCGGGATGACTTTGCCGGGCAATTTTGAGCGCCTCCATCCCTCCAAAACCGGGTAGGGAATAATCGGAGAGAATCAGATCAGGAGCGAATTGGTACAGTGCAACTTCAAGATCAATCCTTGTCGTGACTTGCAAGGGTTCAATCTCAAACCCTGCTTTGCGGAGGTGTCTGATTGCAAGATCTGCGTCTGATGGCATATCTTCAATCAGCAAGACTCTTGTGGGCCGAATCATTTGTGTTTCCTATGGTTGCGGCAAACCGATCTAAGCGTATTGATCAAAACAAAAAACCAGCAGTGAAAATATTCAGTGAAGCGACATCTTCGATGGGTTGGAATGATGTCGACATTGAGCCTATTTCTTCGCGGGAAAAAATTGGTCAGCCAAGGTTTTTACCCCAGTTCTGAGTTGGTGGAAATCCTTAACTCTGATGGCAGGAATATCGTATTTCTTCCTATTTGTCAGTTGAACACCCCCATTGTGTAGGAAGGGTTCCCCATGTCCGTTCATCCACCGGCATACTAGAGGCCTGCGTCATTCAATGCACCTGTCAACATTGACAGTATCCAAGTCAAATAACGACGATCACTTCAGGTGCGAAAAGGGATTGATAAGTTTGGAAATTGCACATGCAAGAATTGATGTACTCAACGATTGCGACTGGGGAAGAGTCTCGATCCTGCGATTACCTGATCCAATTTGAGCAAATCGCCAAGGCAAGGGATTTGATGCAACTTGGGCATGAGATTCGCAAAGTCTCAAGCCATCTTGGCTTTGCGCATTTCATCTATGGGGCGCGCGTTAAGCTTGCGAATGGCGAGATCCTGCAATACATCTTCAACGGGTATCCAGAAGCCTGGATGGCGGCCTATCAATCGGCCAACTACGTCGAAATTGATCCCATCGTTGAGCATTGCTTTTTTCAGAATTCATGTGTCCCGCTGGTATGGTCGGAACAAACTTACAATACAAAACAACGTCTCTCGTTTATGGAAGAGGCGCAAAGTCACGGCATCGGTTCTGGTATCAGTGTGCCGATTCGCGGTGCTAATGGGGATGTAGCACTTTTCAGTGTAGCCAACCCAAATTCTTTTCATCAATCCCAGCATCATCACATCAATACGGTGGGCGCCGTCTATGTGCTTGGCGCCCATGTTCATGAAGCCATCAATCGATTGGTGTATTCAGTCAACCAACCTAACCTGAATAAGCCAGGCTTGACGATTCGCGAGCTGGAGTGTCTGAAATGGTGGGTCGGTGGAAAGTCGGGTTGGGATATCAGCCAGATTCTTAATCTCAGCGAACGGACGGTTCGTTTCCATCTGGAAAACGTCAAAAGAAAATTCGGCGTTTCCAGCAAAGCACAAGCCGTAGCGAAGGCGATCCATTTCAAGATCATTTCCCTCTGAAATACTGCAGAAAATTCTGTAGGCCCTGATCTACATGAATGGCGCTGACTCGAGCCTTAATACTTAAGCACCGACCACCTGAATTCCAAGTTCTGAGTTACGGTGTATCTTGAAATCGCCAAATTTCTATGGCCACTTTCAACTGCCTCGTACCGCCCGCGTACGTTTGCACCTGTCACATCAACCGCTCAAGCCAGATACACCTAGTCGGTACACCCCCCTGTCAGGGTTGACAGCTATTTAGGACTTCCATCCTGGATTTTCATCGTTCCTTCATTTCACTTGAAGGAGAACACGATGCAAATTCTTGTAGGAAGGGCCAACAGTGGGACTTTTCTTGATACAGCTATTGATAGCATGCACGAGCTCCGCTATCACGTCTTCAGAGAGCGGCTGCAATGGGACATTCCCGTTATAAGCCAGCGAGAACGGGATGGCTATGACGACTGCAATCCTGTCTTCGTGCTGGCTCATCAGGAGCACAAAGTAATGGGCTGTTGCCGGCTGCTGCCCACCACAGGCACCTACATGCTCAAAGATACTTTTCCCCAATTGCTGGGCACTGAAAAAGCGCCAGAAGCAGCGGACATCTGGGAAATCAGTCGCTTTGCAATCGCCAAAGAAGCGCGTTCCGGTTTCGGCTTTTCATCGTTGCCGGTGAGCATCATTCGCAAGCTGGTTCAGCATGCCAATGTTCACAACATTCGCAGCTACGTCTTTGTGACCACAACAGGGTTTGAACGCTTGCTCAACCAGATGGGTGTCCATATCGAGCGCTTCGCCGAGCCGCAACAAATTGGCATCGAAAAGAGTGTGGCGCTATGGATGCACAACGATATGAAAACCTTGAGAGCCTGTGGCACCAAGTCAAGCAATGACCTGATCAAAACAATCCATGAGTCGGCGCTGGAACTCGCATGAGCACGATGCCAACAGATTGCAATTGGAATCCGACGTCTATGAGATAAATCTTGCCGTCGCCGACCCAATCCCGGGGAACTCAGCAATAACGACATCCCCAGCCTTGCATCTCACCAGCTTGTTGAGCGAGCCGGTGGTAACCACATCACCAGCTTTGACGCCATCATATGCACCATCGGCACGCTTGCAGAGGTGGGCTACGAACCATGGCAACAGCACAAAGGGATTGCCAAGTGGATGATTGACTTGCACGCGTTCATGGACCTTGCCATTGATATGGAACAGTCCGAGCTGCTGACGCGGGTCAATCTTGCGCCAGGCTTTAACACCATCGCCCAACACAAAGGCGCCATTGGAAAGATTGTCAGCCAGCTTGAGCAGTGGAGGCGCGGCCTGTAAATCCGCCATCGCATTTTCAGCCGATGTGCTGATACGTGTATCGACAATTTCAATCGCGGCATGGATGGACTCGACTGCATCAGCCACTTCTTCGCTAGAGTAGGGTAGTTCACGCGGTGGCAAATCGCTGCCAAAGCGATAAGCCAGTTCCATTTCAACCACCATCAAACCCAACTGACCTGCGGACAGGGTGGCCGGGCTGACATGTAAAGGTGGCGCCATCGGCGCGGTGGTCGGAACACTATCGCGGCTATCCGCACCGGCTTTCCAGGCGACGGGACGGCCACCATGCTCGCGCCATAGAACCTGGGCAACCCGATCCTGCACGGCATAGGCCTCGATGGAACTGGCCAAGGGTGCGGCGAGATCCGTTACAGCAAAGTGCGACCCCAATTGACGGATATGCAGAATCAGTTCGGCGGTACTTTCCACAGCATTAGTCATGGTCATCTTTCAAGTCTTTCTTCCATCGAATTCAGTCACGAAATAAAGGGGTGGCGGCAAGCCGTGTTTCAATATCGTCCATGATCTGGTTATAAGCAGCTGATCCTACCCCGCCAAAGCGTTGCCGGAATTCAGCATCCGGCATGAACTCCGGCAAGTCGGCAACGGGCGGCATCAGGTCCCCTTCTTGTATGCCCGCCGCAATCCTGGCCTGAAGCTTTTGTGGTGCCTTGATCGCCAGTTCACCGAAGCGGGTACCAGCGCGGTCGGCGGCGATATCGTTGAAGCTGAACCCGCTACCACCGTGTGCATCCTTGACCTCTTTGTGCAGGCCAATGGCGTCGGCCAAGGGGCTTCCGCCTTGAGAAGCAAGGGCGGCCGAGATCAGAAAATGCTGGGGAAAATCGCCACGTTGATAGAGAGTGATCGAGAGCGGTCTGGGTAGCGTCCAATTTTTGGCGGCAGGAATCAATTCGTACAGACTGCGGCGGTCCACATAAAAAGCCAGCACCAGCATCAGCGCGCGATTCTCTTCGATGGCGTCACCCTGACGTGAACGTTGTTGCGCCAGGGCAAACATTGGCGGCAACAAATGCACCATCGATACTTTTTCAGAACGATTTTTTTGCGCTGTAATTTCGGCCAAACGATCCGAATAGGCCTTGATGCGATCTTGATCCGCTTGCGGCAAAAATGCCGCGCGCAAGCGATCGGGAATGTCGGTCTGCCATTGATAGACAAATTCCAGACGCTGATCCGTCAAGCGCAGACTTTGCACGATATTGCTTCGGGAAGTGTTTATTGCAGCAACGTCAGCAGGCGTATTCAGTTCACGCATGGCCCGCTGCAGGGCAAGGTCTGCGATGAAGGCTGGAACAGGTAATCGCCCGATCCGCAGAGATGCAAATTCGATCTGCCCATCGACCTCACGCAAGCTGGCATCCACGTTCAACCAGACGCCGAGAGGATTTTGGGGCCAATGCATACTGCCCTGGATATGAGCCGAACCGGATTGCAGCAGCACTCGCGTTGAAGCAGCATGAAACTGGTTCGCCGCGTAATTCACCACCAAATCCACTTCCTGCTCGGTCAGACTGATGGAACGCACCTCGCCAGGAATCGCCCGGCGAGGATCATGCGTGCGGATGATGCGACGCGCCTGCTCAATGTCGGCAGGGGTAATACTCGCCACACCGCTGACCAAGGGTGTACTTTGGAAACACAGACACAAAGCCACGATGGCCGCGACAGCAAGTGCCATCAGCAACGCAAACACAAAACCCAGCAGGCGTTTCATGGTGAGCCTGACGGTTTATGTAACTTAAGTTGGATCAGAATGCGCGCAGCCCGGCTGGATTATGCCGGATCTTGAGCCGTCGGCTCACCGAAATAGGTACAAGCCTGCCGGTGTGAATCGCGGCGGATGCTGATGCGGACCAGACCAGAAAAGTCGGGTTTTAGTTGTTGCCAGATGAAGCGTGCGAGATTTTCAAGACTGGGATTTCCCAAGCCTTCAATTTCGTTCAGGAAACGATGATCGAGCAGGTCCCGTAGACGCTCCCCCGCCGCCTCCAGGTCTGCAAAGTCAACCACAAACCCCGTCTCTGCATCCGGAGTACCCCTTACCGTGACCTCGGCGCGAAAGGAATGGCCATGCAGACCACGATATTTGTGACCAAGCGGTTTGTGCAGAAACTGATGCGCAGCATCAAACCAGAATTCGTAGGAAATTTCAGTCATGTTGATTTAAATAGAGGCTTCACCTCGCCATCATTCCCACTAAGGCGAAATGACGATCCCTATGAATTAGCGGATACCCAAGTCTTTATGGGTCTGTACGCTTAAGCGCCATTGCGGGTGATCAAGACAGTATTTTACCGCCCGTTCGGTATTGGCCGTCCGGGTCTGGCCATCGCCATGCAGGCCATCCATCGGCTGAAGTAAAAAATGTTCAAAAGCGAGATGTTCAAAGCGCTCGGGCATGGCCTGTAATTGTGGATATACCAGCTTGAGTTCCTGGCCGCTTTTGACTTTCAATGCACTGTCCGACTTCGGACTGACGCAAACCCAGTCGATCCCTTCGGGTAAGTCGAGTGTGCCATTGGTTTCAATGGCAATTTCAAAATCCTGGGTATGCAGGGCATGAATCAAGGCCTCGTCGATTTGCAGGGCAGGTTCGCCGCCGGTACAGACCACAAAACGTTGATGGGATGAAGTGTCCGGCCAATGCCGCGCAATTTCCTTTGCCAACGCATCGGCATGCTCAAACTTGCCGCCCGCCGTTCCATCAGTGCCGACAAAATCGGTATCGCAGAATTGGCAGACCGCACTCGCCCGATCTTGCTCGCGTCCGCTCCAAAGATTGCAGCCCGCAAAACGGCAGAACACGGCAGGCCGTCCGGCGTTGATGCCTTCACCTTGCAAGGTATAAAAAATTTCCTTGACGGCGTAACTCACTCCATTGACCTCGGATGAATCATATTTCGACGAAATGAGAGGGTCTTACGACGCTGCTTGTTTCCCAAAACGCCGGACCACAAATGCATAAAGTAGTGGCAGGAAAGAAATCACAACGACGGCAATCATGATCAGTGCGAGATTATTCTTTACTGCAGGAATATTGCCGAAGAAGTAGCCGAGCGCCACAAAGGACACCACCCAAAGCGCGCCACCGAGGATGTTCCAGAACTGGAACTTGGGATGCGACATGACCGCGACACCTGCCACAAATGGCGCGAACGTACGGACAAAGGGCAAAAAACGTGCGACGGTAATGGTGGCCGCACCATATTTCTCGTAGAACCCATGTGCCTCATCAAAGGCATGCCGATTGAACCAGCGTGATTGCTCCCACTTGAATACAAGAGGCCCCACCCAGCGGCCAATCCAGTAATTGGAGGTATTGCCCAACACCGCAGCGGCAAACAGGGTCGCACCCAGACTCCAGACATCCATTTGGCCTGCTGCAGCGATTGCACCCGCGACGAACAGCAATGAATCTCCTGGCAGGAAAGGGGTCACCACAAAACCCGTTTCAGCGAAAACAATGATAAACAGAATGGCATAAATCCAGATGCCATAGTTGGCAGCAAGCACATTCAAATGGTCGTCAAGATGCAAGACGAATTCGACAGCGTGCATCAGCAGTTCCACAGACTCTCCTAGTTCACTTTAAAAAAACCTGATGTTACACGAGCAGTTATTCACTTATATTTTAGGGAAATTAGTTTCCAAAAATACCCATAATGGCAAATGATTTGCGGGGACACCGATGCGGTCTTACATCGCTGAAAATCCTGGACTACAGAATTGCACTTAAATAACGCAGCAAGGTAACGCATGAATACATACTGGCTAAACATGTTTAGTGGCGACGGTTTCATGCCGCATGGACATTGTTATTTCTGGACTTCGGAATTGCTCTGGCTTTACGTGGCTTCAGATTCAATCATCGCCTTAGCGTACTACTCTATTCCTGTTGCCTTGCTTTATTTTGTCCGTCGCCGTCCCGACTTGCAATTCAACTGGATTTTCGTGATGTTCTCGCTGTTCATTTTTGCTTGCGGAACCACGCATGTCCTGTCCATTGTGACGATCTGGAAGCCGCTCTACTGGCTGGACGCACAACTTAAAGCGTTGACCGCCATCGTTTCAATCGCGACCGCAGTTGCCTTATGGCCCCTGATTCCCAAAGCCTTGCGCATTCCCGGTACCCAGCGCTTAGAGGAAGCCGTCAATTGGCTCGAACAGGAAATTGATGCGCGGATGAAATCGCAGGAAGAGTTGGCGCAGCTCAATGCCAGTCTGGAAGCGCGCGTACATGAGCGCACGCAAGAACTGGAACTCGCCAATCTGCGTATGTCCCAGGAAATTGAAGCGCGCAAGCAAATCGAACATGCGCTCTATCTTGAAAAGGAAAGAGCCCTGGTCACAGTCAAGTCGATTGCAGACGGGGTCATTACGACCAACACAGAGGGACAAATCGCTACGATGAATCCTGTTGCCGAACGCATTACCGGATGGAGCGAAATAGAGGCAAAGGGGCAGGCCGTCGAAAAAATATTCAGGCTTGTTGAAGAAGAAAGCCTTCAAGCTGTTTTGAGTCCGATTCAGAAAGTACTTGAAACCGGGGAAGTTCATAAGCTTGCGGATCGCACGCTACTGCTTGATCGCCACGATCACTCTCATCCAATCGAAGACTCTGCGGCACCGATCCTTGACGGATCAGGCAATGTGCTTGGCACCGTTCTCGTATTTCACGACGTCAGTGATGCGCGCAAACTGGCACAACAAATGTCCTATATTGCCCAACACGATTTTCTGACCAAACTTCCAAATCGGGTTCTGCTTGCTGACCGCCTTATCCAGGCGATTGCTCATGCACAACGTTTGTCCACACAAGTGGCTTTGATATTTTTGGATATCGACAACTTCAAAAACGTAAACGACACGCTCGGACATAACGTCGGAGATGCAGTGCTGAAGGAAGTGGCGCAAAGACTATTGCACTGTGTGCGGGGTAGTGACACGATATGCAGACTCGGCGGGGATGAGTTTGTGCTGTTATTGCAAGATCTCCACAACAATCAAGCTCTTGGCGAAGTTGCACAAAAACTGCTCAAATCGGCTGCCATGCCATTTCAAATTGAACAGAACCTATTTCAAATTAGCTTGAGTATCGGCATTGCAGTCTACCCACAGGATGGCGAATCTCCTGAGACGCTTTTACGTCATGCCGATGTTGCCATGTATCGCGCCAAAAAATCCGGTAAAAATAATTTTCACTTTTATAACCCTGCTGATCAAGCGTCGCGAGATGAATAGTGATATGGATAGCGATACGGAGGACGAGGCCTATAATTCAGCATGTCTTTAAGCTATTCGCCTCAGCCTGATGTTTCGTCAGAATCTAGTCCTCACAAAAATTCAATGAGTGAGGATCAACCACGCCGCATCCGTCCTCTTCCCGACCAATTGATCAGCCAGATTGCAGCTGGAGAAGTGGTAGAACGGCCAGCCTCAGTAGTCAAGGAACTGCTGGAAAATGCGCTCGATGCAGGGGCATCGCGCATCGACATCAAACTGGAAGAAGGTGGCGTCAAGCGCATTGTCATTACCGACAACGGATCTGGCATCCCTGCGGATCAAATGCCGTTGGCTGTGGCGCGCCACGCCACTTCAAAAATTGCCAGCCTGAACGACCTTGAGAACGTCAGCACCTTGGGCTTTCGGGGTGAAGCCCTGGCTTCGATTGCTTCGGTCGCACAGCTCGAATTGACCAGTCGTACCGCAGACGCAAGTCATGCAACGCGCTTATCCAATCTAGCGTCGAGCGGCTGGGAAGCATCGCCCGCAGCAGGAGGAATCGGTACGAGCCTTGACGTACAAGAGTTGTATTACAACACGCCTGCGCGTCGCAAATTTCTGAAGTCGGAACAGACGGAACTCGGACATTGCCTCGAAGCTTTTCGACGTATCGCCCTGTCGCGTCCAGACGTCGCCATGTCGCTCACGCACAATGGACGCGTCCTGCAACATCTCAACCCCGGTAGCGCCCAACAGCGGGTATTGCAATTGCTTGGCGATGAATTTGCGAGCGCAAATCTGTCCTTGGCCGAGTCGGCTGGCGGAATCAGCCATGGTCTGCAATTGCACGGCTTTGTCGGATTACCCACTGCGAGCCGGGCTTCTGCCTCGGCACAATATTTTTTTGTCAATGGTCGTTATGTACGTGACAAGTTGTTGGTACATGCGGTACGCGCTGCCTACCAGGATGTGCTGCATGGCGAACGACATCCCGCCTATGTGCTAGCGTTGGAACTCGACCCACAGTTAGTCGATGTCAATGTCCATCCGTCTAAAACTGAAGTCCGTTTCCGTGAAGCACGTGGCATCCATCAGTTTGTATTTCATGCGGTCAGTCAAACCTTGGCCCAAGGGACCAAGTCAGGTGCCCATGCAGAAGCCAATTCTAGTGCGGACAAATCAACGTTCGATAACCTGTCCCAGCTCGAAGCAACTCGATTCAAACCCGAATTCACGCATCAGAGCACGCTCGGCATCGCACAACCGACAGCAGCTTATGGGAGCTTGTTTGGACAAAATTTTCCACAATCGACACACATAGCGCCCACAGGCTTTTCAACACCTTATTCACAGGCTTTTCAACAGAACGATGCACAAGCAGACGGAACGGATCAAGCAACTGAATTTCCACTCGGCTTTGCGCTCGCTCAGTTGCATGGCATTTACATCCTGGCACAAAACACGCGCGGACTAGTGCTCGTTGATATGCACGCGGCACACGAACGCATCCTGTACGAGCAGATCAAGAACAGCCTCGACGCTCATACGATCCAGGTTCAAACACTTTTGATTCCCGTCACCTTTTACGCCGAAGCACGCGAGATCGGTATCGTTCAGGAAAGTGGCAACGTGCTGCAACAATTGGGTTTCGATATTGCGGTGATGTCTCCCACAACACTCGCGATTCGCGCCATACCCGCGCTGTTGGCCGATGCCGATGCAGCCACACTGGCCCGTGATGTCTTGCGTGACATCGAGTCCTGGGGTGCCTCCAGAGTCTTGACCGAACACCGTAATGAATTGCTCGGCACCCTTGCTTGCCATAGCGCGGTACGCGCCAATCGTAAACTCACTCTCGACGAAATGAACGCGTTGTTGCGTCAGATGGAAGCCACCGAACGCGCCGACCAATGCAATCATGGTCGGCCAACCTGGACCCAATGGGCGCTGAGCGATCTTGACAAGCTGTTTATGCGCGGGCAATAAGGAAACGTCGAACTGAAAACCGTTTCAACACAGAGACACAGAGGTATGGAGATTCACAGAAAAATCCACTTCAATTCACACGTGTTTGTCATCTTGGGAGAGCGAAGCATCTCAGCAGAGTAGCCCGGTTAGAGCGCAGCGAAAACCGGGCTACGTTCCTCTGCATGACAAATGAATCGAACCTCTTGATTTTTTCTCTGTGAATCTCCATACCTCTGTGTCTCTGTGTTGAGAGGTTTATTCAATCCATGTCCACTCCCCCAACACAAGCCCTCAGTCACACCGCCGCCTTGATTCTGATCAGTGGCTTTCTGATGCTCTTGCCGTTTTCGACTGACGTTTACCAGCCCGCTCTACCGCTGTTACCGGGCTACTTCAACACGACCGTTTCGACGGTACAGTTAACCATGTCGCTCTATGCGGCCAGCTTTGCGATCTGCCAGTTCATTCTGGGACCACTTTCCGATCGTTTCGGCCGCCTGCCCGTTGCCCGTTACGGTATCGGAATCTATTTTCTGGGTACGCTGATCTGCATGCTTTCGCCGGGTATTGAATGGCTGATTGGTGGACGAATCATGCAAGGCATCGGCGCCTGCAGTGGGCAAGTCTGTTTGCGCTCCATGACCCGTGACCTTTACCCACCTCAGGATGCAGGTCATGTGATTGCGAAAGCCAGCATGGTTATGGCCATCGTGCCATTAGTGGGACCCCTCAGTACAGGTTTTCTGGTCTCTCATTTTGGCTGGCGTGCAACATTTATCTTGCTGTCCATTTTTTCTGGCGTGTTTCTCGTACTAGTTTTTTGTTTGATGCGCGAAACCAATCGCAATCTCAATCCGCACGGCACACGTATCGCACCCTTGCTTGCCGCCTATCGTGAAGTATTGCGTCATCCCGCTTTTATCGCCTATGGTTTATGCGGTGTTCTTTCTTACGGAGCTCTATTTGCGTTTCTTTCGGGTTCCTCATTCGTATTCATGCGCGTGCTGGGGGTGAGCGCGAGCACTTTCGGCATCTGCTTTTCCATCATCGCGAGCGGCGCTCTGGTGGGCTCATACGTCTGTCGGCGCTTGATTCCCCGGTTCGGTCTGCACGGCACCATCACTTTGGGAAGCAGCCTGTTTGCCTTAAGTTGTTCCACGATGTTCGGGCTTGTTTTGGCTGGCATCGAAAGCATTGTGGCGGTGGTCGTGCCGATGTGGTTTTTCGCCATGGCACAAAGCATCAACAGTCCCTGTTGGCAAGCTGGAGCCGTTGCTCCCTTTCCTGAAAAAGCGGGTTCGGCTGCTGCCATGCTCGGCTTTCTGGTGATGGCAGGCTCCAGTCTGGTGAGTTGGTGGATCGGCATCAGTTTTAACGGCAGCATAATGCCACTGGCCGCGACCATGGGTGTCATTTCTCTGTTATTGCTGACGAGCACTTTGGTTCTGATTCCTCGTTACGGAAAATTTTGATCATGCAGGCCGCCATCTGCATCATGGGTCCGACCGCATCGGGTAAATCAGCGGCAGCGATGGCATTGGCCGAGCACTTTCCGATTGAGATCATTACGGTCGATTCAGCCCAAGTCTATCGCGACATGGACATTGGCACAGCAAAGCCCACTGCAGCGGAACGAGCGCTAGTCGCTCATCATCTGATTGACGTGATTGACCCTTCTCAAGCCTATTCCGCCGCACAATTTCGGGCCGATGCCATCAAGCTGATTGAAGACATTCGCGCCCGTGGAAAGTGGCCCGTGCTGGTCGGTGGAACCATGCTGTATTTCAAAGCCTTGCGTGAGGGTCTCGACGACTTGCCGGTTGCAGACGCCGTGATTCGGGCGCAGCTGGATCGTGAGGCTGAAAAGCAGGGTTGGCCCGCCATGCATGCCCAGCTCGCTCTCGTCGATCCTGTCACCGCCGCTCGACTCAAGCCCAACGATTCACAACGCATTCAACGTGCACTCGAAGTATGGCGTTTGACCGGACAAGCGCTTTCCAGCTTTCATCGTGGCTCCGCAAAAGAAAAGTCCCCTTTGCAATTTCTGAATATTGCCCTGGAACCGAGCGACCGAGCGGTTTTGCACGAACGCATTGAACAACGCTTTGACGCGATGATAGAAGCCGGTCTTGTCGATGAAGTCCGTGGTTTGCGCCAGCGCGGTGACCTGCATCCCGGATTACCTTCGATGCGTTGCGTGGGCTATCGTCAGGTTTGGGAATATCTGGATGGAAAAATTCATGGCCTGGAAATGCGAGTTCAAGGCATTGCTGCAACCCGTCAACTCGCCAAACGCCAATTAACTTGGCTGCGTTCACTTGACGACCGTATTGTGATCGATTGCCTCGCAACAGACGTGGCAACGCAGGCGCGCAACATCGTTGACAATTTTGTAGGCCACGCCTCTTAAATGGCTGACGATTTTGTCAGTAACTTGCTGTAAGCAGTGCACGATTGCAACACTCCCTCTCCCTCACAACACAATCCTCCAAAAAATGTAGATCAAATCTAGCTATATCCTTGCTTCCGACATAAAATAGAACGGTCGTACTAAAATATGGCTGCCTCACCAGATTTAAGAAGTAAGCCAACTGTTTCTATTGATAAAACCAAAGGAGATCGATATGCCCCAACCTATTCAACATCCTGGAATCGCCTCGCGTCATCGATTGTCGCTCCTGACGATTTCTTTACTGAGCTTGTTCTGCGCATCGGGCGCAGAAGCTTCCAGTTTTGCCCTGGCCGAAGCCAATGGCTCGGGATTGGGCAATGCTTATGCAGGTGGCGGTGCGGTCGCAGAGGATGCCAGCACCGTCTGGTTCAATCCTGCAGGCATGACCTATCTGCCCCAAGGCAATTCGATCGCCATCAGCGCGGTCATCCTGCATCGCACGCTGGATTTCAGCGACAAAGGTTCGACCCGTGTCAATCCGCTGATTCCACTGGGTGACAATGGCGGCGACGCAGGTGGAACCTCCGCCATCCCGTCTGCTTACTACTCATTTTCCGTGTCACCGCAACTGCGCTTGGGCCTGGGGCTCTCCGCTCCCTTCGGCAATCGTACCGAATGGGACGATACTTTTATCGGACGCTATCAAGGAACATATTCGGATATCAAGGCGATCAACATCAATCCATCGGTTGCCTGGAGAATCAACGATATGGTCTCGCTTGGCTTTGGTGTCAACCATATCAAGTTCGAAGCTGATTTGCGTAGCAAAGCGCCCATCGTGGTTGCCGGGCCAACTTATGTCGGTGATGCCAGTGTCAAACTCAAAGGAGATGATTCGGACTGGACCTATAACCTCGGGGCCATGTTCCAGATTTCACCAAGCACCCGAGTCGGCGTTACTTACCGCTCCGCATCCAAGCTGAAATTGGATGGCTCAGTCCTGGTCACGAGTGCCGTCGCACCAGCCAGTAGCCAAGTCGCGAGCGTCGCAATCAAACTGCCGGATACCTGGTCACTCAGCGTCTTCCAGACCGTGAATGAAAAATGGGACATGATGGGTGATCTGACGCGCACCGGATGGAGTTCTTTACCGGCATTGACCGTGAAAAACAGCGCGGGCACTACCATCTCAAACGAGCCGCTCAACTATCGTGATAGCTGGCGTGTCGGCCTGGGTTTGAATTACAAAGTGGACAGCCAGCTCAAGCTACGTTTCGGTACGGCCTATGACAAGACACCGATTCCGGATGATGCTTCGCGAGTCGTGCGCTTGCCCGATACGCATCGCACTTGGCTATCGGCCGGCGCTCAATGGAAACTCAACAACACATCAACACTGGATGTTGGGTACAGCCATATTTTCTTTAAGGACGGCAGTATCAACCGTGGAACGACGCTGAATGGGGCGGCGACGGCTCAAAGGGTCATTGGCGACTTCACGACCAAGGCAAACTTACTGTCGGTGCAATACAGTTCTTCGTTCTAAGGCTTCGCTTCATAAAAAAGGCCGCATGGTTTACACCATGCGGCCTTTGGCACACTATCAGTAACCATGACGGTAGTAACCGCGACCATAACCACCGTAGTAGCCACGTCCGCCACCGTAATACTGCGGCTGCTCGGAATAACGGTAGCCCGGCCCCACATCGACGCCGACCCCGACGCCAACCGGCGGCACATAAACAGCACAACCCGATAAAGTTGCGCCCAGTACCGCAGTAGCGGCCAAAGCCTTGAACATCGTTTTCATCATGATCTCCTGTTAGGTCATGATGGTTGGACGGTGGCGATCAGAACTTCGTGCGCCCCGACATGTTGGTCAGACGTTGCAAGTGTGACTGAATGTGTCTGGGGCAAACCAAAAGAATCTCACGCGGAGGCGCGGAGAACGCGGAGAAAA
>JANYFL010000033.1 GCA_025362735.1 Betaproteobacteria bacterium | reverse complement strand
GTCTTCACAGTCTGGTACGAACCGCAAAAAATGCACTTCCGACCACTCAAATAGTTGGTCGAACAACTAAATACCCTGTTGCGCCCAGTAACCATGCGTATCTCCAACCATACTCCGGTTACGAAACGCCCTAATTACCAAGATTTATTGGCCGCAATAGGACATAAACGTTTGGCGAAAAACGAAAGCTGCCGGATATTGCCAACGTTCTGGCTGACTGTCTAGTCCCTTCTCGAAGATTGCCTGAATCTGATCACGTTCCAACTTCGCAAGACAGTCAACCATTGGAGGCTTCGCATTTGTGGCAAAAAGTTGCTCTGCCAAAATTCCGTCTGCCGCTCCGACTGTCCAAATAAGGCGCTGCTCAATCGAAAGCTTGCGATATTCGTTGCCAGAAAGTGCTAAGGCTTGACCAGATACGAAACATACGATCACAGCAAAGGTAAATTTTGAAAAATGCATATGCCCTATCGCAATATCTAACTATTGATAGCCGCAGCCTCATACCCCACATGCCCCGCCACCAGCGTTATCATCACCTTCCCCGCCAGTTCATATCCGGTAAACGGCGTGTTCTTGCCTTGGCTCTTGAGCGCACGCGCTTCAATCTTCCAACGGGTTTCGGGGTTAAAGATGCAGACATCGGCAGCAGCACCAACACCCAGCTGGCCGCAACCATCCACCGGTAACAAACGCGCCGGTTCACTGGTGATGCGGGCGATGGCTTCGCTCAACGTTCGCCCTGTTTCGCTGGCCCACTTGAGCGCGAGGGGCAGCAGCAACTCCAGCCCGGTTGCACCCGGCTCGGCTTCGCCGAAGGGCAGCAACTTGCCGTCGTCATCGACCGGAGTGTGGTCGGAACAGATGGCGTCAATCGTGCCGTCGGCCAGCGCAGCACGAATCGCATCGCGGTCGCGCTGGGCGCGGAAGGGCGGGTTGACGCGGCAGTTGGAATCGAAAAAGCCGATATCGACTTCGGTCAGATGAATGTGATGGGCGCTGACGTCGCAAGTGATCGGCAAGCCCTCTCTCTTTGCGGCACGGATTAACTCAATCCCTGCTGCCGACGAGATGCGGCACAGATGCACTCGCGCGCCGCTGGAGCGAACGAGTTCGAAGATGGTGTGCAGCGCCACCGTTTCGCTGATGACACCGACACCGGATAGACCCAGCCGCGCAGCGACCGCACCGCTGTGCGCGACACCACCCCGCCCGAGATGCGCGTCTTGCGGACGCAGCCAGACGGTGTAGCCAAAGGTCTGCGCGTACTGCAAGGCACGCAGCAGCACCTGGGTATCGAGAATGGGTTCTTCGGCCTGTGAGAAGCCGACGCAACCGGCCTCGGTCAGCTCGGCCATTTCGGTCAGCGTGTCGCCCTTGAGACCGACCGTGAGCGCGCCGAGCGGATAGACGTGCGACTGGTTGAGCGAGCGCGCACGATGCTTGAGCATTTCAACCAGACCGGGTTCGTCGAGTACCGGGTCGGTGTCGGGCGGGCAGACAAGCGAAGTGACACCACCCGCCAGCGCTGCCAGCATTTCCGATTCCAGCGTGGCTTTGTACTCAAAACCAGGTTCGCGCAGACGGGCGCTCAGGTCCACAAGGCCCGGAGCGACGACGAGGCCTTTTGCGTCAATGGTGCGATTGGCGACAAAGCCCGCGGGTGCGTCCCCTACGCCGACGACCTTGCCTGCGGCGATGTAAAGGTCGCGCTGCGCGTCGATTTTGTTTGCCGGGTCAATCAGGCGGCCGTTCTTGATGTGAAGTTTCATTGCGTTCCTAATGACTCTTGGCTTAATTCTTTCTCATTCATAGTGGGTTGCCCCTTCGATACATCGCTTCGCGACACTCAGGACGAACGGGTGAGTGGTGATTCATCTTCAAAAACCACAACGCCGTAAAGGACCCTCTCATGTACAACGACTTTGATCCGGGTTCAATCAACCACCAGACCGTTCGTCCTGAGTAGCCTGCATTTTTTCGCAGGCGTATCGAAGGATGAACAAACCTGGCGACACCATCAGCAAACCTCATTTGAATTTCTTCTTTCCCAATCTCGAAATCGCCGGGTAATCATCATTAACCCAAGCCAACTTCTTGGCACGCGCCCAGCCTTTCATTTTCTGTTCAGCGGATAAAGCTTCTTCTCTGGTCTCAAACATTTCAACTTTCAACAAGACTACCGGCAAGCGACTTTTGGTGTACCAACCCTTCAATTCACCCTTTTGATGCTGGGCAAATCTTGATTCCATGTTGTCGGTGTGGCCGATGTATAAAGTTTGGTAATTAGGGCGTTTCGTAACCGGAGTATGGTTGGAGATACGTATGGTTACTGGGCGCAACAGGGTATTTAGTTGTTCGACCAACTATTTGAGTGGTCGGAAGTGCATTTTTTGCGGTTCGTACCAGACTGTGAAGA
>JANYFL010000062.1 GCA_025362735.1 Betaproteobacteria bacterium | reverse complement strand
GTAATCTTCAAACCAGTTCGAAGATTTATCTCCATTTGATAAGCACGCTGCCTACAATTGAACTCAACGTACATTAAGCTAAAAACGTATTTAGTTAATCCAAGATTAGGAGATATAAATACCGTGAATTCAACATGAAGGTGATTAATTCCTATGCCATCTTTATCGGTCACCCCAAACGTATTGGTATACGTGTTTGGGCGATCCTGGCACCATTCAGCCGGATCACCTTTCTTCGGAGTTTTTGCTAATTCGCGTGCGTCGTCTTCTGTCACGAACAATCATCCCTATTTTTTGGGATGATTGTACATTAGGGGACGTTAAGTACATACTTCCGATAAAAAAGCCCCGGCAGGCCGGGGCTTTTTGCTGGGACAAGGAGCTTACTTCTTGTCTGCAGCAGGTGCAGCGGCAGGAGCGGCTGCGTCAGTAGTCTCAGTGCTTGCAGCTTCTTCAATCGCGCCACGGGGAATGACGGCCATCGCAATGACCGGGTTTTCAGTCGTTACGACTGTAACGCCTGCCGGTAGCTGGATGTCGCTGACGTGCACCGAATGGCCGACGGTCAATTCAGCCAGATCGACGGTGATGAATTCCGGCAAGTCAGCAGGCAAGCAGGTGATTTCGATTTCGGTCGCGACGTGACTGACGACAGCGGCGTTGAGTTTCACAGCCGGTGAGTTTTCGGCATTAATGAAGTGCAGCGGCACGTCCACGTTAATCTTTTGATCGGCAGCAACGCGCTGAAAGTCGATGTGCAGCACTTGTTGCTTGAACGGGTGCATCTGCACGTCGCGCAGCAGGACTTGCTGGTTTCCTTTACCGTCGATTTCCAGATCCAGAATCGACGAGTGAAAGCTTTCTTTGCGCAGGGCATGGAAGAGGTTGTTGTGATCCAGTTCAATATTGACTGGTTTCTTGGTTCCACCATAGACAATACCGGGGACCTTACCGGTGTTGCGCAGGCGGCGGCTCGCACTCGTGCCTTGCAATTCGCGTGTTGTAGCGATGACTTTCATGACAATCTCCAAATAAACTGCCCGCGACCAGGCAGGTCACTCCTGAATCACTCGACCGTAGCCTCGCGATCAATAACAGAACAGCACAATGCTGGACTATTCGCCACGCCGGGATGACGCGCAGCTGAAACTTGAAACCAAAACTTATTCAGTGAACAGCGAACTGACTGACTCGCCGGAATTGATCCGTTGAATGGTCTCAGCCAGCAACGGGGCACAAGACACCTGACGAATCCTTTCACTTTTCTGCGCATCCCGATTGAGCGGGATCGTATCAACGACCACCAACTCATCCAGTTCGGACGCATCAATACGTTGTACCGCCCCACCTGACAGCACCGGGTGGGTACAGTAGGCCACCACTTTCAGCGCGCCGCGTGCCTTCAACGCTTGTGCGGCCTTGCACAGTGTGTTGGCCGTATCGACCATGTCATCCATGATGACGCAGGTACGGCCTTCGACTTCACCGATGATATTCATCACTTCAGCGACATTCGCGCGCGGACGCCGTTTGTCGATAATCGCCAAATCGGTATCGAGCTGCTTTGCCAGTGCTCGTGCCCGAACTACACCGCCAACGTCTGGCGATACCACCAGCAAATTATCCAGGCCTTGCTTGTACAGATCGGCCAGCAGAATCGGCGAAGCATAAATATTGTCGACCGGGATATCGAAAAACCCCTGAATCTGGTCAGCATGCAAATCCATCGTCAAAACACGATCCACGCCAGCCGCTTGCAACATGTTCGCGACCAGCTTCGCTGAGATGGCAACGCGTGCCGAACGCGGACGCCGATCCTGACGCGCATAACCAAAATAAGGAATCGCTGCAGTAATGCGCTCGGCTGAAGAACGCTTCAGCGCATCGACCATGACCATGATTTCCATCAGGTTGTCGTTGGTCGGCGCGCAAGTGGACTGCACCACGAATACATCCTTGCCGCGTACATTTTCCTGAATCTCGACATTCACCTCGCCGTCCGAGAACCGGCCGACCAGCGCCTTGCCCAGCGTCTGGTTGAGGTTCTTGGCTACAGCAGCCGCCAGAAGCGGGTTGCCGTTACCGGTAAAAACCATCAAACCTTCAGCCATTGGCGCACCATGTCGCTTTATTATTGGCGCCGGGTTCAGCCCGACGCCATGGGGTGAATGCTAGAGAATGGCAGGGGAAGAAGGATTCGAACCTTCGCATGCCGGAATCAAAATCCGGTGCCTTAACCAGCTTGGCGACTCCCCTACACAACTGTGCGAGTGGTTGAAAATCAACCACTCAAAACCTTACTCAGTCTTCTGCGAACTCGCGCATCGGATGTTTCTGCAAGCTTTGACAAACCCATCCCGACCACGTATCTGGCAAATCACGTAACAGACGCTCTCCATACGAACGTTCCGGCACTGGAACAAAGACACAAGCACCTGAACCGCTCATACGGGCGCTCTGTTTTTGATCCTGATCACGAAACCGATTCAGCCAAGCGAGTGCTTTGCCGACTTCGGGAAACCGCGCCACAGCCACTGGTTCCAGATCATTTCTAAATGATTCCAGATCAAGCTGTGAAAACTGAAGCCCATTCGCAGAAAAGTCCGAAATTTTGAGGGATTCGGTACTTCTTGTCAATTCGGGGGCTGAGAAGATGGCTGCGGTGGGGACCAATACACCAGGGTGGATGACGGCAAAACAACGAGACGGCGTATCCAGAGCCTGCATTTGTTCACCGATCCCTCGTACGAAAGCGTTGTGGCCGAACAGGAAAAAAGGAACGTCAGCGCCAAGCTTCAGGCCGATGCGTTGGAGTTCGGCGCGCGATAGCTTCAGTTCCCAAAGCCGGTTCAGCGCCAACAGGGTGGTGGCCGCATCGGAGCTTCCACCGCCGAGACCGCCTCCCATGGGAATTCGCTTTTCGATGGCGATTTCGACACCGAAAGTCGAACCGGTTTCGGTCTGGAGCAGGCGCGCGGCGCGCACACAGAGGTCGGTTTCCTCAGGCACGCCATCAATCAAAGTCGTGCGCAAGATATGACCATCAGCGCGACGTTTGAAATGCAAAGTGTCGGCCAGATCGATCAGTTGAAAAACACTTTCAATGCAGTGGTAGCCATCCGCTCGCCTGCCAACGACATGCAGGAAAAGATTCAGCTTGGCCGGGGCAGCACAGTCTCTTAACTCTTCCATGTTTACTGTATACCGCTGCGTTCATCAATGACGAGCTTGAGCTCAACCTGTACAGGCGGGCCGGGAAAGCTCAAGTCGAGTCGCCGAGGGACGCTGCCAGGGGCAAGGCCGGGATAAAGTATGGTCCAGCCGTCTTGCGATAACTGCATCCCGCTTCCACCGGGCTGTGCTACGAGCGTTTCCTTACCCGGTGCGGCCAGACCATCGAGCCAGTAAGTAAGGCCGCGCAGGGGCAAGCGCCAGCCAAGGGCTTGCTGGCTCAGGTCTTCTGCCGTAGTTCCATTGAATTCCCGGCCATCCTTGAGCGTCAGTTTGCTGCGCGGAGTCCGTGTTTTGTCATCAACGGCATTCGATTGAATCAGCGCGACAGATTGACCGAGTGGATCAAGCAGCGAGAGTTCGATCTGTTCTTTGCTTTGTGTCCAGTCAAATCGACCGTGCAGCGTTTCTTCACGATCCGTATTGAGGTCCTTGTAATGAACAGAAATGCGACCGCTCACCAATCGTTGCACTGACGAGGGCAGGGTTCGCGGAGGGGTGACCGTCGAACAGGCACACAAGGCCATGACCACCGTCGTCGCTACCAAACGCAACAAATTCATTGGGGCTTGTTCGAGGCGACGAGAATCAGGGGGTGGGTACGGCAGTGAGGGCGCCAATATTGACATTGAAGCGCAAGAGCGTTTGGCGTAACAAGTCACTCTCTGGCTCTTTGCGGCTGGCTTGCACCCAGAACTTTTCAGCTTCCGGTTTGCGTCCAACGGCCCATAAAGCCTCGCCGAGATGCACGGCCACATCGGCATCCTGACGAATCTTGTAAGCGCGTTCCAGATATTCAATCGCATTGGCAAAATTGCCCAGGCGATACTGAACCCAGCCCATACTGTCGATCACGGAGGGATCATCGGGCGCCAGCGACAATGCCTTTTCGATCAGGCTCAAAGCTTCGGGAAGACGCAGACTATGATCCGCCAAGGTATAACCCAAAGCGTTATAACCGTGAGCAAAGTTGGGGCGCAAACGGATCAGGGCGCGCAAGGAATTTTCCATGATGTCCAGCTTGTTCAAAATCACGGCGACCATGGCCTGCTCGTAGAGCAGGTCCGGATTGTCCGGCATACGCTGCAGGGCTTGCGTGAGTAGCTCAAACGCTTCTTGATTGCGCTTGGCGTCACGCAACAACTGTCCTTCGGCCATGATCAACTGTGCACGTTCACGATCCGAAGACACATCCAGCGCTTGCAGTTCCTTGCGTGCGATTTCCAGTTTGCCCATGCGCGCCAGTATCCGTGCCCGTTGAATGCGTGCGCTGATATATTCATTGCCTTCCGTAACTTGGTCAAGCCATTCCAGGGTTTTGTCATAGTCCTTGCGATCTTCGGCAATCTGCGCCAGAAACAGGTAAGTACCGTTGACATTGCGTGAGCTGGCTTGCTCGCTGACGATATCGCTCATCGTGTCACTGGAAACGGGACGGAAAGTTGAGGGGCTGCTTTTCTGGCGAGCCAGAAAGCGCTGGAAAAAGAGTTCCGATTCTTTCTTGTTGTCCGCCTGGTAAGCCAGTACGCCAGAGGTGTAAAGCGTATCGGGATTGGCAGGTTCTTCCATCAGCAAACGTTGAAACTGCGCTGTGGACTCGGCCTTACGCGAAGCAGTGACCAACAGTCGCACATAAGCGAGTCGCACTTCGACGGAATGGGGATGACGCTTGAGAAAATCAGTGAGGACGGTTTCAGCCTGTTGAGGATCGTCAATCAACTGGTATTGGGCCAACATGATGGTCGCCAAATCCCAGTCTGGCCTGAGCGTCAATGTGAGTCGAATTTCCTCGATTGCACTGGTTTTTTCTCCGGCATTCAGCGCAGCCTGCGCCAGCATCAGATGAATTTCAGGAATCTGCGTATATTCCACTCCAGTTTGCGCGACCAGTTTTTGCATTAGCAAAAAACTGCCATTGCGATTCGGGCTACGTGACAACAAGCCGTAGATCTGCGCAAATCGACTCAGGCGGATGTTAGGCCCACTATCTGGTCCGGCATTGGGCTCCGACATGGGGTCCCTCAAACGCCGCAACATGATGGGTTCAACTTCGTCCAGACGGTTGGTCGAGACAAGAATGGCGATCAGAGAATTACGTGCCTCGTCCGAGGTCGGACTCAATTCGGCCCACAGCCGCGCTGCTTGAAGAGCCGCAGCCGGTTGCCCGAAACCAAGAGCAAATTCAGTCGCACGACGTGCCAAACGGGGGTCGCGCGTTTCAGTCGCCAGGTTGAGTTCCGTGGCAAAAGCGGCATCCTGCATGCCTCGCTGAGCTGCAATTTCTGACATCAGCAATTGATACAATATTTTTTGAGTCAGATCGACAGCGGGTAGATTTTCCGCATTTTTGTTGACAGGCTCCGCATCGTTAGACGCGTCCTCCTTTGTTGAGGAATCCGCTGCGACCGATGCGACCCGTTGCGTATCTGCGTTTGCAGGTACTGGACCGCCAAGCTGATTTTTTGGAGCGACCTGCGCGCACGCCGATAACATGCAGTACAGCAGGAATGCCAGACTGAAAAAGCCGGTTCGTAGTGTGCGGTTCATGCTTGATTTGGAGTTGCCGGTTTGGTTCAGGTGCATATGATGATGAGCTGATTGGGATTTGCTAGGCGGGGCAGTAAAGTCCAAGCCCTTTCGGTCAAGCTCATGTTAGGCTGAAAGAGAACGCCCTGCAATCCAGCACAGGATTTAAGACTATTTTGCATGACCGGCCACACTCTATTGTTTCATTTCACACATGCCCGAACTTCCCGAAGTTGAAGTAACGCGCTTGGGCATCAAGCCGTATATTGAAGGACGCAGGATTGATGCCATCCTTGTCCGTAACGGAGACTTGCGCTGGCCGGTTCCGGTTGGGCTTCACAAAGACTTAACGGGCACCTGGATAAAGACTGTAACGCGACGTGGAAAGTTCATCCTGATCGGCCTGATGGATGCGGGTCAAAATGATCGAGGAACACTGATGGTGCACCTCGGCATGACCGGGACGCTGCGGGTGTTGCAAGGCGATACACCTGCTCAGCTCCATGACCATATCGATATTCGCTTGCAGGACAATCTGCTGCGCTATCGCGACCCACGTCGATTTGGCGCCGTACTTTGGCATGGCCTTGAAGATGGCCCCATTGCAAACAATCGGCACTTGCGAGACTTGGGTGTCGAACCTTTAATGAGCCCATTCATCGAATCCGGTGGGGAAATTCTGTACCGTCAAACTCGTGGCCGCAGTGCTCCGATCAAACAAATTTTGCTGGCCGGACAAATTGTTGTCGGCGTTGGCAATATTTATGCATCGGAAAGTCTGTTTCGTGCAGGCATCAATCCCAAGACCGCTGCAGGACGGATTGGCCTGGAACGCTATTGGCGACTGGCTGGTGCGATTCAGGATGTTTTGGCAGCGGCGATTCAGAAAGGCGGCAGCACACTGCGCGATTTTGTCGGTAGCGATGGGGCGAGTGGTTACTTTCAGCTCGACTATTTTGTGTATGACCGGGCCGGTCAACCCTGCCGGGTCTGCGGGACGACCATTCGAGCGATACGTCAGGGGCAGCGTTCCAGCTTTTATTGTCCGAAATGCCAGAAGTGAAGCTGAATTAACAATGTGCTCTGCCTGACTATTCGTCCTGACATGAAAAATGCTCTGGGTTTTGACCTTAATCTGTGGTTTTTCCGGTCGTAAATGGTTTACGAGTACTACGGGATTCTCTTATCTTTACAGATGTTTCGAGAACAACTCATTTTTTTCATTCCGAGTGCCCGCTTAAGTTTTTAAAGCTGTGTTCTTAAAACTGCGTGAAATAACCGGAAATCCATGAATAGCCTAGTCGAAAAATTTCAGGAATATAGCGTTTGGCGCTTCACGCTGACCCGATCCATCGAGCAATATCGCCGCTGGCTGGCCGACTGCCGCCTGAGTAGCCCGCAAACTGAAAGCCGGATCAATCAGATTCTGGGTCGGGTGGCGGATGACAAGTTGTCGATTGCTTTCGTCGCAGAGTTTTCGCGTGGCAAGTCCGAACTGATCAACTCGATTTTTTTCGCCGACTATGGCCAGCGCATTTTGCCGTCTTCGGCTGGGCGCACCACCATGTGTCCTACCGAACTACTCTACGACGACAGCCTGCCCCCCTCAATCCGTCTGTTGCCAATTGAAACCCGTGCACAAGACGCGACCACCGCCGACTACAAGTCTTTGCCTGATGAATGGCAAACGATTCCACTCGATACCAATTCCGGCGAAGGCATGCTCGAAGCGTTCAAGCAGGTCAGTCTGGTCAAGTACGTCCCGGTCGAAGCCGCGCGTCGCTATGGTTTGTTCGACGAAACCGATACTGACCAGATTGCTGCGGTCAATGCCGAGGGCATGATTGAAATTTCGATGTGGCGTCATGCCATCATCAACTTCCCGCATCCGCTGCTGGCGCAGGGGCTGGTGATTCTGGACACGCCTGGTCTGAATGCCATCGGCAGCGAACCCGAGCTTACGCTGAACCTGATCCCGAATGCGCATGCCGTGTTGTTCATTCTGGCCGCCGATACCGGTGTGACCAAAACCGATATCGAAGTCTGGCGCAATCACATTGGCGGGCCGCGCAAGAAAGGCCGCATGGTGGTGCTGAACAAGATCGACAGCATGTGGGACGAGTTGAAATCGCTGGAAGAAGTCGATGCCGAAATTCAGAAGCAGGTCGATAGTTGCGCCCACATTCTTGGGCTGGAGCAGCGCCAGATGTTCCCGGTTTCTGCCCAGAAGGGCCTGCTTGCCAAGGTGCAGAAAGATGATGCCCTGTTGACCAAAAGCCGTCTGCCCGATCTGGAACGCGCCTTGTCGATGGAGCTCATTCCGCACAAGCAACTGATCGTCCGCGATATCGTCGAGCAGGAAATCGGAGACCTGCTGGCGGAAACCGAGGCGACCTTCGAGACGCGTCGTACCAGCCTCAGCAAGCAGGCTGGTGAACTGACCAGTTTGCGTGGCAAAAATACTCAGGTGGTTGCGCACATGATGACGCGCATCCGCGCCGAGAAGAATGACTTCGACAAGAACATGATCCAGTTCCAGGCCATGCGTTCCGTGTTCTCGAAAATGAGTCAGGAAGTTTTTCAGGAACTGGGTCTTGGTCGTTTGCGTGAAGATGTGAATGACACGCGCGTCAAAATGGAAAAAGCTTTGCTTTCCGTAGGCCTGCGCGATGCCATGCAACAGTTCTTTGTCCGCATCAATGAAATGCTGAGTCGCTCGCAAGTCAAGTCCGAAGAAATTTATCGGATGGCCGACGGCATGTACGCCAAAATGAGCGAAGAAAATGGCTGGACGCTGGCCAAGCCGATGACGTTTTCGTTGGCGCGCTATCAGAATGAAATGAAGCGCATTCAGGGTGTTTACCAGGAACGCTTTGGTTTGATGACCTTGCTGTCAAACGACCAGCGCATTCTCACGCGCAAATTTTTCGAGTCGATCGCCAGCCGCGTCAAGGAAACGTTTGAGGCTGCCAATCGCGATGCCGAAGCCTGGTTCAAAGCGATCTTCGCACCGCTTGAAGGCCAGTTGCGCGAGCATCAAAGTCAATTGAAACGCCGGATCGAATCGATCAAACAGGTTCAGGGTTCGACCGAAACTCTGGAAGAGCGCATCAACGAAGTTGGAATCCAGCAGTACGAACTCGATCAGCTCTTCAAACAGCTCAAGGAATTTGAACAGAACATTGACTTGACGCTGCGTGCAGCCATTGATGCAGAGCAGGGCGCGTTGATTTTGTGAAATTCTGACGCAGAGGCGCGGAGGGCGCAGAGGAATTTGACAAAAGTTTTTCTCTGCGTTCTCTGCGCCTCTGCGTCGGATTGTTAGATTGAATTTCCAGAAGGCAATTGGGTACGGGCACCACGTCTCTGTGTACACTGGCGCTTCTTCAGCCGTACATCTGAAACACAGCCCTCGTCGTGACCAAGCCAGCCTCTTTCTCAAGCCGTCTCATCACCTGGCAACGTCAGCATGGCCGCCATGATCTGCCGTGGCAACAGCAGTCTTCGACAAAAAAATCTTCTGCATCTGATCTGAACAAGGCCGCTTATCACGTCTGGCTTTCCGAAATCATGTTGCAACAGACCCAGGTCGCAGCTGTCATTCCCTATTACCAGCGTTTTCTCGAGCGCTTCCCTACTCTAGAGTCATTGGCTCAAGCGCCACTCGACGATGTGATGCAACTCTGGAGCGGCCTCGGCTATTACTCACGTGCGCGCAACCTGCACGCCTGTGCGCAAAAAATCGTCGCCGAGTTCGGCGGCAACTTCCCGCGCAAGCCGGAGATTATTGAAACGCTCCCTGGCATCGGCCGCTCCACAGCCGCGGCCATTGCCGTATTCGCCTTCGGCGCACGCGCAGCGATTCTCGATGGCAACGTCAAGCGCGTGCTCTGTCGTGTGTTCGGTGTTGATGGCAGCAGTGATGAATTTGCCAGTCCACGAAAACTCGAACAACATCTTTGGGCCCTCGCAGAATCGTTGCTCCCGGAAAAAACTTCCGGTGGACATATCGAGATTTACACTCAGGGCTTGATGGACTTGGGCGCAACGCTGTGCACATCCAGAAATCCTCGCTGCACCAACTGTCCCATGGCGCAGACGTGCGTTGCCTTGCGCGAAAACCGTGTCGAACAACTCCCCGCAAAAAAGCCAAGAGCCGCTGTTCCTGAACGTGAAACCCTGATGCTATTGCTTCGTCATGGTGACGAAATCTGGCTGGAAAAGCGTCCACCCGTCGGCATCTGGGGCGGCTTGTGGTCACTGCCTGAGTTGGCAACGGATCAGACTGAACAAAGTATTCAGGCTTTGGCGCAGCGCTTTGGAGAAGTCGATGCGGTCGAATCCCTGCCGCCGTTCTCGCATGGCTTTACTCACTTCAAACTCAACGCGCAGGTCAGACAGGTGAAGATGGAAAAACTAAACAAGAATCTTGGTGATGCGGCAATCAATGGGCTATGGCTATCGCTTGAGAAAGCGCGTCAGGCTGCATTGCCGACACCGATTAAAAACCTGTTGGCAGGGTTACGATAGATTTGGGATATGGAACCCTTTAGTTCTCCTTAATTTCTCTAATTGCACAACGACAAAATTCAGGGGGGCACCGCCGATAGGCGGAGCGTTCCCTGCAATCCAGTGTTAGGGCGCAGGCATATCTAGCGCTGAAGGCTGCGACATGCACGCTCCGGTGTATCCCACAATGAAGTACCATCAGCCCACCTTCCCGGAAACACTGCCCGAGCTTCCTTCGTCAATTCGAAGAAAACCGGGGGTACTTCTACTCTGGATCCACCGCGCCGCAATCCTTGAATCTGTAGCTGCGATGGTGCCGCAGTCTTGCTAGGTTTTGGAAACTCCACTACGAAGCGTGTCCAGTCCTGTAGAACTGAGGGCTCCTGTATCTATGTTCCTTGCTTTCGTGGCTCATGATTGGCATAAGCGATTTTTTCGTTCTCTTTAGGGGTAACGAGTAGGGTCTTCTCTTTTTCCCATTTAGTATTGAACTTACTGATCTGAACTGACTGAGGCATAGTCGTTGTGCCATCATCAAATGTGAGTGCCATTTGCGATGGATTGAGAGAGTAACCATCCGTTCCCCGTTCCGGGATTACCCAAACGGCTACTTTGAATATTTCGGTCGGCGATTTGTAATCATTGGCAGCGATCGTGTGAATCTCGGCTCCCCGATCCGCGACGTGAATGCATGCGTTTCCCGCTAGGAAAGCTATTCCATCCCCTGCCATCGCGCTCTTTGTATTGTTGGAAGTGGATGTCTTGTAGAGTGTTACCGTATTGACGCTCACGCACGCAGTAAGAGGGAACACCAGAGCCAAAATGGAAAAAAGGCGAACGAGTATCGGCATCATGCGCCCTAACTAGATTTAGAAGGCATGTAGATTATGAGTGGAGTTGGACAGAATATTTTTCGGATGAAATCTCATGTGCTTAAAGTTAAAGTGGCAGCTGTTAATTTTGTTCAACGAGATTACTAAACAATCTTATGCTGCTGCAAATACTGGTGCACTAGTGACAAACGTGTCGGTGCATCACTCAGTTCCATCAGCTTTTGTTTAGCGAGCATTGAGATCGGCAGAACTTCGCACAGGCGGTTGCTGACCCAGGTGGCATCGTTGAAACGATGGGGTTCGGCGAAGGGCATCTTGGTTGGGTCTTCGGTGTCCTGTTGCATTTGCTGGATCATGCGCATTAACAGTTTGGAACATGACTCGAATTCTTTTGGTACAGAGTGGATAGGTTCAATGGATTCCATCGGTCGGACTTCGGCTTTGAGCAGGCCACTCGGTTCTGAATAAAGCTGACGTATATGAAAGCGCTCGGTGCCTTGGACATTGATCTGCAAGACGCCGAGCTGTTCCATGTTCCAGTCGATGATGCGGGCGCGGCAACCGATTTCTTCGGGTTCGGTTGTAGCGCCAACTTCACGTCCCTTCTTGATCAGACAGACGCCGAATTCCTGTTCATCGCGCAGGCAGTCGCGCACCATGTCCATATAGCGCGGTTCAAACACGCGCAATGGCAGCAGGCCTTCGGGGAAAAGCACCGTGTTGAGCGGGAAGATCGGCAAGACGATGCTGCTGGACACGATGGCGCTTATGACTGCTTTTTTGAATGTGCTGCGGCGAGAGCACGATGACGGACCAAGACTGTTTCATGATCCTTGAACAGTTCCGCCAAACGTTCGACGACATAGACCGAACGATGTTGACCACCGGTGCAGCCAATGGCCACGGTCAGATAGCTGCGGTTATCCAGAACATAAGACGGCAACCAGCGCGCAACAAAACCGTGAATGTCGGTAATCATTTTGTCGACGGCGTCAATCTGGCACAAATAGTCGATGACCGATTGATCGCGCCCGGTCAGGTCACGCAGGTTTGGATCGTAAAAGGGATTGGGCAGACAGCGAACGTCGAATACGAGATCGGCATCTAGCGGTACGCCATGTTTGAAACCAAAGGACTCAAACAGCAACACCAATGCGGCCCTTTCTTTGCCAAGAAAATCGCGTACCCAAGTGCGTAGCGTTTGCGAAGGCAGATCACTGGTATCGATCAAATGCCCGACCTCATCGAGCTCGCCCAATAGTTGACGCTCTTCATTGATGCATTCTTCGAGTGTGCGTTCGTGATCGGACTGGGTGATCGTCGATAAGGGATGGCGGCGGCGTGTTTCGGAAAATCGCTGGACCAAGGTCGGTGTATTTGCGGTCAAAAACAAGACTTGTACGTCATGGTAACGACGTAACGCAGGCAGCAGGCTGGGAAGGGCTGTGACCGACTCGGGGCCGGCGCGTATATCAATGCTGATGGCCACGCGTTCGTGACCATGACTCTGCATTTCGGCTATCAGCTCGACCAGAAAACGCGAGGGGAGATTATCGACGGCGGCATAGCCGGCATCTTCCAACACATTCAGTGCAATCGATTTGCCAGAACCGGACATGCCGGTGACGAGAATGATGCGCATGGAGTAACGGGAGGAGTGACTTTGAAACCATCATAGCAAAGCCATCCTCGAATGACGCAGAAATTTTCTGCACAGAAACAAAAAAGCGGATCAATTGATCCGCTTTCGGGCTGGTGCAAAGTGCGTACTCAGGCTTTACCTTTCATGCATTCCGATTTGAATTTGCTGGCTTCATCTTTGCTCATGCCTTTGGTCTTGGACGCGCATTCACCCAGAGTCGGCTTTTTGGCAGGCGTGGCGGCAGCATCCGTTTTAGCAACGTCGGTTTTGCCACCTTTCATACATTCGGATTTGAATTTGCTGGCTTCGTCTTTGCTCATACCTTTGGTTTGGGATGCACATTCACCAAGAGTCGGTTTCTTGGCGGGAGCGGTTTCAGATTTGGCAGCGTCAGCTTTGGCCACCTCAGTTGTACCGCCTTTCATGCATTCTGATTTGAATTTACTGGCGTCATCTTTGCTCATGCCTTTTGTCTTGGCCGAGCATTCGCCCAGAGTCGGTTTCTTGGCAGGGGCATCGGCTGCATAGCTGGCCGTTGAAATGAAGGGGATGGTTAACGCAAGTGCAACGGTGGCAATGATGGATTTCATTTGGAGCTCCTTGGTATGGTTCAAATTTTATAATGCTGCTGAATTAACGTTCCAATAGCATTTCGGCCTACTCAAATATCCCAATTCTTTTTGGTGCCATCTTCATTCATTTCGGCGGCCTGTCTTTCCATGAACCGGTTCAGCGTATGGATGCCACGTAATTGGAGGATGGTGTTGCGTACGGCGGCTTCCAGCAACACGGCAATATTACGCCCCAGATCTACCGGAATCACGACTTTTTGAATCGGCAAACCCAACACCTCTTGCGTCAGCGTATCCAGTGGCAAGCGCTGATAATCACTGTCCATGGTGCTGCGTTTGACCAGATGCACAATCAGCTTCAGACGCATTTTCCGACGTACCGCTGTTTCACCAAAGATGGCTTGGATATCGAGCAAGCCGAGGCCGCGCACTTCAAGCAGATTGGTGATCAAGCTGGGGCAGCGGCCTTCGATGATGGTGGGGGCCACGCGTGCTAATTCGACGACATCGTCGGCAACGAGGCCATGGCCTCGGGAAATCAGTTCGAGTGCCAGCTCACTTTTGCCCAGGCCTGATTCGCCAGTGATTAAAACGCCCAATCCCAGTACATCGACCAGAACGCCATGCATGGTGGTGCGCTGCGCCATTTCTCGGGACAGATACAGCCGCAGAATATCAATCACATGGGCGGCGTCATGGGGCGAGGTCAGCAAGGGGATGTCGCTGGTTTTGCAAAGCTCAAGTAGATGTTCGGATGGGACGATGCCGCAGGTCAGGAATAGTGCGGGGGGTTTGACGCGGGCCAATTGATTACAGATGGCTTCGCGGCGATGGTCGTCCAATGCTTCGAAGTAATCAATTTCATTACGCGCCAGAATCTGGATGCGCCCCGGATGAATCAGGTTCAGGTAGCCGACCAGATCGGCGCTGGGAGTGTGAAGCGTGTGGTCAGTGCCAAACAGTTCAACGTCTTCTGTCTCGCGCTGTGTGTGTACAACCCAGGTCAGGCCGAGACGCTTTTCGTTTTGTTCGAATAATTTACGCAGAGTGCTCATCGCACAGATTGAACGATGAGATTGGTATGCAGGTCAAGCAGCGGGGCGAAAAGGTTCCCAATTGGCGAGCAGACGATGCACATCCCCAGCTTCCGACGCAGTCAGCAAGGACTCACGAAAAGCGGGGTCCGACAGCATCTGGGCCAGTTCAGACAGAATTTCAAGATGAACTTGGGTCGCTTGTTCGGGCACCAGCAGGACTATCAGGATGGAGACCGCTTTGCCATCTGGAGCGTCGAACTGGATCGGTTCGGTCATCCGGATAAAGGCGGCGACCGGTTCACGCAGACCTTTGATGCGTCCATGTGGAATAGCGACGCCTTGGCCAAGTCCGGTGGAACCCAAGCGTTCACGGGCGAACAGGCTGTCGAAAACCTTGTTGCGGGCGATGCCTTGATTGTTCTCGAACAACAGACCTGCTTGCTCAAAAACTCTTTTTTTGCTTTGCGCCGCCAAATCCAGAACAACATTGGACGGTGGTAATAACTTGCAGATCAGATTCATGATGGGGGACTGCTCTGAATCGACGGGGGTTAATGGAGGAGCGCCGGGCGCTCTGCTTGATCGATCGTCAAACTTTAAGTTCGCGGATTATAGACCCAAGAATAATTTTGCGCTGCAAAAAAATTGTTGCCATTGTGCAACGCACAATGGCAACAATTATGCCAATCAACATGAAAAATCTGACGTGGGGCGCTAATTCATAGCTTGGCGCTTGAGCGGCTCGGCGCTATGAGCCTTGGTGCTTTCCTTATGCTTGATAACCTGGCGATCCAGTTTGTCAATCAGGGCATCAATCGCCGCATAAAGATTAGTATCGTCGGCTTCGCAATGTATATTTTTGCCGCGAAGATGAAGATTAATTTCCGCTTTTTGACGCAATTTGTCGACAGACAGTAAAACATTGACATCAATGACATGATCAAAATGGCGTTTGACCCGGGAGAGCTTATTCATGACGCACTCGCGAATGGCAGGCGTTATTTCGAGATGATGTCCGCTGATGGTGAGATTCATATCGACTCCTGTAAAACGATTGTCCCGGAGGGAGTTAATCGATGGTTTGACAGAAATGGGTGCCTCAAGCCGTGACGCAGTGGCGCTTGGAACCCTAGAAAGTTTTACGCATGCTGACAGGCGGGATGCGCAGGGCTTCGCGGTATTTGGCAATGGTCCGTCTTGCCACAACGATGCCTTGTTCACCGAGCATATCGGCAATCTTGCTGTCGGATAGCGGTTTTTTGAGGTCTTCTGCTCCTATGAGTTGTTTAATGAGGGCGCGGATGGCGGTGCTGGATGCGGCGCCGCCTGCTTCTGTGGCAACGTGGCTGCCAAAGAAATACTTGAGTTCGATGGTACCGAACGGGGTGAGCATGTATTTCTGGGTGGTGACGCGGGAGATGGTGGACTCATGCAATCCCAGTGTATCTGCGATTTCGCGCAAAACAAGGGGGCGCATGGCAACTTCTCCATGCGTGAAGAAATTTTTCTGCCGATCAACGATGGCTTCCGACACGCGCAAAATGGTGTCGAAGCGCTGCTGCACGTTTTTGATCAGCCAGCGAGCCTCTTGAAGGCGAGAGGACATGGAGGTGATGTTCGCATTGCCTCGATGCTCACGCACCACTTTGGCGTAAATCTGATTGATGCGCAGTTTGGGCATCACGTCCGGATTTAATGAGACCCGCCATGAATTCTTTACTTTTTTGACGATGACATCGGGAATCGCATAGTTCGACTCATCCGTAGCGAAAGCGCGCCCGGGAAAGGGAACGAGTTTGCAGATCAGGGTTTGTGCCTGACGCAGGGCATCATCGTTGCAATGCAGGAGTTTCTTCAGTTTGGCGAAATCATGGGCGGCAAGCAGTCCCAGATGTTCCAGCACGATCTGACGTGCCAGAAACACGATTTCCGGCTTCTCAATTGCAGACGGCCCACCATGTTCTGGTCTTAATTGCAGTGCGAGGCATTCGGAAGCGTTGCGTGCGGCGATACCTGCGGGGTCGAAACTTTGGAGCAGTTTCAATGCCGTTGCCAATTCATCGGGTTCGACTGCCATTTCTTCAGGCAGAAAATCCAGGATTTCATCGAGATCCTGATCGAGATAGCCGTCTTCGTTGATCGCCTCAATCAGGATATTGATCAGGGCGTAGTCACGCTGAGTGACCTTTTTCAGGGACAGTTGTGAAAGCAGGTGCTCTCGTAAAGTGATATGAGCCGCTGCCAGTTGAGGCAGGCCCTGATCATCGTCACTATTATTGTCCCGTGATCCACCTTCGGTACCGCTCCAGTCTGAGCCCATGTCAGAGTCGGACATGGCGCCAGAATCATCATCAGAAGGGGCCGCTGCTTCAGACGTTTCGCTGGTTTCTCTGGATTCGTTCGGCTCTCCGGTCAGCGGTGCGCTGAAATCCGAGTCAAATGAATCACTCTTGATGGTTCCATCGCCATTCAGACGAGTACTGCTGTCAAACGGGTCATCCAGCCGTTCCAGCAGCGGATTGTCACTCAAAGCCTGCTCAATTTCCTGATTGAGTTCAAGCGTGGACAGCTGCAGCAGTCGGATGGACTGCTGCAACTGTGGCGTCAGCGCCAGATGCTGGGATAAGCGGAATTGAAGCGCCTGTTTCATGGAGCAATGGCCTTCATATTTCCTTGGTCAATCGGTCGAACATAAATGAATAAACGATTAGGGTCTGTTAATACATAAACCATACTCACGGCGAGGAACCTGCGGGCACAGGGCTAGGCGCAGACGACGCGGTTTGGTTATTCCAAATGAGGAGGCTGCAACACCGCCATGTGCCCGCAGGTTTCCCCGCCCCGGAGGGTTATCCCCCAGATAGCCCGCATTCGGCGTTGCGGATCGTCGCAAGGCATCAGCCTTGCTTCCTCTCCGCGCCTTGACTGCAAGCTTTCTGGGGGTAACGTGAGCATGGTTTATGTATTAACAGACCCCTAAAACTGATTTACGGCTTACATACGGAAATGTTCACCCAGATAGACCCGGCGCACACTCTCATTTTGGATAATGTCGTCGGGGCGCCCGGCAGCGAGTACCGATCCGGCATTGATGATGTAGGCACGATCACAGATGCCCAGGGTCTCGCGCACATTGTGGTCGGTGATCAGAACGCCGATCCCACGTGACTTCAGAAATTTGACGATGCGCTGAATTTCGATCACGGCAATGGGGTCAATCCCGGCAAAAGGTTCATCCAGCAGAATGAAGCGGGGTGATGTCGCCAAGGCTCTGGCAATTTCCACACGACGACGCTCACCGCCGGACAGAGACAGGGCTGTGTTGGTACGCAGATGCTGGATTTGTAAATCGGTCAGCAGGTTTTCAAGCTGCTGGTTGATTTCATTGCCTGGCAGTGGCTTACCACGCTCATCAAGTCTCAGTTCAAGTACGCCACGAATGTTTTCCTCTACCGTAAGCTGACGAAACACCGAAGCTTCTTGAGGCAGATAAGAAAGACCGTAACGGGCGCGACGATGAATGGGCAGCCGGGTGAGGGGCTTGTCATCCAGCTGGATCGAGCCTGAATCAACGCCAACCAAACCAACAATCATATAGAAACAGGTGGTTTTTCCTGCACCATTGGGACCCAGTAAACCGACCACTTCTCCACTAACAACTGTTAAAGAGACATCCTTGACGACCACGCGGGTGCCATAGGTCTTGCGTAGATTATTTGCGGTGAGTGTGCTTGCTGAGGCAAGAGGATGTGGGGGCGCGCCATCATCACTGATACCTCCGTCAGCGGAAATGTCAGCAGGAATAGGAAGTGCGGCGTTCATGATCATTGGGCTGGTGCAATGTTCAGATTGGGCGAGTTTTTCAAATTTATGGATGGCGATCCCGAATTCGTCGATGTTTCAGGGTTCTTGGCTTTGGGTTGAAAGGTGACGCGTCCCCGGTTTTCCGGAGTTGTGGTCTTGCCACTATTGGCGGTGTTGTTGCTGCCCACAACGGTATAGGACTCGGTCAGGCTGTGATATTCGATCACATTACCCATCGCCTGGTCGGTCAGCTTTTCTCCGGTGAGTCGTCGGATAACTGCATTGCCGGTCATTCTGACGAGGTCAGATTTTTCATCGTAGTCGATGCGATTAGCCTCGCCCTCCACATACTCGTCTGCAGCATCACGTTTTTGTCGGTAATAAGCGCGCTTACCCGGCTGGGTCATGGTTGCAGTGCCGTTACTGTAGTTCTCAGGATCCTGACGTACTGTGAGCTGATCAGCACGAATGATGATCGTGCCCTTGGTATAGACCACGTCACCAGTGAAGACTTGAGTCTGATTGAGATCGTCAATGGCCGCCTGACTGAAGACGATATTGGTGGGTTGGTCACGATCTGCTTTCTCGGCATACGCAGGAGAAAATGGGCTGCCGAGAACCAACACGGCGATTCCGGCTAACCGACGAATCGGGAGCCTGAAGCTTGAGCGGAGCGATGAAACAAGATCAGAGATGTATTGTTTAGCAATCATGTTGTGCCTGATTTAAGATTGACGATGAGATCGTTGTGTCAACCAAGTGGGCCAGTCGCCGAGCGACCACGAGGGACCAGTAGTGCTTTGCCGCGCCCCTTGACCTGCTCATTGAGTTTGAGCGTTTGATACCCGTTATCGTATTGCATGCTGAGGGCATTGATAACGGAGCGCCCTTGAATAATTTGCACGGGCAAATTGGTACTCAATCGATCCAGTTCAGTCTGCGCCAGAAAGTATTCGCTGTGGGCAGTCATTTCTGCTGCGATTGGCGTGGCCGCTCGCTTGATCTTGACTTGACCATAGAGATGCACATCTTCTGCATCACTCGTCATGAGGCCTCGATTCGCATTGACCGTCAGGATGGGGCGCCCTGGTTTTTGCGCAACCATAATGGGCTGATCCAGCGTGCTTGAATCATCATCAGCGTAGTGGTCCATGCGTTTCGCTTGAATGGAATACTGTGTGATCCCGTTCTCATTCATGCGTTGCATTGAAAAATGCTCCGCATAAAAGTCGACCTCATGGCCCGCATGACTTTGAGTGGAGTCGTTGCGTCGCGCTTGTTCGGCCAACCAGTAAGAGGCTGCTGCAAGTCCTCCAACAAGGACCAGGGTGGTGAGCAGTGTGGTTCGATCACGCATTCAGTTTGCCCTGATTTCTGTCACAGCATGATGAGGTTGATGGCCTTTGGCTTCCAGAATCAGTTCACAGACTTCGCGTACCGCACCCAAGCCTCCAGATCTGCGGCTGGTCCAATGTGCGTACTGGGCAATATGATCAGCCGCATTCGGTACCGTCGCTGCAAAACCGACCCGCTCCATGACGCAAATATCGATGATGTCGTCGCCCATGAAGCCGCATTGCTTCAGCGTTTTGCCGGTTGCTTGCAGTAACTGGTCAAGCGCTACCGATTTGTCCGTAATGCCTTGAAGAACGTGGGTCATGCCCAGATCGCGCGCACGCTTGTCGACAGCTGGATGAGAACGTCCCGACATGATGGCGGTGGCAATACCGGCATTCGCAAGCGCCTTGATGCCATGTCCATCCAGTACATGAAAAACTTTCATCAGCTCACCTTGCTCGCCATAGTACAAACGGCCATCGGTCAGCACGCCATCGACATCGAAAATCATGAGTTCGATATTTTTCAGGCGATCTTTGAGCGCATCGTTCATGCTCAGATTACCTTCGCCGTAGTGAGGTCGTGAATATGCAGAGCGCCGACGAGGACTCCCGATGCATCGACGACCAAAAGCTGATTGATGCGATGTTGTTCCATCAGGTCTGCGGCTTCGGCAGCCAGACGTTCCGGACCAATCAGGCGCGGATGTACATGCATGACGTCGGCCACTTTAAGATTCGAGAAGTTCTGCGTACGCTCGACCAAACGGCGCAGGTCGCCATCGGTGAAAATCCCCGCGACTTTGCCATTGGCATCGACTATGGCCGTCATCGCCAGACCTTTCCGACTGATTTCCAGCAAGGCATCGGTAAGTGTGGCGTCCAGACCCACAGAAGGAATGGCAGCGCCGCTGCGCATCACATCGCGTACATGCGTCAGTAATCGCCTCCCGAGCGCACCACCAGGATGTGAGCGGGCAAAGTCTTCGGCACTGAAGCCGCGCTGATCGAGCAGCACCACCGCAAGCGCATCTCCCAGAGCCAGTGCCGCTGTGGTGCTAGCCGTGGGCGCCAGATTCAAAGGCCCAGCTTCTTTTTGAACGCCCGCATAGAGATGCACGTCGGCCAATGCGGCTAGTGAAGATTGAGTATTGCCCGTCATGGCAATCAGCTTTGCACCCTGGCGTTTGAGTATGGGGAGGATGGTGAGTAATTCGGCGGCTTCGCCAGAGTTGGAGAGCGCTAAAAAGATATCGTCTTTGGTCACCATACCCAGATCGCCGTGATTGGCTTCGGCCGGATGAACAAAAAATGCCGGTGTCCCGGTACTTGCGAATGTGGCGGCAATCTTGCGGGCGATATGGCCCGACTTTCCGATTCCGCTGACCACAACCCGGCCTCGGCATTGGAGGATCAACTGGACTGCTTCGACAAATGTAGCGTCGACGTGCGCGCGCAAGTCCAGGATCGCCTGAGCTTCGATTTCGAGAACCTCACGGCCCAAATTGATTTGGCGCGTTGAGCTTGCCGATGATGTGGCGGCACTTTCGATTTGCGGCGCACGAGCGCCCTGCGGTACATTGCTGATAGGCATAGACTGAGTATAGCAAAGGCATGCTTATTGCTTAGTGTCGCGCTTTTCTGAGTTCGACTCAATCCAAAAATCGTCAAAACTGTAGGCATAAATTAAGGGGGGGGCGTGGGTAAGCTTGCTTCAGGTAGCAGCGACATGCGCACGCAGTTGCGATGCAGAATCGTCATGGCGTTTAAGTTCGCAACATGACAGTACTTGAGCTTTCGCTGCTGTTTTTGCTTGCCTCAGTGCTGGGTGTGGTGCTGTTTCGCATACTGCACCTGCCGCCGATGCTGGGTTATCTGGCGGTCGGCATCGTCATTGGTCCGAATGCCCTGGGTCTGGTGCCAGATGCCGAAGAGACACGTCATCTGGCCGAATTCGGCGTGGTCTTCCTGATGTTTTCCATTGGACTGGAGTTCAGCCTTGGCAAGTTGCGCGCGATGCGCAATATCGTTTTTGGCTTGGGCCTTGCCCAGGTGACATTGACCGTTCTTGCCACGGTGATCGCGGGCTCGCTTGCAGCGATGCTGATTCCATTTCTGGCTAAATCGACTTCCCTGATTGTTTTTTTTGCACTGGGCGGCGCTCTGGCAATGTCATCGACGGCCATCGTCGTCAAATTATTGACCGAACGC
Source organism: Betaproteobacteria bacterium (assembly GCA_025362735.1). Lineage (GTDB taxonomy): Bacteria > Pseudomonadota > Gammaproteobacteria > Burkholderiales > Burkholderiaceae_D > JANYFL01. The sequence continues at coordinate 123,843 of JANYFL010000062.1, read as the reverse complement.
CTTGAGATCGATTCCAAGCATGGTCGACAGATCATGGGCGTCCTCTTGTTCCAGGATTTAGCCGTCGTCCCCCTGCTGATTTTGGTACCGGCACTGAGCCACCCGACCGAGGATCTTGTCTGGACCCTGACCCTTGCTGCAATCAAGGTGGTGGTGGTGTTGGCCTTGCTGCTTTATTTCGGCCAGAAACTGATGCGCAAATGGTTCCATGTGGTGGCGCGGCGCCGCTCGCAAGAGTTATTCATGTTGAATCTGCTCCTGATCACGTTGGGGTTAGCCTGGTTGACCGAGTTGGCGGGCTTGTCAATGGCGCTGGGGGCCTTTGTCGCCGGAGTCCTCATTTCTGAAACCGAATTCCGGCATCAAGTGGAAGAGGACATCAAACCCTTTCGCGATGTGCTTCTAGGGCTGTTTTTCATCACCATTGGGATGTTGTTGAATATCCGAACCGTGGTGGATCACATCGGCTGGGTACTAGTGCTATTGATCGGCCCGGTTTTGCTCAAGTTTGCACTCATTACTTTTTTGGCCCGAGCTTTCGGATGTCCCGGCGGTGTGGCTATTCGCACTGGTTTGGCCCTGGCGCAAGCAGGTGAATTCGGTTTCGTTCTCCTTAATCAGGCCAGCGATCTGAGCCTGATGAATCCGCTGTTGAATCAGCTTGTTCTGGCTTCGATGGTGCTCTCGATGCTCGTGGCTCCTTTCCTGATTCAGTACAGCGACCGCATAGTGATGCGCATTTCCTCTACGGAATGGTTACAGCAATCGTTGGCACTGACGCAGATTGCTTCGCAAAGTCTCATGACCCGATCACATGTAATCGTCTGCGGCTTTGGTCGCAGTGGTCAGAATCTTTCCCATTTGCTGGAGCAGGAGGGGATTTCATACGTGGCCTTGGATCTGGATCCAGAGCGTGTTCATGAAGCTGCCGCTGCAGGGCATTCCGTTGTTTATGGCGATGCGGCACGGCGAGAATCTTTGGTTGCCGCCGGTATTCATCGGGCGGCGGCATTGGTCATCACCTATGCCGATACGCCTTCGGCCTTAAAAGTCCTGCACTTTGCGCATCAACTTGAACCCAATCTGCCGGTCATTGTGAGAACTTACGACGATGTCGACCTGGAAAAATTGCGAGAAGCTGGCGCGGCAGAAGTGGTGCCGGAAATACTTGAGGGCAGCTTGATGCTTGCCTCGCACGCACTGGTCTTGCTTGGAGTTCCTATCTCCCGAGTGCTCAATCGCGTGCGCGAAACGCGCGAGTCTCGTTATCAAATGTTGCGCGGCTTTTTTCATGGTGCCGATGATGCCGATATTGAAATGGGCGATCAGGGCCAGGTCCGTTTGCATTCGGTCACGATTCCTGTGGGTAGCCGCGTGGCGGGCGAGCCTTTAGGGGAATTGGGTCTGGAATTGATGGGGGTAAGCGTAACCGCGATTCGCAGAAGAGGGATTCGGGGCGTTGACCCAGGCCCTGATGCGCGCTTGATGGCGGGGGATGCAGTGGTCTTGCGCGGAGATCCAGAGGCCTTGGCCTTAGCTGAAGAGCGTTTGCTGAGTAAATAAGTCATGATCCAGAATCAGGCGATTCCATGGCGACCTTGGAATGACGTACATCAACCGAAAGTGTGTTGATGCCGCAACGCATTTGTAGGATGGAGGCCTGTTCTTATGCGATTCGGAATGGGTTATGTTGCTGCGCAGTATAATTATTGACCTGATGGTTAGTTAGCTTCGGTCGATTTTTTCTGCATCATTAATTACCTTCAAACTTTAAGTGCCCCCCAATTCCGAACAAGCTCTTGTCGAAATCTCTGGACTGAATTTCAGTTATGGAGATCGTTCGATTTTGTCCGGGATCGATATGCATTTTGGTCGCGGCAAAGTGGTGGCCGTGATGGGGGGGTCTGGTTCGGGCAAGACCACGATCTTGCGTTTGATCGGGGGCCAGATTCGCCCTCAGTCTGGCTCGGTCAAGGTGGATGGCGAGACTGTGCATACGCTCGACAAGCCTGGCTTGTACAGAATGCGCCGCAAAATGGGCATGTTGTTCCAGTTCGGCGCTCTCTTTACCGACATGAGTGTGTTCGACAATGTGGCTTTTCCGTTGCGGGAGCACACCGACCTGCCCGAAGCGCTGATTCATGATCTGGTTCTGATGAAGCTGAATGCTGTCGGTTTGCGCGGAGCCCACAAGCTACGACCAGCTGAGATTTCCGGTGGCATGGCGCGTCGCGTGGCGTTGGCAAGAGCGATTGCACTCGATCCGCAACTAATTTTGTATGACGAGCCGTTTGCTGGGCTGGATCCGATTTCGCTGGGTGTGACCGCCAATCTGATTCGTAGCCTCAACGATGCGCTGGGCGCAACTTCGGTGCTGGTCACGCACGATGTCAAGGAATCGTTCGCGATTGCTGATTACGTCTATTTCATCGCCAACGGCAAAGTGGCAGCGGAAGGCACACCCGAAGAACTGACGCAATCGACGGATGCTTTTGTTCGCCAGTTCGTCGATGCCGCACCCGATGGGCCTGTGCCGTTTCATTACCCGGCGCAGTCCTATGCAAGTGACTTGGGGCTGCTCAAATGAATGCGCAAGGGATGAATCCGATCAATCTGATTAGCCGTATCGGTCATTGGGTTCGATCTTCGGTAAAAAGCCAGATCATTGGAATCGGACACGCGACTCGTTTTTTTCTCGGGGTTGTCTCGAAAAGCATACACAGTCTGCGACGTTTTGGTCTGGTGCGTGACCAGATTCATTTCATCGGTAATTATTCACTGATCATTATTGTTGTCTCTGGATTGTTTGTCGGTTTTGTGTTGGGCTTGCAGGGGTATTACACCCTGCAGCGCTATGGATCGGAACAGGCCTTGGGTTTGCTGGTTGCGTTGTCGCTGGTGCGTGAGTTGGGGCCTGTCGTCACGGCCTTGCTGTTTGCGGGGCGTGCCGGAACATCACTCACGGCTGAAATCGGCCTGATGAAAGCGGGCGAGCAATTGTCGGCAATGGAAATGATGGCTGTTGATCCGCTCGAACGAGTGATTGCGCCGCGCTTTCTGGCCGGTTTGATCAGCATGCCGATACTGGCTGCACTTTTTTCTGCGGTGGGTATTTTCGGTGGCTACATTGTTGGTGTGCAGCTTATTGGAGTCGACAGCGGTGCGTTTTGGTCGCAAATGCAGGGCGGCGTAGATGTTTGGAACGATGTGGCGAACGGCGTGATCAAAAGTATTATTTTTGGCATTGCCGTGACGTTTATTGCTTTGTATCAGGGTTTTGAGGCGAAGCCGACGCCGGAAGGTGTTTCCAGGGCGACGACACGTACCGTGGTGAGTGCTTCATTAGCGGTGCTGGGTCTGGATTTCATTCTGACTGCCCTGATGTTCAGCAGTATCTGAATTTGCCGTAATAAAACAGAACAGGAACGATCATGTCTGCGAATGGGTCACCGAATTTGTCAATCAGGGCAACCGATTTCTGGGTGGGATTGTTCGTTCTGGCTGGTTTTTGTGCCCTGCTGTTTCTGGCGCTGAAGGCTGGAAACCTGGCTTCGTTTTCCTTGGAGAAGGGTTATCAGGTAAACGCCAAGTTCGACAATATTGGTGGCTTGAAGCCGCGCGCTCCAGTGAAAAGTGCAGGGGTCGTGGTTGGGCGGGTGGCCGAGATTCGTTTTGATGACAAGACTTACCAGGCGGTTGCGGTGTTGCAGTTGGAGCCCGAGTACAAATTTCCGAAAGATACGTCTGCAAAGATTTTGACTTCGGGACTTTTGGGCGAGCAGTATATTGGGCTTGAGCCAGGTGGTGATGCCGCTTCCCTGGCGAATGGCGACCGTATCGTCAGTACTCAATCAGCAGTCGTACTGGAGAATTTGATCAGCCAGTTTTTGTTCAGCAAGGCTGCTGAAGGCGGAGTTGGTGAAGGTAATAAGAAGTAATAGAAGTAATAAATGGCAATACACACGAAAATTATGAAGAACGTCGCGATATTAATAAACATCTGCTCTGGCTTGAATAAGGTCAGGATCGGTCGCTTGCTCGCGCTGGGTTTACTGGTGGGGGTGTTGGGTGCTTGCGCCACCGTAAATAGCAACCTGGCGACGGTAAAAGATACCGTAAAGGATACCTTCACGGATGACGTATCACCGGATGATCCAATCGAACCGGTCAATCGCGTAATTTACAAGTTCAACGATACTTTTGATCGATATTTACTTCAGCCCGTTGCCCAAGGCTATACGAATGTCGTGCCATTGCCGTTACGCAACTGCGTGCGCAATGTCTTCTCCAATGTGGCCGACATTCCTGCGGCATTCAACAACACCTTGCAGGCCAAGCTTGGAAGCGCTGTTTCGGATGCTGGACGTTTCGTTGTCAACTCTACGGTCGGAATACTGGGCTGTTTTGACGTGGCGTCCGAGATGGGCATAGAGAAGCACAAAGAAGATTTTGGACAGACCCTGGGTTATTGGGGTGTGCCTTCCGGGCCATATTTAATGCTGCCCTTCCTCGGCCCAAGTACCTTACGTGATGCTGCTGCTACATTTACTGTCGATGCCCGTACCAATGCGATCTATTACATTGATCCGGTGAAGTCGCGCAATCAAACCTATGTGTTGAATGCAGTGGATAGCCGTGCGTCATCCCTGGATGCCCGCAGTTTCCTTGAAGGCGCAGCCCTTGATCCTTACGTTTTCCTGCGGGAAGCTTATCTGGGACGTCGGCGCAACATGATTAGTGATGGTCAGACCAGTTCATTCGCGCAAGATGAGGAACGTGATCAGGTTGTTCAACAGCCGACGGCCAGTATGGATATACCCGCCTCAGCTGGAACGACTGCAAACGCTTCGGATTCAAAGGACAAAGAGACGACGTCCAGTCAGTCCGAGTCGAATAGCTCTGCCTATCTCAAAGTTGGCGGGAACGAAAGATAAACTGGTGGTTCAAATGGCTTCATGCGACTCATCAGCCGATGAGTCCTTATGTAGTAACAATTGAAACAAACAGAAACAACGGAGTTTGTATGAAGAATGTTCTAAACATGTGGAAATCTTTGATCGTGACTGTGTTCGCAGGACTGATGGTGCAGGGCGCCAGTGCAGCACCTGTAGCGCCGGATGAACTGATCAAGCAGTTGACGACCGATGTGATGAGCACGGTTAAATCGGACAAGGAAATCCAGGCTGGCAATCTGGGCAAAATCAATGCGCTGGTTGAAAGCAAGATCCTGCCTTACGTCAATTTTCAGAAAATGACATCGAATGCGGTTGGCCGCTTTTGGTCCACAGCGACGCCGGAACAGCAAAAGCTGATCACCGAGCAATTCCGCCTCTTGCTGACTTATACCTATTCGGGTGCTTTGTCGGATGTACGTGATCAACAAGTGCAGTTCCGTCCATTTCGAGGTGACGTGAATGATGCTTCGGTTGAAGTTCGTTCGCAGGTCATTAACCCGAAGGGCGGGGAACCGGTCCAACTCAATTACCGTCTTGAAAAGAATGGCGATAGCTGGAAGATCATCGACGTCAATGTCCTTGGTGTCTGGCTGGTTGAAACCTATCGTGGTTCTTTTGCTTCGGAGATCAACAAGAGTGGTGTTGATGGATTGATCAAACTGCTCACCGACAAGAACAAGGCCCTTGCTGCCCAAAAGGGCAAGGCATAGCACCATTCTGATCAACGCATATGTATCGCCCCACAGCGCCAATCCAGATGCACAATGCCAAACTGGCATTGGTGGATGGCGCACACGCAATAGCGGCTGGCGAGCAAGAATTCTCTTTGGCTGAACTAAAAGGTTCCGATTCCTCAGCCATTGCCGTCTTGCTTGACTGGCAGCGCCAGGCTCAGAAAAAAAATCAAAATCTGAACTTCACTGATATTCCCGGCACATTGCTCAGCTTTGCTGCCGTGTATGGGGTTGACACTGTACTGAACGGCTTTACGTCGGCGTCTGTTGCCGCACCTCCCCACAACCACCACCACCACTGATTCCCCTCGTGGCTCATCGTGGTATTAGGGGCTTAGGCCGCTTTGGCCTGACCCTTGTCTTATAATTCGTTCCCTTCTCTTTGATTTTCCTCCATCGCCATCATGTCGGCCGCCATCAGCATCTGCAACGTCACCAAGCGCTACAAGAAATTACAGGCGCTTGCAGGTGTGAGCCTCGAAATTGAGCAAGGCGAGTTTTTCGGCCTGCTCGGGCCAAACGGCGCAGGCAAGACCACGCTGATTTCCATCATTGCAGGTTTGACTCGCGCCGATTCAGGCAGTGTTGACGTTCTGGGTCATGATGTCATCACCGACTTTCGTGCCAGCCGTCGTGCATTGGGCATCGTGCCGCAAGAGTTGGTGTTCGATCCTTTTTTCACCGTGCGTGAAACCCTGCGCATTCAGTCCGGTTATTTTGGCTTGACCAATAACGATGCGTGGATTGATGAAGTCATGGCCAATCTCGATCTGACCAACAAGGCCGATACCAATATGCGTGCCTTGTCCGGCGGCATGAAGCGACGCGTGCTGGTTGCTCAAGCTCTCGTCCACAAACCCCCTGTCATCGTATTGGACGAGCCCACGGCGGGTGTCGATGTCGAGCTGCGCCAGACGCTATGGAAATTCATTTCCCGCTTGAATCGCGAGGGTCACACCATCGTTCTGACCACGCACTACCTCGAAGAAGCGGAATCGCTTTGTAAACGTGTTGCCATGCTCAAGCAAGGACAAATCGTTGCACTGGAAGCAACGGCAGACCTGATCAAACGTTTTTCAGCGACCCAACTGGTGCTGAGTTTCTCATCGGGACGTTTGCCTGAGAACCTGCGTGCCATGGCCATTGATCCTGAAGCGGCAACAACTTCTAGTCGCGTTGCCTTGCGTTTGTCCGGCCACACCGAGCTGGAAGCTATCCTGGCTCAGTGTCGCAATGCCGGCGCCATCGTCGACCAGGTTCAGCTACAAGAAGCCGATCTCGAAGATGTCTTTATTCAGATCATGCAGGGCGCGTCACCGACCATGGCAGAGGTGACCGCATGAGCCAGACCAATAATATTCAAAGCTATAGCAGCTACATTGGCTTTCGCACCCTGTTCTACAAGGAAACGCTGCGCTTCTGGAAAGTGGCTTATCAGACCATCGGCGCGCCAGTCCTGACGACGGTGTTGTATCAACTTATTTTTGCTCACGCACTAGAAGGCCACGTCAAGGTATACGGAACGATTCCCTATACCGAATTCTTGATTCCCGGTCTCGTGATGATGGCAGCATTGCAAAATGCCTTTGCCAACAGTACCTCTTCACTAATCCAGTCTAAAGTTACCGGCAATCTGGTCTTCATTCTTCTGCCGCCGCTGTCGCACTGGCAGATTTATTCGGCCTATGTATTGGCGGCCACGGTGCGCGGCTTGATGGTCGGCTTCGGCGTTTTTGTCGTAACGCTATTCTTTGCCATTCCCGATTTCACTGCGCCATGGTGGATCATCATTTTCGCGGCGCTGGGTAGTGCGACGATGGGCGCACTCGGCACGATTGCCGGTATCTGGGCCGAGAAGTTTGATCAGGTTGCGGCCTTCCAGAACTTCGTGATCCTGCCCGCGACATTTCTGTCTGGTGTGTTCTATTCGATTCATTCGTTGCCACCGTTCTGGCAGACGGTGTCGCACGCTAATCCTTTTTTCTACATGATCGATGGTTTTCGCTACGGATTCTTTGGCGTATCGGATGTGAATCCGCTGATCAGTTTTGGCATCATCTTGATGACATTCCTTTTGGTTTCGGCGGTCACGATTCAGATGCTCAAATCGGGTTACAAGATCAAACACTGACTTGAGAATAAGTTTGAGAATAAGCACATGAACAAGGAAACCCTCCGCGATTTGATTGCCACCGGTATTAGTTGCACCCATCTTGATGTGCGCGGTGATGATGGGCAGCATTTTGAAGCCACCATCGTGGCACCTGCATTCACGGGCAAGAATCGCGTGCAGCGTCATCAAATGGTTTATGCCGCACTGGGTGAACACATGCGCGCAGCCATACATGCCTTGTCGTTCAAGACGATGACGCCCGAAGAGGCCGAAATCAAAATGGAAAAAAACAGTGGATAAATTAATTGTCACAGGCGGCGCTCGTCTGCGCGGCGAACTCGAAGTCTCGGGCGCCAAAAATTCGGCCCTGCCTATTCTTTGCGCCAGTCTGTTGACTGCTGACACAGTCGTGCTGTCGAACGTACCGCGTCTGCACGATGTGGCGACCATGCTCAAGCTGCTCTGGCGCATGGGCGTCGAAGCTGAACGTGATGGTCATAAAGTGACCTTGCGTGGTGATCGCATCAGCTTTCTGGAAGCGCCGTATGAACTGGTCAAGACCATGCGCGCCTCGATTCTCGTGCTGGGACCTATGCTGGCCCGCTTCGGTCAGGCGCGCGTCTCGTTGCCAGGCGGCTGTGCCATCGGTCAGCGTCCTGTCGATCAGCACATCAAAGGTTTGCAAGCAATGGGCGCCGAGATTGAAATCGAACAGGGCTACATCAATGCACGTGCGCCAAAGAGTGGGCGCTTGCATGGAGCCCGCATTGTCACCGATATGGTGACCGTGACCGGTACCGAAAATCTGATGATGGCCGCCGTTTTGGCGGAAGGCGAAACCATTCTGGAGAACGCGGCACGCGAACCGGAAATTGGTGACCTGGCCGAGTTGCTGATCAAGATGGGGGCAAAGATCGTCGGTGCAGGCACTGACCGTATCGTCATTCAAGGCGTCGAATCCTTGCGTGGTGCCGAACATGCCGTCATGCCGGATCGCATCGAGACGGGCACCTTTTTGTGCGCCGTCGCTGCCACGGGTGGTGACGTGGTGCTGCGAGCCGCGCGTCCGGAGACATTGGATGCGGTGATCGATAAATTGCGCGAAGCCGGCGCTGACATCGACACCGGCCCAGACTGGATTCAGATTCGCAGCGCGGGTGCGGAGCATATGAAAGCCGTCAGTATCCGTACCGCTGAATACCCGGCATTTCCCACTGACATGCAGGCACAGTTCATGGCACTAGGCTGCGTTTCCGAAGGCACCAGCCGCGTCACTGAAACCATCTTCGAGAACCGCTTCATGCACGTGCAGGAACTGAATCGTCTTGGGGCCAACATCGAAATCGAAGGCAAGACGGCTGTCATTCAGGGCGTCCCGCGTTTGTCTGGCGCGGCTGTGATGGCCACTGATTTGCGCGCGTCTGCCGGACTCGTCATTTCCGGGTTGGTTGCCGAAGGCGACACGACCATCGACCGGATTTATCATCTGGATCGTGGCTATGAGCAGATGGAAAAGAAGCTGTCTGCGATAGGTGCGAAAATCAGACGGGCTTCGGCTTAACAGGATGTTGCACGATGGAATTGAGATGAATGACGTATTAACCCTCGCACTCTCCAAAGGTCGCATCTTTACCGAGACTTTGCCGCTGTTGAAAGCGGCGGGCATCGAGGTGACCGAAGATCCTGAAAGCTCGCGCAAGTTGATCTTGCCGACTTCGAATGCGAAGCTGCGTCTGCTGATCGTGCGCGCTTCGGATGTGCCAACCTATGTGCAATATGGCGCGGCCGATTTTGGCGTGGCGGGCAAGGACGTGTTGCTGGAACATGGCAGCGAAGGTTTGTATCAACCGATTGACCTGCAGATCGCCCAATGTCGTATGTCGGTCGCAGTACGCGCCGGTTTCGATTACGAAAACGCCGTGCGCCAAGGCGCGCGTCTGCGTGTGGCGACCAAGTACGTCAAGACCGCGCACGAACACTTTGCTGCGAAAGGTGTGCACGTTGATCTGATCAAGCTCTATGGCTCAATGGAACTCGCGCCGCTGGTAGGACTGGCCGATGCTATTGTCGATCTGGTTTCCAGTGGCGGCACCCTGCGCGCGAACAATCTGGTCGAGGTAGAACAGATCATGGCGATTTCATCGCGCCTGATCGTCAATCAGGCTGCATTGAAGTTGAAACGTGAGCAGTTGCAACCGCTGCTGGATGTGTTCAAGGCTGCGGTCGCCAAGGGCTGATATTCATGTCTGCGCGCCAACTCGATACGACGTCCTCCGACTTCGAAGCCCAGCTCATTGCGCTGCTGCAATTCGACACGGACGACGACAGCACCGTCGATCAAGCGGCCGCTGCCATACTCGCCGATATCAAGCAGCGTGGCGATGCGGCCTTGCTCGACTACACACGCAAGTTCGACCGCGTTGACGTTCAACAAGCAAGCCAGCTGGAAATCACTCAAGCCGAACTGCAGGCTGCGTTAGTTGCTTTGCCTGACACGCAACGCAAGGCTCTTGAAGCAGCCGCATCGCGTGTGCGCAGTTTTCACGAAAAACAATTAAGCGAGTCCTGGCGCTATACCGAAGCCGACGGCACGGTGCTGGGTCAACGCATTACTGCGCTGGATCGTGTCGGCCTCTATGTGCCGGGTGGTAAAGCCTCCTATCCGTCATCGGTGTTGATGAACGCCATTCCCGCCAAAGTGGCAGGCGTGCAGGAAGTCATCATGGTCACACCCACCCCCGGCGGCGAGCGCAATGGCATGGTCCTGGCGGCTGCGGCGATTGCGGGAGTCGATCGTGTGTTCGCCATCGGGGGTGCACAAGCAGTAGGCGCTTTGGCTTATGGGACGGTGACGATTCCTGCGGTCGACAAAATCGTCGGCCCCGGCAACGCGTATGTGGCAGCCGCCAAGCGCCGCGTGTTCGGCACGGTCGGTATCGACATGATTGCAGGGCCCTCCGAAATTCTGGTTCTGTCCGATGGCGCGGCAGAGGTATCAGACTACGCGGACTGGATCGCGATGGACCTGTTTTCTCAGGCCGAACATGACGAAGTGGCACAGGCCATCCTGCTCTGTCCCGATGCGGCTTTCATTACCAAGGTTGCCGCCAGCATTGAAAAGCTGCTGCCCACCTTGCCGCGTGCTGATATCGTACGTACTTCGATGAAAAACCGCTGTGCGCTGATCAAGGTGCGCGATCTCGACGAAGCCTGCGCGATTTCCAATCGCATCGCACCTGAGCATTTGGAGTTGTCGGTTCAAGACCCTGAAGCGCTGTTGCCGAAAATCCGCCACGCCGGCGCCATCTTCATGGGCATCTACAGCAGCGAATCCCTGGGCGACTATTGCGCCGGACCCAATCACGTCTTGCCCACCGCCCGCACCGCGCGCTTCTCATCGCCACTGGGTGTCTACGATTTCCAGAAACGCTCCAGCATCATTCAAGTCAGTCCTGCTGGCGCGCAGACGCTGGGCAAGATCGCCGCCGAACTGGCGTATGGCGAGGGCCTGCAAGCCCATGCGCAGTCAGCCGAATTCAGGCTGAAACCTTAAGCCAATATTTCGCTCATCGCAGCGACCAAGGCTGCACACTGTTTATCGGTTCCAACCGTAATCCGCAAGAACTGATTGATCCGCGCATGTTTGAAATGCCGCACGATGATCGAGCGTTCGCGTAGAGCGGCAGCGAGTTTGACTGCATCGTGTTTGGGATGGCGTACGAACACGAAGTTGGCGGCAGACGGCAGAATTTCGAAGCCGAGTTTTTTCAATTTGGCCACCAAGGCTTCACGGCTTTGGATGACGGCGTTGCGTTTTTCTTCGAAGTAGGCGCGATCTTCGAAAGCGGCAGCGGCCCCAGCTTGGGCAAAGCGATCCAGCGGATAGGAATTGAAACTGTCCTTGACACGTTCCAGCGCCTCGATCAAATCAGGATGGCCAATGGCAAGTCCAATGCGCAATCCGGCCAGCGCGCGTGATTTGGACAGGGATTGCGTGACCAGCACGTTCGGATAGCGATTGATCAGCGCGATGGCGCTTTCAGCACCGAAGTCAACGTAAGCTTCGTCAATGACGACGACCGAATCAGGGTTAGCTTTGAGTAGCCGCTCGATTTCACTGAGGGGCAAGGCGCTACCGGTGGGTGCATTCGGATTCGGGAACACGATGCCGCCATTTTTTCCAGCGTCAGGTTTCAGATAGTCGTCGATGCGAATCTGGAAAGCTTCATCAAGCGGCACCTCTTTGTACTCAATCCCATACAAACCGCAATAGACCGGATAGAAGCTGTAGGTGATATCTGGAAACAAAATGGGCCGCTCATGCTTCAGCAGCGCCTGAAAAACATGGGCAAGCACTTCATCGGAACCGTTACCAACGAAGATCTGATTGCGTGCGATCCCGTAGTAGTCGGCTATGGCCTGTTTGAGCTTGTCGGCGGTCGGGTCGGGATAGAGCCGCAGCGTATCGGCGCATTCCTTTTGCAGCGCGGCCAGCACCTTGGGCGACGGGCCGTAGGGGTTCTCGTTGGTGTTGAGTTTGATCAGGTCGGGCAGCTTGGGCTGCTCGCCAGGAACGTAGGGGGTAAGACCGTGAACGACGGCGCTCCAATAGCGGCTCATGGAATTGGCTGTAAAACGTACTCTAAATAAAAGGGTTTACGTAAAGTAAAACGATGAGACTTCACGCGAGGCTTAAGTGCAGCCAATGCTATCATGGTGCCCCGCCAGATCACCCCAAACCCCATGAGAACCGCAGAAGTTTCCCGTAACACCGCCGAGACGCAAATTCGTGTTGCTATCAATCTGGATGGCACAGGTCAAGCCAAGCTGGCGACCGGCGTTCCCTTTCTGGATCACATGCTGGATCAGATCGCTCGTCACGGGCTGGTTGATCTGGATGTCGAAGCCAAAGGCGATTTACATATCGATGCCCATCACACCGTGGAAGACATTGGCATTACGCTGGGTCAGGCGCTGATCAAGGCCTTGGGCGACAAGAAGGGTCTGCGTCGTTACGGTCACGCCTATGTGCCATTAGACGAAGCCTTGTCGCGGGTCGTGATCGATCTCTCTGGTCGGCCCGGCCTGGAATTTCATGTGCCTTTCACTCGCGCAATGATCGGTCAGTTCGACGTTGATCTGACCCATGAATTTTTTCAGGGCCTTGTCAATCACGGGCTGGTCACATTGCATATCGATAATCTGCGCGGTGAGAATGCCCACCATCAATGCGAGACGGTATTCAAAGCCTTTGGTCGCGCCTTGCGCATGGCCGTGGAACTGGACGCACGCGCCGCGGGCCAGATTCCCAGCACCAAAGGAAGTCTCTGATCCGCCTATAAAACTTGATGCGGTTTTTCTGCATCTAGCTTGAAACGCACACTTCCATGTCTTCCATGATTGCCATTGTTGATTACGGTATGGGCAACTTGCGCTCGGTGGCTCAGGCTGTGTACGCGGTCGTGCCTGAGGCCGATGTGCGCATCTCGTCGAACCCTGCCGAAATTCTCAATGCCGAACGCGTAATTCTTCCCGGCCAGGGCGCAATGCCGGACTGCATGCGCAATCTGCGTGAATCTGGACTGCTTGAAGCCGTCCTGCGAAGCGCCGAGAGCAAGCCTTTGTTGGGCGTGTGTGTCGGCGAGCAAATGTTGTGCGACTGGAGCGATGAAGGTGACACGCCTGGGCTAGGGTTAATCTCTGGACGTTGCATCCGCTTTAGTCCCGAGCTGATGGCACAGCCCGACGGTACGCGCCTGAAAGTGCCGCACATGGGCTGGAACCGGGTGCGACAAGTGGCGCAAAATGGAAAAAATCACCCGCTCTGGCAGGGGATTGCGGACGAAAGCTGGTTCTATTTTGTCCACAGTTACTATGTGGTTCCGGCTGACGCCAAAGCAACAGCCGGGGAAAGTGTTTACGGTCTACCCTTTACCTGCGCCATTGCACGCGATAATATTTTCGCTACGCAATTCCATCCGGAGAAAAGTGCCGCCGCTGGCCTCGCCCTCTACAAGAATTTTGTCACCTGGAATCCCTGATTAATCGGGATCTTCCGGTCGCTTCCAATTGAAATCCCCTTCCCAGTTACTTCCCAAACAACATGCTGCTTATCCCTGCGATTGACCTGAAGGATGGTCATTGCGTCCGCCTGAAACAAGGCGATTTGAATGATGCGACGGTGTTTTCCGAGGACCCTGCTGCCATGGCGCTGCACTGGCTGGAGCAGGGCGCGCGACGCCTGCATCTGGTTGATCTGAATGGCGCCGTTGCCGGCAAGCCCAAGAACGAGGCCGCAATCAAGGCCATCGTCCAGGCCGTCGGCCATCTGATTCCGGTGCAACTCGGTGGTGGCATTCGCGATCTGGATACCATCGAACGCTATCTCGATGATGGTCTGGCTTACGTCATCATTGGCACCGCTGCTGTGAAGAATCCCGGTTTTCTGCACGATGCCTGTAGTGCCTTTCCAGGTCAGATCATCGTAGGACTCGATGCCAAGGACGGTAAAGTCGCCACTGATGGCTGGAGCAAACTGACCGGTCACGAAGTCGTCGATCTGGCCAAGAAGTTCGAAGGCTATGGTGTTGAGGCAATCATTTATACCGACATCGGCCGTGATGGGATGCTGAGTGGCATTAATATCGACGCTACTGTGAAGCTGGCTCAGGCTGTGACGGTGCCGGTGATTGCGAGCGGAGGCTTGTCGAATCTCAAAGACGTTGAAGCCCTGTGCGGTGTTGAAGACGAAGGCATTGAAGGCGTTATCTGCGGTCGTGCGATTTATTCTGGTGACTTGAATTTCAAGGCAGCGCAGGAGCAGGCCGACACTTACGTCGAAGAATGATCGGCGCGAATGCGCCAGAATGACTCCCATGCTCGCGAAACGCATCATTCCCTGTCTTGACGTCACCGCTGGCCGCGTGGTCAAGGGCATCAATTTTGTCGAGCTGCGCGATGCCGGTGACCCGGTTGAAATCGCCAAGCGCTATGACGATCAGGGTGCGGACGAAATTACTTTTCTCGATATTACGGCGACCAGTGACCAGCGCGATGTCATTCTGCATGTCATTGAAGCCGTCGCGTCACAGGTCTTTATTCCGCTGACGGTTGGTGGTGGCGTGCGCGAAGTGGCGGATGTGCGTCGCTTGCTCAACGCAGGTGCGGACAAAATCAGCATGAACTCCAGCGCCGTGCAGAACCCGCAACTGGTTGCCGATGCTTCAGGCAAATATGGCTCGCAGTGCATTGTCGTGGCGATCGACGCCAAGTGGAGCGATGCTCTCGGCACCTGGGAAGTGTTTACGCATGGCGGGCGTAAAGGCACTGGCCTGGACGCGGTTGAATGGGCCAAAAAAGTTGCCGAACTCGGCGCAGGCGAAATTCTGCTGACCAGCATGAATCGCGACGGTACCAAGCAGGGCTTTGATCTGCCGCTCACGCGTGCTATTGCCGATGCAGTGCCGATTCCCGTGATCGCATCCGGCGGTGTCGGCAATCTCCAGCATCTGGCCGACGGCGTGCTCGAAGGTCGTGCCGATGCCGTGCTTGCAGCAAGTATTTTTCACTATGGGGAGTACACGGTCGGTCAGGCGAAGCAATACATGTCCGAACTTGGTATTCCCATGCGTTTGAATTGAAAGTTGATCTGAAAGACGAAAGCAATGCCCAAAAGCTGGTTAAATAAAATCAAATGGGACGAGCAAGGCCTCGTACCCGTCATCGCGCAAGAAGTGGGCAGCAATGATGTGCTGATGTTTGCCTTCATGAACCGCGAAGCCTTGCAAAGAACTGCCGATACCGGTGAAGCCGTTTACTGGAGCCGCTCGCGCAAGAAACTCTGGCATAAAGGCGAAGAGTCGGGGCATATCCAGAAAGTGCACGAAATCCGTCTCGATTGTGATGAGGACGTGGTGCTGCTGAAGGTCGAGCAGATCGAAGGAATCGCCTGCCACACTGGTCGTCATAGCTGTTTTTTCCAGAAACTCGATACCAAAGACGGTGTGCGCATCTGGGAAACGGTCGAGCCGGTGTTGAAAGACCCTGAGGGAATGTACAAGTGACGAACGAACAGGGAAATAAAGACTCCATACTCAAGCGGCTGGCTGAAGTAATCGAGTCGCGCAAGAATGGTGACCCGGACAAGTCGTATGTGGCGCGGCTGTTTGCCAAGGGGCCGGATGCTGTGTTGAAAAAAATTGGTGAAGAAGCCACTGAAACTGTGATGGCGGCAAAAGATGGTGTGCCGGAGCGCATCATTGCCGAAACCGCCGATCTCTGGTTTCACTGCCTCATCATGCTGGCTCAGCATGATTTGTCACCCGATGATGTGCTGGCTGAATTGGCACGGCGTGAAGGATTGTCGGGGCTGGATGAGTTTGCGGCACGCAAGAGCCAACAGAGAGAGGAAGGAAAATGAACGCGGATTGTCTGTTCTGCAAAATCGCAGCGGGTCAAATTCCCTCGAAAAAGATTTACGAGGATGACGATGCGATTGCTTTTCATGACATCAATCCCGCTGCCCCGATTCATTTTCTGATTGTTCCCAAGCTGCATATTGCGACGCTGGCCGAGTGTGAACAGGCGCATCACGCCCTGTTGGGTAAAATGCTGGGACTGGCACCCAGGTTGGCACGCGAGCTGGGTTGCGGTTATCAACCTGACCCAAGCGGGGCAAGTCGCGGTCAGGGTGGTTTCAAGACCTTTATCAATACTGGCCCGGGGGGCGGGCAAGAGGTCTATCATCTACACATTCATGTGCTTGGCGGTTCGCGCCCTTGGCAGCCCCGCTAACAGGATGTTGCAAACTACTGCGCGGCTGTGATGCGGCGTTGGGCAGTGCTCGAAATCCTCGTGTACGTCCCAGTACACTCCGGTGCGCTGTCCGCCTTGCCTCGCAGACGCTCGCTACGTTTTCAACACCCTGTTAGTCTGTTAGTTTAATTTATTAGATTGTTTCGCGGATTCATTCCGCAGGAGATCGAAAATGGGTAGCTTCAGTATTTGGCATTGGCTGATCGTACTGGTCATCGTATTGCTGGTTTTCGGCACCAAGAAACTGCGCAACATCGGTGAAGATCTCGGAGGCGCGGTCAAGGGTTTCAAGGACGGGATGAAAGAAGGCAGCGAAAAAAAGGACGGTACGACCCCGCCCCAGCAAGTGGCTGACAAGACCGTCATTGATGTTGAGGCCAAGGAAAAAAATCATTCCTGAGTGAGCCACGTCAACCCTCACTTTTGTTTTATTTCTTCCAGGCAGTGTCTTCTGCAAACCTCTCCATGAGGCGCATGGTCACCTCATGATCATCATTTATGTTTGACATCGGAATTTCCGAATTGGGCTTGATCGGTGTGGTGGCTCTGGTCGTCATCGGCCCAGAGCGTTTACCCAAGGTTGCGCGCACGGTGGGCACCTTGCTCGGGCGTGCGCGAACTTATGTTTCTGATGTAAAGGCCGAAGTCAGCCGCGAGATGCAACTCGATGAGTTGCGCAAGATGAAAGAGAATGTCCAGCAGGCTGCGCAGGAGGTCGAGAACACCATCCACAGCGAACTGCAAAAAACCAAGAGTGAGCTGGACTCGGCTTTGCATGCAATGAGTGATATGGAGTCGAAGGCTGGTCATGCCAGCGAGGTGTCGCCGGCCAAACGCAAGAACTGGCATCGTAATCGGGTCGCCAAACAGAGCGCCATGCCGCAGTGGTATCGCGCCAGCAATCGCAAGCGATCACGTGTTTTATCCGGCGCTGCTCGGGTTGCGCGCTACCGTCCAAAATAAGAGCATATGCACGCATGACGGATCCTCGTTTGAATTCCAATTCCGGCAGTAATGCTGAACCAGCGGGCGACAGTTTCATGTCGCATCTGATTGAACTGCGTACGCGCCTGATCCGTGCCGCAATCGCCATCCTGGTCGTGTTTTTATGTCTGATGCCCTTTGCCGCGCATATTTATGATTTGCTGGCGCAGCCGATGCTGAGTGCCTTGCCTGCTGGAACACGAATGATCGCAACCGGAGTCGTGACACCCTTCCTTGTGCCGGTCAAGGTCACCCTGTTACTTGCCTTTGTGATCGCCTTGCCGGTGGTTTTGTATCAGGCCTGGGCTTTCATCGCGCCAGGTTTGTACGCGCATGAAAAAAAGCTCGCGCTCCCCATCATTGTCTCGAGCTATCTGCTGTTTCTTGCGGGCATTGCCTTCTGCTATTTTTTCGTATTCCGAACCGTATTTCATTTCATCAACCAGTTCGCGCCTGCTTCCGTGAATGTGGCGCCCGATATTGACAGTTACCTTAGTTTTGTTATGTCGATGTTTCTGGCGTTTGGCTTGACGTTTGAGGTACCGATTGTCGTGGTCGTTCTGGTGCGCTTCGGGCTGGTTAGCCTGGAAAAACTCAGAGAAGTACGACCTTATGTGATCGTGGGCGCGTTTGTCGTCGCTGCGGTGGTGACGCCACCGGACATCATGTCGCAAATGCTGCTGGCGATCCCGCTTTGTCTATTGTTTGAAATTGGTTTGCTGGCAGCACGCCTGGTCAAGCCGCGCGAAAAGACGGAAGCCGCTTCAGTTTGAGTTTTCGTTTGCGCCTTTTGATTTCAGACACGAGCGCAACCAAACGATCAGCGGGTGTAGGTCACTAAAGGTCTTGACGATTTCAGTGCTTAAGGATTTAGGCATACGTTGATTCAAATCCACCTCCGTTACCGCAATAAAATTTTTGAGCTTGATGTACTCAATCATTGGCGTATCGGGGGCATAGCCCTTCGGTGGACGCGCCAGAGCGTCGCTCTTGTCCAGACCGCCAAAACCTGCCATCAGTTTCTTGTTGCGTATCAGTTTGGATAATTCCTTGGGTTCGGCCGCAATACCGGCACGAATCGCCGCCAGAACTTCTTTCTCGGGTAGATAGCAGCCGCCAGCGATCAATAGCGTTCCCTTGGCGTCGATATGAAAGTAATACATCGGCACGCTGCCCTTCTTGTCCCCGTTGCTAATGGCTGCAGAAAAGGTCGTCTTGTACGGGCTCTTGTCCTTGGAAAACCGCATGTCACGATTAATGCGAAACAAGGCTTTCTTTGCATCGACGCCTGCGATCAAGGGATCGAATTTCGCGATCCCTTTGATGACCTCCGCAACGAGCGCAACAAACTCTTCACGAAGAATGTCGTAGCTGGGTTTGTTCATCACAAACCAGGCCTTGTTGTTATTTTCAGCCAGCCCCTGCAAATACTGAATCAGCGCACTGGTGTGCATGGCGGTTACCTATTGCTCTTGCGCAACGGGTACGGCCTTGGGCCTTTGGCCCACCGTGACGGTCAAATCAATCTCCTTGTTCCCGCGCAAGACCTTGATCTTCGCTGTGGTGCCTGGCTTGAGTTGAGCCACCTGATTCAACATGCTGGTGGTATCGGGTACGTCCTGATTTTCTATGCCGATCAGGATGTCACCCGGTTTCAATCCTGCCTTGTCTGCGGGACCTCGACGTTGCACCGCCACCATCATCGCGCCACTGGTGCGCGGTAGCTTCAGCGCCTCCGCCATTTCAGGCGTAATGTCCTGAGGCTCCACCCCGATGTAGCCACGTACGACCTGACCCGTGGCAATGATGCTTTCCATCACCTGTTTCGCTGTGGAAACCGGAACGGCAAAACCAATCCCGAGCGATCCGCCCGACTGCGAATAAATCACCGTATTGATACCGAGCAAATGGCCCGACGTATCAACCAGCGCACCCCCCGAATTTCCCGGATTGATGGCCGCATCAGTCTGAATAAAATTTTCGAACGTATTGATTCCCAAATGACTACGGCCCAACGCGCTGATAATACCCATCGTGACGGTTTGGCCGACACCAAAGGGATTGCCGATCGCCAGCACCACATCGCCCACATGCGCCTGTTCTACATTACCCAAAGTAATCGCTGGCAAATTCGGCAAATCAATCTTGATGATCGCCAGATCGGTCTCAGGGTCAGCGCCGACCACTTTGGCTGTGGTCTTGCGTCCATCCGACAAAGCCACTTCAATTTCATCGGCCGCTTCCACAACATGATTGTTGGTCAGGATATAACCCTGTGAGCTGACGATGACGCCGGAGCCGAGGCTGGATGTTTGCTGACGTTGTGTGCCGAACTGATCGCCAAAAAATCGACGAAAAAATGGATCGTTGCCAAACGGGTTGCGCGAAACGCGAACTTCCTTGGAGGTATAGACATTGACCACCGTCGGCATGGCCAATTGAACCGCCGCACTATACGAGACGACACTATTCGCCTGACTACCTGCGCTCGCGGCACCAGAACTTGCAGGAGCCTGCTGGATCGTTATACCGCCGGAGTTTGTATGCCAGTCGCCTATTTTCTGGGGCAGCCACTCGGGCTTGAGCGTGCTGACAATGAAGATCGCCGCCACACAGACCGTAGCGGTTTGAGCAAAAAGTAACCAGAACTTGCGCAACATGATTCAAAAGCCTGTCAGGGTAAGATGAAAATAAGGTGAATATTCACAGCAGAAATGAAGCCGAAATCAGAAAAGAGATTATTGCCCAAAATGGATTTGTTCGTAGTGAAGCAATTCTTCCGTTCGTGACACAAACAGCCAAAACAAAAAAGGCGGAACCCGTCCGCCTTTGCTTTGAGCGCAACTGAAAACTTATTTTTTCAGCGAATCGCGGATTTCGCGCAGCAGCAAAACGTCTTCAGGAGTCGGTGCAGGCGGAGCTTCCTGCGTGTCTTTGCGTTTCACGCGATTGACTGCCTTGACCATCTGAAAAATGATGAAAGCCAGGATGATGAAATTAATCAGCACGGTTAAGAAAGCGCCATATCCAAAGACGGTGGCTCCGGCCTTGACCAGTGAATCGTAAGTCACGGCGCCTTCAATGGCTTTTTCTGGGGCCTTCAATACGACGTAAAGATTGGTGAAGTCCGGTTTGCCCATGATGAAACCGATGATGGGATTGATCAGATCCTTGACCAGCGAATCAACAATTTTTCCGAACGCAGCGCCGATGATCACACCGACAGCCAAGTCAATGACGTTGCCCTTGACTGCAAAGTCGCGAAATTCTTTCATCATGCTCATCTTGTTCCCCCCGGAAATTGATAGTGAATCCCATTGTAATCGGATTGATTCCTGTTTTTCGGGACTGCACAAGACATTCGCGCATAAATTGAAGTCGAGCCTTGGCTCTGATGCTTCGGCTGATTTGGCACCCGATTATTGATCGTGTTAGCCTACGAGCGCTTCCGTTTGGTTTTCGAATCCGGTAGAATTCGCTCTCTAATAATAATTGTGCATTGCAATGTGGGGAATCTATGAGTGACGGTCAGGCCAAGGATAGTTCGCGCCGAAATTGGATCATCGCAACCTGTGTTAGCGGTGGCGCAGCGGGAGTGGCCACGGCCTTACCGCTAGTTTGTACCTTCGCACCCTCTGAGCGCGCCAAAGCAGCAGGCGCACCGGTTGAGGTGGATATCGGCGATTTGAAGCCGGGCGATATGAAAGTCGCGGAATGGCGCGGCAAACCCGTCTGGATTCTCAAGCGCACGCCGGAAATGCTCGCGAGCCTTCCCAAGACTGACGCCGAAGTCGCCGATCCCAAGTCGGAAAAGCCTTATACGATGGATGTGCCCGAATACTGCAAGAACGAAGACCGTTCGCGTGCCGAGCACAAAGACATTCTGGTCGTTGTCGGCATCTGCTCGCATCTGGGCTGTTCGCCCAGTTCCAAGTTTCAGGCTGGTCCACAGCCTTCGCTGCCGGACAACTGGCAAGGCGGCTTTCTGTGCCCCTGCCACGGTTCTACATTCGATCTCGCAGGCCGCGTATTTAAAAACAAACCGGCACCAAACAACCTTGACGTGCCACGTTACATGTACCTGAGCGATTCTAAAATTGTGATTGGTAAAGACGAAAAGGGAGAAGCGTAAATGGCCGCAGCCGATAAGCAACCCGTTGTCGGAGCGGGCCCGTTTAATGGTGTCCTGACCTGGGTTGATGCACGTTTTCCATTGATGTCGAACTGGAAAGCCCATCTCTCAGAATATTACGCACCGAAGAATTTCAACTTCTGGTACTTCTTTGGCTCGCTGGCCATGCTGGTGCTGGTGATCCAGATTGTCACCGGTATTTTCCTGGTGATGCACTACAAGCCAGACGCCTCGCTGAATGCTTCAGGTATTCCCACAGCCTTTGCTTCGGTCGAATACATCATGCGCGATGTGCCTTGGGGCTGGCTGGTGCGCTACATGCATTCCACCGGCGCGTCGATGTTCTTCGTCGTCGTTTACCTGCACATGATGCGCGGCTTGCTCTATGGTTCGTATCGTCAACCGCGCGAACTGATCTGGATTTTCGGCGTGCTGATTTTCCTGTGCCTGATGGGCGAAGCCTTCATGGGTTATCTGCTGCCCTGGGGTCAAATGTCCTATTGGGGTGCACAGGTCATCGTCAATCTGTTCGGCGCCATCCCCTTCATCGGGCCTGATTTGTCGCTCTGGATTCGTGGTGACTATGTGGTCGGCGATGCGACCCTGAACCGTTTCTTCTCCTTCCATGTGATCGCTGTTCCGCTGGTCTTGCTGGGCCTGGTCGCTGCGCATATTCTGGCGCTGCACGAAGTGGGCTCCAATAATCCTGATGGGGTCGAGATCAAGGAAAAGAAAGACGCCAAAGGTATTCCGCTCGACGGCATTCCTTTCCATCCCTACTACACCGTGCATGACATCATGGGTGTGGCGGGCTTCCTGCTGATTTTCTGTACCATCCTGTTTTTTGCGCCGGAGATGGGCGGCTACTTCCTGGAATTTAACAACTTCCTCCCGGCCGATCCATTCAAGACCCCGCCGCATATTGCGCCGGTCTGGTACTTCACCCCTTACTACTCGATCCTGCGCGCCACGACTTCCCAGTTCGTTATGTACGGTCTGGTCCCCGGCGTTGCCGCTTATGTCGCGCTGTTGCTGGTTTCGGCAAAGAGCGGAATGACCAAGTTTTTGAGTCTGGTGATTGGGGTCGTTGTCTTGGGCTTGTTGTTTGTCCTTGAACCCAAGTTCTGGGGCGTGGTCCTGATGGGCTTGTCCGTCGTGATTTTCGTGCTGCTGCCCTGGCTCGATCAGTCGCCGGTCAAGTCGATTCGCTATCGCCCAACCTGGCACAAGTATGTCTATATCCTGTTCGTCATTTCCTTTTTCGTGCTCGGTTATCTGGGCATCCAGCCGCCTTCTGAAGTGGGCGGATTGATCTCGCAGATATTCACATTTGTTTACTTCGGCTTTTTCCTCCTGATGCCCTGGTGGAGCCGTATGGGAACATTCAAGAGAGTGCCGGATCGCGTGACGTTTCATGCGCACTGAGCTGAAGAAGATTTGAGATTACCTAGCGCCACCCAAGAACAAGAGTAACTGGATCGCACATGAACAAACTGTTCCGCCTATTGGCCCTTTCCCTACTGCTGCTCGCTGCCGGTGCACGAGCCGAAGAAGGTTTCCAACTTGAAAAAGCACCGGATCGCTCTGGCGATCTGGCCGCCCTGCAAAATGGCGCCAAGCTATTTGTGAATTATTGCCTGAGCTGCCACAGCGCTTCGTCAATGCGTTTCAATCGTCTGCACGACATCGGGCTGACCGATGACCAGATCAAACAGAACCTGTTGTTTACCACTGACAAAGTCGGCGAGACAATGAAGGTGGCCATGAATTCGAAAGATGCGAAGGAATGGTTTGGTGCCGCGCCTCCTGATCTTTCCGTGATTGCGCGCGCGAAGTCTTCCGAGCGTGGCGCCGGTGCAGATTACATCTACACCTATTTGCGCACCTACTATCGTGACGAGACTCGTCCGACCGGTTGGAACAATCTGGCCTATCCCAATTCCGCCATGCCGCATGTGCTGTGGGAATTGCAAGGCACCAATATCGCCAAGTACGAAGACAAAGCGAATCCGCATGAAGAAGGCAAGACGATTCACGAGTTCGAGAAATTCGAGAGCGTCAAACCCGGCAAACTCAGTCAGGCTGACTATGACGTCGCCGTGGCCGACCTGACCGCCTTTCTCGGCTATATGGCTGAACCGGCACAAACCACCCGCAAGAAATTGGGTGTGTGGGTCTTGCTTTTCCTCGCCGTCTTTATGGTCATCGCTTGGCGTCTGAATGCTTCATTTTGGAAGGATGTCAAATAAGCGATCCGTCGGATCGCACATCAAGACCAGCCGGTCATGCCCCATGACCGGCGTTGCAACAGGGTGAGTGCAGACTCACCCATTTGTTTTTATCGGGACACTTAATATGATGGTTCTCTACTCGGGCACGACCTGCCCATTCAGTCAACGTTGTCGCCTGGTTTTGTTTGAAAAAGGCATGGACTTTGAAATCCGCGATGTTGACCTGTTCAACAAACCGGAAGACATCTCCGTGATGAATCCCTATGGCCAGGTGCCCATCCTGGTCGAGCGCGATTTGATCCTGTACGAGTCCAACATCATCAACGAATACATCGACGAGCGCTTCCCGCATCCGCAACTGATGCCGGCCGATCCCGTCATGCGCGCTCGTACCCGCCTGTTCCTGTACAACTTCGAGAAAGAGCTGTTCGTCCACGTCAGCGTCCTCGAAAAAATGTCCGGCAAGGCGCAGGAAAAGGCCCACGAAAAAGCGCGCACCGCCATTCGTGATCGCCTCACGCAGCTCGCTCCGGTCTTCCTGAAAAACAAATACATGATCGGCGAAGATTTCTCCATGCTCGATGTCGCCATCGCCCCCTTGTTGTGGCGCCTGGATCATTACGGCATTGAACTCTCCAAGAACGCAGCGCCCATCATGAAATACGCCGAGCGCATCTTCTCGCGCCCCGCCTATATCGAAGCGCTGACCCCTTCAGAAAAAGTGATGCGTCGCTAATCCGGGGTGTAGAGCCAGCGTGTCCGCCGAGCCGTCCACCAAGCCCTATCTCATCCGCGCCATTTACGAATGGTGCACGGATAGCGGCTACACGCCGTATCTCGCAGTCACGGTCGACGAGAACACCCGTGTGCCGATGGAACACGTCAAGAATGGCGAGATCGTGCTCAACATCAGCGCACTGGCCACCAGCAAGCTCGAACTCGGTAACGAATGGGTCGAGTTTCAAGCCCGCTTTGGCGGCGTCGCACGCATCATCACCGTACCCATTGCCAACGTGACTGCCATCTATGCACGTGAGAACGGTCAAGGCATGGCTTTCGAAATCCTGAAATCTAACGAAGGGCAGGGCCACGACGCGCCAACTTCCTTGACCGATTTCGGCAACACGCCAACGACGCCAGACCGTCAGGGCCTCACCGTTGTCGACAATGAGCCACCACCGGACAAACCCGGCGGCTCACCTAAAGGCCGCACAAAACTGACCGTCATCAAATAAAACAAGAACGCGTCAGCCACATCAGTTAGAATGGCGTCCGTTTTGATGGACTCTCGTTCACAACACAAGCCGGCTTAGCTCATCTGGCAGAGCACCTGATTTGTAATCAGGGGGTGGCGGGTTCAAGTCCTGCAGCCGGCACCAATTATTTAAGGGGTTAGCTTAATCGCTAGCCCCTTTTTTATTTCCGGAGCCTTCCTAGTAGGCAACGAAACGAGAATTTGCGGGTAGTTGCTTGCATAGCGCATTACAAAAAATAGAAGGTATTCGAAAAGCATTTCCACTCAATGCGCAAAATGGTTTTATTTCAACTCTGCAATTGGCATCGGAGAAGCCATCATTTGACTTGATTTAGAATTATGACGTTCCCATTAAACGCATACGCGGCTTTCATAATGAGGACGGCGTTAGTGTGACACCATCTTCTCGGCCGGATAAAAATATGATTCTTGACTCACTTAAGCTCAGAAATGTGATTGTCCAGCTCAGATACGCTGATGCTTTTGAACTATGGGATCGAGCTGGGGCCGTCGGGCGTGAATTTTGTAATATTTGGCCCGACCTACAACTTCTCGAGGGGCAGCCACAACAACAATCTCTCAAAGGGCCCGGGGTCCAAATCCAAACGGGATTTAATCAAGCTACATTAACGCTTACAGGTTCGAATTCATTCGATCAACGGAAACAACAACAGATAAAAGATACCTTTGAAATTTGGCGAAAAATCTTAGGACTGGAGGAGGTTAAACGAATTAGTACGCGTGCAATTTACGTTAAGGAATTGGCTTCAATTAAAGAATTAAATTCCGAATTGATTAATCTGAACATGGTTCACTGGCCGACAGAGAAGGTGTTTGATCAGCCAATGGACGCGGAACTCAACACGTTTGAGATCGCGTATAAATTTGAAGATGCAAATTCTTTCGCATTCCTAAGGTTAAAAACAGAACTAATTAAATTTGAAGCCGATCTTGATCCTGATTTTGTTGATGAGCCAGAAATCAGAAAAACGAAAAATCGACTAGTTCTTGATTTTGATCGTGGCCTGCTGGGGTCAGTGAATGCCGAAAAATTTCGGATGGATGATTGGATTAAGGGTTTTCAGCACCTTATGCGCAGGGACATCGGAAAAGTAATAAAGGCATAAATGTGACAGTAGAATCGACAACTAGCATCAACAATTTATCGAACGATTCGGCTGGTGATGGGAAGATCGTTCGAACTTCAGCACATCAAACTGAATTGGAAACATTTGCCTTCAAATATAAGCTGCTTCGCAGTCACAACAATTTCTCAGGCACCGGCGGTACCGAAAAAATAGACTTTGCAGAAAGCAATGAGACATTGCCAATTGATCGAATTTATCCGCATTTATTCGATGAAAGTACCACTGAAGGTCAAGTTCGTATTCATATTGGCGGGGCCTTAAAGGATGCTCAACGCGCCCTCAATGCATTTGGTGAACTAGACTATGAATTAATTGGAAGTTCTCTAGCTTGCATTGCTAGTGGGATGGCTCAGGCTCACAAAAATACAACTTTCAACGAAAGTCTCGGAGCAGTAGTTTCTTTTATTCGTAGGGCAACATTGATTGCGTCGAGCGCCGAGATATCCAGGTCGGAGTTGAATGCTTTGGTTTTGGTGTTGCGGGCGATAGATAAGAATCCAATGGTCGATATTGAGGAGGCTGCGGAGCTGATCGATCAGCTAGAGGGGCACGGGTGGGTCGGTAACCATGACGTTACCGATGCGCTGATTTCTGCGCTGTTTGATGAAGTAGATGTAGTTAAAACTGAGGACGTGCAAGTATCATTATTTAATGAACATAATAACTAACTAGATTAGAGAAAATTTGACTGGCACCTTTCTTGACACCACAGTTGTAATTCATATTGCTGAAGGCATTAAACCTAATAATTCAAAGGGCGAGGCTTTCAT
This sequence comes from Betaproteobacteria bacterium, assembly GCA_025362735.1. GTDB lineage: Bacteria > Pseudomonadota > Gammaproteobacteria > Burkholderiales > Burkholderiaceae_D > JANYFL01. Next base: position 96,707 of record JANYFL010000062.1, on the reverse strand, counting down.
TGCAGTGAATCAACCTTCTGAGATGCCCTACTATGCACTTCGAGAACTTCAAGCTGGGCGAATGCGAGTCCTCTGTGATGCTCACAACAAATTGCATGGGTCTACTGATCCAGGGGAGGCATTGCTTGGGTTATTAAGCATTTCACCTGCTGAGGGACGTAAGAGAGAAGGGAAATTACTAGCGCTTGCAGAATCGCTCAAACAAGTCTTCCAACGAAATCCGGATGGCTCCCGTTCTGATATGAAGCGAGAAATGCTGCAAGCTATAACGATGAAAGTCCAACGGTTATGGACGAAAGCTCAAAAGATTCAGGGGGTCAAGAAAGTCCAGTCGTTAGCTTGTTTCAATGAAGGGAAACTAACCTACGGATTGTCTGGCGAACTTCGTGGACCAAACAATTCTTTTAATTGCGTTCAATCAGAACGATGCGCTGCTGCTGGATACATTTATGACAATAACAGCGATTTAGCTAAGATGATCGATTCACTGCACCCGAGTCGGTTAGATGAAAAAGCGGCACATAAAAATGAAAACGCACAAAGACGTAAAGCACTCAAAGAACTGCAGTTAAAAGGCCCAGAAAAATTCAACAAGAATATGTGCAGAGCATTGGGAGATGCATATTTTGCGGCGATGTGCCCAGCTGGCTCTGTGGTATTAACGAGCAATGTGGAAGATCACGCGCCGCTTTGTAAAGCGCTTGGTAAAAATGCAATGGAGCCTAATTAGTGCTGTGATCCGTACAGTTATTGACGGAACTCCAAGGCATTCAATTGCAGACAGGGGTGCTGCGACCATGGATATCTTCACTAAGTGTCATCACGCTCGCGGCGCCATGCCGCTGGCGGCTTACCAACCAGTCGCTTGAACGCTCGCGCGAATGCGGCATCGGAATCGTAGCCGACGTCGAATGCTATGGAGGCGATGGTGGCGCGTGAGTCGAGCAGCAGGCGCGCGGCGATTTGCATGCGCCACTGCGTGAGGTACTGCATGGGGGTATGCCGATCAGCCGCACAAAATGTTCATGCAAGGCTGAGCGCGACAGACCGACCTGCTGCCCGAGGTCGTCCATGGTCCATTCATGGGTGGGCTGTTCATGCATCAGCGCCAACGCACGACCCACGAAACGATCCCGCAGGCCCGCGAGCCAGCCGATACTTTGTTCGGGGAGTTGATCCGCGTAACGGCGCACGGCATTGACGAACATCATTTCACTCATGCGGGCGAGCATCGCCTCGCCGCCCGCGCGCTTGGCATGCGACTCGGCCACGGCTTGCTGGGTGAAGCTTCCGATCCACGCGTCTTCTTCGGTCGCACGTAAATGCAGCATGCGGGGTAGTGCAGCGATCAAGGGGTTGAAGGGATTCACATCGCAACCGAGAAAGCCGCAAACGATGTTGGCGTCGGCATCACTATCGGAGGGGGCCGAGAGCAAGATGTTCTCGCCGTTGATGGCCAGGCGCAGCGGCAACTGACTGATCGTTGTACCGGAGTACCAGCTCATGTCGGGGTTGCCGCGCATGCCGGGTGCGCTCGAAACCACATGGGCGTCGCCGTGCGGAAACATGACCACGTCACCCGCAAACAGTTGCACCGACGGCCCGCCGGGGATGCCGGCCCAGCAACTTCCCTCCGCAACCGCGTGGTACTCCATCACGTGGTCAACGCTGCGCATCAAAAGCGGCGCAAGTTCCTTCGCGGGCGGGGCTTCGGCGGCCCACTGACTTTTGCCGCTGACGTTGAAAAAAACCGCGCCGCGCAAGCGCACGACGCGCAACACATCAGAGAGCGTGTCCTGAGTCATTTCGCGGCCTCGGCGGAGTTTCGGTAGGGTCGGCAGGACGCTCGATCAAGCCGATGCGCGTGCGCGAACAATGGCGGACGAACGATCAAGCGCAGACGACGCTGAGATAAGTGTTTTGGAAGCTGAGTGACTAGCATGAAACCAATCGTCGCGATCAAAAAAAGCGGCGACTTCCTTTCTTTAATTTCTATAACACGCTCAATTTGGAGAATGCCATGCAATCCCTTACTTACCTTACCCTCGACAAGGATGTCAGGCAAGTGCGCCAGTCAGACGTTGATACATTTTCAGCGCAGATCAGCGGCGGCGTACTGGATGCAACCGATGACGCATACAACGAAGCACGCAAGGTCTGGAACGCCACCGTGGATCGCCGTCCGGCTCTGATTGCGCGTTGCTTGAATGATAGCGATGTTCAGTCTGCCGTGCGCTTCGCCGCTGCGCATCAGATGCTGGTCAGCGTGCGCGGCGGCGGTCATCATATCGCAGGCAATGCTGTCGCTGAAGGCGGTCTGATGATCGACCTGTCCGGCATGCGTGCGATCAGCGTCGATGCCGCCAAGCGCACTGCGCGCGTCGACCCCGGTGCGCTGCTGGCCGACTTCGACCGTGAAGCGCAGGCGCATGGCCTGGCGACGCCTTTGGGCATCAACTCCACCACCGGCGTTGCGGGTCTCACGCTCGGCGGTGGCTTCGGCTGGTTGACGCGCCGTTACGGCATGACCATCGACAACCTGCTTGGCGCAACGATCGTGACGGCGGATGGCGTCGTGCGTAAGGTCTCGGCCGATTCGGAGCCCGATTTATTTTGGGCCCTGCGCGGCGGTGGCGGCAACTTTGGTGTGGTGACCGCGTTTGAATTTCGCTTGCATCCGGTGGGGCCTGAGGTTTACTCGGGTCTGGTCGTCTATCCCTTTGCGCAAGCGCGCCAGGTGCTGCGTGCGTGGCGCGACTTCAACGCGAGTGCGCCCGATGAATTGAGCGTCTGGGCCGTGCTGCGCAAGGCGCCACCGTTGCCCTTCCTGCCGGAATCGGTGCACGGCACGGAGGTGGTGGTGTTGCCGCTGGTCTACTGCGGTGATGTCGAAACCGGTCGGCGTGTAGTCGCACCGGTGCTGCAGTTCGTCGATCCGATTGCGAGCGCGCTCGGACCGAACCCTTACGCTGGATTTCAGCAGGCATTTGATCCGTTGCTGACGCCAGGCGGCCGCAACTACTGGAAGTCGAACAACTTCAACGCACTGAGCGATGCGGCGCTTGACCTGGTGATCGATGCTGCTGCGCATCTGCCGGGGCCGGAGTGTGAAATCTTCCTGGCACAACTCGGTGGTGCGATGGCGCGCGTGCACCCGACGGCCACGGCCTTCGTTGGACGCGATGCCCATTACATCATGAACGTTCACGGTCGCTGGTCCGATGCGCGTGACGATGAGCGCGTGCGTACATGGGCGCGTCAGGTCTTCGAGAGCGCTGCACCGTATGCAACTGGCAGCGGCTACGTCAACTTTCTGACCGAAGACGAAGCCGAGCGCGTGACCGCGAGTTACGGCGCGAACTACGCGCGCCTGCAAGCGGTAAAGCTGCGTTACGACCCGAGCAATCTGTTCCGCATGAATCTGAATATTGAACCAGCAGCAAAACCATATGCGAGGTCATCATGAGTCTGGTTGACGCACGAGAATGTCATATCAGTGGCGCCACGCCTGCCGCCCTTGACGCCTACGAACGCGCACTCGCCGCGTTCCAGGGCTGGCGCGTTGGCACTGAAGTGCAGATCGAACTTGCGTTGCGTGAAGCGCCCGACTTTGTGATGGCGTATGTGCTGCAGGCCTGGCTGCTGACGTGCAGCCGTGATCTGCAGCGAGTCCAGTCCGCACGTGCATGGCTGGCGCGTGCGATCAATTTGCCGGGTAACGAGCGCGAACAGGGCCATCTCGCCGCACTGAGTGCGGTGTTGAACGACGACCTTGATCGTTGCAAGGCGTTGCTCGGTGACTTGCTGCGCGAACAGCCGCGCGACGCGCTCGCGTTGCAAGTGGCGCATGTGTTCGACTATCTCACTGGCGACTCGGCATGCCTGGCCAATCGCGTTCCGTCGGTGCTACCCGCGTGGTCGCACGATCTGCCGGGCTATCACGCGGTGCTGGCCATGCACGCCTTCGGGCTCGAAGAGAACGGCGAGTATGCGCGTGCCGAAGAGGTCGCCCTGGCGGCGCTAGAGTTGAATCCGCTCGACGCGCGCGCTCATCACGTGATGGCGCATGTGTTCGAGATGAGCGAACGACCCGACGAAGGAATCCGCTGGCTGAATGCAAACGCTGCAAGCTGGAGCATCGACACCGTCGTGGCCACGCACTGCTGGTGGCATCTCGCCCTGTTCCACCTAGCCAAAGGGCAGATCGATGAAGCACTGGGCTTGTATGACCGGCGTATCCGCGCAGGCTTCTCAAATGAAGTCGCCGACCTGATTGATGCCGCTGCGCTGCTCTGGCGTGTCGACCTTGCCGGTGGAGAGAGCGGCTCGCGCTGGGAAGAACTTGCGGCCGCATGGGCGCCACATATCGATGATGCTTACTGCAGCTTCACCGATATACACGCGATGCTGGCCTTCGTCGGAGCGGGCGACTGGGACACTGCGCAGCGCCTCGAACGGTCTCTGGTAATCAATAGTTCCCAACCGACCCGTCACGGCAGAACCACACGTTTACTCGGCCTGCCCGCTGGCCGCGCACTGATCGCTTACGGACAGGGTGACGACTCTCTTGCCATCACCTTGCTAGCGAGCTTGCCGCCATTTGCACACCGGCTCGGCGGCAGCCACGCGCAGCGCGACGTATTGCATCTGACGCTGGCGCATGCGGTGGATCGCTTCAGGCGTCCCGCTTGCCGTGTGTATGCGACCGCTTTTCCGCTGACATCCGTGCGTATAAACAAATCCGGCACATTGATTGCCGCTTGAGGCGTTGTTTCTGAACCGCCCGACGCTACGCTGCGAGCTTTCCGCCCATTCCGTTTATCTGGTCAAAGTAAAACAAGACGAGAGGAGCATTTTTCGATAAAGTCGAATGGTTCATGGAGAAGGCAATGAAAACACTGCAAGATTGTTTCGGCCACCCGGTTCGACTAACGGATGAACGGTTGGCGCACATTCTTGAACATCCGGAAATGAAAGGCATGACTGCGGAAATTGAGCGGGTAGTGAGTGAGCCACAGTTGGTACGGCGCTCACGTTCGGATACTGAAGTGCGATTGTTTTATGAGTATTATGCGCAGACTATTGTTGGTGGCAAGTGGCTTTGTGTTGTGGTTAAATACATTGAGCCGGATGCGTTTGTGGTCACGGCTTACCTGACCGATAAACCTAAAGCAGGAGAAGATTTATGGCCGATAAAATAAAAGTCTGGTTTGATGCCGAGGCGGATTTCCTCGAAGTCCGTTTCTCCGATGCCGCCGGTTATGAGAAAGAAACGGCGCATGACGCGGTGATGGAGCGTCTAGATGCGCAAGGTAAAGTTATTGGCTTCAGCGTCATGGGCGTGAGTCAGTTTAAAAAGGACAAGCCCTTGGAAGCTGATCTCTTCGCGGCTTAATGTTTTCTGATTACCCTACGATGATGGGTCTTGCAGTCTATACAGGGCGAATGACTCATAGTTAGCTGACCAAAAACCTACCCGCCCATCCCAGGAAACCCGCCCTTCAGTCCGCCCAGGCCGCGCATCATTTTCATCAGGCCGCCTTTTTTCATCATCTTCATCATGTCCTGCATTTGCTCGAACTGTTTGAGCATGCGGTTGACTTCCTGGACTTGCACGCCGGCACCGGTGGCGATGCGGCGTTTGCGGCTGGCTTTGATGAGGTCGGGTTTGGCGCGTTCCAGCGGCGTCATCGAGTTGATGATGCCTTCCATGCGCTTCATGTCCTTCTCGGCCTTGCCCATGTCGGCCTGACCGGCCTTGGCTTGCAGTTGCGCGGGCAGTTTGTCGAGCATGCCGCCCAGCCCACCCATCTTGTTCATTTGCTGGAGCTGACTCTTGAAGTCGTTGAGATCAAAGCGGTCGCCGGACTTGAGCTTGGTAACGAGCTTTTGCGCTTCGGCCACATCGACGCCCCGCTGGGCTTCTTCCACCAGCGCCATGATGTCGCCCATGCCGAGAATGCGGCTGGCCATGCGTTCGGGGTGGAAGACTTCGAGACCGTTGAGTTTTTCGCCGACGCCGACAAACTTGATCGGCTTGCCGGTGATGTGACGCACGGACAGCGCCGCGCCACCGCGTGAATCGCCATCGAGCTTGGTGACGACCACACCGGTGAGCGGCAGTGCATCGTTGAAGGCCTTGGCGGTGTTGACCGCATCCTGACCGAGCATGGCATCGACGACGAACAGCGTCTCAGCCGGTTTGGCGGCAGCGTGAATCGCCTTGATCTCGCTCATCATCGCTTCGTCGATGGCGAGGCGTCCGGCGGTATCGACGATCAACACATCGTGATAATGCTTCCTGGCCCAGTCGATGGCGGCGAGGGTGATGTCGACCGGCTTTTGCGAAATGTCGGACGGGAAGAAATCGGCACCGACCTGCGCGGCCACGGTCTTCAACTGCTCGATGGCGGCGGGGCGATAGACGTCACCCGATACCACCAACACTTTTTTCTTGTGCGTTTCCTTCAGCAGCTTGGCGAGCTTGCCGACTGTGGTGGTCTTGCCCGCGCCCTGCAGACCCGCCATCAGGATGACGGCGGGCGGCGTGACGGCAAGATTGAGCTGATTGGCTTCGGGGCCGAGATCGCCCCCGATGATATTGGTCAGCTCGCGTTGCACCACGCCGACCAGGGCTTGGCCGGGGGACAAACTGGAGATGACTTCTTCGCCCAGCGCTTTTTCTTTGACGCGGGCAATGAAGTCGCGCACGACCGGCAAGGCGACGTCGGCTTCGAGCAAAGCCATGCGCACCTCGCGCAGCATTTCCTGCGTATTGGCTTCAGTCAGGCGTGCTTCACCGCGGATGGTCTTGACGACACGGGCAAGGCGTTGGGACAGGTTATCGAGCATGGTGTGGGTCCGGACTGTTGGTTCAGACTGTTGGTTCAAAGGGGGTGGGGCGCTGTTAGGGCATTGAGACCGCCATCAGCGCAGCGCTTGCGCCTGAGTTCCTGAGGTAAACTTGAATGATGCTTATTTTACTTTATGCACTGGTTGCCGCCTTATATTTTGGTCTGAGCGTCTGGGGCTGGCGCAACGCTCTGGCTCAGGGTGCGCCATCGGACTCTGAGGCGGGGCTGCCCGGCGGATCGATGATGCTGCCGATGCCGGTTTCTGCCACGGCTCCGGCGACTGTTCCTGTTTGGGAGCGCGTGTTGCTGTTGCTGGTCCTGCTGGCCCATGGCGCGCTGATTCATGGTGCGTTGCTCAGTCCGGAAGGTCTGCGTTTGGGGTTTGCGATTGCGCTGTCGGCCACGCTCTGGCTTGCCGTCGCGGTGATATGGGTTGAAAGTTTGTACTTTGGCCTTGCTCACATGCGTCTGCTGGTCTTGCCGCTGGCCGGGCTGTGCAGTCTTTTGCCAATGTGGTTTCCTGGCAGCACGGCATTGTTGGGGCCTGTCGGAGAAGGATCCCCGACCCAGCTTGATGGCAAGCTGGTCGCGCACTTGATCGTCGCCCTCGCGGCTTATGGTTTGCTGACGCTTGCGGCTTTGCATGCGCTGTTGATGACGGCGCTGGATCGCTGGCTGCATCAGGAAAATTCGCCGGACTTTATCGCGAATGCAAGCAGCTGGGACAAAGTCGAGAATGCTGTTCTCGGACGCTTGCCGCCATTACTGACCATGGAGCGTCTGCTGTTTCGTCTGGTTGCTGCCGGGTTTGTGTTGCTGACCCTGACGGTGCTGACCGGCATTGTGTTTTCCGAGGCACTGTTCGGTAAGCCTCTGCAGTTCAATCACAAGACCGTGTTTACCTTGATCTCCTGGCTGATCTTCGGGGCACTGCTGGTGGGCAGACATTTTTATGGCTGGCGCGGACGCGTCGCTCTACGCTGGACACTCTCGGGCTTTGTCGTCATGCTGCTGGCCTATGCCGGTAGCCGTTTTGTACTCGAAGTGGTTTTGCACCGGGTATAAGACCAAAAGCTTTTCAAGGAGCACTGAGCAAGATGGGGAGAATTCTGTTCTGGTTGGTGGTCGGTCTGCTGTGCTGGCTGGCGATACGTATCAGCCTTGGGTCATCGCGCAAAAATGGCGCCGGTAATAAGGCCACCAAGACCGATGATGAGCTGCGAAATATTTCCATGTCGCAATGTGCGTATTGCGGTATTCACTTTCCTCGTTCTGAGGGCGTGACTTCTGAGGATGGACGTGTCTTTTGCGGCCAGCCGCATTGTGATGCAGCGCATCGTCCTCATGCTTCCTGATCGGAAAATTTCCTGATGGCCGATCCGGGCGCGCAGTCCAGCAAAGGCGGCTTTCAGAAGCCGACGCCAGCACTATGGACTTCGCTGCGCTATTTCAGCATCGCCCGCCTGGTGGTCGCGGCGATTCTGATTGGTACCGTGTTGGTCGGCAGCGCGCAAGCCAATCTTGGCCAGTTCTTGCCTGGCCTGTTTCAGCGCAGCGTCTTTTCTTATTTCATTCTGGCGGCGGTGCTGTCCTATCTGGCGGTGAACCGCCCGTATTATTTCTACGCCCAACTTACTGCGCAGTTGCTGCTCGACCTGACGGTACTGACCTCGTTGAGTTATGCCAGCGGGGGCGTCAGTGGTGGTTTGGGCGTGCTGTTCCTCCTGCCGGTTGCCGGTGCAGCCATACTCATGCCCAACCTTTGGGCGATTGGTTTTGCGGCGGCCTGTGTGCTGGCGATTCTGGGCGAGGCAATCTGGCGCGAATTGTCCAATGTTCCCGACGTCAGTTTCTTCCAGTCAGGGGTTTATGGCGTGGCCTGTTTTGCCATGGCACTGGTGATGAATCGATTGGCGGCTCGACTGATGACGCAAGAACGCATTGCTGAAGAACGCGGCGTCAGCTTGCAGAACCAGCAGGAAATCAATCGACTGGTGATTGCCGACATGCAGGACGGCGTGTTGATTCTGTCCGAAGAAGGCGAACCGCGTGCATTGAATCCCGCTGCCTGTCGGATGTTGTTCATCGAAGATGAGTATCCCCTGCTGCGTGATGGCTGGGGTGTTCATGCGGCTGGGCTTGCGATACGCAATCATTTCTGGGAATGGGTGGCGGAACCGGGCATGGTGAGCGACACGCTGGAATTGATCGTGACCAATAACAGTCCGGTACGTCGGGATGGGGTGTATGAATACCGCATTCGTGCACGCTTTTACATGCATGCGCGCCGCATCACGGGCGGTGATCATGTGGTGCTGCTGGAAGATTTGCAACGCCTGGAAGAGCGCGCGCAACAACTCAAGCTGGCCTCAATGGGCCGATTGACAGCGAGCATCGCGCATGAGATTCGTAATCCGCTATCGGCCATCAATCACGCCAGTGCCTTGCTGGCCGAAGAGACGGCGACTCAACTCGAACGAATCGGAGTTCAGGCGCATACGATTGACGCCCAACAGCATGTGCTGCAGACCAAGTCGGCAGAAGTACAACTGCGCATGCTGCAAATCGTGCAAGACAATACCCGTCGGCTGGATCGCATCGTCCAGGATATTCTGCAACTGTCGCGCCGGACAACGACCGAACCGGCCACAATTGTTCTGGATGAGTATCTGAATCAAATCGTCCAGGAATTCTGCCGCGACCAATCCCTGCCGCGCGAGCGCTTTGAGATATCGGTGCAGGGTGATCCGATGTTGCGCTTCAACGCAGAACAATTGCGTCAGGTGCTGATCAATCTTTTACAAAACGCGGCCCGCTATGCCACTGAAAGCGTGGGCAGCATCAAGGTCTCGGCCGGGCCGGTTTCCGGTAATTTTGGTTTGATGGCGCGCCAGCAACCGCTGCATGCGCGGGTTAAACTTGAACGCATTGAAGTGATGGTTCAAGATGATGGCCCAGGCGTCGATCCCGAGGTGCGTCCGCAATTGTTTGAGCCCTTCTTCACGACCGATCACAAGGGCACCGGGCTGGGCTTGTATCTGGCGCGGGAGTTGTGTGTGGCCAATGGCGCGACCCTGAATTACGTGGTGCATTCCGATGAAGAGCGCAAGGGTCGCTTTGTGGTCAATGCGGCAGCGGCCTTGTATCGCCTGTGATTGAAAATGTCACGGCCCGGATTGCACTCACACTGATTAATCAATTGTTTTAGGAACTCGCATGGATGCAAACAGTTCTTCCAGTTCGCAAAGCGGCCGTACTGCAACGCGCAGCCCACGCGTACTGGTCGTGGACGATGAACCCGATTTGCGTGAACTGCTTGAGCTGACGCTGGTGCGCATGGGTCTGGATGTCGATAGCGTCGCCACCGTGGCCGATGCCTTGAAGCATCTGACCGAAAATACCTATGCGCTTTGTCTGACGGATATGCGACTGCCCGATGGGACGGGCATGACCCTGGTGGAAACCATCGCCGAGCAATATACGTTTACGCCGGTCGCAGTCATTACGGCTTACGGCAGTACCGACAATGCGATTGCTGCGCTCAAGGCCGGGGCCTTCGACTATCTTTCCAAACCGATTGAACTGGATCAGTTGCGCAATCTGGTTCAATCGGCTTTGCGCTCTTTCCGTAAAGAGCCACTTGCTGCGGGTGAACGCGCCCAGTTTCGCGGCGTGGCCCGCGCCAGTGCGACTGAAGCACGCCGAAGTGGTTTGCTGCTGGATCGGTTACTGGGTGAGTCGGTCGCCATTCGCGAGGTGCGATCACTGGTCAAGCGAGTCGCGCGTTCGCAGGCGCCGGTTTCGATCAGCGGCGAATCGGGTAGCGGCAAGGAACTCGTGGCACGCGCGATTCATGATTGCAGTGGCCGTCGCGAAGCACAGTTTGTCGCCGTAAACTGCGGCGCCATTCCTGAAAATTTGATGGAAGCGGAATTTTTCGGTTATCGCAAAGGCGCGTTTACCGGTGCCGACAATGACCGCGATGGTTACTTCCAGACGGCAAAGGGCGGCACGCTGTTTCTGGACGAAGTGGCCGATCTGCCGCTGGCGATGCAGGTCAAGTTGCTGCGTGCGATTCAGGAACGCACTGTGCGCCGCGTGGGTGGCATGAATGAAGAGGCGGTCGATGTGCGCCTCATCAGCGCGACGCATCAGGATCTTGGGCAATGTGTTTCGCAGGGACGATTCCGGCAGGACTTGTTCTATCGGCTCAACGTGATTGATATCTACATTCCGCCTTTGCGCGAGAGGCGTGAAGACATTGTGCTGCTTGCGAAGCATCTGCTCCAGCAGATTGCTCCAGACCTGGAGCTGTCTCAGGCGGCGATGGATAAATTGGCTGCCTATGAGTTTCCCGGCAATGTGCGCGAACTCAGCAATATTCTGGAACGTTCCGTTGCGTTTGCCGAGACTGACAGCATTGATGCCAACGATCTCCAGTTGCCGGTAGGCGGATCGAGCGGCCAGTCTGCGGGCCTCTCCAATAACGTGCGTGCTGTGCCCGTCTCATCCTCCGATCAGGATGCAGGAGAAAGCGTGACGCAAAGCGTCGATCCCGCCGCCCGCAATGTTCTTGGCCTCAAAGGCACGCTGCCCGATCATCTCGATATGCTCGAAAAAGAAATCATCGAGCGCGCTTTGCTGCATACCCACTACAGTCGTTCGGCTACGGCCAATCTGCTGGGCATCACCTTTCGTCAATTGCGTTACCGCATGCAGCGTTTGAACATTCAATAATGGGCGTTGGCGGTCAAGTAGACAGTGAGCCACTGTGGCAGAACGGTTGGCAGGGTGGCTGGTTGAGTGGCGCAAGGCATTGCGCTTCGCCCAACTTCGATGCGCGTCCTGAAGGCATGCGTCCCGATTTGCTGGTGATTCACAACATCAGCTTGCCGCCCGATGATTTTTCGACCAATGCCATCGAACAGTTTTTTACCAATACGCTGGATTGGGATGCACATCCTTATTTTGAAACGATTCGCGATGTGCGCGTCTCGGCCCATTTTCTGATTCGTCGTAATGGCAGGTTGATCCAGTTTGTATCCTGCGATGACCGCGCCTGGCATGCAGGCTTTTCATGCTTTCAGGGACGTGAGCGTTGCAATGATTTTTCGATTGGCATCGAACTTGAAGGTAGTGATACCCAGGCTTTTGAAATTTCCCAGTATCAGACTTTGGCAATACTGACTCGCGCTTTGGCCGAGACTTACCCGGTTCGCGCTGTTGTGGGGCACAGCGACATTGCGCCGGACCGCAAAACCGATCCGGGCCCGTATTTCGACTGGCCCCAATACCGTTCTTTTCTTCCATCACAGATCGACACGCCTTTCCTTGTTTGATCTGCAGGATAAGTGGTCACTAACCCGTTACTTGTGGATGAGTCTGTGGATGGGCTGTGCACGATTTGTGCATGATCTGTGCATAAATCCCGCATAAAAAAATAATTAAAAAAACCACAAATAAATATTGAATAAGCGCTTGCGTCGCATCGCTCAGACCACTAGAATTAGTGGTGAGTTGCAATTTATGCACTACATCTAGTGTTTTATGTTGCTTTGCGCAACTCTACAAAAAACGATTGCCAGCGCGCTATTTCCAATCAATTTCCAAAGAAATAGCCCAAGCCTGAATGAGCTGCAGGTGAACTTCCGGGCTGGCAACGAATCGACGCAGATCGATATCTCAACAATTTCACAAAATTCTTTTTACAGTATTCATCGGGAGATTTTCATGCAATGGGCCAATCAAGCTGTGCCAGATCAATCGTCAAAAATTCCCGGCACCTTGCCTGAGAGCGCTTCAGCCGGTTACGGCGGATTGTCGGGCAAGACCGAGCTGGGTGACTATAAAGTTATTCGCCGCAATGGCAGTGTTGTGGGCTTCGAGCCCGCCAAGATCGCTTTGGCGATGACCAAGGCTTTTCTCGCCGTCAACGGCGGCCAGGGTGCGGGTTCGGCCCGTATTCGTGAAGTGGTCGAGCAACTCACACTGAGCGTCGTGTCCGCATTGATGCGTCGCATGCCGTCGGGCGGCACGCTGCACATCGAAGACATTCAGGATCAGGTCGAACTGTCGATGATGCGTTCGGGCGAACACGAAGTGGCGCGTTCCTACGTGCTGTATCGCGAACGCCGTGCGCAGGAGCGCGCGCAGGCGAAGAAAGAACAAATCGCTGCAGGTATCGTTCCGCCTGCGCTGCATGTCACTGAAAACGGCATGCGCGTGGTGTTCGAACCGGCCCGTATTGAGGCGCTGGTTGAGTCGGCTTGCGAAGGGCTGAAGGAATTTGTGAGCCCGGAAAAGATTGTCGCCGAGACCATCAAGAATCTGTACGACGGCGTGCCGATTGAAGAAGTACACAAGTCGGCGATTCTAGCCGCGCGTTCACAACTGGAAAACGATCCAGCTTATAGCCAGGTCACCGCGCGTCTGCTCTTGCATACGATCCGCAAGGAAGTCATCGGCGAAGAAATCGAGCAGGCCGCGATGCAGACGCGTTACGCCGAATATTTCCCGCGCTTTGTCAAACTGGGCATCGAAATCGAACTGCTGGACGCACGGCTCGGCCAGTACGACCTGAAGCGTCTGGCGTCTGCGATGGATGCGCGCCGCGATCTGCAATTCGGCTATCTCGGCCTGCAGACGCTGTACGACCGCTATTTCCTGATCGACCGTAATGACGGTTACAGCAAGGAAGGCCGTCGTATCGAATTGCCACAAGCGTTCTTCATGCGCGTGGCCATGGGTCTGGCGCTGAATGAAATCGACCGCGAAGCGCGCGCCATCGAGTTCTACGAAATCCTCTCGACCTTCGATTTCATGAGCAGCACGCCGACACTGTTCAACGCCGGCACGCGCCACTCGCAACTATCGTCCTGCTATCTGTCGACCGTTCACGACGACCTCGACGGCATCTATGAAGCCATCAAGGAAAACGCGCTACTGGCCAAGTACGCGGGCGGCCTGGGCAACGACTGGACGCCGGTGCGCGCGATGGGTTCGCACATCAAGGGCACCAATGGTGAATCCCAAGGCGTTGTGCCTTTCCTGAAAGTGGTCAACGACACCGCAGTTGCGGTCAATCAAGGCGGCAAGCGCAAGGGCGCGGTCTGCACCTATCTGGAAACTTGGCACCTCGACGTCGAAGAATTCCTCGAGCTGCGCAAGAACACCGGCGATGATCGCCGCCGTACCCACGACATGAACACGGCCAACTGGATTCCCGACCTGTTCATGCGCCGCGTGATGGAAGGTGGAGACTGGACCCTGTTCTCGCCGTCCAGCGTGCCCGACCTGCATGACAAATACGGCAAGGCCTTTGAAGAAGCCTACGTTGCCTACGAAGCCAAGGCCGCGCGCGGCGACATCAAGCTGTTCAAGAAAGTGCCCGCGCTGCAAATGTGGCGCAAGATGTTGTCGATGCTGTTCGAAACCGGCCATCCGTGGATCACCTTCAAGGACCCGTGCAACATCCGTTCGCCGCAGCAGCATACCGGCGTCGTGCACTCGTCCAATCTCTGCACTGAGATCACGCTGAATACGAGCGACAGCGAAATCGCCGTCTGCAATCTGGGTTCGGTCAATCTGGTCGCGCACATGGCGAAGCAAGCGGACGGTTCCTATGTTCTCGATCATGCCAAGCTGAAAAACACCATCCACACCGCGATGCGCATGCTCGACAACGTCATCGACATCAATTACTACGCGGTCAAGAAGGCGCGCGACTCCAATCTGCGTCATCGTCCCGTCGGCCTCGGCATCATGGGCTTCCAGGATTGCCTGCACATGCTGCGTATTCCCTATGCGTCCGAAGCCGCGGTCGAGTTCGCCGACACCTCGATGGAAGCGGTCTGCTACAACGCCTACTGGGCTTCGAGCGAACTGGCCGAAGAACGCGGCCGCTATTCCAGCTATCGCGGCTCGCTGTGGGATCGCGGCATCCTGCCGCAAGATTCAGTCGAGTTGCTCAAGCAGGAACGCGGTGGCTATGTTGAGGTCGACATGTCGTCGAGCCTGGACTGGACCGCATTGCGTGAGCGCATCAAGCAGCACGGCATGCGTAACTCCAACTGCGTCGCCATCGCGCCGACCGCCACCATTTCCAACATCATCGGCGTGTCGGCCTGCATCGAACCCACATTCGAGAACCTCTACGTCAAGTCCAACCTGTCGGGCGAGTTCACCATCGTCAACGACTACCTGGTGCGTGACCTGAAAAAGCTTGGCATGTGGGATGAAGTGATGGTCTCTGACCTCAAGTTCTTCGACGGCAGCCTCGCCAAGATTGATCGTGTTCCAGCGGAAATGCGGCAGCTCTATGCGACCGCGTTTGAGGTCGAGCCGAAGTGGCTGGTCGATGCGGCGTCACGTCGTCAAAAGTGGATTGATCAGGCGCAGTCGCTGAACATCTATATGGCCGGCGCGTCGGGCAAGAAGCTGGATGAGACGTACAAGCATGCCTGGTTGCGGGGTTTGAAGACGACGTATTACCTGCGGACCTTGTCGGCTTCGAGTGCAGAGAAGTCGACGGGGCGGGGTGGTGAGTTGAATGCAGTGCCTGTTGGGGGTGGCATGGTTGGCGCCAGTGCGATGGCTGCAATGCAGATTCCTGAGCCGGAGATCATGGGGAAGGTGTGCATGTTGAAGCCGGGGGATTCGGGATATGAAGAGTGCGAGGCGTGCCAGTAACGCGCCTTACTGATTGATCCCCTCTTCCGCTGGGAGAGGGTTAGGGTGAGGGCCGCAGGTGCCAGCATTCAGACAAGCTTTAATACAAGCAACAGTCCCTCCCCTTTCAAGGGGGAGGTTGGGTTGGGGGATGGGTTCCTTTGGTTGATATGAGCGTCGTGGTTGATCGAAGTGCAGAGCCGGGGCTTGCCCGGCAGCAACTTACTTTCTTTGTCTTGCCAAAGAAAGTAAGCCAAGAAAGTCGCGCCCGCTACAGCGCCCTTCGGGTTCCCACGCAGTCAACACAACAGACGGCGGACATCGGAAACTCGCTGCGCTCAAACAGCCGATGCCCGACATCCCCGTCTGTCGCGCCGACTGCGTAGCGCTTTAGAGGGCAATAGTTTGCCGCGAATTTTTGGCGATTCTGAATAAAGAAAGAGGTGTACTTTGTTTAATTTGATTTCTGATAGTGCTCAACTGGCCCATATTTTCAGCCACAAGATCAACATTGCCAAAGGCTCTACAACATACACTTATTTGTATGAACAAGAGTCAAATGAAAGCCCTGCGTTTGATCGTCTTAAACACCGTGATCTGGTTGGGGTAATGCACGAAACAGGGCAAAAGCTAAAACCCGGCGAGTCTGAATCTTTCACTATTGGCGCAAAACGAAATTATTTTTTAGAGCGTCGTAGTGATCGGGAGTTTGTTATTACATCTCTAGATCAGAATCGTAGGGTGCAATAAGCAAAGCGCATTGCGCCGAATGTTTGAACCGCAATGGAAGTAAAGATTTTGAAACAGGTAGCTCAGCAGCAAGCTGCCCTTTGGCACCGCCGGGCTTGTAGTTTCAAGACGGAGTCTTTTGAGGGGGCTGTTGTTTGAGCGTAGCGAGTTTCAGCCCCCGCCGTCTTGGAAGTGCAAGCATGGGAACCCGCTGAAGGCGGGCGGTGACGGGGCTCGCCTTTCTTTGCCTTCTTTCTTTGGCGAAGCAAAGAAAGAAGGGCGCGGCGCCTGCAGGGCGATGTGCAATGCAGTTAAGTAGTTAATAAAGAATGAAGTAAAGGTAAGGACAAGCTTAAAAGCGGCCCTCACCCTAACCCTCTCCCAGTGGGAGAGGGAACCAAGCGTTAACGAGTGACTCAATAATTAAGTAGTAAAGCAAAACCGGAAAGGAAAGATCCATGCTCTCTTGGGATGATGAAATCAGCAATACCCCTAACCCCATCCTGGCTACCATGCCACCGATGACCGAGCCGCCGCGTCTCGCCACGCATACGGATACCGCCGGTTCGCCGCTGTCTTCGGCCGCCTTCCCCAAAGCCGCTCACACCGCCGCCGTGGCTGCCTTCGCCGCCAGCGAAGCCAAACGTGACGAGGGCCGCGTGCGCGCTGCGGACAAGCGCATCATCAACGGCCAGACCGACGTCAACCAGCTCGTACCGTTCAAATACAAATGGGCCTGGGAAAAGTATCTGGCTGGTTGCGCTAATCACTGGATGCCGCAGGAAATCAACATGTCGCGCGACATCGCGCTGTGGAAGAACCCGCAAGGGCTGACCGATGACGAGCGTCGTCTGGTCAAACGCAACCTTGGTTTTTTCGTGACGGCCGATTCGCTGGCCGCCAACAACATCGTGCTTGGCACCTATCGCCACATCACTGCGCCGGAATGCCGTCAGTATTTGTTGCGTCAGGCGTTTGAAGAAGCGATCCACACGCACGCCTATCAGTACATTGTCGAGTCGCTCGGTCTGGACGAGGGCGAAGTGTTCAACGCTTATCACGAGGTCGCTTCGATCCGTGCCAAGGATGAGTTCTTGATTCCTTTCATCGACACGCTGACCGACCCGAACTTCAAGACCGGTACGCCGGAGAATGATCAGAAGCTGCTGAAGTCGCTGATCGTTTTTGCCTGCCTGATGGAAGGTCTGTTCTTCTATGTGGGCTTCACGCAGATTCTTGCGCTGGGTCGGCAGAACAAGATGACGGGAGCGGCCGAGCAGTATCAATACATCCTGCGTGATGAGTCGATGCATTGCAGTTTCGGCATCGATCTGATCAACACCATCAAGCTGGAGAACCCGCATTTGTGGACGCCGGAATTCCGTGAAGAAATTCGTGTGCTGTTCAAGCAAGGTGTTGAGTTGGAGTATGCGTATGCGGAAGATACGATGCCGCGCGGCGTGCTTGGATTGAACGCGCCGATGTTCAAAGGCTACTTAAGATTCATCGCAAATCGTCGTTGTCAGCAAATAGGTATTGACCCCTTGTTCGAGCAAGAGGACAATCCGTTTCCGTGGATGGCGGAGATGATTGATCTGAAGAAGGAACGCAACTTTTTTGAAACGCGTGTGATTGAATATCAGACTGGTGGCGCGCTGAGTTGGGAATGAGATTGGAATTAGTTGAGCTCAGATTCAGATCATCAACAGTAGAACAGGCAAGTGATTCTCATAGAGAGAATCTGCAAGAAGTAAAGAGAGTTGAGCGGTAGCCGTAAAGAGCAGTGAAGTGAGCAAGAAGCGGATCAAGAAGAAATCAGAATTGATCAAGTCAATGCAGTAAGGAGCGAAAGCGTTCATACGCATGCAGCAACAGATTGAATACGACAACGCAACAAGTTTCCGTTTACAACGGGAGCAGGGACGCTTTCCCTTCAATCTTTCAGCCGCATTTGCTGCACAAAAGCAACACTGGCTTCACACTGGTCTGCAAAAATTTTCTGTCGTATCGTTTAGCAAACAGTTTGCAGCATTATTTACTACATCGAATATCAACGCCGGGGCATTGCCCGGCGTTTTTTTTGGCCGATTGATTCGTCGCCTTGGCAACAGGCCGAGCCGTCGAATCAGCAGGCCAAGTGCAGCATTCATTAGCGTAAACCAGCTCGACGCACAGAACAGCGTGCAACAGTTTGCGCCGATGAATAATCCGTACCACCAACAGCGCGCTGTCCGGTGGACGGGTTTCTTTAACTTGTTCTGTAACTTCACGTGAAGGAGTATCAAATGGCAACTGCCAAGAAAGCCGCAGCAAAGAAACCCGCAGCAAAGAAAGCTCCAGCCAAAAAAGCCCCGGCCAAGAAAGTAGCCAAGAAAGCCCCTGCTAAAAAAGCACCGGCCAAAAAGGTTGCAAAGAAAGCCGTAGCCAAAAAGGCTCCTGCCAAAAAAGCTGCGAAGAAAGTAGCCAAGAAAGCCCCTGCTAAAAAAGCACCGGCCAAAAAGGTTGCAAAGAAAGTAGCGAAAAAGGCTCCGGCTAAAAAAGCCGCTGCCAAGAAGCCCGCTAAAAAGGCTGCCAAGAAAGCTGCCAAAAAGCCTGCTGCTAAAAAGGCCGCCAAAAAGCCTGCTGCCAAGCCTGCAGCAGCACCTGCTCCTGCAGTTGCTGCCCCGGCAAAAAGCGCGCTGAACCCAGCCGCCGCATGGCCGTTTCCCACGGGCAGCCGTCCGTAATGCAGTCATCGGGGTGGTGATCCTGCCCCGATGATTGTTTGCAGTGATCAATCCCACGCAGAGCATTGCGTGGGATTTTTATTTCGGCAGCCAGTTGTGCTGTCTTTCGTACTTTCTTCCGCACTTTCTTCTGCAGATTGCGCGGCTACAATAGCCGCTCTACAACTCTGAGCCGGACTGATCCATGCTCTATCGAATTATTCAACTGATTATCGATGTGGCCGGTGGCTTGCTCGTCGGCGCTTGTCTGCTGCGCTTGTGGATGCAACGGTTGCGCTTGAACGCCAAGAATCCGATTGGTCATTTTGTGATGGCGCTCACCGACTGGATTGTGCGGCCCTTGCGGCGTTTGCTGCCAGCTTATGGCAATGTCGATTGGGCCAGTCTGGTTGCTGCCTATGCGCTGAGCGTGGTGGCGGTCTTGATCGTGTGGGCTGCGTTGGGTCTGAGCGCGGGCTTGGCGGGGCCGCCGGATATATTACAAACCCTGTGGGTAGCGCTGTTGTGGATGATCAAGTGGATGTTGTACATGCTGCAATTGATCGTTGTGATTGCGGCCGTTCTGAGTTGGGTGAATCCGTTTTCACCCTTCCTGCCGATATTTGATGCGCTCACCGTTCCACTGCTGCGCCCATTGCGCCGCGTGCTGCCGCCAATTGGCCGGGTGGATCTGTCGCTACTGGTTTTGTTTGTGCTGATCCAGATTGCGCTGCTTGTATTAGGCAGCATTGGGCCGATTTAAGTAAGTGTGATTTCTGCGCAAAAATTAATTACAGGGTGTTGAAAAACGTAGCGAGCGGCTGTGAGGCAAGGTGGACAGCGCGCAGAAACCGGAGTGTACTGGGACGTACACGAGGATTTCGAGCACTGCCCAACGCCGCATCACAGTCGCGCAGTAGTTTTGCAACATCCTGTCAGTGCGTCACCCGGCTGACGCCACCACTTGAAAGAATGCGTACTCGCTCCCCCGGTTGAAAGACTTCATCGGCAGTCTGAACGATGGCGCGCATTTCGCCGTTTTCCAGGCGGACCGTGATCTCGAGTCCATTCTGTTTGTTCGCCGAATTTTCGATGGCTTGTCCGGCGATCCCGCCAGCGACTGCACCGATAACCGCAGTCACCGCACTGCCCCGGCCGCCACCCATGCCACCACCCGCAACACCGCCGACCACAGCTCCGGTCACGGTGCCGACGCCAGTTTCGCGATTTTGAATCGTGACGGGACGCACGCTTTCAACCACGCCCATGCGTACGATCTGTTCACGCTGCGTCTGTCCCGAAGTGTAGATAGCACTGGAGTTATTGCGAGTAGCGCAGCCAGTAATGAAAAGGGAACCGGCCAAGGCCAAGCAAAGGCCGGTCATACGCAAGCCAGAAGAAATAAGGGATTTCATTTGAACGCTCCAAAATGTTAATACATCACGATATAACGCGATGCGGCCCGGAACCCAAGGCTTGCTTACAATCATTTACAACTCATTTAATACTTACCAAGGTCGGTAATCAAAAGCCTCGTTGAAGACTTCGGCAATTTTGTCGCGTGAAGGTTCATAGTTTTGGGGACCCATCGAAGCAATCTTGAGCGCGCCCATGGTACTGGCCAGACGTCCTGTCGTGGCCCAGTCCATGCCGTTGGCGATCCCGTACAACAACCCACCGCGATAAGCGTCACCGCAACCGGTGGGGTCTGCAATTTTTTCAGCCTTGAGGCTGGGGATGACATGGCCTTTGTCGTCGGCATAGATGACCGAGCCGAGACCACCCTGCGTGACAATCAGCGCCTTGACCGACTGCGCCAGTGCTTCAAAAGATCGGCCAGTTTTTTCGGCGAGCAATTGGGCTTCGTACTCGTTGACGGTGACGTAATCGGCCAGATCGATGAAGTGCATCAGGTCATCACCGTTAAACATCGGTAAACCTTGGCCCGGATCAAAAATAAATGGGATTCCAGCCTCAGCCATCTGGGTGGCGTGTTGCAGCATGCCTTCGCGGCTGTCGGGGGCAACAATCCCCAGCTTCACGTTTTCGACATTCTGAATGTCATTGACTCGAAGTTCAGCAGACCGGCTCATCGCGCCTGGGTGAAAGGCTGTGATCTGGTTATCGTCCAGATCGGTCGTGATGAAGGCCTGCGCGGTGAAGGCGTCCTTCAACATTTGCACGTGCGCGGTATCTAACCCGAGACCTTGCAGGCGATCCAGATAGGGCTGAGCGTCGCTGCCGGCGGTGGCCATGATCAGCGGCGCGCCACCCAGCAGGCGCAGACTGTACGCAATATTGCCAGCGCATCCGCCAAATTCGCGGCGCATGTCGGGAACCAGGAAAGAGACATTCAGGATGTGAACCTGATTGGGCAGGATATGGTCTTTGAAACGGCCGCCAAACACCATGATCGTGTCATAAGCGAGAGAACCGCAGATTAGTGTGCGCATATATTTTTGCTTGTTAGGAATAAATGTCAGGGATAGAAAATGCCAACGCGATAACCGACGATAGTAGTGCCTGCGACGTCGAAACTGATACGGATCGGCAACTCACTATTCGGAGCAATGCCATTGCCGATCTGGTTACGCTGGGCGGGGCCGAGATATTGCGCCGGAAGAATGACCCGGCGGAGCACGAGCTGGTCGAGCGCATCGGTGAGGGTCAATTCCAGAGCCGGATAGCGCAAGGCCTGTTGGCCACGATTACGCAGCAGCGTATTGAATGTGTAGCTGTTCGTGGCCTGCGGCACAGCTTGCAATTCCGAGGATTCGATTGCCAATGCATCAAGGTTCATCGGGAGATCAACCCGACAGCCCAGTAACGCGCAAGTCTTGATTAGCAGCGGCCGGGCCGCCGGCCAACTGGCAGCTAAGGTGTCGCGCCAGACATAGATCACCTGTGCTGTGAGCAGCATCAAGGCTACAGCGCAGAGGGAAACAAACAAGCTGCGACGCCCTGGCTTGCCACTGGGCTCATAGGTTTTTGAAACTGGCGCAAGAAGCAGGGCATCTGTTGCTGAAACTGAGGAACTTACAGCAACCTCGGGGCTTGCCATATCTTGTTGCGGCCCAGTCATCGTGTCTGCAAAGCTCGATTCGATGACTGGCTCGGATTGTGTTTCAGGTTCGACCGTTGCAAGCCCGGATTCGCTGGGCGTATCGGTTTGTGTATCGCTATCACGATCTGATTGCACTTCAGAGGACGTTTCTGTTTCTTCCTCGGGTCCAGGTTCTGATGTGGATGAAGATTCCGTCGTTTCGACTACGCGCTTCTCGTCTTGATCCGATATTGGCTCTATCGGTTCCGGTGCCAGACTAATTTCCAAATCTTCATCATCTGAAACGGGCTGTGATGTATCGGGCTGCGACGTATCAGGATGTGTGGAGTCAATGCCGGTGTTATCAATGAGCGTCTGCTCTTCAACCGGCGGATGGGGGACCGTGGCCGGTGCCTGTGCGCGTAGGGTTTCGACGTTGACCAGTGCGTCAAGTGCATTGAAGGCGGTGCCGCAAACACCGCAACGTACGGTGCCGCCGCGTGCGGTTGCTTCCTGGGTGGTCATGCGAAAAATAGTTTCGCATGACGGGCAGCGTGTGGCCAAAGTCATTGGTCGAATCGCTTGTTAATTAGGGCAGTAATCAGGCTGTAGCCACTTGTTTTTGCCCAGCCAGGCAAACCCAATCTTCTTCGCTGCGCCACACCTCCAGGCGGATGAAGGGCTGATAAGCTGCCGCGACTTCTTCCCATTGACGCAGCAGCACGCCGGACAAAACCAGTTGTCCATCCGGCGCGACCAGACTGCATAGCAGCGGTGCCAGCACTTTCAGCGGATTGGAGAGAATATTGGCAACCACGATGTCGGCGGGGACGTGTTCAAATTGCTTCGATGTCGAAAACATTACATCGCAGTGATTGATCTGCGCGTTGTCGATGGACGCTGCAATTGCTTGTTCATCAATGTCAGTTCCGACCACTTCACCAGCACCGAGTTTTTTTGCGGCAATGGCGAGAATGCCGGAGCCACAACCATAATCGATCACCGACTGCCCCGGGCCAACGTGCGACTCCAGCCAGGTGAGGCACAGGCGTGTGGTGGGATGACTACCCGTGCCGAAAGCTAAACCGGGATCGAGTTCAAGAATAATGCTATCGGTTTGAAGTGCATCAGCTGGTGCATCATGCCAGGACGGAACAATCCAGAGCCGCTCGCCGATATGGATCGGATCGAACTGGGCTTGCGTCAAACGCACCCAGTCTGCGTTGGCGACACTTCGGCGTTCCAGCACAGGCACGGCCTTGAGGCCAGCCGTTTGAAAAGCTTCGGTGACTATGGCGTCGGCATCGCTCTGGTCATCGAACAAGGCGACGATCTTGCTGCGATTCCAGGCAGGCAACTCGGGCTCGCCCCCGGGTTCGCCGAACAAGGGTTGCTCATCCGGTAAACCGGCATCTGCGTCTTCAACAGTGGCCGACAGTGCACCGGCTTCGAGCAGGCTGTCGGTCAGCGCATCCGCATGGCTGCGATCAGTCTGAAAGACAATTTCGGTGAACATGCCCTGCGCGCATTACTTTTCGGTGTTGCCAAGATTGCGGTCGGCAAGTTTGTTTTCAAGATAATGAATACTGGTGCCGCCCTCAATGAAGCGTGCGTCGGCCATCAGTTCACGATGCAAAGGGATATTGGTCAAAATGCCTTCGACCACCATTTCCGACAGGGCGATGCGCATGCGGGCAATCGCCTGATTGCGATCAGCACCGTAAGCGATGACCTTGCCGACCATCGAATCGTAGTGCTGCGGTACATAATAGCCCGCATAGGCATGCGAATCGACGCGGATGCCAGGGCCACCGGGTGCATGCCAGGTCAGAATCTTGCCCGGCGATGGGGTGAATTTGTACGGGTCTTCCGCATTAATACGGCATTCGACAGCGTGGCCTTTGAGCACGATGTCGCGCTGACGGAAACGTAGCTTTTCACCGGCTGCGACGCGGATCTGTTCCTGCACGATATCGATGCCGGTAATCATTTCGGTGACCGGATGCTCGACCTGAACGCGCGTGTTCATCTCGATGAAATAGAACTCGTTGTTCTCGTATAGGAACTCGAAGGTGCCTGCGCCGCGATAACCAATCTTGCGGCAAGCTTCGGCACAGCGATCACCAATGCGGTCGATGATGCGGCGAGGAATGCCGGGTGCTGGTGCCTCTTCGATAATTTTCTGGTGGCGGCGTTGCATCGAGCAATCGCGTTCTCCCAGCCAGACCGCATTCCTGAACGTGTCGGCCAGCACCTGGATTTCCACATGGCGCGGATTCTCCAGAAATTTTTCCATGTAGACCATGGGATTGCCGAAGGCGGCACCCGCTTCCGAGCGCGTCATCGTTACCGCATTCAGCAGTGCCGCTTCGGTATGGACTACCCGCATACCGCGACCGCCACCACCGCCCGCCGCTTTGATAATGACCGGGTAACCGACTTGCCGCGCAATCTTGACGATTTCCTTCGGATCTTCCGGCAAGGAGCCTTCGGAGCCGGGCACGCAGGGAACGCCTGCCGCAATCATGGCTTGCTTGGCGCTAACCTTGTCGCCCATCAAGCGGATGCATTCTGCAGTTGGACCAATAAAGGTGAAGCCGCTTTGTTCGACGCGTTCAGCAAAGTCAGCGTTTTCAGATAGAAAGCCATAGCCGGGGTGGATTGCTTCAGCATCCGTGACCTCAGCCGCGCTGATGATGGCCGGCATGCTGAGATAGCTTTTGGCGGACTGTGCTGGGCCGATACAAACCGATTCGTCAGCGAGTTTGACGTACTTGGCTTCGCGGTCTGCTTCTGAATAGACCACAACGGTGCGAATGCCCATTTCACGGCAGGCCCGCTGGATACGAAGAGCAATTTCGCCACGGTTGGCGATAAGTATTTTTCCGAACATGGTCGCCCTGGTTGGTGACTTCAGCCGATCATTGACCGACAAGCTTCAGACTGAAAATTGATTGGCTCATGTGCCAACTTATCTACAAAGAGTTGCCGTTCAGTTACGGACAAAGAGGTCATTGCAAATCTGACCAGCATCTCAACTAAAACTAAAAGGCTTAGGTTAAATGGCTAGGCAATGACGAACAACGGTTGCCCGAACTCAACGGGCTGACCATTCTCGACCAGAATTTCTTTGATGACGCCATCAAACCCGGCTTCGATTTCATTCAGCAACTTCATCGCTTCAATAATGCAGACCGGTTCAGCTGCCTTGACTGCTTTACCCAGTTCGACAAAGGCCGGTTTGCCTGGACCGGGCGAGCGGTAAAACGTTCCGACCATGGGGGAGGTTACGATATTGCCTGTAGGCGCAGCCGGTACTTCTGCGACGGGAGTGGCGGCGGGAACAGGGGCTGCGATCACCGGAGCTGGCGCATATTGAACCGGTGGTGCAAAACCTTGCAAGGGTGCCTTGACGATTCTGACCTTGCCTTCACCCTCGTGAACTTCCAATTCAGAAATACCCGATTCGGCAACCAGATCAATGAGGGTCTTCAGTTTGCGTAAATCCATTGTGGCCCCATTTTTTGTTAGAGAAGACTAAAGATGACGTAATTTATATTAATATTGGCGAATATTATATACAGATCGCCCAGTAAATGATTGGGGTTCTATTAAGGCTTCTGCTTCAAAGCAAAATCCAGGGCATGTCGGTAGCCCTCTGCACCCAGTCCACAAATCACACCGACTGCAAGATCAGAAAAGTAGGAGTGATGGCGAAACGCCTCACGTCGATGCACATTGGATAAATGAACTTCGACAAAGGGGATAGCAACTCCCGCCAGAGCATCGCGTATCGCTACGCTGGTGTGTGTATACGCAGCGGGATTGATGATGATGAAGTCCACTCCTTCCTTGCGAGCGGCATGAATGCGATCAACCAGGACACCTTCATGATTGCTTTGAAATGTAGTGAGTTGTGCCTTCTGAGCCTGGGCGTGAGCCAATAACATGGCGTCAATATCTGCCAAGGTCAACGAGCCGTAGATTTCTGGTTCGCGTTGCCCGAGCAGATTCAGGTTGGGTCCATGAAGAACCAGGATGGATCGGGTCATTAGGAGTTTTTTGGGAACAAGAAGCCCGCATTTTGCCCGAAATTGCTTGTGTCAGCTACAGAAAATCATGCTCGGGCATCAAACTCAGGCCTGAAATTGGATTCGTATGAAATACTTAAAGTACGGACTGTAACCAGGCCCGCAGCTCTTTTTCCTTGACCCGTCCCATCTTGCTGGCTTTGACCCCGCCATTGCGATCCAACACGAGGGTGTATGGGAGACCTCCAACCGTATTGCCAAACTGGAGTGCGAGTTCGCTGCCCGTGGCACCTGCTACAAGCAATGGATAGCTGGCCGGGACTTTTTTCTGGAATTCGGCAATATTTTTTGCACTGTCAATCCCAATGCCAATGAACTGAACCCCTTTACCGGAAAATTCTGTTTGCAAGGCTGAGAATTCCGGGATTTCTTCAACGCAGGGAACGCACCAACTGGCCCAAAAATTCAGTACGACAATCTTGTTGCGATAGTCTGCCAACACGTGCGGATTTCCCTCTGCATCGGGCAGGGTTTGGGCAAAAAGTAATTTGCTACTTCCGGGTTGTACAGGATCGGACGACCATTTTTTTTGCCCGACATAAATACCGGCCGCGACTGCAGCCAAAGCAAACAGGGCGATCAGACTGATTTTTGCGGTTCGGGTCATGGCTTTTAGTCCGGTGGAGTTGATACAGTTTCGGGTTGTTGGACGAGAAGGCGTTCGACACCAGCACGATCCAGACGCTCATGCTTGCGCTTGCCGCTCAAGGCGTTAGTTGGGTTACGTAGCGCATCCGTTTCATATAGATAAAGGTGCACCCCTTCAGCGGGAATCGAGCGTTGTTTTTGCCACATAAAACTTAAGGTTTCGACTTTGCTCAAGCGATTGCCCGGCCCATACAGGACACGTGTTGTCTCATGGACTTCAAAATCAATATTCTGATTGAGCAGAAAGATTTCCATATCCTTGGGGCTGTCCACAAATAATTGCAGATGAATGTCGCTGTGTTCGCTTGCCGTGCCGTTCAGAACGGCACCCGTCAGGTACGGTGAAAAATCTGCCAGCCATTGCATCAGTGCAACGGCGGTCTGGCGTAGAGCGTGCAAGCGTTGTGGTTGCGTATCGGCCTGGAACTGTTCCTGATACAGGCGCACTTCATGCTCGACCATTTCGTTGTCGGGCATCCAGTCGGCTTGAATGCGCCGGTTTCCCACAACGTCCTGCGCCGCTTTTTGCTTGGCGCTGCCATAATCCAGGCCGTCTTCGGCAATGAGACGTGCGGCACGAATGGCTATTTCTTCGCGGATGGTCGAGGGGGTGTTCATGGAAATCGAGACGGGTGTCGAGACCAGAATGAGCCCGATCAGTCATACGGTCAAGTCCGAGTATTGAATCTGCATACTTTGACATATGATGCCAGACTGTTGATTAACTGTTGTAGCAAGGGGCTGTAATTGAAATTGATTTGGAGTTTGTTGCGCACGGCTATTCATCTGTTGGTGGGCGTTCTGATTCTAGCCATTGGTTTTCCTTTTTGCTCATTTCGTCGGCGCCAGGCAATGATTCGCTGGTGGTCGCGCAAGTTACTGGGCATTTGCGGTATCACGGTGCGCATTGTCGGCAGAAAGCCCGCGTTCATGGAAACCATTTCTGCGCCGACCAAGCAGGGCATGCTGGTAATGAACCATATTTCCTGGATCGACAGCTATGTGATTCACGCCTTCAAGCCCGCGCGTTTTGTAGCCAAGTCGGAAATCCGTTCATGGCCGATCATTGGCTATCTGTGTGATCGAACCGGTACGATTTTCATCGAACGCGGCAGGCGGCATGCCGTGCATGACGTCAACAAGACACTTGCAGAAATATTGCGCAATGATGGCTTTGTTGCAGTTTTCCCCGAAGGGACAACGACGGATGGCACCCATTTGCTGCCGTTTCATGCCAACCTGATTCAGGCGGCGGTTGATGCGGGCGTGCCTGTGCAGCCAGCCGCATTGCGATATCTCAAACCTGGCCGTAAGGGAGTATCCAAAGATGAACCGACCACGGCCGCAGCCTATATCCATACCGTCAATCTGTTCGATTCACTGAAGATGATCATTCATAACGCACCGATCATTGCCGAGATTCGCTTGCTCGACAGCATTCCGCCAACGGGTTACAAACGCCACGAGATCGCGACGATGGCCCGTGCGGCAATTGCCGAGGAACTGGGATTCAGCCTGGACGTTGATACGGTGCGCACTCGACCTGGAACAACGCCCGATCTTCCAGTCGCACCGCTGTGAGTTTTCCACCCCAGACACAACCGGTATCCAGCGCGAGTAGATCGGGCCGCATCACCAAGCCAAGCGTTGACCAGTGGCCGAAGATGACTGTAGCCTTTTCGGTCTGCCGCCCTGGAATATCAAACCAGGGTAAATAACCATCAGGCGCAGCACCGGCCCCTTCCTTGCTGGCGAATTCCATTTGACCTTCGGGCGTGCAAAAGCGCAGACGGGTGCAGGCGTTGACGATGACGCGCAAGCGGTCGAAGCCGACCAGACTTTCATCCCAGCGATCCGGTTGGTTCCCGAATAAATGCGCAAGAAAATGTTGCCAGTTCGATCCGCGTAATTCGCGTTCGACTTCGGCGGCATAGCGCAGCGTGCTCCATACATTCCATTGGGGCAGCACGCCGGCATGAACCAGCAAATGCCCATTGCCCTGATGAGCCAGCTTGCGCGTGCGAATCCAGTCGAGCAGTTCGTTCGCATCCGGCGCAGAAAGAATCTCGTCCAGTGTGTCGCTGTCGCTGATCTTGCGTACGCCGATAGACGCTGCGAGCAGATGCAAATCATGATTGCCGAGTACGGTCATCGCCGCATTGCCGAGGGCCTTGACGGTGCGCAGCGTACGCAAAGAATCCGGGCCACGATTGACCAGATCGCCGGTAAACCAGAGCTGGTCGCTACTTGGGTTGAACCGGATGGCTGCTAGTAGTTGTTCCAGCGGATCACAACAACCCTGCAGATCACCGATCGCATAAATGGCCATGTTGGAAAAAAGTAATAAGTAGGGGTAACGTGAACAGACGAGGGAGGCGAAGTGGCTCTCAGTATGAGGTCTTCAAATCTGAATAAGGCACTTCATATTTTTTCTGTGGCAGTGACGATCCGATCCGTCTGACGCCGTGCAGGTTTCGCGAGAATAGCAGGTGTGTATTCCGAGACCCAGCTACATAAATCGGTTCGCACTTCATCGTCGCTCAGCATACGTTCCTGCAACAACCAGGGTTGCAGGCTGTCGAGCCATGTGGCTGGCACTTCGCGTGCTTTGGCGATGCGCAGTTTGGGATGCGGTGTGGGTCGCGTAGTCTCCGCATCGGCCAACAATTCTTCATACAATTTTTCCCCGGGCCGCAAGCCAGTAAAGACAATTTTGACCTGATCTTCGGTGAAGCCATGCAGACGAATCAGATCGCGGGCCAGGTCGGCAATGCGCACCGGTTTCCCCATATCAAGTAGATAGATCTCGCCGCCAGAACCCATGCAGGAAGCCTGCAATACCAACTGAGCTGCTTCCGGAATGGTCATGAAATAACGGGTGATGTCCGGATGAGTCACGGTCACTGGCCCACCCTTGGCGATCTGTTCCTGAAACTTGGGAATGACGCTGCCATCACTACCGAGCACATTTCCGAAACGTACCGTTTCAAAAGCGGTGCGGGGACTGGATTGCTGTAAGGACTGGCAGACCATTTCGGCAAGACGTTTGGTCGCTCCCATGACATTGGTCGGGTTGACAGCCTTGTCGGTCGAGACCAAAACAAAGCGACTGACCCGATGCCGAGCGGCGGCCTCAGCCGTGCGCATTGTGCCCACAACATTATTGCGAACCGCCTGCCAGGCATTGGCTTCCTCCATCAACGGCACGTGCTTGTACGCAGCGGCATGGAACAGGATTGATGGGCTGTAACGGGCCAGAACGTGATCAAGAAACAGCGTGTCCTTGACATCTCCGGCCAGCGAAATCAATTCAATGTCAGCATGGTATTCGCGGAATTCTTCAGTCAGTCGATAAAGCGCAAACTCAGACTGCTCTACAGCGATCAAGCGTTTGGGTTTGAAGTGGGCAATCTGGCGACACAGTTCCGAACCGATCGAACCTCCTGCTCCGGTGACCAGCACAACCTGACTTTTTAGAATGGCTTCCACATGGGGTGTATCAATTGACACCGGATCGCGTCCGAGCAGATCTTCCAGATTGATGCTGCGAATGCGCGACAGGAAGGGTTTGCCCTCATCAAGACTGGTCAACGCTGGTAGCACCAGAGCCTGCACGCCATGATCGATACAGAGCTGAAAGACCTGCTTCTGGGTTTCGAGCGGGGCGGAGGGCAGGGCGACCAGGACATGATCGACATGCAGTTTTTCTTTCCAGAGGGGCAGATCGGCAATCGGGCCGAGAATGGTATAGCCCCCCAGCGAGCGCCCGCGTTTGCTCTCGTCATCATCGAGCAGCCCGACCAGACGCCATTCGGGTGAACGGGCCAGCTCACGCACCAGTGCCGCAGCTGCGCGGCCCGCACCCAAAACCAGAATCGGCTTGCCCTGTGCCATGAGGCCGCCGTAACGATTGAATTCCTTGATGGCCCGATAGGCAAAGCGCGCGCCGCCCATAATGCAAAGCAACAGCATGGGATGCAGGATCAAGATTGAGCGAGGGACCGGCGGAACGGGATGCAACAGGACGGCGAGGGCGATGATGACCAAAGCACTGACTCCAACGGCTTTGACGATGCGAATCAAGTCGGGAAGACTGGCAAACAGCCACAGGCCACGATAGAGGCCGAACACCCAGAAGATCACCCCGTGCAACGGCAGTCCCAAAACATAAACAAGAATGCCGGTGCTCAGAAAATCGGGCGGGACATTCCCTTCAAAACGCAGCCAGTAGCTAATGGCCCAAGCCGACGTGACCGCACACAAGTCGAATAGGAAGGCGACAACAGGCAGTGCAGTTGAGCTGAGACGAAAATTGCCGAGGGTCTTCAAGACGATTCCTGTTCAAAACGAGCCCAGCGCCGGTCGATGATGAGACCTGCCACGATAAGGATGACCATCCATGACGCAATGCCAGTCCATTGTATCCACTGGGCTTGTTTGAGCAAGATGATCGCCAAAGCGCCTCCAGTGAGCATAAAGCCGAACCAGATGCTTGTCATCCGGGCATGACTGAGTCCTGAGCGAACCATGCGTTGATAGTAGTGCTCGCGATGCGCTTCCCAGACACGCTCGCCGCGCAACAGGCGCTTGAGCAGAGTGACGGTCGCGTCGAGTACGAAGGGGGAGAACGCCATGAACGTAAACCAGAAGGGCCACAGTCCGTCTTTCCAACCGATGTAACCCAGACCGGCAGCCAGAAAGCCGAGCGGGACAGAGCCCACATCACCCAGAAAAATCTTTGCAGGTGGACGGTTGTAAAACAGAAAACCCAACGCGGCTCCAGCCGCGGCTCCTGCAGTCAACGCCACTGAGGTGTTTGTTCTTCCTGCGATGGCATAAGCGGCAAACCCAATCAACGTCATGCTGCCTGCGAGGCCATCGGCCCCATCCATGAAGTTATAAAGATTGATGCTCCAGATCCATACGAAAGCGATGATCAGTAATGTCCATAGCGGCAGGCCTTGACCTGTGATGGCCAGAACCAGAATCACTGCTGCCGCATGAACGGCAAAGCGCAGACCCGCTGAAAGACAGACGCGATCATCCAGATACGAGATCAAGGCAAGCGCGACAAAGCCCGTTAGCAAGGGCCATATGGAACTGGCCAAGATCAGCATGGCGATTGCAATCACTGGGACGATCCCCCATCCGCCACAACGCGGTGTGGGAACGACATGCAGAGAACGCGCATTCGGTTGATCGAGTGCCAGCTTCCAAGCTAGACCGGTCCGCAGCAACAGGGTCAGAATCAGACCGCATGCAATGGCGCTGAACAATGCGGTCAATAACAAGCTAGAGAACAAGTCGACAGAATCGATCATGATTTGATTGACTGCGTGGAACGATACCAGGCGATGGTCTCACCCAGTGCTGCGTCAGTTGTGTATGGAGGCGTCCAGTTCAGCGCAGTTTGTATCGCTTGAGTTTCCATCCGCAGCGGTGAGGTCAGCCGGTCAATCTGGGCACTGTGTCCAGACAGTTTTCCTGCGAGATGCAAGAGGCTGACTGGTATTGGGAACAATGAAGGCTTCTTCCCGAGCAAGTAACCGATCTTCAGGATCAGATCACGCACCGACAGAGCTTGTGTGTCGGTCACATGAAAAACTGGCGTTGATGTTTCGCTCAGTCTGGGGCCGAGTGCGCAGCGGATCAAGGCATCGACCAGATTGGGAAGAGCCACCATGCTGCGGGGCGCTGTGGCACAACCGAGCGGCAAAGGCCAGCAGCGATCCACCAGTTGGATCAGCTTGAGAAAATTGGCACGGACACCCGGGCCATATACTAGGGGCGGGCGCACGATGATGGGCTGAAAAGTCGAATCAGCCAGTTTTGCAAGGCCGAGTTCCGCTTCATGCTTCGAGCGTCCGTAAGCATCCAGCTTGTTCACCACTGGCCCATCGTTTTCGAGCCAGGGTCGCCCCGGTTCAACCTCACCTAATGCCTTGATGCTTGAAACAAATACAAAGCGAGGAATGCCAGATTGCTTGCTTGCCTCAGCCAGCCGTAACGTGGCTGCCGTATTGGATGCACGATATAGAGCGAGCGGATCAGCAGCGCGCTCATCCATCACATGCGCACGTGCGGCGGTGTGAATCACGGCATCGAAATGCCCCTTGTGAAGGTGTTCTATATTGAGATTCGAAAAATCAGCTTGAGTATGAAGCCATTCCCGCACGCCCGACGCAACACTCATGGGTCGTCGAACCAAACCCGTCACTTGATGGCCCAGGTGCTGTAATTCAATCGAGACGGTGCGACCAATCCAGCCGTTGGCTCCGGTGACGAGTATGCGCATCAAAAAATTTTCCAGCCATTTTGTTTAAAGAAAGTCCAAGCGGATCTCAGGAACAAACGAATGTGCAGCCAACCCTTGCGGGCAGCGTCGCCGCCGTAATGTGTGATGCAGAGATCGGGCACATAAGCGATACGGGTCACCCGAGCGGTGCGCAGACTCAGATCGTAGTCTTCGAAATAGAGAAAATAGGCCGGATCAAAACCACCCAGTTGTTTGAGTATGCTGGTGCGATAGAACATGAAGCAGCCGCTGATAATTGGTGGATCCCAATAGACTGATCCATTGCGGTTTGCTGCATCAATCTCATCGCGCATTTCGTAGCGTGCCAGTCTTTGGTCAAACTGGCTTCGCCAGGATTTTGGAACAAACCCACGAACAAATAAGTCGGTCACAGTGGGGTAGCGGCGGCAGAGGTACTGGATTTCGCCTTGATTACCGAGAATTCGGGGCGCGAGTAGACCTGCTTCAGGATGTTTTTCCAGGAATGCAATGGCCTTGGCCAAAGCATCGGGTGCTACCGAGACATCCGGATTCAAAATCAAGTGGAAGCGGCTATGACAAGCTTCAACAGCGAGATTGTGGCCACGACCGTACCCGATGTTCCCGTGTCCCGAAAGTATGGTGATGTGCTGAAAACTTCGGAATGTTGCGCCCATCTTAACTTCTGAGCGTAACTTCTGCAGTTGATCACCTGATGCATTGTCGATCATATACAAATCGACGCCATGCGAAGATGAATTGGTTTGATGGTTTATTAACTCACGGGCTGCAAGCGCGAGCGACAAAAGTGTTTCGCGCAAGCGTCGGGCGTCAGATCGATAGCTGACGATCGAAACGGATACCAGACAAGATTCAGAAATGAATTCAAACAAGGCAATGCCGATTAGCTGCGTGGGGTACGAATAGTTTGGCAAAACATCCGGGGAAAATTGCCAACATTATCCTATAGAGCTGTTGCGGACCCAGTTCCTCATCTTGAAGGTTTATGCGCCATCAGAACCAGTTCCTCACCCCAGGCAAGACCACAATGATTGGCGATCCACTCAAGTCGGGCCAAGGCGCGCAGCTTCAAAGGGGGGAGCTTGTCCGCTTTGGGGTGGAGGATTTGCTCTCCCTCCTTTGCTTGCGCCATACGTGAACTGGCCAGCAACAGATTGGCTGCGTCACGGGCGGTTACACGCACGCGATCCACATTCAGTCCGGCACGTTTGGCCGCCAAACTTAAAGCTTGTCGTGTAAAAACCGCAATATGACGAGGGGGCTCGAGACCACGCCATGCCTGACGGTAAATTCGATGCCCGAGTGAACCCGCATTGGGTGTAATTGAAACCAACCTTCCACCTGGCTTAAGCAGACGCGTGCATTCGGTCAGCAAGCCGACAGGATCGTAGACATGTTCAATGACATGTGCCATGACGATTGCATCGAAACTGCTTTCCGGGTAGTTCATTGTGCGAACATCGCCGACATCAACTTCCAGACCTTGTGCGCGAGCAGCTGTGGCTGCTGCGAGATCAAAATCGATGCCGACAGCTTCCCAGCCGGCATCCAGCATCAGTTTCAATTGCGCACCAGAACCACAACCGATTTCCAGAAGCCGACCACCCATTTTCCAGGGAAGATAAAACAGGGAATATTGTGCGGATTCGGAATGCTCAGGAAGTGCATTGACCAGCTTGCCAAGGAGATTCAATTTCCATCCAGTAGTTACTGGATAATCTAGGTGCTGTCTGCTAAAACTTTTTCGGACTGAAAGGCGGAAACCTGATTTTTGCCGATCTTCATTCGCAGCACTGTGCGTGTAGTAGCCTCGATAGGCGAGCGGAAGTTCATCCGGATGAGGAGCCGGATTCAACCAAAAGGCACCGCAATTCTGAGATGAGCATTTCTGCATGTCCCATTTTCCGGAAGCGCCATACAACAAGTCACAAAGACCCGCGTAGGCTATTGCTCCTTCAGAGTTGCATATGGGACATCGAGGTTGAGCTTGGGTATGCATCCAGGAGATCAATAAAGAGATTGGCGCAATCGTTTGGACCAGCGCAGGCACATAGTGGCAGTTACACAGAGCGCCAAGGTCAAGCCGATCCAGCGCCACGGACTGTATTGCAGATGAACAAAAATGTAAACAAAAAGCATCGTCGCAATGCCTACGCTCAGTGCAGAAAGGCCATCTGCTATGTTGACTTGAGGGAAGAGTCGTTTTGCTGCACCCAGTTGCAAAATACTGTCTGCCAGTGCACGTAGTGTCCAGC
Organism: Betaproteobacteria bacterium; assembly: GCA_025362735.1. Lineage (GTDB taxonomy): Bacteria > Pseudomonadota > Gammaproteobacteria > Burkholderiales > Burkholderiaceae_D > JANYFL01. The sequence continues at coordinate 61,420 of JANYFL010000062.1, read as the reverse complement.
ACCAAGCGGTACCCAGGAGACCAAAATACCAGGTCAGCAGCGGCATGAGTACGCAATAGATCGGCAGCTGGAGCAAATGCAGTTTTCCAGTAATGTCTGCGCGGCCTGATGCCTGGATCCAGGCAAATGGAATTTGAGCACAGCAATTTGCGAAAAGTCCAATTGCTAAGACGGTCATGATGGGCGCACTTGTTTCTGCAAATGCGGAACCCATCCAGATTCTCAATCCCGGTTCAGCAAACCCCGCAAGAATTACACATGCAGGCAGGCTGGCAATGACCGTGGCTAACAGAGCCTGATTTGGAATTTCACGATGGGCGCTGATATTGCGCGACGATATTGCCAGCATAGGAAAGATCGTCGTCGCAATGGCAGAGGGGATAATCAAGAGACGTAGTGCAAGTTCCTGCGGTACAAAATAAAAGCCAGCCGCTGCCAGCGAAATAATCGCGGCTACTGCAAACCGGTCAAAAGTGACCATCACCGGTCCGACGACATTTGAAATAGTAAGCCAGCTTCCTTCTTTGATCATGGCCCAATAGTCACTGATGATCGAAGTTGAAGCGGTCGACTCTGACGGTGATCTTGGCAACGTAGTGAACGCGATATAAATATGAGCCAATAAAGCCAGATAGCGGCCCACTGCGATGGCGATGGTGAGTGCCGGTAATTCATGCGACCAAGGCAGTACGGCAACCGGTGCGGCAAAACTCCAGATCCCGAATCCACCGCGCAACAAATTGGCCCGCGCGAATCTCTGTTGGCCTTCCAGCACTCCGCGTAGCAGACCAGTAACAACCGTTGCGGGTACGGTTGCCCATAAGATGGGCAACGCGATGGTAGCTTCATTGAGTAGAATTATTGATGCGCCTTTACCGATGACCCATTGCGCTGGAATCAGAAGTGCTAATAAAAAGGCAATCAATGCCACAGCAATAAACAGACGCAGACACAACTGCTTCACCATCAAAGCTTCTTCTACAAGTTGTTGCTGAGTGTGTGCGAGCGCGATGCGCCGCGTGACCACGCGCGATAAGCCGAGATCAAGTAGTGCGAAGTACCCAATCAATGCCCAGGCAAGGCCAAGGTAGCCAAGCCGGTCCGTACCCGCATAACGTACCAGCAGTGGTAGCGAACCCAGTGCCACCAGCATTGGCAGCAACTGTCCCACTAGATTGTAGGCAAAGTTGCGCAGTGGGGATGAAGTGGCCAACAAGGAAGATGATCTAAGTGTATGGAGTCGTTTACGCTGGCTCAAACAGATCGCGAATAATACTTCTTAAGCCTGTTGAGTATTGAGAATACCGTCCTGTCAGAATCTCGCACAAGATAGGTACGATTCGTCTCAGCCTGTTAGTGGGGTATTGTGCGCAAATCTTATGGTGCAATAGTTTGACTCTCACCATATCTATTCGTCTGGGGGGAACCAATGGACCTAATGAAAGCAATCGCTCCAGTAGAACTTCGGTACGACGCACCTGCTTAAGATGAAAGTTAGGGCGAGAAGTAAATGCCTTTTTAATTTTTTCTGTTAACGTCAGTTTGCGCATGCCAATTTGATTTCTACCATGTTGCCGGTAATCAATCAGCATCTCATTTAGAAAATCAACTTTTCCAATTGCAGATGCAATGATTGCCAGCCATTCGTCATGCACCCATTCTGCAGGAATTGGAAGCGCCGCAGTCAGAAGACTGCGGCGAAATGCGGCAGTAGCTCCCGTGACCAGGTTATGTCGCATCAACGCATTGAAGGCGTTGCCGCTTCTGATCTGATCCATTTCATTCTTGGAAACTTCAAGCGCTTGAAAGAGCGAACAATTTATGCTGGCACCACTAGCATCTACCAATCTTGCGTCGGAATGGATCAATAGTAAGTCTGAACGCCTTTCAAAAGTAGCGACGATAATTGAAAGTTTGTCAGGATGCCACTTGTCATCTTGGTCGCAGAGAAAAATAATTTCACCAGTAGTCAGTGACAATGCTTTCTCAAAATTTTTTGTCACGCCCAGTATCGGATTGTTCTGTATCAGGCGAATGCTTGGCTGATTGGACATCCACACAGAAACTATCTTGCAGGTCTGATCAACAGATAAATCATCGCATACCACTGTTTCAGTTGGCTGGACTGAGCCAAAATAAATAGTTTGCAGTTGTTCGTCAATGAACGCAGCACCGTTGTGGGTACAGAGAGCAACTGAGACGGTTTTAGAGTCCAATTTGTAAGTCAATGAAGTTGGTGGGTTTATTTTTTGCTGCAGTCAAGAAACGTGGGGGCTGATTTATGCACAGAATTTGGCTAATTCCGTTTGCGCACGTTGATAATCCTCGGGTATGCCAATATCAATGAATTGGCCAGTAGTAACAAACAAATCAACTTGGGTTTGATTAATCAACTTGGCTAAAAAATCTGTCTCTAGAGAAAATGATGAACCTAACGCAAAATCATTCAAAAGACCTTGACTGAATACGTAACAACCAGCATTGATTAAGCCGGGACCAGAAATACCTTTCTCAGTAAAACCTGTCACACGGTGCTGCTCATATAGAAGCCGTCCATATCGTGCAGTATCGGGAACTTCCCGCCCTACTATAATCGGGCGACGGTTCTGTTGCCATTGCTGTTCTAGCGCGCTTACTTCCAGATCAAGAAACGTGTCGCCATTAAAGACAAAAACGTGATCTTCATGACATTGGGACATCGCCAGTCGAACACCGCCCCCGGTCCCTAGTGGCTTTTCTTCCTTAACATAAGACATTTCCATTCCAGCAAACTGTTTGCCAATGTGACCGGAAATCTTATCCGCCATGAAACCCAAAGAAAGAACTACATGCCTGAAACCATTTTGTGAAAGAGATGCAAGCAAAATCTCAAGAAATGGGCGCCCATTGACCGGTGCCATTGGTTTCGGCAAGTCAGGGACAAGCTCGCGCAGGCGTGTACCAAAACCACCGGCCAAAATGATCGCTTGCATCACTCGGGCGCTTTGAAGAGAGCCCTCTCTACCAAACCACAGAGAATGTGCCCGAGTATAAGATGGCCTTCTTGTATTTTCGGCGTATCACTCGAAGGAACGGCAAGAAGGTAGTCACATAAATCCAACATGGGGCCACCACGATTCCCCGTCAGTCCAATACAGACGAGCGCTTTTTTTCGTGCCTCTTCCAAAGCTCGCATAATATTGGGTGATTTTCCAGAAGTAGAGTAAGCAATGAAAACGTCTCCGGCATTGCCGAGTGCCTGGACTTGGCGAGCAAAAAGATTTTCATATCCGTAATCGTTACCAATTGCGGTCAGGATGGAGGTGTCGGTCGTCAAGGCAATAGCGGGCAAACCGGGACGATCAAAGGCGAACCGGCTCACAAACTCTCCCGCAATATGCTGCGCATCTGCGGCGCTGCCACCATTGCCCGCCAGTAATATTTTTCGGCCTTGCTTCATGCAATCAATGCATGCGCGCGCCGTAACTTCTAGGGTCGATAACAACTGCTGGTCTGCCAGCATGCCCGAAACAATTCTTTGTGCTTCGGAAATTTGGGCAGAAATATAGTCCCTCATACAATTCTCCAGGCTTGCGTCCCGTGTTTGGTGAAATGCGCGTTACTGATTTGGCCATTGAACTGACCAAGACTTCTGGTCACGTTCATGCGTTTTTCCGGAGGCACAAAAAACATCATGAAACCACCACCACCGGCACCGGACACTTTGCCGGCCCGCGCTCCGGCTTTAATGGCGGCGTCATAAATTTCGTCGATATGTTCATTGGATACGCTCTTGGCTGAGCGCTTTTTACTTTCCCAGCCTTGCTGCAGTGAACTGACCAATCCATCAAAATCACCCTTGAGCAGGCACTCCTTCATCAATAAGGCTTCATTCTTAATACCATGCATTGCATCAACATCACCTGCTCTGACATTTCCCGACTGGTCTGCAATGATCTTGGCTGATTCTCTGGAAATACCGGTGTAAAACAAAATCAGCGATGCCTCAAGTTCGCAGATGATCCATGTCTTGATGCGCAAAGGGTTAACGACTGCACGTTCATTCAAGTAAAACTCCATGAAATTGAAACCACCGAAGGTTGCCGAATATTGGTCTTGTCTGCCCCCTTGCAAACCACAATCGATGCGCTCGATTTTGTAAGCCAGTCGCGCAATCGTGTAATCATCCACCGGCAGATTAAGTAGCTCGACAAATGCCCGAATCATGACAACGACCAGGGTAGAGGATGATCCTAAACCTGAACCTGCTGGGGCCTCGCAAAAAGTGCTGAGTTCGAGAGCTATCGCTTTGCCGTTGTTATAACGGTGGATAATTTCGTTATAGACCGCCTTGTGCAGGTCAAGTCGACCATCCAGAGACAAGGGTGCGTCAATAGCTTGAGTCACCTCTAATTGTTGATCACTAGCCAGAAATCGTACATAAGGTTCATCGAGTGTCCTGATGACAGCATAGGCATAGCGATCAATCGCCGCATTGAGAACATATCCACCATGAATATCACAATAGGGGGAAACGTCAGTTCCGCCACCAGCTAAACCCAGGCGCAATGGCGCACGTGCGCGAATAATCAGGCCCATGCTTTAACGAGTCAGAAAAGCTTGACCCGATTGCACGCGTTCACGCCAATATTCCAGCAAATCTTTCATGGTCTGCTCAAATGGGATCACTGGCTGCCATCCGGTAATGGCCGCAAACTTGGCTGTGTTCGGTACTTGCAGGTCGGCATCAATGGGTCGGAGCCGCTCGGGATCGGTTTCAACCTTGATGTCTTTTATGGTGGACATTGAGATTAGCGTTCTTAACATGTCAGCGATCGTGCAGGTATAGGTACCACCGATATTGTAATAGGCTGCCGGGATCGGGTTTACCGTCACAAGCATGTAGTAAGCACGAACGGCATCACGCACATCAGCAAAGGTGCGCAATGAGTCAAGATTGCCCGTTTTAACAACGGGTGGAATAATGCCAGCTTCAATCATTGCGATTTGCTTGGCAAAAGTAGACTCAGCAAATACATCACCACGACGCGGCCCGGTATGCGTGAACATGCGCGTTGTCATAACCGTCATCTTGTAGGCCTCCGCATAATAGCGCCCGAGCAAGTCAGTCCCAACTTTAGAAATTGCATAAGGTGAGGCTGGATGGAAGGTACATTCTTCGTCAATAGGCAGTTTTTCCCGAGGAACCCGGCCGAAAACTTCCGAAGAAGCGCAAACATGTGTAATCGCGTTGATGTCATTCTTACGCAAGGCTTCCAAAACGTTTGCAGTACCTTGTACATTAGTCTCAAGTGTATCCAGGGGCGAATCAAAACTGGTCTTGGGATAGCTCTGTGCAGCCAAATGAAATACAAAGTCTGGAGCGGCTTTCTTTACTGCCTCATGTATCGATAAATAATCACGCAAATCACCGTAAACCAAATGGATACGATCACTGCTATTGATTCGTGGTAGTAGATGCGAAATGTTATCCAGTGGACTGCGCCATCTGCACAGCCCGTAGATCTCCCAGTCGGTATGCTCAAGCAGATAATCTGCCAGATGTGAACCAACCATTCCGGTAATACCGGTAATGAATGCACGTTTATTTTTTATTGCCATCACTTTCTCTCCGAACTAAATTCGATATTGGCCGCTTCTGCTAACGAGAGCGGCTTGCGATTCAGCAAGCTTGGTAAATGCGTTGATGTCATGTTGATGATGTGAGGTCTTTTCGCAAAAAACTCTGGCTCGGGCTCAATGATTTTCAAATCCAAACTCAGACCTGCGGCTTGGATAATAGTCTTTGCAAAATCTACGCGGCTGACCACTGATGGACCCGCAAAATTAATGACCTGAGAATTAATTTGATTCCACTGTTTAGCCAGATTCAATGAAGCCTCTACAACATCATCTCGATATATAACGGCTCGGTCAAACGGGGCAAAAATTTCAGCAGTTACAACTGACCGGGCACACTGCAATAGATACTTTGTAAACTTGTCCTCAGCAGAGAAAATATAAGATAGTCGCAGTGTTTTGAAACCCTCTATGCCAAGATATCGTTGTTCAATTTCGTGCTTCATGATTGCGTATTCGCCGAGCGGTGAACAAGACTCTTCTTCGCCAAAAGTCTTATCCTTTTCACCATAAACCGTATCACTGGAAAAGAATGCAACGCGCGCCCCGGCCGCCAGAGCGCGATCAATAAATATTGAAGTGCCAGCGACATTCGCGAGCCAGGCACGTTGGTGTTCCTTCGCACAAATATCGGGAGATGAGATAGCAGCGGCAAGCAATACGAGGTCGCCAGATTCCAGAATCGTATAGTCAAATCGATCAGCTTCGCTGAGGTCAAGCTGTACCAAAGAGAAGGATCCAGTGGTACTGGTGCCGATTGCTTTGCCCAGCTCTGTGGCTTTCGCAAAAATTTTCCTGCCGAGATAGCCGGATGCGCCAACGATGATGATTTTCATGGATTTTTTATTAGTAAGGGAGTCATCTTAACTTTTTGACTAGGTTCCAAATACTGACGAAAAATGCCGTGCTATCGGTTGGTTTCATCGAAATGCCTTCACAAATTTTTTATGCCCAACAAAAACAAAAAAAGTTTTGATTCATCGCGGTATTAAAAAAAACAGATAAAGAAAAAATCATTCCTCTGGAATGCAGACAACCCGCGCTGCAGCAACGGTCACAGTTGGCATAGTCATCGGCAATGTGCCGCTGAGATCGCGAATACGAAGCTCAATCGTAGGCGTCATACTGTCTATATGCCCCTCGCTTCTGAGCAGAAAGGACTCGGGTTGATGTACGTCAACACTGGCGCTGATTTGTTGATCGATTACCAACTCAATTCGGAACGGGCTATCTGAAGGGGCTCCGTAGACACGCAGCAGCACAATCAAATGTCCCGGCTTGTCCAAAACAAGTGGCTTGATGCGAGCTGTTGAGTCGAGCTGGATCAGATACTGGAGGCTGGCGTTGTTATCGAGGCGCCAATGTTCTGGCGCGAAATGATTCCGGATTTGGTCTGGTGATACGTTTTGAATGTCAGGCACCAAGTCGTAACTAAGATCGAGTACGCGATTGAGCTTGGGTGGATAGCCAATCAAGACGCCCTTTCGACTGCCATGGGCATAATTCAAGCGGGCGGGCTCATCTCGCGGGCTGTCATTCACTTGCTTTCGAACAATGACTGTAATCGGGCCACCAAAAATTTCTGCTATCGCAATTTGGTGGCTACGGTTTTCGGCTGCAGTTTTTGATTTTAGGCGTCTGAGAATTTGTGTCGCCATTTTACCAAGACCGGGGGCTCTGCTGAGTAGGCTTGATGCTTGATCCCAGAGGGTTGGTCCCCGAAGTGCACGAATGCGACGCGTGACGCGGCTTGCCATCTCGGTAATTTCTGCGGTGTGGGGGAGCTTAATGCCCAGAGCTTTGTCGGTCTCGGTAAGAAATTTTTGTACATTCCCTAGCCTTTCAGAAAGCTCTTTCTCAACCATTTTCGGTAGAGATGCCAGCGTTCGCCATGAACCTTGAGCAGCAAGGATCGTGTGGTCGAAAGGGGACATCAGAACTGCAGAATCGATGGTCAGGCTTTCAATCGTGCCGCCACTACCGAGAATATCGAGTATTTCTGACAAGGGCATTTTTTGATTCTCAATCATCCCAAATAACATCTCTGGCCGACTGCCTGGGTAGGGCTCTGCAATGGTTTTCAGGATGCCTTGCCGATCAAGTTCCGTTTCGACTGGACGGAAAGTACCGGGCCGGTTGGTCGCAAACTTATAAAAGCAGAAATCCCGATAGCAGGGCTCATTTTCCAGAATCAGGATGCCGCCACCGGCAGTGACACGCAACAATTCATTGAGCACAATTTGCCACCGTAAGGTGTGGTGCAAGGCAGAGCAGATATAGACAATGTCGAAAGCTCTGCTCGGAAATGGCAGATCGTGAAAATCAACGGCAACCCGACGGACCCGATCTGCATTGAGCCCGTTTTCCTTTGCTGTTTTAGCACCAAGGGCCAATGTCTCTACCGATATGTCGGAGAGGGTTACTTCCCAGCCTTGCTTCTCAGCCAGCAGGTAACCAGTGATATGGGCATATGCTGCTACTTCAAGAAACCGTATAGGTTCTGGACTTTCATGACGAAGATAGTGATTTGCATGTTTCAGAATTTCGCGTTCATGACTCTGGCTGACTGTGACAATCGACGGATCAGACGTGGTTGAGTGCCATAGCACCTCGCCTAATATATTCAGTGCATCGGCATCTATCATTCTCTGAGTCATCTCAAATTCCTTTGCTTCAGTCTTCATCAACGTTTGGCTTCAAACACGAGTTGCCCATTTCCTAAGTGGCCGAATGGCTCTGAAACAAAGAGCGATACAGCGACATCTGAGAAACCGGCCTCACGTAAAGCAGAAAGGACATCCCAACCAAAATCGGTAAAGACTAGAGAACCTTCCGCCGATACCGGATTGCCGTGATACATCGGTGGCAGATGATGCTGAAGGCCATGTTGGTCCAGCGATGCCCTGACTACCGAAATTTCTGCGTTGCTATGAAACGGAATCGTAGCAAGCATCAATCCACCCGAACGTAAAACTCGCGCACATTCACTAAAGGCGCTGGCCGGATTAGGGACATGTTCAAACACGTCGTTACTGACAATCAGGTCAAGGCTGGCATCATCAAAGCTTAGCGAAGTGACATCCTCATGGCGGATGCCCTTTACGACTGTTCCGCCTTGATACTCGTGACCAAGATACTCACTCCCTTGCAAGTGATGGTCGGTAAATACTTTACTTGCCCATAGGTAAATGGGCGTTACCTGCTCCATGAAATAGACGTTTGCTGGTGAGTTTGCCCGCTGGCTTAAATATTGGTTGACCAGCGTTGCAATCAAGCGCTGGCGATTGTTCATGTGGCAAAGTGGGCATTCAAGACGCTCACGCCAGTTCGGTATCCAATATTCCCCATCCCGTTGCCCCCCGGACAGCAAGTCTACGAGAAGGGGGACTGACTTGTTACAGGGGACGCAAAATCCTTCAATCGCAAAACTCTCACGCCCTTTGGCTTGCAATATCAGGTCATTGGTTATGACAGAATTCTTTTTGAGTGCATCGCTCTGCAACAACTGTTCGAATTGTGCTTTGTTCCGGCAACTTCCAATGGGATGCAGTTTTTGATTTCCCCCGTCTTCAATTGTGGGGCTGGGGGTGGCTTTGGTATTGGCTAAAAATAACCGGATCGGATAATTCCCACGCGCGCCCGGTATTCCAAGGGAATTAAGAATATGAATCAGTATGGTGGAAGCCGCATCGCCACCCCAAGCCTGATCTGCAAAATCCAGACCGGCAGCACTTAAATCGCGCCATACCGTTTCGTCGGTGTAAACGCGCATCAATGCATCAACAAATGCTTCCGGACTGTCTGCAACCAGAATATTTTTGCCCTCGGTCAGGGACATACCTTCTGCCGCTAGAGGGGTGGCGACTGTTGGCAGACCAAGCGCCATTGCCGTGCCGATTTTTCCTTTGATCCCTGCTCCAAAGCGCAATGGAGCAACGGAGACACGCATCTGATCGAGCAGCGTTGGCAGGTCTTCCACAAAGCCGGTGATGATGACACCGTCACCGGCCAGAGCTTGAATGTTCTCCGGGGGATTGCTGCCGACGGCATAGAAACGAACACCCGGCAACCGGGAACGCAGGATCGGCATTATTTCGCCAACAAAGTACAGCACCGCATCAATGTTTGGTGTGTGTTGGTATCCACCTACAAAAACGATATCGCGTCTTTCCTTGAATTCCTTTTTTGTTCCAGGAATGCTCATGATGAGCGGGAATACATGAAGCTTCTCGTCGGGTAGTTCCTTATGGAGCAAATCCAGTTCGGCGGTACTGTGAACAATTGATGCGTCGGCCGCCCGAATGGCAGCCAATTCCCGATATTTCATTTCATCTGCTGCTTTTTGTTTGCTCGTGTCACGGAGAAGCTGTGCTTCTCGCGACATTCTTAAATGATGCAGATCAACGGTGTGGAACAAGACCTTGGCCTGAGGAGAAAATTTGCGGATAACCTGGATATTTCGTTCAACAACTGCTGGACGGAAAAGGAAAACTAGGTCATATCGATCGCCGCATTCCTTTAAATGTTGTTCAACGGATGTGACGTAAGGCGCAAATAAAGTCTCAACACCCACTCGCTGTATTGCCGGAGAATAATCCGGCAGAAAGAGGAAATTATCCTCAGGAATGAAGGTCACCTGAAAATTCATTTCACGCAAAAGCACCATGAGGTTGAATACCGTTATTGAACCTGCATCCTGATTGGGTGTGGGCGTGCAATGATCCAGTACCAAAACGCGATATTTGGCCATCCGGTCTTTGGCGCTACCAAGATCAGCTCCAGGCGATTGATGATGCTTGAGATGTTCCTTCCAGCGTTCAAACAGTTTCCGGGTGTTTTCGATCTGGTAGGCTTTTATACCTAGGGTCGTATCAGTGCCCGAAGTGATGCCTTCATGATGAATTGCTACTGAAAGTGGCTGATAGATGACACGATAACCACGTGACCGAATCTTCAAGGCAAGATCGGCGTCTTCGCAGTAAGCAGGTAAATAGTGTTCGTCAAATCCCCCGAGTTCAGCAAAAAGGGCTTTGGGAACCATGATGGAGGCCCCTGAGCAGTAGTCGACCTCGCGGGCGTAGTTGTAAACGGGCAGCGACGGATCCTGGTTGCGTCCGAAATTCCATGCGCTACCATCCTGCCAGATGATTCCACCAGCTTCCTGTAGTTTTCCGTCAGGATAGACCAGTTTCGAACCAGCCAGCCCGGTCCCAGGGAATTCTTCAAATGTTTGAACGAGTGCGTCCAGCCAATCTGAAACGATTTCTGTGTCGTTGTTCAGAAAACACAGATACTCTCCTTTCGCCGCCAGGGCTCCAATGTTGCACGAACGAATGAAGCCCTGATTCTCCAAATTAGAAATGACCTGTAGGCCCTTCACGGCTTTAAGCACTTCTTCTGAATTGTCTGGAGAGCAGTCGTTGACCAAGATAATTTCAAAAGGGACCTGTGGCGAGTTTGTGGCGATCGAAATCAGACACCTGAGGGTGTAGTCGCACTTCCCGAAAATTGGAATGATGACCGAAACAAGGGGTTCGGACGATGTCTTGAGCGTTATGCCAAGGGCCGCCTCCTGAAGATCTGAAATTGGATGTAACACAAGAGTCGGTTTGTGCAGAATCGGAACCGACAGGGGCTGGCCACTACTTGCCCGCAATAACTTGGGCAGGTGTTTTGCCAAAAATAGTCGATGAGCTATTTTTGTCTGGTGACTCAGTGGTAGCCGCACGTAAGCCCGTTTGGTAAGCTCGGCGGCGAATCGCAAATATCGTTGGGCCTGCAATGAAGGATTTTGCAGCCATTTCCAACCTTCACGCAGCGGGAATGTCATTTTCCAGGAATGGCTCATTATAATTTTTGCCAATTGAGTTTGAGTCTCTTCAAGTTGTACTTGTAATTGCAAAGTGTATTTATGGTTACGCAAGCTTTCATCCGTTAAAGATGAAATCTGTTGCTGTAACTCTTCAATTTGTGTGTTGCGTACTGCAAGGGTTTGGTTCCAACTTTGCCGTCCTTCTTCAAGACGAAGTGTTTCATCTGTTAAAGAAGAAATTTGTTTTCTTAATTCTTCAATTTGTGTATCGCGTGAGGCAAGGGTTTGAGTCTTGGTCCTCAACTCATTTTCAAGGCGAGCATTTTCATTCACAAATTCCTGCTTAAGCCCAGCAATTTGATGGTCCCGTGCAGTGACGATCTTGCTCCATGATTTAACGATTTCTGTTTCATTGATGGGCTGTTCAAGGAGTGCGGAGGGGACGGGTGGCAGCTGGCTGTCTGATGCTATCCCGATCCAGTAAATTGGTTCAGCAAGACCAGTTGATTGACGTGACTCATTATTTTCTTGCCGATAGCTGATGACTTCCGTTTTTTTGTTTTCGGCAAAGATCGCGGAACCAAATAGAACTCGTTGTCCGAACAGTTCGACATTCTGAAAATTTCTGTGCAACAAATCTTCAAACTCATGCCGAAACAACTCCTTGACATGATGGGGATTGCTATATCCGGGAGCGACTGAGTAGTTGTATTTGTCGGGACTGGAGATCACCAACAATCCGCCAGGGCGCAGCACACGTCGAATCTCGGCAAACATTTGTTCATGCTGATCGTGGTGCTCGATAGTTTCAAAGCTGACGACCGCATCCACGCTATGATCTGGCAATGGGATTTTCGAACAGTTTCCAGCCAGAAATTGCAGCGAAGGAGTGCTATAGCGAACTTGCGCATGCCGCACGGCTTCCTCGCTAATGTCGACTCCAACAACACTTTTGGCTGTTTTTGCCAGCATGGAAGAGCCATAGCCTTCACCGCTGGCAATATCTAGGACATCTTTACCACTGACCAGTTCACAAGCCATGTAATAGCGATGTAGATGTTCCAAGGCAATATCGCCGTCGATTTCCGGAACGTAACGTTCACCAGTGAATTCCATATGTACTTAAATTTTTAGTGTATTTTTTAAAGTAGTCTCAGACTTATTTTTTGCATTGGAATGCCCACAAGTCCGGTACTCACGCTACTGGATTCGGATTTGAAAAGAATGGCATCATGTATCCAATGATGTTGTATATGTTCAGCCTGAGAGCCTGTAGCAATAGCGACGTTTACGCTGTAATTCCCGTTTGGCAAGATCGGCATCGAGAAACTGAATTCAGCACACAAAGTTGAATGACTTTCGCATTGCAATAGTTGGTTGGCATAAGTCAGATAAGTATTGTCTCCGAACAACGTTTGACCAAGGCGATCTTTGATATGAAAGCCAATAATTGGAGAAAGTAAGGTTTCATGCACTTTGGCGCATACGCGAAGTGTGACTTCTTCACCTCCAACGATCCATGACAATGGACTACCGTAGCTATCTAAGAAATCGACTTGAATGATTTGCGCGTCGCCTTTCCCAAATGAGGGGGCGAATGGATCAAAACGGAAAACCTCAAGATCGTTGCGCAAGTTACTGTGGTTGAGGAAATCCTGACGTTGATCCTTGAAATGAGCAGCTTGATCCTGAAGTGGGCCGGGCTTCAGTTGTGTTGAGCTGCTTTTACCTTGCTGGGCTTCGTAGAAAGCTTCCAGGTAGAGTTCACAGACTTCCTTGGGGCTGCCTTGAAGTTGCGTTTTACCCTTCTCTATCCAGAGGGCTCGATTACACAAGCTCTTGACCGAGCCCGTATCATGGCTGACAAACAGTACCGTACCATGGGTCATGAAACTGCGCAGAAAGCGCATGCACTTTTGAGTAAAGAAAGCGTCACCAACTGCCAGCGCTTCATCAATGACCAAAATGTCGGCATCAACGTGGGCAATGACAGCAAAGGCAAGGCGAACCATCATTCCTGAGGAATAGGTTTTGACTGGCTGGTCGATGAAATCCCCGATATCCGCGAAAGACAAAATGTCATCGAGGCGCTTGAAGGTTTGTTCTCGAGTCAATCCTAAGACGCTTGCATTCAGAAAGACATTTTCGCGACCAGTGAATTCCGGATTGAAGCCTGAGCCTAGTTCCAGCAAAGCGGCAACACGACCGTTGATCTGTACATCACCCGAGGTTGGCGTCAGCGTGCCACAAATTATTTGAAGCAGCGTGGATTTCCCTGCGCCGTTACGGCCGACGATGCCCAGTGTTTCGCCCCGTCGAACTTCAAAGCTGATATCCCTGATTGCCCAGAATTCTTTGAAAAATTGCTTGGATTCCTGAAAGAACAAGCGTTGCAAACGCGGGATCAGCATTTGCTTCAGGCGGTCCCCAGGCTTTTCATAGAGCTGATAAAGCTTGCTGAGATGGCTGATTTTGATCGCCACTTCTTCAGAACCCTGAGGCATAACTGCAGCTGTCTCGCCCTTCAATGATGGGGTTGGAGGCAAGCCTGAAAGAGAGGAGCTAAATGACATCTGCGAACCCCTTTCGCGTTTTCTGAAACCACCAGAATCCCGCCCAAGCTGTCAGCAAGCTACCCACTAGATAGCTTGCCAAAGCTATCCAATCTGGTGTTCCGCCCCAAATCAATAGGTGCCTTGATTGTTCGATAAAAAATGTCAGGGGGTTCAGCGAAATGGCAAACTGAAATTTTTCGGGTATGGCCGAAAGGGGAAAGAAGATCGGGGACATGAACATCATGACTGTCAATATGATGCCTATGGTCTGCCCTACATCGCGCACAAACACACCAATTGATGCAAGAAACCATGCAATACCCAGAGTGCCGATCATTAGCGGTAACAGGATCAATGGAAGTAGCAGGCCGCTCCAATGCAGGGAGCCCCCAAGGAATAGGGTCGCAATTAACCAGACAAAAATGCTGATCATCATGTGAAAAAATGATGAGGCAAGCGCTATTACCGGTAAAACTTCCAGTGGGAAAATCACCTTTTTGACATAGCTCACATTGCTGACGATGAGACTTGGTGCTCTGCTAACACACTCAGAAAAAAGCGAGTAAACAATCAGCCCAATGAATAGGGTCAGGGCGAAGCTTGTTTTGCTTTCACTACCGTCCGCACCCCCAGCTCCCCAGCGGGCTTTGAAAACCACAGAAAATACGAAGGTATAAACACTTAGCATGAGGATTGGATTGAAAAATGACCATGCCAAACCCAAAAGGGATCCTCTATAGCGGCCCACAACCTCGCGTTTGCTCATCTGCCAAATCAGGTGACGATGCTGACAGATACTCTTTGTCACAAAGAATAGTGAAGTTGGTTGTTGGAGATGGGGATTCATTGTCCGGCAACTGGCAATAGAAATTTGTTCAGGCCAATTCTGCGATGCAGAGTTTGGCACCTGTTTCCCATTTGGGAAGGCTGATACCGAAACTTGTATTTAGCTGGTGACTGTCTAGCAGTGAATTAGCCGGGCGCGGCGCAGGCAGCGGATATTCACTCGTATTGATCGCATCAATTTTGTTGGATAACGGTTTGAACTGCGGTAAGTTAAGCACAGCCTGTTCTAAAATATAAGAGGCAAAACCGTGCCAACTGGTCGCTCCGCCAGAAGTGAGATTAAGTACGCCAGGATACGATCTGGAACCGAGTGATTTATGGCGCTGCTCAGTAGCAATCTGACGAATAATGTGAGCGGTCGTATCGGCGATCAGTCGCGCAGACGTGGGTGCGCCGAACTGATCTGCGACGATACGGAGGGACTCACGCTCTTGAGCTAAGCGCAAAATGGTTTTTAGAAAATTCTTGCCGCGAGCTGCATAAACCCAGCTTGTTCGTAGAATCAGATGGTCGCAAGCTGCTGCTTGGATTGCCTTCTCTCCAGCTAACTTGGATTTTCCGTAAATGCTTTGAGGGTTGGCTTTGTCTTTCTCAGTATATGGTCCCTCTTTAGTACCATCAAAAACATAGTCGGTCGAGTAATGGATCAAAGTCACTTCAAGTCGCTTGGCTTCTTCTGCAATGATGCCTGGAGCGATACCATTGATCTGCATGGCTAGTTCAGGTTCGGACTCAGCTTTGTCAACAGCGGTATAAGCAGCGGGGTTGACGATCAGGCCGGGTTGAATCGCGCGGATTACTCTGCGAATCGCGTCAGGATCAGCCAGATTCATCTGCTGGCTATTGACGCCGATGACTTCGCCCAGCGGTTGCATTGAACGCATCAATTCCCAACCGACTTGACTGGTGATACCGGTGACCAGAATTTTCATGTGCAAAATTTATTCGTAGACTTCAGCGTCGCGCAATCGCAGGCCGGCTTGATCCTTAGCGGCGAGGAGGGGCGCTTGTCCGTTCAGCGGCCAGGCGATGCCGATGTCCGGATCGTTCCAGACAATCGATCGTTCGAAGGTCGGGCCGTAGTAATCCGTAGTCTTGTATAGAAATTCGGCCGAATCGGAAAGCGTCAAGAAGCCGTGGGCAAAACCCGGTGGCACCCAAGCCATGCACTTGTTTTCGCTGGTGAGAACAAAGCCTGCACATTTGCCGAAATTGGGTGAGCTGCGGCGCAGGTCTACTGCGACATCGAATACTTCACCGGAGATCACGCGCACGAGTTTTCCTTGCGCTTGTTGGATTTGATAATGCAATCCTCGTAATACGTTCTTGGCCGAGCGTGAATGATTGTCTTGTACGAAGTCGAGTGTTACACCGGTTTTTTCGCGGAAGGTTTTGAGGTTAAAGCTTTCAAAAAAGAAACCCCGATCATCGCCAAAAACACGAGGTTCGATGATCAGAACCTCAGGTAAATCAGTTGGGATGATATTCATACCGCATTTCCGAAAATTTTCCGAGCCCCATCTTGGGGGGCAGGGTATTCTTTGAGCATCTTCATCAAGTATTGGCCGTATTCACTTTTCAAGAGAGGCTTGGCCAGGTCGCCTATCTGCAACGCATTTACATAACCCAAGTGATAAGCAATTTCTTCAGGGCATGCTACTTTTTGACCCTGACGTTTTTCAATCGTCTGAATGAATTGTGACGCTTCGAGCAGGGATTCATGGGTGCCGGTATCTAGCCAGGCATAGCCGCGCCCGAGTACTTCCACGTCCAGTTCGGTCATCTCCAAATAACGTTTGTTGACATCGGTAATTTCAAGCTCACCGCGTGGGGAAGGCTTGATTGATTCGGCGATGTCGACGACTCGGTTATCGTAAAAATAGAGTCCAGTTACCGCATAGTTTGACTTGGGTGAGGTCGGCTTTTCTTCCAGGGTCAACGCGCGGCCTCGACTGTCGAAGTCGACGACGCCATAACGTTCCGGGTCGTTGACATGATAGGCAAACACGGTGGCGCCACTGGCTTGGGCATTGGCCTTCTGCAGCTGCTTGGCCAGGTCATGACCATAAAAAATGTTGTCGCCGAGAACCAGAGCCGCTGGTGCGCCATCCAGGAATTCTTTACCGATGATGAAGGCCTGGGCAAGGCCATCCGGCGATGGTTGCACGGCGTATTGAATCTGCAGACCCCACTGCTTACCGTCTCCAAGCAATTCTTCGAAACGCGGCGTGTCTTGGGGCGTGGAGATCACAAGAATTTCGCGTATCCCCGCCAGCATCAGAACGCTGAGCGGGTAGTAGATCATTGGTTTGTCGTATATCGGCAGTAACTGTTTGGAGACCGAGCGTGTGACTGGATACAGTCGGGTGCCCGAGCCTCCAGCGAGAATGATGCCTTTGCGGTGTTGAGTTTGCACGTGCATCCCTGTTTTACATTGCAAGCGATTGACCATATTGGGTCGCAATCCAGTCGCGATAGCTACCGCTGAGAATTTGTGCCACCCAGTCCTGATGATCGAGATACCACTGCACGGTCTTGCGCAGACCGGTTTCAAAGGTCTCAACTGGACGCCAACCGAGTTCGCGCTCAATCTTGCGCGCATCGATTGCATAGCGACGGTCATGACCGGGTCGATCTTTGACGAACTGAATCTGGTCGCGATACGAGCCTGAAGATTTTGGTTTCAGCGCATCCAGCAGGTCACACAAGGTATGGACGACTTCAAGATTAGTCTTTTCGTTCCAGCCGCCTATGTTGTAAACCTCGCCAACTTGGCCGCCCGCGAGCACGGTACGTATACCCGAGCAATGATCGCCGACATACAGCCAGTCGCGCACATTCTTGCCATCGCCATAAACGGGCAGATTCTTACCTGCAAGCGCATTGGCAATCATTAGCGGGATCAGCTTTTCAGGAAACTGATACGGACCATAGTTGTTGGAACAATTGGTCGTCAGGGTCGGCAAACCATAGGTGTGATGGTAGGCGCGTACCAAATGATCGGAGCCCGCCTTCGATGCGGAGTAGGGACTATTCGGTGCGTAGGGAGTCGTTTCGGAAAATTGCGGATCATTCGTGCCGAGTGAGCCGTAAACCTCGTCGGTCGAAACATGCAGGAAGCGGAAATTTTGCTTGGACTGTCCTTCGAGTGCCAACCAGTAGTTGCGAGCGGACTCCAAAAGGGTGAAGGTGCCAACCATATTGGTTTGCACGAATTCAGCAGGACCATGAATCGAGCGATCCACATGGCTCTCGGCAGCAAAGTGAACCACAGCACGTGGGCGATACTGTTTGAACAAGTTGTCGAGACTGACCTGATCACAGATATCTGCACGAACAAAGTTGTGCTTATTGTTCGCCTTGAGTGCGTCCAGGCTGTGCAGATTGCCAGCGTAAGTCAACTTGTCAACGTTGACGATGGTGTCGTTTTCGCACTGAAACCAGTCATATACGAAATTGGTTCCGATGAATCCTGCGCCACCTGTTACCAATATGGTTGAATTCGTCATGAGGATTCAGAATAAAAAGGAGAGTCTCTTGGGTACTTTAGTTAGCCTGATATTGTAATATATTGCGCCGCACAATTTGTGGGCATTTACAAAGAATTACCATTTACAAAGCGAAGCGAGTCTAGCAAATCAGTTGAGGGCTTTTAAATTATTTACCCCGCCAATTTCCCTGATGTACTTATAGGAAAATGAATTAAGGCGAATGCAAGCCAGTCCTACAGAATCGAAAAAGTGAAGCAAGCCGATAAGCCGGATTCTGTTGTCGTGCTTTCGCACGTCCGACAGCCATTCCTCTAGGCTCGACTTCGCAGTCGAGCTCAAGCCGCCTACCCGCATGCTCCCCGAGCCGGGTCAGCGCATGCCTACTTGACGTTGCTCCGCGTAGAGATTGCCCGTTTCACTCGAATTGAATCGACTCGTCTCTGTTGCTCTAATCCGCGCCTTACGGCGGGCAGGTGTTACCTGCTACGCTGCTCTGTGGAGTCCGGACTTTCCTCCCGCAACACATCTTTCGATGTCCTGCCAGCGGCTGTCTGGCTTGCTTCACCCTTGGATTCTAGGTGATCCGACGGAATTCCCCCAATCTTGATGGAAGCAACTGGCCCGCAGAATCCTAAAGTGCGCCCAAAAATAGACGTAATGGGTTCTGAAGAGCTGAAGTTTCGCTCCATGTCTGGCTTTCGATCTGACAAAAAAATCAGTGGGTGTATTAAGGAGAACTTCATGAATCCGCGTTTATCCAAATCAAGTCGGTTGCTTCCACCCAAAAAACGGCTTTCGACATTGCTTGGCCTGATGCTATTGGGTGCGGGCTGGATGTGGGCTGCACACGTGGTTTTTGCTGCGACTCCAGCACCTGTGGCTAAAACGAATGTGGCCAAATCGCAATCGTCTGACGATGTTCTGAAATGGCTGCAGATGACCGGCACCAAATCAGCTGGTGACGTCAAAGAAGAAAAAGATCAGAAGGCTGTTAAAGAAACCCCCTCTAAAACTACTTCCTCCGCTAGCTCGGCAAGCAACGTGGCCAATGCGTCAACGTCGAATCACAGTCGACCCATTGCAACCGAAAAAACAATCCCGCATCCGGTTTTGGAGGTACCGACTTCTGCCAGCGCAGCCCTTGAGCCGGTCGTGACTGTGGCTTCAGCACCCACTTCAGCATTGACTCTCCCACCTGAAGCGCAGATTCCAGTGGCCACGGCTGTGACACCCGCTCTCTCAGTAGAACCAGAGGTCAAAGTGCTTTCACGTGCTCAACCAGATTTTCCCAGAGAGGCTGAAAACCGTGGGGTAACTAAAGGGAAGGTTGTCGCGCGCCTATATGTCGGGACGGATGGCGTGGTCACTCGGGTCGAAATTGTTGAAGCCAGCCCGAAGCGGGTCTTTGACAGTGCTGTAACCACTGCAGCCATGCGCTGGAAGTTCTCGCCGATGTCAGTTCCCAATGCGACTGAAGTCACATTCAATTTCAAAATGGTTGAGTGATATGCATTCAGGCGCAGTGTCCCTGCGCTTGTTTGCACGGCATCGTGCTACCCGATTGATCGGATCCTGTTTCAATCTGCAAGGTCACATGACCAATACGAAAACGCCGTTCAATCTCATTTGCTGTTTCCGCAATAAAGCGATCACCGGGATGTCCATGTGGCATGACCAGATGCGCAGTTAGCGCGTTTTCGGTCGTGCTCATCGCCCAGATGTGCAAGTCATGGATCGTCGCTACGCCCCGCAGCGCTCCGAGATAAGTTTTTACTGCGTCGACAGTTACTCCCTCAGGCACGGCATGCAATGCCAGTTTGAGGGACTGCCGGAACAAACCCCAGGTGCCGCCGAAAATGACTCCAGCAATGACCAGACTAACAATCGGGTCCAGCCAGTTCCAATGCGTTGATCGCGTAATGAATGCTGCGATGACCACGCCCAAAGAAACTCCGGCATCGGCGGCCATGTGCAAAAACGCCGCACGTGCATTGAGGTCATGCTTTTGACGAGAATGAAACAACATTGCAGTTGCCGTGTTGATCACGATGCCAACGGCAGCAACCCAGATTACGATGTTTTGATTGATTTCCGGTTGCGCCGCACCGATCAGGCGTTCCGTCGCCACCCAGACAATTCCGCTAACGGCAATCAGTAAAAGTAGCGCGTTGGCTAATGCCGCGAGGATGGTGCTACTGCCTAATCCGTAAGTGAAATGGGCTGAAGGTTTTCGCTGCATCAGGGCTGAAGCACCCCAAGCGAGTACCAGGCCGATGACATCACCAAAGTTATGGCTGGCGTCAGCCAGCAATGCCAGGGAATTAGTCCAGAAACCGAATCCAGTTTCGATAATGACAAACCCGAGATTCAAGACAATCCCGATTGCAAATGCCTTCGTCATTGAAGAGACATCAACGTCTATATGATGGTGACCTGGCGCATGATCATGGTGATGATGATCAGACGTCGCTGGTTCATGATGGTGGTGGTGATGGAGTGACATGAATCAGACGATAGTGAATGAGTGAGTGAGTGGCAGGTTCCCAAGAGCCTATACAGAGTACATTCGAAGCAATTCGTTCAAAGTAAAAACAGTGTCGCCAAACCCAGGAAAATAAAAAACCCCAATGTGTCCGTAGCAAATGTCAGCAAGACCGAAGAACCGATTGCAGGGTCTTTGCCGAAGCGAGCGCGAGTAAGCGGAACAAGCATGCCGATGGTGGCACCAACGAGCATGTTAAGCAACATCGCGGCGGTCATGACCGGCCAAAGTGCGAGTCGACCGGAAATGGCCCATGCGAACGCTCCAGCGATAATACCACCGCCAAGACCGATCAGGCCGCTGACCGCGAGTTCTTTTTGCACCAGCTTGCGCACACGTGTACCGGTGATGCGATTCAGTGCCAATGCGCGGATGATCAGCGTCATGGTCTGATTGCCAGAATTGCCGCCAATGCCCGCAACGATGGACATCAGAAAGGCAAGGATGACAATTTGGCCGACCGTATGCTCGAAGCGCGAAGCAACATACGAGGCAATTGATGCGGTCAATAAATTAAGTAGTAGCCAGGGCGCCCGGTTTTTGATCGAGTCACCAACCTTGGAAAAAATGTCTTCTTCTTCGCGCAAACCTGCTTTCGACAGCGCTTGCTCTTCGGATTCTTCACGGATCACGTCCACTACTGCGTTCACCGTCAGTCGCCCGATCAGCTTGCCGAGCCGGTCGACTACTGGTGCGGAAACGAGGTCGTAACGTTCGAATGCTTGGGCCGCTTCACCAGCATCGTCGGAGGCTTGCAACGTCAGCAGGTCAGTATGCATCACTTCGACCACCATTGTTTCCGGCTCGTTGACCAATAGACGGTCGAGAGGGAGCGAGCCTTGCAGATGATCGTTGCGATCCACAACAAAAACCTGATCGGTTTGGTCGGGCAAGGTATCGAAGCGACGCAGATAGCGCAACACGGTTTCGAGCGACACATCGTCGCGAATGGTCACCATCTCGAAATCCATGCGTGCGCCGACACTTTCTTCGTTATAGCTCATCGCCGCGCGCAACTGCTCGCGTTCTTCGACCGTGAGGGTCTTGTCCACCTCAGCCAGCACGGCATCGGGGAGATCCGGCATCAGGTCGGCGAGTTCGTCGGCGTCGAGGTCTTCGGCAGCGGCAACGAGTTCTTCGGTGTCCATCGTCGCGATCAGCGACTCGCGAACTGCGTCGGACAACTCAAGTAATACTTCGCCCGAATCAAGCTCGCAGTCCTCAGACTTGATGTGTTCCCAAACGGTCAGGCGTTCTTCGAGTGACAGTGCTTCAAGCACATAGGCAGCATCGGCCGGATGCAGCCGATCCAATACACGTTTGAGTTCAGCTTCGTTCTGGCGATGCGTCAATGACTCGACCAGCCTGTGGCGATCTTCACCCTCGGCATAGTGCTGACGATGTGTGATGGCCTCGACCCGTTCAGCCCGGCGCAACAATAGTTGTACGCGTTCCAGCGAACGCTGCGCATCCTCCGGGTCACGCGCTTGCGTGGCAGCGGTGAGGTCGTCGTCTTCGGTTGGAATGAATGGGGACATAGCGGATTAATCGCTGCAAACTACGGCTATATTTGAGTTGCCGAATTGTATTCGGTTTGAAGCAACCCACCCATGCTCAATTACTACGAATGACCCTCCCCTTGAAGGGGAAGGGGTATCAAATCAAGGCAACTCCGCATCTCCCATATAGCGCGAAATTGCTGAGGTCCTGCTGGCAAGATAACCAGAACCTCGATTGACGTCATAAAAACGGGGTCGCGGCAGCATGGCAGCCAGTCTTGCTGCTTGCGCGTATGAAAGCTGCGCTGCCGGAATTCCGAAGTAATGACGCGAGGCGGCTTCGGCACCATACACGCCGTTGCCCCATTCGGCCACATTCAAGTAAATCTCCAGGATGCGTTCCTTGCTCATCCAGAATTCCAGCATGTAGGTGATGATCAGTTCCTGACCTTTGCGTACATAGCTCCGTTCGCCAGACAGAAACAGGTTTTTCGCCAGTTGTTGGGTAATGGTGGAGCCCCCCTTGATGCGCGGTTTTTTCTTGGTGGCCGCTTTGAGGTTGTTTTCGTAAGCCTTCTCAATCGCCTCCCAATCTACTCCCTCATGCTCTGCAAACTTGGCATCTTCGGAAGTAATGACCGCACGTTTGAGATTCACCGAGATACGGTTGTAAGGCACCCAGTAGTACTGCAGTTCGGCCTTGGGGATTTTTTCATGCAGGCTCTCCATACCTGCGCGCATGAAGCTGGTCGACGAAGGATTGAAATGCGTCCACCAGCCGATGCAAAGAAAAAAATAGAGTTGCAGAGCCAGGACCAATCCAATGCAGATTAGCAGCAGACGACCGAGCCATTTCATCAAAGTGCGCATCGTTAAGTGCCTGAATTAATCGCCGGTCTGCAAAGCACTGCGCATTTGCGCGTGAACGGGTAGAGTGTCGGGCCGCAATCCGCGCCAGAAGTAAAAAGATTCAGCGGCCTGTTCGACCAGCATGCCGAGTCCGTCCGCAATGCGCTTGGTACCAAGTCTGCTGGCGTTACGCAGGAACTCCGTCGGCGTCGCACCGTACATCATGTCGTAAGCTAAACTTGTATCGACAAAAATAGTATCGGGCAAGGCCAATGATGTCCCGCTGAGACTGGCCGAAGTCGCATTGATGATGATGTCGAAATGCTGACCGCTCAGATCGGCGAAAGTAGATGCAGTGAGGGCAACGTTCTGCGCAACATCCGAAAAGATTTGGACGAGTACTTGAGCCCGGTCGATATTGCGGTTGGCGATGGTCAGCGAGAGGGGACGTTCCGCGAGTATCGGGCCGATGACACCGCGTGCGGCGCCGCCAGCCCCGAGCAAAAGTATGCGCTGAGCCTGCAGACTGAAACCCAGTCGCTGGATGTCTCGCACTAATCCGACTCCGTCGGTGTTGTCGGCCGAGATTACTTCTTCGTTTGCCTGATTATCAAATCGCAGAGTGTTGGCTGCACCGGCGAGTGCTGCCCGTTCGGTTAGCTGTATGTGTAAATCGGGATCGTGAGCCAGGGCATGGGCTTGCATCTTGAACGGCACCGTGATGTTGAGGCCATGTCCGCCTTGTTCGCGAAATTTCTGGACATGGTCTACAAAGTGGTCCAAAGGAATCAACAAGCGTTCGTAACTCATGTGCTGCCCCGTCTGTGCCGCAAACGCCAATTGAATATCCGGTGATCGGCTATGAGCGACTGGGTTGCCCATGACGGCGTAGCGATCAATTAGAGATTCTTTCATCGTTATTCTATTTTATGGCGTACTACAAAAGCTCCGTTCGCCCTGAGTAGCCCAAAGGGCGTATCGAAGGGTGAATGGTGCGGATCTCAGGCATTAGTGTGTCCTTCGGATACAACTGCTGCGCAGTTTACTCAGGACGAACGGGTATGGGTAGATTGTTGAAAATGAGAAGACGATTCTACTTCTGAATATTCGCCTCGAACCCGTCGCTGCGGGTAAAGCTGAATTTGGTAATGATTTCGAAGACGTCGTATTCCTTGCGCATTTCTTCGGAAAACGTGCCGAATGGCGCTGCGAGGCGGACAATCCGCATCGCAGCACGATCCAGTAAAGGAAATCCTGAGCTGCGCGTGATGTTGACCTGATCCTTGTAAATTGAACCATCCGGATTAAGGGTCACGGTCAGGATCAGATCACCATAAATTTTGCCGCGCGCTTCTTCAGGATAGTTGATGGTCCCGATGCGTTCGATCTTGTCTTTCCACTGGTTGTAATACATCGCATAGCTGACCGCTCTGGTGCTCGGTCCAATGAAGCCGCGTTTTGGACGCTGGCTGTAATCTTCATTCTGCTTGGCGATCTGCGCTTCCATGCGTGCCACGGCGGTGATCGATTCACGCAAGTCCAGCGTGCGGGTTGGTGCTTCAGTGTCGGTCGCCTTGCTGGGGTTGCGCATGGACGTAGCCGATTGATCGACCATGAGCGAGCGCTGTTGCACGACTTCCGGCTGAGGCGCAGAAAGCTGGGTTTCTTTCAGCGCTTCACCGTCCTTGCTGGTCAGGGAGCGCGGCAAAAAAGAAGTGGGGCGTCCCTGATCATTGAGACCACCGCCGTCCAGATTGGTCTGGGCCAGCGCCGTTTCCTGAGCGGGAGTGGTCTTCGACTTGGCGTTGACCAGAATGACATCCAGACGGTTGTCGCTGGGCTTGAAGAGAAAGCTGTCGGGCGCCACGAAGCGCATGGTGAGCAACATGGCGTGGGCG
This sequence comes from Betaproteobacteria bacterium, assembly GCA_025362735.1. Lineage (GTDB taxonomy): Bacteria > Pseudomonadota > Gammaproteobacteria > Burkholderiales > Burkholderiaceae_D > JANYFL01. The sequence continues at coordinate 36,309 of JANYFL010000062.1, read as the reverse complement.
CCGATCGAAATGATCAGAGCCAGTTGCAGCAGGGTGATGCGGTCCAGCAGTGAAGAAGTCCCTACAGGAACCGGAGCGCTACGATTCATGGATCAAAAGAAGACAAATTGAAGCATTCAGCATAGGCGATTTGTCGGGGATCGATTGCACGAATTGTACGCAAAATCTCGCCTTATTCAGGGGATCAAGCTACATCGTCTACGCTGGCTTCTTCCTCTGGTTCCAGCAATGATTCATCCTCTACTTCTTCAATGATGGCAATAAGGCGACACTCCACCGTCAGATCGACCAAATCAGTAGCGAGCAGTTCCACTTCGACCCGATTGCCGCGTGGTAGCGGCGGATCAATACCCAGCAGGCCGGGGACGCGAAACTGTAGCGGGATATTGGGCAGAACCACGTTATCTTCGCGTTGCACCAGCGCTTCGGTCACGCGCACCTCTTGCTGTTCCAGCCAGCGCAAACACCAATAGCGCTCCATCGTGTTCTGGATTTCAGCATAAACCGCATAGGCGGCGTCAAATCCGGAGACGATAGCAAACAGTTCGGAATCGTTTTTCTTGAACGGTGCAGGTGTCTGCTGGATGCAGGCCAGCAATTGCCACTGATTGACCAGATCCACATAACGCCTGAGCGGCGAAGTGCTCCATGCGTATTGCGCCACACCCAGACCAACGTGTGGAGCTGCGTGGGTGATCATGCGCACTCGAGCTGCAGGCCCAAAGCCCGCGTTCTGAGCCCGATAGATACCCGGCACACCGTTGTCAGCTAGCAGCTTGCCCCAGGTGCTGTTGGCAAGGATCATCAGTTCAGCGACCAGTTTGTCGAGAGGTGCATCGCGTTTGCGGCGACTAATGCTTACCTGTTCGTTATCTCCAATATAGAAGTTATAGTCGGCGCGGTTGTGGGCTTCCGGTTTTAGGCCACTGGTGACGCGCGCGGCTTGACGGTTAGCGTGAAGCCATTGCGCGAATTGCCATAGCACCCCCAGTTCATGCTTGCACGGATACTCCTCTGTTCCGTCAGTTAAGCTTTGCTCGGTGATGATTTCATCCAGCGCGTTATGGCGTAGATTATGGGAAATGGGAACGCGCTCGATGCGTGATGTGCTCTGTGTGATCGCCCATTCATTGCTTACCGTATCGACCGTGACATCGACATAAAGCGACAGCGCAGGACAAGCGCGGCCTTCAGCAAGCGTATAAAGTTCAACCACGTTATCCGGCAGCATCGTGATTTTTTCGCCGGGCATGTAGACCGTGGAATAGCGTTCGCGTGCGATCTGATCAATGGCATCGCCTGGCTGAATCGCCAGTCCGGGTGCAGCGATGTGAATCCCAATCCGATATCCCGACTCGGTTTTCTGGACTGAGAGCGCATCGTCGATCTCGGTGGTTGTATGGTCATCGATGCTGAATGCCGATACTTCAGCCAGCGGCAACTCAGCGGTAATTTCCGGCGCTACCAAAACGGGAAAATCTGTGCCACGCGGAAAATTCGTCCACAAAAAGCGCTGACGATGTAATTCCTTTGGTGAGGACAATCCCCCATTGGTCAATAGCAGCCGTGCCGGGGTGGTCGCCAGCGCAACGCAAGCTTCTTCCAGTGCCTTGTACTCAATGCCGTTCTTGTCGGGCTTGAACAACAATTCACGCACCTTGGGCCTCAAGACATCGGGCAGACGCTGGGCTTTCAGTTCTTCAACATATTGTGCTTGCAGGATGGCCTGCTGTTTCTTGCGTTCGACGCTGGCCAGTGCTGCTTTCAAGGACTCTTCTGGCGCCGCCTTATAGCGACCCTTGCCCTTGCGATAAAAGTACATCGGCGCGCTATGCAAACGGATGACCAATGCAGCCGCTTCGGGTGGCGTCGGGGCATGGCCAAAATATTCACTACCCATATCGCCAAATCCGAATTCCTCCTGCGGCGCACATTCCCACAAGAGATCCAGATCAATGTCTTCAGCCAGAATCTGCGCATCGCGCAGCAGCGTTGCCGCTTCGGGCTCGCGAAATTCAATCAGCACGCTGTTGGCTTTGACCTTGCTGCGTTTGCCCGTGGACGATTCGACCTGAAATGCGCCGCCCTGATCAGTCAGCACATGGCCCGTCTTGAAACCGCCATCTTCTTCGTAAAAAATATTCATGGGCGAATTATAGGAGCTCGACTCTTGTCACCTCCTGCAAGTAGTTTTGCCACCGGAAATTCGGCCAGAAAAATTTCGGTCAGAGCAATGTCACGACCACGCCGCCGGATCAGGCAACGGCGTGCTCCATAGATGGGGCCACCAATGGAATTGATGGCTGTGTTTGCGCACAATCGATCGAGACGTCGCAACAACGGATCATGTGTCGCTAAACGTTTCAATACAAAACTGCTGCGCTGGATCACGGGATCAGTAAAGATTAAATCGCCGAGCGCACGCGTGCCGAGGGAAGCCAAAGCGCACCAGGCGCCACGCCGTTCACCCAGCGGGATTGCACTGCGTCCATATACGACGGGGTGATCAGCACAAATCAGCAGAATTTCACGCAGGATCACGCGCCTTCCTGCGCGACGACCCAGCATGCGCCGCTCATGCGCATCGGGCATTGCATAGCCCTGACGTAGTAACAGAACCTTGACAGCTGCAATGCGACGCAGCGCGGCCGTCAGCGAACCGGAATCTCGCGGCACGCCGGGGACCGACAATGTCCGCCAGCCCTTATTGGTGGCAAATGTTTCAAAACGACGCGCTCCGAGTTGTTTCATGCAAGGCAAGCCAGTGACTGTTTCAAAAAAATCGATCGGCGAATTATAGAGGTGGGTCTTGGCGAGGGATTGAGGCCTTGGGGCAAACCTCTCAACACAGAGACATCGAGGCACGGAGATTTACAGAGAAAGTCTTGAGGCTTTTCTCTGTGGCCTCTGTGTAGTGCCTTTAGGTTTACGCTTTCTGTTGGTGAACCTCGGTGCAACAACCCAGTCGAAACCCTTCGCTACAATCTGGCAACTCTCATCCCCTCAGGAAACCTCAGGAAAAATATGGACGTCATTGATTACACCATCTACGGCTCGGAAATGCAGTACGTCGAAATCGAACTCGATCCCGGCGAGGCCGCAATCGGCGAAGCGGGCAGTCTGTTCTACATGGAGCAGGGCATTGACCTTGATACGGTTTTTGGCGATGGCTCGGCACAGCAGGGTGGTTTTTTCGGCAAGCTGCTCGGTGCAGGCAAGCGGCTCATTACCGGCGAATCATTGTTCACTACGGTTTACTCGAATCAGGACAGCCTGAAGCGCAAGGTTGCTTTTGGCGCCCCCTATCCCGGCAAGATCATTGCTGTCGACCTCAGTGCCATCGGCGGCACGTTGATCTGTCAAAAAGATGCTTTTCTTTGCGCCGCGCGTGGTGTGTCGCTCGGCATCGCTTTTCAACGCCGTCTGGGCGCGGGTTTTTTCGGTGGGGATGGCTTCATCATGCAAAAGCTGGATGGTGACGGCATGGCCTTCATGCACTCCGGCGGCACGATCGCCGAGCGTCAGCTTGCGCCAGGCGAAGTGCTGCGTGTCGATACGGGCTGTCTGGTTGCCTATGAGCCAACGGTTGATTTTGACATTCAATACGTCGGCAAGATCAAGACTGCGCTGTTTGGCGGTGAAGGCTTGTTCCTTGCGACCCTGCAAGGCCCGGGCAAGGTATGGCTGCAATCTCTGCCGTTCTCGCGTTTGGCGTCGCGTATTTTCGCTGCGGCACCGCAAATGGGTGGACGCAGTGAGCAGGGCGGCCTGATGTCAGGCCTGGCTGCAGGTGGCGTGGGTGCTGGTTTGCTCGGCGGGGCGTTTGGCGGTTCGTCGAATGATTCGAGCGGTGGCTTCGACGTGGGCTCGTTCGACGATAGTTAAGAATAAAAATCAGCAGCAGCCGACTCTCCCCTTGCGGCCATAACGCGCCTCCTGACGTTCGCGGAAAAAAGCTTCGTAGCTCATGATGGGTTCATCGGGGTGCGTGGCTTTGCGATGTGCAACATAGACATCGTAGTCTGGCACCCCGACCATCAAGCGCAAAGTTTGTCCGAGATATCGGCCAAACTTGCCTATGCTGTTTTCGCTTTTATTTTCGTTTGTATCGAGCATTTCATCTCACCTAGCTTGTAATTTAGCCAACAACAGGTTCCATGCGCTCATACGGCGTCTCTTTGGAAGTCGGTGCATTGGCCGCACGGGCGGCCATGATGGCTCGAATTCCGTAGAACACAACACTGACCACGACCAGCAGGAAAATGATGCAAAGTGTCGCATCAATGTAGTCGTTGAGAATGATGCGATTCATCTGTTCGACTGATTTTGCCGGCGCCAGCACCGTTCCCTCTGCCAGGGCATCACTGAATTTGCGCCCATGTGCCAGAAAGCCTACCTTCGGATCCGCCGAGAAAGTCTTCTGCCATCCTGCGGTCAGCGTGCAAATGAGCAACCAGACTGTGGGCACGATGGTGACCCAGGCGTATTGCCCGCGTTTCATCTTGAACAAGACGACTGTGCTAAGCGTCAGCGCAATGGCAGCCAGCATCTGGTTGGAAATGCCAAACAGCGGCCAGAGGGTGTTGATGCCGCCCATTGGATCGATGACACCCTGATAAACGAAGTAGCCCCACGCCGCGACACACAAGGCCGTGGCGATCAGGTTAGCGGGCAATGATTCAGTACGCTTGAGGGCTGGCACAAACGTGCCCATCAAGTCCTGCAACATGAAGCGCCCTGCGCGCGTACCCGCATCCACGGCGGTCAGAATGAACAGGGCTTCAAACAGAATCGCGAAGTGATACCAGAAGGCCATCATGGCTTGCCCACCGATGACCTGGTGCAGGATATGCGCCATGCCAACCGCGAGCGTGGGTGCGCCACCCGCACGCGAAAGGATCGAAGTTTCACCGACGTCCTTTGCGGTCTGGATCAGCATATCCGGTGTGATGGCAAAGCCCCAGGCGGAAACGACTTGTGCGACGGCTTCAGGCGTGGTGCCGATCAATGCTGCCGGACTGTTCATGGCGAAATACACGCCGGGATTGATGACGGATGCGGCGACCAAGGCCATGATGGCGACGAAGGATTCAGCCAGCATGCCGCCATAGCCGATGAAGCGCGCCTGCGTTTCATTTTCCAGCATCTTTGGCGTGGTGCCCGAAGAAATTAGCGCATGAAAGCCCGATACGGCGCCACAGGCAATCGTAATGAATAGGAAGGGGAACAAGCTGCCCGACCAGACCGGGCCATTACCGGTTGAAGCGAACTGGGTGAAAGCAGGCATCTGCAGCTGAGGCGCAACAAACAGGATGCCAATCGCCAGCCCGACGATGGTGCCGATTTTCAGGAAGGTGGACAGGTAATCGCGCGGTGCCAGTAGCAGCCAGACCGGCAGCACGGACGCAACAAAACCATAGCCGATCAGCATCCAGGTCAATTGCTTGCCGTCAAAATTGAACAGTGGCGCCAGCGATTCACTTTGGCTTACGTACTGCCCACCAAGAATCGCCACCATCAGCAACACAAAACCGATGATCGACACCTCGCCGATCCGGCCAGGACGAATGAAGCGCAGATAGATGCCCATGAACAGCGCGACTGGAATCGTAAAGCCCACGGTGAAGGTTCCCCAAGGCGAAGCAGTCAACGCCTTGACCACAATCAGAGCCAGCGCCGCGAGAATGATGATCATGATCATGAAGGCGCCGAACAGTGCGATCACGCCGGGCACGAGCCCCATTTCCGATTTGACCAGATCGCCTAACGAACGGCCATCACGTCGGGAAGAAATGAACAGCACCGTGAAATCTTGAACTGCACCTGCGAAGACCACGCCAGCCAGAATCCATAGCATGCCGGGAAGATAACCCATCTGTGCCGCGAGAACGGGACCGACCAATGGGCCGGCTCCAGCGATGGCGGCAAAGTGGTGACCAAACAGCACGTACTTGTTGGTCGGGACGAAGTCGAGCCCATCGTTGTGTTGATAGGCTGGCGTGCGTCGCGTGGCGTCGAGCTTTAATACTTTGTCGGAAATAAACAGGCTGTAATAGCGGTAGGCAATCAGATAAGTACAAACTGCAGCGATGACAACCCACACCGCATTGATCGCTTCGCCACGCGCCAGTGCAACAGTGGCGAATGCGAAAGCACCGAGTATGGCGACGCCAATCCAGACCAAGTGTTGTTTGATGCCTTGTCCATTAGCCATGATTGTCTCCTGACGGTTGTCGATGACGTTATTCAGGCGGCGGTCGGGACAAAGGTTTTTAAGTACTAGCCGACTTTTCACCGGAGTATGAGCGCTAGCGAACAATACAACAAGCTGCATTTTGCAATGCGCTGCAAGTGCTGGGCACTTATTCAGAGACCGGCGAAGCCCAATACCTCGTCAATGATCTGGTCGAAATCCGAAAGGCCGTGGTCACTGCCTTGAATGATGTGCTGCTTTACTCCAGGATACTTCGCCACCATTTCACGCCAGTCGAGCACCTCGTCGCCAGTGGCGGCCACCAGAAAATAACGTTCTGGCTGTGTGATCTGCGTGACCTGCAAGTCATGCAGATCCTGCATGAACTCCGGCTTGATTTCGATCATTTCATCCGAGCCATAGACGGTTTGCACGCCGATGTATTTTTCGAGATCACGCTCTGGATGAATCGCCGGATTAAGCAGGATGGTGCGACTGCCAGTTCGCTCAGCCAACCAGGTGGCGTAATAGCCACCGAGTGAGCTACCGATGATCGTCAATTCGTCTGCAGCGAATGGAAATGCAAGCGTTTGAATCAATTCCGCTGCTAGTTCTGGTGAGGCTGGCAGTTGTGGACAAATATATTGGTCAGCTTTGCCCAGTTCACTCATGTGCTGCGCCACAAGCTGCGCCTTGGCCGAACGCGGAGTCGAACGGAAACCGTGCAGGTAGAGGATAGGCATGCCGTTTGAGTTCGAGTTAAAAACCTCTCAACACAGAGGCACAGAGACGCGGAGGTTCACAGAGAAAAGCGAAGAAATCTCAGTGACCTCATTCGCCTCTGTGATCTCTGCGTCAGGCTTTTGGTTGTAGTGCATCGAGCAATTTCTGGTGAACGCCGCCAAACCCGCCGTTACTCATCACGAGGATCTGATCCCCGGGCCGCGCGGCTTGTATGACGGCCTTGACCAAAGTGTCGATCTGATCGAACGCGGCCGCCTTGCCACCGAGCGGAGCGAGTGCTTCGGCAAGATTCCAGCCGAGTGCATCCTTCCCGCTGGCCGCGCCATAACCAAACACGAGATCAGCCTCGCGCAAACTTTCTGGAAGTGCGGCCTTCATCACGCCGAGCTTCATGGTGTTCGAGCGTGGCTCCAGTACTGCGAGTATGCGCGACGTTCCAGCGACTTTGCGCAAGCCTGCAATGGTTGTATCGATGGCTGTGGGATGATGGGCAAAGTCGTCATAGACGGTAATGCCATTGACTGCACCGCGCACTTCCATGCGGCGTTTGACGTTTTGAAACTGGCTTAACGATACGATGGATTGCGTTGGCGGCACGCCAACATGACGAGCAGCCGCGATGGCCGCCAGTCCGTTAAGCGCGTTGTGTTCGCCCTGAATAGACCATTGCAGAAGACCGTGACTAATCCCGCCTTGCATCACCTCTAGTCCCGAAGCCCGATCCACTCCGTGCCAGCCAGACTCAGTACCGAAGGTTTCCACTGGTGTCCAGCAACCGCGTTTGAGCACACGCTCCAGAGCATCGCTGCGGCCATTGACGACCAGACAACCTTCGCCCGGTACAGTGCGTACGAGATGATGAAACTGTGTTTCGATTGCCGTGAGATCAGGGAAGATATCGGCGTGGTCGTATTCCAAATTGTTGAGAATGGCGGTGCGCGGGCGGTAATGAACGAACTTGGAACGCTTGTCGAAAAAGGCTGTGTCGTATTCGTCGGCTTCGATGACGAAAAAATTTGAATCGGTCAGCCGGGCTGAAATATCGAAGTTGAGCGGCACGCCACCAATTAGAAAGCCGGGGTTGTAGCCAGCATCTTCGAGCAGCCAGGCCAACATCGATGAGGTCGTAGTTTTTCCATGCGTACCGGCCACGGCCAATACCCACTTGTCTTTCAATACATTCTCGCCCAGCCATTGTGGTCCGGATACATAAGGCAGGCCGCGATTCAGAATTGCTTCCATTAAGGGATTGCCGCGCGACACGACATTGCCGATGACCCACAGGTCGGGCTTGAGATCGAGTTGGTCAGCGCCGAAGCCTTCGATCAGACGAATGCCCTGGGCTTCGAGCTGAGTGCTCATCGGCGGATAGACATTGGCATCGCAACCCGTCACCTTGTGTCCGGCTTGCTGGGCGATGACGGCAATGCCACCCATGAAAGTGCCGCAAATGCCGAGAATGTGAATGTGCATGAAAGAATGTGAGAGGAATACGGCGAAGTAAGAACCGGATTTTAGCGGAGCAGGCAATCAATCGGCTGGAAAGGGGTTCACCATTTCTGTCATTCTGAGCCGTGGCGAAGAATCTCAGGGGATACTTGACTGCTGGTAGTGATTCACCACCTGAGATTCTTCACGTTGTTCAGAATGACAAAAATATGGTGCGTCAGGTACTGGCGTTCATTCCATTCCAGGCCGGTGTCAATTGGTGCTCGATAGCAAACAAATCCAGCACGCGTCCAACCGTGTGATCGACCATCTCTTCGATGCTTTGCGGACGTTGATAAAAAGCAGGTAGCGGCGGAAAGATAATGCCACCTGCTTCGGTCACGGCGGTCATGTTGCGCAGGTGAATCAGGCTCAATGGCGTTTCGCGCACCATCAGTACCAGACGGCGGCGTTCCTTGAGGATGACATCGGCAGCTCGTGTGATCAGATTATCGGAAAGTCCGTGCGCAATGGCGGCCAGAGTTTTCATTGAACAGGGTACGACGATCATGCCTTCACACATGAACGAGCCGCTGGCGATGCTCGCGCCAATGTCACGCACATTGTGTACGACATGCGCCAGTGCCTCTACCTTCTTGCGTTGCAGATCAAGTTCCTGATGCAGGCTCAACACACCCGCATCGGAAATTAGCAGATGGGTTTCAATACCGGGTTGTTTGCGCAGGACTTCGAGCAGACGTACCGCATAAATACAGCCGGTCGCGCCGGTGATGGCAATGACGAGGCGGCGGGGCGAGAGGCTCACGAGTAGGTCCTAAACCTCTTAAGACAGACGTTTTGAGTCAATGCGAGAGACACGGAGATTCACAGAGAAATCACGAAATTTTCCTCTGCTTCTCGTATTCTTCTCTGTGACCTCTGTGTCATGCTTTTCGGTTTGACTCAAGCCGCTGCAGGCACACTTGCAATCAGCGTTTTCAACTCACCGCTCTCATGCATTTCACCCAGAATATCCGAGCCGCCGACAAACTCGCCATTCACATAAAGCTGGGGAATGGTCGGCCAGTTGGCGTATTCCTTGATGCCTTGACGCACGTCATCGTCTTCCAGCACGTTCACGGTGACGATGTTTTTTGCCCCATTGGCTTTCAACAAGGCGATGGCACGGCCGGAAAACCCGCATTGCGGAAATTGCGCAGTGCCTTTCATGAACAGAACGACCGGATTTTCGGTCACGGTCTGATGAATGAATTCCTGCACGGTTTGCTGTTCGGACATGATGATGACTCCAGAGTGATGCCTGTATTTTATGCCAAACGCCCACCACTCACACGTTCGATCCCGGCCAGGTCGATCCACGATTGCACTTCGCTGAACCCGGATGCGATTAGCAAATCACGCACTGCCGCTGCTTGATCATAACCATGCTCCAGCAATAGCCAACCGCCAGCTCGGAGATAAACAGGACTTTTAGTAATGATACGGCGGATCGCACTTAGGCCATCGCTACCATCCGTCAGTGCATTGCGCGGTTCGTAGCGCAGATCGCCCTGTTCAAGATGAAAGTCGCCTGCGGCGATGTAGGGCGGATTGGAAACAATGAGATTAAATGCTTGCTTTGCGTCTGTCCCAAAAGCTGAAAACCAGTCGGACTCGAGGAAATCGACCTTTGCTCCCAAGCGCTGGGCATTTTGACGGGCCAACTCCAGCGCCGCCACCGAAATATCGGTGGCGGTGACATTTAGGTCAAGACGTTCACAGGCCAGGCTGATCGCGATAATTCCGCTGCCAGTGCCCAAGTCGACTACGCGGAAATTTTTAGCTTGGTCGGGGATTCGCTGTAACGTGAGATCGACCAGTAATTCAGTCTCTGGACGAGGAATAAGTACCTCCGGGCGGATATGAAAATTGCGTCCATAAAACGAACGTTGGCTCGTCAGGTAAGCAATGGGCTCTCCGTCTGCGCGACGTGTACACAGCGCATTGAAGGTTTTGATTTGGGCATCATCAAATGGGCCGTCATGGGTGATGAGTTGTTCCCGTGTCAAGCCAGTGGAAAAGGCGAGCAAAAGCACGGCTTCGGAAGCAGTAATTCCACTGGATCGAATCAGGGTGGTGGTGTATGGCACAGGCATATCTTTATGATTTGTTCTTGATGCGACTCAAGATTAAATCAATTGAAAACAAAAAACCCGCCACTCGGGCGGGTTTTTTAAGTCAGAGAAACCTGAGTAATTAAGTGCCGACTCAAGAAACCATGATTTTGCGGCGGCGGCTTGCTACCAGAGCTGCCAAGCCCAAGCCGATCAAAGCCACGCTTTCGGGTTCTGGTACGGTACTGCCGGTCGGATTGGTAATCGAGCCACCCGAAGCGCCGATGATAATGGCACTTTGAGATGCGGTCCCAATTCCTAGAACAGGAATGGCGCCATAGCCTTCAAAACGCTGATGGTAAGGGCCGGCGCTTAGATCGGAATTGGTCAAACCTGGAAATGCGGCATTCCCGGCAGCGGTCAAGCTAATACCGGTATCAGATTCACCGGGAGCGGTAACCGAAGGCAATAATGCAGTTAGCCATTGGTAGCCGTTGGCTTGACTGAACAGACCGCCACCTGAACCAACGAAATTATTAATCGCTGCAGCATAAGCGGTAAAACTACTTCCATCCACGCCACCGATAACGTTATTGCCCGAATCCATCATGAGTAAGCCAACATTGTTGACGTTATAAAGACCCGTGCCACCGAAGAAAGTGCCAAAGTTGCCCGTGGAGAGACTGACAAAAGTCCAGCCAGAACCACCTAAACTCGAGAAATTGAAGGCTGAACTTGCGGCGCTTCCGGCAGTGGAAGTGCTTCCCAAAGACACAACAACTTTATTGGTTACGGTGACAGCTGAGGCAAGATTTTCCAGGGCCTTTTGCATGTAAAGCCAGCCATCAAGGTTGGCTGATCCGGTTGCGGATCCATGATCGTCGGCATCTGTACCTGACAGAATAAACGGCCCTGCATAAGCAGAGATGCTGAATAAAGCTGTGCTTGCAGCGGCAGCTATAGTTGAAAATAATTTGAGCTTCATTTTTGTCTTCCCTAGTAGTGAACGTTGACAGGTATTTTATCGAATCCAATAACCACACGTAGGTACTAAGCATATACTGTGCCAGTAAGTTATTCCTATTTTTATCAAGGACTTAAATTTTAATTTTTAATATTTTTCCTGTTTTAAAAAAGAAGCGTAAAAGAAAGCGACACTCAATTTTGAATCAAGTCTCAGATAATGTGGCCAACAATTCCGCTTGATGCTCGGCAATCAGTGCACCGGTCAGCTCGTCGAGGTCGCCGTCCATGATGGCGTCGATCTTGTACAGCGTGAGATTAATGCGATGGTCGGTGATGCGGCCTTGTGGAAAGTTGTAAGTGCGAATGCGTTCACTGCGGTCACCGGATCCAATAAGGCTTTTGCGCGTTGCGGCTTCCTGGGATTGTTGGGCACCTAATTGCTGGTCGTGAATGCGTGCGGCCAACACTTTCATTGCCTGCGCCTTATTCTTGTGCTGGCTACGGTCGTCCTGGCATTCGACGACGATGCCGGTTGGCAAGTGAGTGATGCGCACGGCCGAATCGGTCTTGTTGATGTGTTGTCCGCCCGCGCCGGAGGCGCGGAAGGTGTCAATGCGAATCTCATCGGGACGAATGTTCACTTCCTCGATTTCATCGGCTTCCGGCATCACCGCCACGGTGCAGGCCGAGGTGTGGATGCGACCCTGGGTTTCGGTTTGCGGCACGCGCTGGACGCGATGGCCACCCGACTCGAACTTGAGCTTGCTGTAAACACCCTGACCGACGATGCGACAGATGACTTCCTTGTAGCCGCCGACTTCAGAATGCGAGGCCGAAATCAGTTCGACCTGCCAGCGCTGGCGTTCGGCATAACGCGTATACATGCGTAGCAGATCGCCGGCAAATAAAGCGGATTCATCGCCGCCGGTCCCGGCCCGGATTTCGAGAAAGGTATTGCGCTCGTCGTCCGGATCTTTGGGTAACAACAGTTTTTGCAGTTCGATTTCCAAAAGCTGCATGCGCTGTTGCGCACTTTGCAATTCCTCTTCCGCAAAGACTTTCATGCTTGCATCGCTGAGCATGTCACGCGCAGCGGCTTCGTCGTTCAAGGCGTTCTGATACAGCCCGTATTGCTCGACCAAAGGCGACAGGTCAGCGTGCTCGCGCGTCAATTTGCGGTAGTGGTCGATGTTGTCGGTGACGTGCGGATCGCCGAGTAGCCGATCGAGTTCTCTGAGGCGCATCGTCAGCTGATCGAGTTTTGCGATCAAGCTGGGTTTCATTTGTTCTTGTTAATTTTGAAGAGATTGGGAAGATAGTCGAGCAGGTGTGCGCGCACGTCATCGGGTGCACTATGCAGAAGCTGGGTGGGGCCATGCAGAAATTTGTTGGTCAGGCTTTGGGAAAAAGCTTCGAGCACCTGGGCTGGATCGGCACCTTGCGCCAGCATTTTTTTCGCACGGTCCAACTCTGTCTGGCGAATCGCTTCGCCACTGTCATGCAAACTCCGAATGGCGGGCACCGTGCTGCGTGATTCCAGCCAGCGCATGAACTGATCGACCTGTTTGCTAATCATGATTTCGGCATCGGCCGCTGCGGCCTGGCGATTTTCCATTCCGGCTGCGATGATCTTGCCAAGGTCGTCAACGGTGTAAAGAAAAACATCGTCGAGTTGCCCGGCTTCAACTTCGATGTCACGCGGCACGGCCAGATCAACCATGAACATGGGCTTGTGGCGGCGTTGCTTGATGGCTCGTTCGACCATCCCCAGTCCAATAATCGGCAATGACGCTGCTGTGCAGGAGACGACGATGTCGAAGCGAGCCAGTTGTTCCGGCAGTTCGGCCAGACGAATGGTTTGGGCGCCGAATTGTTGAGCCAGCGCCTGGCCGCGCTCGATGGTGCGATTGGCCATCGTGATGCTGCGGGGCTTCTGGGCAGCGAAGTGCGTCGCGCAGAGTTCGATCATTTCACCCGCGCCAATGAATAGCAGATGCTGATCGGCGACGCGTTCAAAAATGCGCTGTGATAAGCGCACGGCCGCAGCGGCCATCGAAACGCTGGCACCACCAATATCGGTCTTGCTGCGCACATCCTTGGCGACCGAGAAACTACGTTGAAACAGTTGGTGCAACATCGTTCCGAGCGCATCGGCACCCTCAGCGTCGCGCACCGCATCTTTCAGTTGACCCAGAATTTGGGGCTCGCCGAGCACCATGGAATCCAGACCTGAAGCCACGCGAAAAGTGTGACGAACCGCATCCGTCTGGCGCAAGCCATAGAGATGCGGTGCCAATTGTTCGAGCGCGAGTCCTTGATGCTGTGCCAGCCAATGTTGAATCGCGGGTTCGATCTCGTCGACACGTTGTTCGACCGCGCAATAGATTTCAGTGCGATTGCAAGTCGAAAGGATTGCGCATTCGGCCAGATTCAAGCCGCCCTGGTTCGCCATGAACTGACGCAAAGACTGCAGCGCAGCAGCAATCTGATCGGCTGGGAATGCAACTCGCTCGCGCAAAGCAAGAGGCGCGGTCGTGTAATTGATGCCGACGGTCAGAAACTGCATAAGAAAGACGACAAGCAGAGATTAATTGCGGACTTGCAAAACCTCTGCGTAGCGCGAGTCGATAATGAGGCTTGAATTATAGCGGCTCAACTTGTCAACGCTGATACGCACCGATAATCGCGTCTTATTTATCAGGACACTTTTGGGAAAGAAGCCGCATGAGGACGGCCATGCAGTTTAGAGACCGGTCAGCAACTGAGCAGATTCCTTACCTGACGGAGAATTGGCCGCCGCTTTGACAATGGCCTGAAGATGTTCGCGTGCCGCGTCTTTGCGGCCATCTTTGATCAGTGCTTTGGCTAGATGCAGGCGGATATCCCAACTCTGCGGGGCGAGACCGACAGCCTTTTGGAGTAGCTCTACCCCCCGTTTAATTTGGCCCTGCTCCACCAGGATCCAGCCAAGCGTATCTATGACTGCATTACTGTTTGGAGCAAGAGTGTAAGCTTTCTCCGCATACTCTATGGCTTTGGGGTCCTTGAGTTGGAAACCGGTCCAGGCCAGGTTGTTCAGAACAACAACGTTATTGGGTTCCCGTTTTAACAGAGAACGCAATTGTTCGTCGGCCTTGGCGTAGTTTTTCTCCACGAGTGACAGATTTGCTGAGTAGAGTTGTGCCACTCCATCATCTGGATGATTTTTTATCCAGTTGTTCAAGAGTGTATCGGCTTCGCTACGGTTACCCGCCAAAATCAAAGCTTGATGGAGCTTGGTCATGGCTTCTATTCTTGGGGAGGCGGTGAATATCTTCTTGTAAATGCCTGCGGCACCAGCATAGTCGCCCTTGCTCAGCAGGATATTTGCCTCCAATTCTGTGAGTAAGGGTGATTTTGGGGACTGCTTGCGAATTTCATTCAGAACGATCAGTGCATCGTCAGGTTTGCCTGCTTGCAAGAAAAGCCCAACAGCGTTTTGCTGCAAATTGAGTGAATCCGGATTCAATTTCAAAGCTTTTGCAATTGACTGATGAGCAGCCTCAACTTTTCCCGCTGAGACTTGCGCGGTGCTTAAATGCAATAGAAAGACGGGCTCTGAGGGATTGTTCTTCACTAATTCTGAAAAAATAGTGCTCGCCTGATCTGCTTCACCTAGGCGCAAATGAAGCATCCCGGCCGTGTCCAGCAATTGAAGATCTTTGGGATTGGCAATCAAGGCGTTTTTGATTGCAGCAAGAGCCTGCTTGTTATCGCCGATCTGGACCTGATAGTTTGCCAATGCCAACACGGGTTGCGTGCGGTTAGGATTAGCTTGCACAGCCTGGTTTAGAAGATCGAGCACGGTCGATTTACTGGCACCCGTACTTTCTTCCAAGCTGGCTAATGCCAGCAGTGCATGCAAGTGATTCTTGTTTTTTTCGATCAACGAGCGATAGCGTTGCTTGGCCGCATCAATCTTGCCGTCTTGAATGTCAAGATTGGCCAAGTTGGCCGCAGCAGGGAAATAAGTTGGATCAATTGAGAGTGCGCGATCAAGTGCCTTGCGCGCATTCACTGGGTCTTTCTTGCCCAACAATATTGCAGCTTGCAGATTGTAGATGAGCGGACTATTTGGTTGTCTCGTTTCCAGTGTGCGCCATGCCTGGAAAGCTTTGTCATATTGCTTATTTTTCAGGTGCGTGAGAACCAGAGCCAGATCGGCCCGTGAATTGTTAGGGTCTGATTTCGAGGCTGCTTCAAGACTGGCAATGGCATGCTCATCGTCGCCCTTGCCAAGTTTGAGCAAGGCATTCTGGGTTATGGCATAAGTACTTTTTGGATTGGCCTTTGTTGCTTTTGCATAAAAATCGGACGCTAATGTTAAGTCACTTTTTGCAACGGCAATATCGCCAGAAAGATTCAGCAGTTCGGCATCTTCAGGCCATTTGTCCAATGCGGGGCGGAGGACTTCTTCAGCCTTGAGAGGCTCCTTTTGCTGGAGATAGAGCCGGGCCAGTGTCTTGCGCGTAAACAAATGACCCGGTGTTTTGCTGAGGGCGAGTTTTAGATGTGTTTCACTCTGTGCGGGCTGATTGTTGGCCATTTCAATTAGGCCAGCCAACAGCAAACCTTGCCAATAGTTGGGGTCGGCAGCCAATGTCTGTTGAATGGCTTCTGAGGCCTTATCGAAGTGCTTGTCGTGATATGCGATCAGCGCTTCAAAATAGTTCACACTTGGATGTTTTGGCGAGAGTTTTTTTAATGTCTCGACTTGCTTGCCGGCAGCCTCGAAATTAGCAACACTGACATAGGTGGTGAGAAGGTTGAAGTGTGCACCGAAATGATTGGGGTTCTGGGTAACGATCTCCTGATATGCAGCAATTGCCGGTTCTAGCTGATTTTGTGAGCGGTACAGATCACCTTTCAGCATCAGTGCTTCAATATTTGCTGGAGATTTGACGAGGACGCTGTTAACTTTATCAAGGCTGCCTTTGTAGTCGCCATTGCTGGCAATCACCATGGCCTCCCCAAGTACAGCAGGTGCGTAATCAGGAATAATGCTTTGCGCCTCCTGAAATGCCTCAATCGCTTTTTCTGGTTTTTTTGCTCCCATGTAAGCCAAACCTAGCCCATGCAGAAGCTCTGCCTGCGCCGCTTTGGATTGAAGCTTGTAACCTTCAAATTCAAGAAGTACTTTTTCTGGTTCGGACTGGGCCAATAGACTTTTGACGAGAGCCGGAACCACTTTATCCGGGTCAAATTTCTGAGTGAATGCACGGCGCAATTCAAATTCGGCGGCCTTGGCATCCCCTTGATCCAGATAGGATTTTCCCAAGAGATACCGCGCTTCAGCGAGATCAGGATTCTTTTGCAAGGCATTCTTGATTTCAATAGTGGCTGCTGCCAATTGATTTTTTTGCGCCAGATACTCTTTCGCTTTTTGTAGTGAAGCTTCTCCATTATCTTTATCTTTTGCACCACATGCGGCCACCAAAATACTGATAGCAAGACTGAAAATGAGTGTGCTGTTTCTTAATGGTGATGTGAGTGTGACTTTGCGCATGTTGTCCTCTTGAATACCCCGATCAGGCCTATCCTTGGGCTCGGTTTGATGTAGGCCGTGTTCGTTACCGAAAATCAAAGGCTATTTAACAATTCTGCAGATTCCTTGCCGAATGCAGAATTGCTATCCGTTTTGGTAAGCCCTTGCAGGTAAGGACGTGCCGCATCCTTGCGGCCATCCTTGATTAATGCTTTAGCCAGATGCAGCTTCAGATAAGATTCATTGGGAAACTGTTTCAGTGTTTTTTCAAGTAACTCAATCCCTTGTTTAAGCTGACCTTGATCCACCAGAATCCATCCAAGCGTATCGGCTATTCCCGGGTTTTGCGGGGCTATGGCGTAGGCCTTTTGAGCGAATACAAGTGCCTTTGGATCCTTGGCTTGCTGGCTGACCCAAGCCATATTGTTCAGTAGACGTGGGTTGTCGGGTTGACGTGCCAATAAACTATTAAATTTCGCTATGGATTTTTTATAGTCACCGGCACGCATATCGTTTTCAGCCGAATAAATTTGAATCGCAACATCATCAGGGTGCGATTTGAGCCAATTGCTCAGCATTAGATCTGCTTCCTCCTTTTTTTTCGCTTGGAGTAGGGCCAGGTGGGTCTTAATGAGCAAGCCATTCGTTCCGCCTGCGGACAGGGCTTTTTTGTAAGAAGCAATCGCGGCAGGGTAGTCTCGTTTTGCCATCCAGACATCGCCTTCCAGATGATTGAGATTTTCAGATTTTGGAGAGAGCTTGCGGATTTGCTCCACCATTTTGAGCGCATCATCGGGTTTGCCAACTTGCAAAAAAGAATTGACTGCCATGACTTGTACTTCGGGCGTATCGGGACTGAGTTGCACCGCTTTTGACATCGACAATTTTGCCGCCTCGATTCTTCCTGAAATGGCTTGTGCTTGTCCCAGGCGCAGCAGGAAATTTGCTTGTCCTGGATTGTCTTCAACTAGTTTCGTATAGGTTGCAATCGCCTCTATGTTTTCGCCGGCTCGTAACTGCACCATTCCGGCTGTATCGAGTAACTGCTGATTTTTCGGTGCTGCTGCCAGCGCTTGCTGGATGACCGCGAGTGCCTGTTTGGGATCGTTCGCATCGAGATGAAATTTGACCAATGCCAACACGGGTTGGGCGCTATCTGGATTGCCCTCTTTGGCTTGATTTAGCAACTTCAATACGTCATTTGGTGGTGCGCCAGTTGATTGTTCCAGACTGGCCAGAGCAAGCAGCCCTGAAAGATTGTTCTTGTCTTTTGCAAGAATCGAATGAAACCGTTGTTTTGCCGAGTCCAGCCTCTTGTCTGCGATATCAAGTTCAGCCAGCTTTGACGCAGCCGCAAAATTGGTGGGTTGAAGCTGGAGCGTATGTTCAAGTGCCTGGCGTGCATTGTTCGTATCTTTTTTGGCCAAAAATATAGCCGCTTGCAGGTTATAAATCAGAGGGTTCTCTGATTGCCTCTTTTGCAGAGAGGCCCAAGACTCGAGAGCCTTGTCGTATTCCTGACGTTCCAGATGCGCCAACACCAGCAGTAAATCCGGCTGGGTATTGTTGTTATCGAGCTTGGACGCCGACTCTAATTGCGCTATCGCGTATTCATTATTACCCTGAGCAAACTGTGCAATTGCACTTTGAGTCAGCACTTGCGAATTTTTAGGACTGATTTGGGTGGCCTGATTCAAATAAGCTGAGGCCTGATTGAACTCTCCTTTTGCCAATGCAATCTCGCCAGCCAAAGATAACAATATTGCATCATTAGGGGCGATTTTGATGGCAGACCGTAAAGCTTCTTCAGCTTTGAGCGGATCTTTTTGTAGAATATACAGACGAACCAAACTTTTGAGGGCAAATAAATTTCCAGGTGATTGCCCGAGCGCCTTTCTAAAATGTTGCTCACTCTGTGCAGGTCGATTGAGCAACATTTCCAGCGTAGCCGCAAGCAGCAAAACTTGTGTGTTGTTGGGAGTGGCAACCAGCGTTCGTTGGGCAGCCTCATCAGCCTTTTCATACTGCTTGTCATTAAACGCAATGTAGGCCTCAAAATAACTGACACCTGGATGTTTGGGGGCCAGTTTCTTTAGCTCTTCGATTTGACTGCGAGCCTTATCAATTTTTCCGGCCGCCAGGTAGGTGTTGGCGAGATTTAACCGGGCATTGATGTATTTGGGTTGATCTGCTATCACTTGTTCATAAGCTGTGATGGCTTTGTCAAACTGGTTTTGGGCGCGATACAAATCGCCTTTGAACATCAAGGCTGGAAGATACTTGGGTGCCTTTTCCAGTGCCTTATCGGCTAGTGATTCTGCGGTACTGAATTCCTTCGTGGCAGCATGGACGCGGGCTTCGCCAAGAAATGCTGCTGCGGAATCCGGATCATTTTTCTGTGCTTCGGAGAAGTTTTCCTGAGCTTGCTCCAGCTTACCCCTGCTCAGATAAGCCAGCCCGACTACACTTAATAGTTCTGCCTGCGCATTGCTGGATGGTAATTTCTGCTTCTCAAACTCGGTGATTAACACGTCCGATTTACCCTGGTTCAACAGGCTGCTAGCGATAAGAGGAACCGTTTGGTTCGCGTCGAATTTAAGAGTGAGGGCCTTACGCAATTCGATCTCTGCTGCTGCGGCTTGACCATCTTCCAGGTAAGTCTTGCCCAGAAGGAAACGGGCTTCACCCAAATCAGAATTTTTTTGTAAGGCATTTTTCAATTCAATGATGGCTGCACTTGGATTCTTTTGTTCCAGATACTGCTTCGCCTTTGCCAGGGAAGCGAGAGGGTCGCTATTGGTACCGCATCCAGCAATCAGAAGACTGGCGATCAGGATGGTGATATGACGACTCAAGGAATTTTTTCCTAATGTTGGGCTCATTTTTTTCTCCGGATTCAATTCCTGCATTTCTAATGCTGTGTTTTACTTGACATCAAGGCGGCGCATCAGGTCATATAGTGTGGGTCGACTGACACCGAGTAACTCGGCCGCGCGGGCGATGTTTCCTTCTGCTTCGCCAAGAGCCTGAATAACGGCATTACGCTCGGCCTCATCACGAATCTGACGAAGGTTCAGTATCCGTGGCCGGTATTCGCCAACTTCAAGGCCTAACTCGTCTGCACTGATGCGTACCCCATCGGCCATGATGACGGCGCGTTTAAGACAGTTTTCCATCTCGCGGACATTGCCTGGCCAGTCGTAGCTGTCGATAGCTCTTAAAGCATCTTCATTCAAGGCAAGGTTATCTCTCCCCTGGCTATGGGCGAAACGATTGACCAGGAAACGCGCCAGCAAACTGGCGTCCCCTTTGCGCTCACGCAAGGGTGGAATATCGACCGCAATCTCGGAAAGGCGATAGAACAAGTCTTCCCGGAATTTTCCAGATTTGATCTGTTCTTTCAGATTTTGATGGGTGGCGCAGACGATGCGCACATCCACCGGGATTTCTTCCCGACCACCGATGCGTTCGATCACGCGCTCTTGCAAGAAACGTAGCAGTTTGGCTTGCAAGGCGAAGGGCAGATCACCAATTTCATCAAGAAATAAAGTGCCGCCGTGGGCATGCTCGATCTTGCCCAGGGTTTGTTTCGAGGCCCCGGTGAATGCGCCACGTTCATAGCCGAACAATTCACTTTCCAATAAATTTTCAGGAATGGCCGCACAATTGATTGCGACAAAGCGTTTGTCACGGCGATTGGAAAGATCGTGCAAGCCTCGCGCGAGCAACTCCTTGCCGGTCCCGCTTTCTCCCAGCAAAAGTACACTGACGTTCATGGGGGCCAGCCGCTCGATGTTGCGGCATACGCGCAGCATGCCGGGGTCGCGAGTAATCAGGCTGGCCAGTGGGGAGTCAATCTGGGTTTTCTGGAGACGTCGGTTCTCGTGCTGAAGATCATGTAAACGGAAGGCGCGCTCAATGACCAATGCCAGTACATCAGGCTCGAAGGGTTTCTGGTAGAAATCATAAGCACCCAGACCAATTGCCTTGATCGCATTGTTACGATCATGCTGACCGGTCAGAACAATGATTTTGGTATCGGGAGCAACCGAAAGAATTTCTTCGACGACTCGAAAGCCCTCACTGGTACCGTCAGAATCGGGAGGGAGCCCCAAATCTACAGTAGCTACAGCCGGTTCATGACGGCGCAACTGCGTCATTGCACTATCGCAATCATTCGCCAGCAGGACTTCGTATTGGTCGAAGCTCCAGCGCATTTGTTTTTGAATGCCCGGATCGTCTTCAACAACCAGCAAGCAGGGCTTGGTTTCGCTCATAGAAATTTCATGAATGGGTAATCGACTGGATCAGCGGCAATGAAATACGGAAACAACTCCCTTCACCTTCACGGCTGGTGACATCCAGTTGACCCCCTAGTTCACGTACGTATTCGCGGCTTTCATAGATGCCTATTCCCATACCATTTTGTTTGGTGGATTCAAACGGGCGGAAAAGGCGCTGCTGTATAAATTCTGGGCTCATTCCGACACCGGTATCTTGGACTTCAATTATGGCAGAATCATTTTCGGTTTTGATGTGCAACCAGATTTGACCCGATTGCGTCGTTGCTTCAGCCGCATTCTGCAGCAAATGACCAATGACGCGTTCCAAGCGTTCGCGATGCGCAAGCGTATGGACCGCAGGTTGTTGTTCGATCAATACTGGAGCAGGAATCAGCGGAGCTTTACTTGCGACGGCACTTTGCGCCACTTCATTCAAGTTAACCATGACGGCCTGTTCAACGGGTGTGGCGCCGACCCTAAGCTGCCCTAGCAGTCGTTTCATTTTTTCTGATGCATTCTGAACCGTTTCAATCATGTCTTGCTGAAATTCTGGATTATTCCGGTGTTTACTCGCATTCGTCACGAGTAATGAAAGTTGCGCCACCAGGTTTTTCAGATCGTGCACAACAAATGCCGACATGCGATTGAACGATTCGAATTGACGTGCCACCAAAAGAGCCTGAGACGCATGAATTTGCGCCAGATAACTTGCAATCTGTCGGCCTGCAGTTTTGAGAAGATCATTGATTTCCCAATCAATCACCAGAGGCGTACGTGGTTCGATTAAAACTACAAAACCGAGCATACGATCCTGAAACATGAGGGGAACGACGAGCCAGGTTTTCCGATCAGCAGTGAGCCATTCCGGAAGCACGAGTTCGCCATAAGGATGGGATGCTTTCCGGTATTCCTGGAGATTGATGACCCATTGCCGATCTGAAAGAAATTGCACCAGCCCGCTGTTGGCTGATTCTGTTCCAAGCAGGGTCGGGGCATCCCAGTGCGCGATGCGTTGATAGTCATGATCTTCTTGTTGCAACCACAAGCCACCTCCCCGACTTTCGACTAAATTAGCCAAGGCATGAATGGCCCGTTGACCGAAATTCTCGGCCGATGTATTGAATGAAAGTTCTTGTGTGATGCGGAGCCATTCCTCGCGATAATCGTAGCGATAACTAAAAAAGTTTTTATTGACAAATACTCTGAGCTTGGCTCGAAGTGACCCAGATAGGGCCAGCACAAACAATCCAACAATGCCTGCAAACAGGATGACGGCCTGAATGACGCCGCCCCAACTGCCTCCGAAGTAGCGCATGTAATAACCAGCGCCGGCGATGATCAGTAAGTAGGTGCCGGCACCCAGCAGGGCGCTGGATTGAAATACGACTCGTCTCGAGATGGCAATATCAAGAGACCATTCTGGATTGCGTGCAGCAGAAATGGCGATCAAGGGTACGATGAGCACGTTGGCAATACCTCGCCCGTTCCATAATTCTTGATCAATCTGATGAAACAGCATGGCATCTGAGTAGAGCACAAGGTCATAGGCAAACATTGCTCCAATACCGAGACAAAGAAACTTGATGGTCCACCTGTGTTCTACGGAAACGTTACGGTAGAGATGTTCGATCAGGATGAGTCCGATAATGGCCAATACGACTCGCGTGCCAAAGAACAGTGCGACAACAGTCGAAGCTGAGAGCCATTGTTGTGGCCATTCCAGCAATAATCCAAGCAATAGAAAGAGTCCGCCAATCCAGAAAATACTTCGAGAAATGGAGGGAGTAGTCCCTGATGCATCTGTATTTTTTTTCAACAACAGTGAACCAAGAAAAGCAAACCAACAGCCGCTACGAAACAATTCAAAAATGTTTGAGTAGAACGCCCCGTATATGCTGATTTGAGTGGTGACGGCGACCGTCGCCGCCCAACAAGCATTGATGATGGCGGTGCTGGTCAGTAGGCCACCGGCCAGTCGCCCCCGCCATGAAATGGCCAGCAATAAGCCGAGAACGATGAACGCCAGCGTAGCGGCGCTGTAACTCCAGAAACCGATTTGGGATGTGACGGGCATCAGGAGATTGTGCCTGTTTGAGGTCGATTCGGTCTAGTCACACAAGTCTGGCTGGTATTGCGATACGTGGGTACCCGCAAAGCGAGAAATATCTTGATGAATCAGGTGGGATCGTAGAGGCCCGCGACTATCTCGCGCCTTTGCCCCAAAGCACGACCTGTACAGTTTCGATCAGCACGAGCAAATCAAGAAAAAGTGTATGGTTTTTTACATAGTACAGATCGTACTGAAGCTTTTGTACGGCATCATCTAGTGAGGCGCCATAGGGATAGCGTACCTGGGCCCAGCCAGTAATTCCAGGTTTGACGCTGTGACGAGCGGCATAGAATGGAATTTCCTGAGCGAGTTGTTGAACGAAAAACGGGCGCTCAGGACGTGGGCCGACAAAACTCATTTCCCCGCGCAGCACATTGATGATCTGCGGTATTTCATCAATCCGTGATCGCCGGATAAAACGTCCTATTGGCGTAACCCGGCTGTCATTACTGCTGGCCCATTGAGGCTTGCCATCCCGTTCAGCGTCACTGCGCATACTGCGAAATTTTAGGACTTCAAAAATGCGTCCACCCAGCCCGACACGTTCCTGCCGATAGAAAATCGAGCCGCCACCTTCCATTGCGATTAAAAAAGCCGTCGTAATGGTAATTGGCAGTGTCAGCAGCAAGAGTGTAGAACTGACGACCAGGTCAAAAACACGTTTGACGGTTTCTCGTACCAGGCCTTGGCGGCAGCCATCACCAAAAATCAGCCAGCTGGCTTTTAATGTTTCGAGTCGGATCTGGCCGAGTTCACGCTCAAAAAAAGTTGAAAGATCGACCACCTGTATGCCGCGCAATTTGCAATCGAGCAATTGACGCAAAGGCAGAACCCCGCCGCGCTGTTCGCGTGTGGTAATGATGATTTCATGAACATCATAGCGTTTGACGGCTTCATTAATGCTCATGTCGATCGGCAAAATCCGCTTGGAATTAACCACAATCTGCTGTCCTTGTAGCGGCTGTATTCCAACGATATCAATCGCGTGCTTTTTATCTTGCTCAAAAATATCAACGATGGTTTGAGCATCCTGACCGCCGCCAAGCAAGAGAATGCGGCGCTTGATGACGCCGAGTGAGGTCCAGTGAAAAAATAAAATATGTGTCAGTAGAATGCTGAGAAACGCAATCAATGATGCGAGCGCAAAAACGCCGCGTCCAACATAGGTATCCGGGATCAAATAGAACAGTAAACTCATGACCGGAACGCCAAGCCCAAAGGCGATGGCAATCTTGTGCACGGTCACGCGCAATGATTCACGGTGATCATTATGGTAAAGACCAACCGCGCTCATCGAGACGATCATGAGTAAAGTAAACAGCAAAGCTGTGGGAACAATGTGTGGAAGAGAAATCTCTGGAACGGACAAGAAACGCAGGCTGATGCCGAGGAACGTCGACACAAACAACAGCGTGCCTTCGATCAACATGGCGAAAATAATGCGAACAGAGATGTAATGACTAAATATGCGAATCACGTTAGAAGTAGGTAAAAATATTTCGTGCGGGATAATTGCAACCAGTGGCAACCATCTCCTTTAAGGGTTTAGTTCAAGAATCATGCCTAAGTTTTTTTGCGCATTCGCGTAAAAAAGATGGGTTAAGCTTTGATCGGATTTTATGGGCTGTTATTTAGAGGCTTATTGATGAAAATTCATCAATGGCTGGATGAATTTTCAAAAAGCCAGACCATTTTGTGTCGTTCGAACGAATAATTTTCAGTAACAACTGACAAAAAATGGCAATCAATCATATCCAAGAATAGCGATGGTTTGATTGCAATGTTCTAATATTGCTTGATCGTATGTTAGGGCGTTAAATAAACCCCTGTGGGATCCGTTGATGAATAATTTGTAGGACAAATGGTGATCGGGCAGGGTATTTAAGTGGCAGCATATTGTAGGAAAGGTTCGCTTCATGTGTTCTTTTAACCGGTAGCGAACAAAGCTTTTGGCAAGTGACGGCATATTTTTTGCAGTTAGGATGTAAAGTTTGGGTCTCTATGGCCGATTCGATAGGCAAGGTTGACTTGGGTCTTCGTGCTTAGTTCTGGGTCGTAGCTGAGATTTTCGGAATTATGGGTGGCGATCAGTCACAGTCCTTGTTAATGGAGAACAAAAATGTGGGCGACTAAACTTAAGGCGGTCTTTGAGTGCAGGGGATTTTGGGGAAGCGCTTTGATTGCGCTTTTTATGCTGACGGGATGTGCATCTAATGTCCCGCCTGCGCCTGAATTGGCTGCGAATCCTGATTATGGCTATCTGGTGGGCCCGGGGGATTCGCTAAGTATTGTCGTCTGGCGCAATCCGGAATTGTCGACGGGCGTTCCTGTTCGGCCCGATGGAAAAATCACCACCCCGCTCGTTGAAGATTTGGTAGCTGCTGGCAAGACATCAACACAATTGGCGCGCGAAATTGAAAAAGCTTTGTCCAAATACATACAAGATCCAATTGTGACGGTCATTGTCACTGGATTCGTCGGACCCTACAGTGAGCAAATTCGGGTGATCGGTCAGGCCGTAAAGCCGCAGACTTTGCCCTATCGGCAAAATATGTCGGTTTTGGATGTGATGATTGCAGTGGGAGGCCTGACCGATTTTGCTTCTGGTAATCGCGCCATTATTTTGCGTACGCGTGAAGGCAACAAGCAATATGGTGTTCGACTGGATGATCTTCTGCGCAAGGGCGATGTGAGCGCAAATGTCGAATTGCGTCCTGGTGATGTCCTGATTATTCCAGAAAGCTATTTCTGATTATCAGTCAGTGGTGTTCGAGGCCGGTACAACCGGTCTTGCTTTACTTGTAGGTCTGTATAGGCTGTGTTGCAAACATGAATGAAATCTTAGAAAAAATTCGACGCGTCTTGCGCGATGTGTGGCTCCATCGTTGGGTAGGGCTGGTGGTGGCCTGGATCGTTGTGATTGTTGGGGCGATTGCGGTTTATTTGATGCCCGATCAATACCAGGCTACTGCACGCGTTTATGTTGATACGCAGTCCATTCTTCGGCCTTTGATGTCGGGGCTCGCGGTGGAGTTGAATACTGACCAGCAAATCATGATCATGAGTCGTACGCTGATCAGCCGACCCAATATCGAAAAAGTGGTCAGCATGTCTGATCTTGATCTTCAGGTTAAGACACCGGAACAAAAAGAAGCACTGATTGATTCCCTCACCCGTAAGATTGAGTTACAAAATACAGGTGGCATTAATCTGTACAGCATTTCTTTAAAGGACTCAAAGCCGGAGACGGCAAAGAAAATTGTTCAGTCGCTTTTGACCATTTTTGTCGAATCAAATCTGGGTAGTAATCGCAAAGATACCGATACGGCAAAAAGTTTTCTGGATGACCAGATCAAGGCTTATGAACAAAAACTTGAGGCGGCTGAAAACGCCTTAAAAGATTTCAAAATTCATAATATGGGCACCATGCCGGGTTCCGGTAAGGATTACTACACTCAAATGAGTGAGGCGGCGACCGAGCTTGCCCAGGCTCGTCTGAGTCTGAGCGAAGCCGAGAACGCGCGCGATGCATTGAAGCGGCAAATGGTTGGTGAAGAACCCGTATTTTTGGGCGATGGCGATAACCAGGGTTCATCCCCTGAAATTGACTCTCGAATCGCAAATTTGAAACAAAAGCTGGATGAATTGCGACTGCAATACACGGAACAACATCCGGATATAGTGGGGACTAAACGGATCATTGCAGATTTGGAGCAACAGAAAAAAAAGGAAATGGCGGCCCGCGCCAAAACAACTCCGGCAATTGCCAAATCTGGTCTGGGGGGCAATCCCGTTTATCAACAAATTCAAATTCAAGTTGCTCAGCGCGATGCTGAAGTTGCGTCTCTACGCGCGCGCGTTGGCTCTTACGAAGCCCGCTATCAGCAACTTAAAAATGCTGCAGTCTCGGTTCCCAAAGTTGAGGCCGATTATCAGCAATTGAATCGTGACTATGCGATCAACAAGGCCAACTATGAAAAGTTATTGGCGAGTCGTGAATCGGCTCAAATGTCGAGCGAAATGGACTCGAATGCTGGGGCTGTTGAGTTCCGGGTGGTGGATCCGCCGCGTGTCGATCCGGTTCCGGTAGCGCCTAATCGCATGTTACTGATGTCCCTGGTTTTCCTTGGCTCGTTGGGGGGCGGATTGGCTGTTGCTTTCCTCTTAAGTCAGATTAAACCGACTGTCTCTGACCGCAAGATGTTGCGTGAGATTACCGGTTTGCCTGTTCTCGGGGCTGTTGCCATGATCTGGACCCCTGATCAAATTCAACAAAGACGACGTCAATTGACTGCCTTTTCGGTTGGCTTGAGTGGCTTGGTGGGTGCATACGGAGTCTGGCTGGCGTTCTTCACAATTCGTGCTGCTCAGTTTGGTTCGGGGAGGTTATTTTGAGTCTTATTGAACGAGCGATTGAGAAGCTGGATCGTGAGCAGCCGTCAGTGTTGCCCGATTTGGGGGCGCGGAGTGGAAGTATGGGAGGGTTGTCTCGTACGGATCGTTTGATTGAAGATGCGATTGAGCGGATTCATCAGGAAGATCGGCTTTCATCTCCTGAGGCCATTAAGTTACCCAACAGTAAAGGGTCAGGCACAGAGAGTGGCGATAACGGCTCTGCCGGAGCGAGCCGAAAGACGGTTGAAATCGATCTGGATCGATTGCGTTCGCTCGGCATGATTACACCGGATGCCAGCAAGACCCCGATTGCCGAAGAGTTCCGCATGATCAAGCGGCCTTTGATCAAAAATGCTTTTGGACAAGGCGCTGCGCCGGTTAAAAACGGCAATCTGATCATGGTGACCAGTGCCTTCCCTCGCGAAGGCAAGACCTTCTGCGCAGTGAATTTGGCCATGAGTATTGCGATGGAATTGGACCATACCGTATTGCTGGTCGATGCTGACGTAGCCCGGCCTTCGGTACCCACCCAGTTGGGCGTGAATTTTGAGGCTGGTTTGATGGATGTACTGCTCGATCCCAGTATTGATCTGGGCGATGTAATGGTAAAGACCAATGTCGAAAAACTGACGATCTTACCTGCGGGCCGCACCCATGCCCGGTCTACTGAATTGCTGGCCAGCGAAGCCATGTCGGATATCCTGAATCAGTTAAGTACGCGCTACTCCGACCGTATCGTTGTTTTCGATTCACCACCCCTTCTCGTCACGACAGAATCGCGTACGCTTGCCGCCAAGATGGGACAGATTGTCTTGGTTGTTGCTTCAGAAAGCACGACCCATGCATCAGTACAAGAGGCTTTGGCTGCGATTGAATCCTGTGAGGTGATTGGTACCATCCTCAATAAGGCTAAGTACTCTCAAGTGGGTGAATACGGCTACTATGGGTATTAACGTGTTGGGTCGGCGTCGGCTGGGTAAGTGTCATCGCAATATCGGTCTCAGTTTGGCTGGGCTTGTGTTATTCAATCATGCAAGCGTCGCATTCGCTCAAACCGCTTCGGGCGGAACCATTCCCTGGAAATTTGAACCGGCACTGACTCTAACCGAGACCTATTCGGACAATATTAATCTGTCCCCTGCTGGTCAGGAGCGTTCTGATTGGGTCACTACTATTAGCCCATCCTTAGTATTGCGGCGTAAGAGTGCTCACCTGGACCTGAGTTTTCTTTATGCCCCGGAACTGCTCTATTACGCAAACGGTACGAATGGCACCACTGTGCGTAATACACTGAAAGCAATTGCGAAGTCCGAGCTGGTCAACGATCATCTTTTTTTTGATGCAGATGCGCAGATCTCGCAGCAGAATGGGTCACCATTTCAAACGCAAGCTGCGAATACCGTCAATGGATCTTCCAATCGCGCAGAAACACGGACGCTTAATCTCAATCCCTATTTCCGCTCGCATTTTGGAAGTGATGGAAATTATTTGTTGGGTTATCGGTATTCGCGTAATGATTCAGACAGTAATTTTCTGACCTTAAGCAATTCAAATGATTATTACGCCTCGGTGTCCGATAGCCTTGGAAGCAAGTTCAGGTGGAGCTTGAACTATGACAAGCAGACTTCAAATTATAAAAACCTGAACGATCAAAGCACAGAACATGAGTCCGTTACACTGACCTATCTTTTTGATTCCAGATTGACCCTGTTTGTGACGGGCGGACAAGAGCGTAATGACTATGTGACATTCTCCGGCGAATCTTCAGATGGCAGTTATTACACAGCCGGGTTCCAGTGGGCGCCCAATCCAACGAACAGTCTGAATGCTCAGCATGGACATCATTATTTTGGCAGGACCGATCACATCGACTTCACCCATCGCACGCCCCTGACCATCTGGCGTGCCGGATACAGCAATGATATGACGTCCAGTGCTCAGCAATTATCATTGCCTGCCAATTTTTCAACCGCAGCGTTGCTCGATTCGCTATTTGTGAGCCGCTATCCCGATCCCGTCGCCCGCAATCAAGCCATATCGACCTTGTTGCAACAGAGCATTCAACCAAATGGACAACTTCAGCAATTCAATTTTCTAACCAATCAGATTTATTTGCAGAAAAGACTGGACTTGTCGCTTGCTCTTGTCGGATTGCGTAATACGATTACTTTTACATTCAACCGATCCCAACAGAAAGCGTTGAGTAAAGAAGTGATCCCTCTCGATATCTTTGCGGGTAGCCGGTCTTTCCGTACCACATCATTCATGACCTCTTGGGCCTATCAAATGGGGCCTCGCACTACTGCGTCACTGTCCGCGCAACGTACACGCAGTCAGGCTTTGGATAATGCAGACGAGAGCCGTCAACGTATTTTTGCGTTTGTTCTGCAACGGCAAATACAACGTAATCTATCTACATCGCTACAACTTCGCAATACGCGACAGGATGGTAATTTCCTGGGTTCGGGTTATACGGAAAACGCGATCATCGGATCGCTCCATATGCAGTTCTGATCACTGACTCTAACCTGATCGGATTCCATCATGTACGAATCATTTTATGGCTTGACCGGCAAGCCTTTTCAACTGACGCCAGACCCTGCATTTTTCTTTGGCAGTCGCGGCCATAGCCGTGCAATGGCTTATTTGAAATACGGCGTTCATCAAGGCGAAGGCTTTATTGTCATTACCGGTGAAGTGGGTGCAGGCAAGACCACGCTGGTGCGCAATCTTCTGCAGCAGTTACCGTCCAAGCAACTGGTCGCGGTTCAAATCGTTAGCACGCAGCTCGATTCTCAGGACATGCTACGCATGATCGCGGGTGCTTTTTTTGGTGTGGCGCCAGAGTTACCCGATAAGGCTGCCTTGATCATGGGTCTTGAGCGTTTTTTCCGTCGATTGCATGCCGAAGGCAAGCGGGCCTTGCTGGTTGTCGATGAAGCACAAAATTTGTCGCCTCAAGCGGTAGAGGAATTGCGCATGCTGTCGAATTTTCAGCATAACGATAAATCTCTGCTGCAAAGTTTGTTGCTGGGGCAACCGGAATTCCGCGAAATGATGCAGCGTCCCGAAATGCGTCAGTTGCGCCAGCGCGTCACCGCTTCGGCCCACTTGGGTCCGTTGGACGTCGAAGAAACACAGGCTTATATCGAACATCGCCTGCATCGGGTGGGCTGGAATGGCAATCCGAGTTTTGAACCGGCGGCTTATCAACGTATTCACGAAGTTGCTGCGGGCATTCCGCGGCAGATCAATGTTTTGTGTGACCGGCTTTTGCTCGCGGGTTTCCTGGGTGAAAAAACACATCTGACCAGTGATGATGTACAGGAAGTCTTCATCGAGTTCGGCAAGGAGCTCAGTGCAGTTCAAGGTAGTCAGCCTATGGAGGATTACTTCGAAGGCGGCATGCCCTCCAACGTGGCTGCACTCCCTCTTGCCAATAACACGGAAACCATTTTGCTGAATGGGCTGGCCGAACAGGTTAATTTACTGAAGGATTCTGTCGCCAGTATGTCCAGAGTTCTGGAGCAACTACAGCAAGCCAAGCGACCACGCGTCAAACAGGTCAAGGCCGATTAATGAGTCCAACAGCAATGAGCGCAACAGTAACGCCCGCAGGGCAGACTCCCAAGCCGATTTTATGTGTGGTGGGCGCACGACCCAATTACATGAAAATGGCGCCGATCATCCAGGCCATGGCAGCGCATCATCCGCCGATCCCGGCATTGCTAATCCATACCGGTCAGCATTACGACTCTGCGATGAACGACCAGTTTTTTTTGGCTCTGGGCTTGCCTGCACCGACGGTCAATCTTGAGGTTGGTTCGGCTAGTCATGCGATGCAGACGGCAGAAATCATGAAGCGGTTTGAGCCTGTGGTTGATCAGTATGATCCCGCAGCGGTTCTTGTCGTGGGCGATGTCAATTCGACTATTGCTTGCGCATTGGTGGCCTCCAAAAAGAATATCCCGGTGATTCATGTCGAGGCGGGCCTACGCAGTTATGACCGCACCATGCCAGAAGAAATCAATCGTGTTCTGACGGATCAAATTGCCGACTTGCTCTACACCACTGAACGTTCTGCTGGCGATAATTTGCGTCGTGAAGGGATTGCAGATGAACGTATCGTCTTCGTTGGCAATGTCATGATCGACACCTTGTTGACCCACAAGCCGCATGCCGTTGCTGCAGAAAAAACCCTGCGTAACGGCGGTGCGAGCCCAGCCTTTCTGACTGCCGGGCAGTATGGCGTTGTGACCATGCATCGTCCATCGAATGTGGATGATCCGCAAATACTGCGTGGCATTCTTGACGTCCTGCAGCAAGTTTCATCTCAACTGCCGCTGGCGTTTACCATGCACCCGCGCACACGACAGAAAATCCAGGAATTTGGTCTGGAGTCCCTGATTCAATCGGATCGTATTGTGCTGCTGCCACCTCAGGGCTACTTCGAGATGCTTGGGTTGATGGCCGAAGCAACTCTGGTTCTGACCGATTCGGGCGGCCTGCAGGATGAAACAACCGCCTTGGGCGTGCCCTGCCTGACCATGCGCAATAACACCGAACGACCCATTACGGTTGATCAGGGCACCAGCACTTTAGTTGGTCAGGATGCCCATAACATTTTGACGGCTGTTGAGGATGTACTGAAAACCGGTGGCAAGCGGGGTCGCACACCCGAATACTGGGATGGTCATGCTGCCGAACGCATTGCCCGACATTTGGGTGAATGGCTTGGCCTGAAAAATCTGAAGGCGGCCTGAAATGCAGTCCTCAGCATCAAACATTGTCAATGCGCTGACCATCGATGTCGAAGACTATTTTCAAGTCTCGGCATTCGCTGGGCATATCCCGCGCAGTGAGTGGGAGCAAATGGATTGCCGCGTCGAACGTAACGTGGCGGTGATTCTGGAAATACTGCGCAAACATGATGTGAAGGCAACCTTTTTCACGCTGGGCTGGATTGCCGAACGTTATCCGCAAATGGTGCGTGACATCGTGTCTGGTGGTCATGAACTGGCCAGTCATGGTTATGCGCATCTGCGCGCGAGCGAACAAACGCCGGAAGAATTCAGTGCCGACATCGTGCGTGCCAAAGCCATACTCGAAGACTTTGGTGGCGTCAGCATCAAAGGTTATCGCGCGCCCAGTTTTTCGATTGGCACTGGAAATTTGTGGGCACTGGATTGCATTCGCGATGCAGGTTATGTCTACAGTTCCAGTATCTATCCGGTGCGTCACGACCATTACGGTATGCCTGATGCGCCGCGCTTTTCTTTTCAATCGGTTGATCGGCTGATCGAAGTTCCACCAACCACCTTGCGACTATTCGAGCGTAATTGGCCGGCTGCTGGTGGCGGATTTTTCCGGCTTTTACCCTATGCTGTATCGCGCTGGTCTCTCGCGCGTGTCAATCAGGTCGATGCGCAACCCGGCATGTTCTATTTTCATCCTTGGGAAATCGATCCGGCGCAGCCGCGCATTCCAGGCATTGGTTTCAAGACCCGTTTCCGGCACTATCTGAATCTGCATCGCATGCAACCACGACTGGAACGACTCTTGAGCGATTTCAAATGGGACCGGATGGATCGCGTTTTTCTCGAATCAACCCGGACCAGCACTGCGAACGCGCCGGCCCCAGCCTTTTTTGCGCAGGCCGCATGAAGCGCGATGCACTCCCATTCATGGCCGACCTGACTGCCAACATCACGATCAAGACGCTCGGTGCAGATCAGAATGAAATCGCGCGCTGGGATGCTTTCGTTGAAAGCTGCGCAGAAGCGACTTTCTTTCATCGTGCGGCTTGGCGCGGCATCATGGAGAGGATCTTCGGCCATCGCACTTTTTTTTTGTATGCTGAACGCGATGGCGACATCTGCGGGGTCTTGCCTTTGGCCCAGGTCAAGAGCCGACTCTTTGGTCATGCGCTGATTTCACTGCCATTTTGTGTTTATGCTGGCGTAGCCGCAACCGATGACATCGCTGCAACAGCACTGCTCGACGCGGCAACTGCCAAGGCGCATAAACTGGATGTCGGGCATCTTGAATGCCGTAATCTTTCTAACCGGCGTGCACACAGTCATGATTGGTCCACGCAGGATATTTACTTTACGTTTCGCAAAGAAATTCTGCCCGAAGTCGAAGCCAACATGCTCGCCATTCCGCGCAAGCAACGTGCGATGGTACGGAAGGGAATCAAGGCCGGATTGACCAGCCAGATTGATGATGGCGTTGAAACTTTCTTCGCGCTCTACGCCGAGAATGTTCATCGTCACGGAACGCCTGCTTTACCCAAGCGTTATTTCGCTGCATTGAAGCAGACCTTCGGTAAGGATTGCGAAGTCCTCACCGTGCGTAGTCCGGAAGGCAAGCCCTTGAGTAGCGTCCTGACTTTTTATTTTCGTGACGAAGTGCTGCCTTACTATGCCGGTGACGATCTGGCTGCGCGCGATCTGGCTGCCAATGATTTCAAATACTGGGAGCTGATGCGCCGTTCCTGTGAACGTGGTCTGAAGCTGTTCGATTACGGTCGCAGTAAGCTCGACACCGGGCCTTACGATTTCAAAAAGAACTGGGGCTTCACGCCGCAGCCGCTCGATTACGGCTACCAGTTGATCAAGGCCGATGCGGTTCCACAGAATAATCCACTCAATCCCAAGTATCGCGCTTTCATCGCACTATGGCGGCGTTTGCCTCTGCCAGTGGCTAACTATCTCGGACCCCATATTGTCCGGAATCTTGGTTAGAAGCCGCAATGGAAGACCTGTTATTTCTCGTGCATCGCATGCCCTATCCTCCGAACAAGGGAGACAAGGTACGTTCTTATCATTTGCTGCGTTATCTGACGACGCAGTATCGCGTGCATCTGGGCACTTTTATCGATGATGAACAGGACTGGCAGCATGTGCCGGTGGTGAAAGCTTGGTGCGGCGAAACCCATTTCGCCCGGCTTGATCCGAAAACAGCACGACTGCGCAGCTTAAAGGGACTGCTGAAAGGCAAGGCGCTGGCTTTGCCCTATTACCGCGATGCCGGTTTGAAAAAATGGATTGATACGTTGTGCAAACGTTTGAGTATCAAACGCGTCGTGGTGTTTTCTTCACCGATGGCGCAGTACGTCAATCATCACTCAGAAATCGAACGTGTCATTGATTTCGTCGATGTCGATTCGGCCAAGTGGAATCAGTATGCCGATGCAGATCGCGGCTGGTACCGTGCGCCCTTGCGCTGGTTGTACCGGCGTGAAGCAAAGCGTCTCCTTGCATTTGAACGTGAAAGTGCTGTGCTGGCGAGGAATAGTGTTTTTGTTACCGAAGCCGAGGCGGGGCTGTTTCGCCGCCTAGCGCCAGAGTCCGCAGACAAGGTGATCGCTGCTGAGAACGGCGTGGATACGCTTTTCTTTTCGCCTGAACATGATTTGCCTTCACCCTATACCGGCTCAGAACCCGTCGTCGTTTTTAGCGGGGCGATGGATTATTTGCCCAACATCGATGCAGTGATCTGGTTTGCCCAAGATATTCTTCCTTTGATTCGAGCCCAGCATCCGACCGTGCGCTTTTGTATTGTGGGGGCCCGGCCGGTGGCAGAAGTGCAGGCACTGAGCTATCTGGAGGGTGTCAGCGTGACTGGAACCGTTCCAGACGTGCGTCCCTATATTTCACACGCAACGGTTGCAGTCGTGCCGATGCGCGTGGCGCGCGGCATCCAGAACAAGGCGCTGGAGGCGATGGCGATGGCCAAGCCGGTCGTGATTACTCAAGCGTCAGCCGTCGCGCTTAACGCAATGCCAGGTGAAGAATTCAGTGTCGCCAACGATGCCCCCGGAGTTGCGCGCAGCGTGATCGCATTGCTTGATGACCCAGAAATTGCCCGGCATATGGGGTGTGCGGCAAGAGACTGCGTCCTGCGCAACTACAGCTGGATGCATAACCTGGAGCGGCTTGACGCATGTTTCCGTCGTGCCACTTCAACGAACGTGGGTGCTGACGCGCCCCGACCTGTCGAAACACTTTTCGCTCAGACCGAACCTATGGCCGTATCGGCCCATTCAGCATGAGTGCCGTCCCGAACCACTTTCCTGATGAGACAAATCGATCAACTTCGATCGAACCGGTTTCGGCTTGGAAACGAGCCCTCTGGGTATTCATCCCGACCTTACTGATCACGTTGGTTTTTTACCATGACACGGCGTGGTCAATGGTGGCCATCTGGATTCGCTCCGAGACTTTTGCGCATGGCTTTTTAATTCTGCCGATGAGCGCGTGGATGATCTGGAGCAAGCGCGCAGAACTAACTGCCCTGACCCCCCGTCCCTGTGTTTGGGCCTTGTTATTTTTGCTTGGGGCAGGGTTTGCCTGGCTATTGGGTGAAATTGCTGGCGTGATTGCACTGCGTCAGGCCGCCTTGGTTGCGATGCTGGTCTTGCTGGCATGGCGCGAATTTTCGCGCTGGCGAACATGGCGGGCGCGGATGGCATCATTAACGTGTGGGATGCCAAGTATACTTACAATTTCTGGCGCCCCTTTCATGCCATCCGGCTCGCTAATTCCGCG
>JANYFL010000035.1 GCA_025362735.1 Betaproteobacteria bacterium | reverse complement strand
CGCGGAGAAAATCTTCTTTGAATTTCTCCGCGCCCTCCGCGCCTCCGCGTGGAAAGCCTTTTAAGCTCAGGCCAACTTGCCGTGGCACTGTTTGTACTTCTTGCCGCTGCCACAGGGACAAGGATCATTGCGCCCCACTTTTTCGCTATAGCGGCGGACCTGCTGCACAGCTGGTGTTGCAGGTTCCGCACTTTCATCAACCGCAGTGGTGCCCAGCGCTTCGTCGTAACCCGCATGCTGATACTGCACGTTCTCGACAGCAGGCGCGGCCAGTTGTTCTTCCACTTGCTCGATTTGTTCGGGCGACTGAATCTGTACCGTTGTCGTGACGCGTGTCACTTCATGACCCACCGTGTCAAGCAAGGCTGAGAACAGTTCAAAGGCTTCGCGCTTGTATTCCTGCTTCGGATTCTTTTGCGCATAGCCACGCAAGTGAATGCCTTGACGCAAATGATCCAGTGCGGCCAGATGTTCGCGCCAGTGTGAGTCCAAGCTTTGCAGCATGATGGATCGTTCAAAGCTGCCAAAGGATTCTTTGCCAACCAGGTCGACCTTGGCCTGATAGGTATCGTCGGCTGCTTTCAATACACGTTCGAGCAGATCTTCATCTGAAAATTGCTCGCTGCTTTCCAGTAATTGAGTCAGCGGGACTTCGACTTTCCATTCGCTGGAGAGGGTTCTTTCAAGACTGGCGATGTCCCACTGTTCTTCGATACTGCCTTGGGGCACATAGGTGCGGAACAGGGCAGTGAATACGCCACGACGCAGCGAGGCAATCGTGTCGGAAATATCAGTCTGCTCCAGCAGCTCATTGCGCTGCGAATAAATGACCTTGCGTTGATCGTTGGCAACGTCGTCGTATTCGAGCAGTTGTTTGCGAATGTCGAAGTTACGCGCTTCGACCTTGCGCTGCGCCGACTCAATCGAGCGCATCACCATGCCCGCTTCAATCGGTTCGCCTTCAGGCATCTTGAGACGATCCATGATCGCGCGCACGCGGTCACCAGCAAAAATGCGCAGTAGCGGATCGTCGAGTGACAGATAGAAACGCGATGAGCCCGGATCGCCCTGACGACCCGAACGGCCGCGCAGCTGGTTATCGACGCGGCGCGATTCATGGCGCTCGGTGCCGATGATGTGCAGGCCGCCCGCAGCAACGACTTGTTCGTGCAGACCCTGCCATTCGCTTTTGAGTTTTTCAATACCGAGGTTGCGCTCGGTTTCGGACAGCTTCTCGTTGGCATGCAGCAAATCGATCTGCTTTTCAACGTTGCCGCCGAGCACGATATCGGTACCGCGACCGGCCATGTTAGTTGCAATCGTCACCGTGCCGGGACGTCCAGCCTGCGCGATGATCTCAGCTTCGCGCGCATGTTGCTTAGCGTTCAAGACCTGATGCGGAATCTTGGCTTTGTTCAGCAGATCCGAGATCAGTTCTGAATTCTCGATGGAGGTCGTGCCGACCAGCGACGGTTGACCGCGTTTGCGACAGTCTTCGATGTCGACAATGATGGCCTTGTACTTCTCCATCGCGCTCTTGTAGACCTGATCCAGCTTGTCGCCGCGCTTGCTTTCGCGGTTTGGTGGAATGACCACGGTTTCCAGTCCGTAAATTTCCTGGAACTCGTAAGCTTCGGTATCGGCCGTACCAGTCATGCCGGCCAGCTTGGTGTACATGCGGAAGTAATTCTGGAAGGTGATTGAGGCCAGAGTCTGGTTCTCGTTCTGAATCTTCACGCCTTCCTTGGCTTCGACGGCTTGATGCAGTCCTTCGGACCAGCGCCGGCCGGTCATCAGGCGACCGGTAAATTCATCGACGATCACGACTTCGCCACCGTCGGCATTCTGCTGCACGACATAGTGCTGATCGCGGTGATACAGCTTATGGGCGCGCAGGGCGGCCATAAGGTGATGCATCAACAGGATGTTGGCCGGGTCGTATAGCGATGCGCCTTCGGGCAACAGACCGATGCGGGTCAGGATGTCTTCGGCTTTTTCGTGACCGGCTTCGGATAGTTGAATCTGATGTGCTTTTTCATCGACCCAGAAGTCGCCTGGCGGTTCGGGCTCGCTCGGCTTCGGCTCGATCTCCATGCGATCAAGCAGAGCGGGAACTTCGTTCATGCGGTGATACAGCTCGGTATGGTTCTCCGCCTGGCCGGAAATGATCAGCGGCGTGCGCGCTTCGTCGATCAGGATTGAATCGACCTCATCGACGATGGCGTAAGCCAGACCACGCTGCACTCGCTCGCTGGTCTGATAAACCATGTTGTCGCGGAGGTAGTCGAAGCCGTATTCGTTGTTGGTACCGTAAGTGATGTCCGCCGCGTAAGCCGCTTGCTTCTGATCATGCGGCATCTGAGACAGGTTGATGCCAACGGTGAGTCCGAGGAAGCGATACAGCTTGCCCATCCACTCGGCGTCGCGCTGGGCCAGGTAGTCGTTGACCGTAACCAGATGCACGCCCTTGCCGGCGAGTGCATTGAGGTAAACCGCCAGCGTTGCTGTCAGTGTCTTGCCTTCACCGGTGCGCATTTCGGCGATCTTGCCGTCGTGCAGCACCATGCCACCGATCATCTGCACGTCGAAGTGGCGCATCCCAAGAGCGCGTTTGCTGCCTTCGCGTACGACTGCAAAGGCTTCCGGCAGCAAATCGTCCAACGTGGCACCGGCAGCAAGACGGCTTTTGAATTCGACGGTCTTGGCTTGCAAGTCCTGATCAGACAGGCCCGAGATGGAAGACTCCAGAGCATTGATGGCCACCACTCTCTTGCGATATTGCTTGAGCAGGCGATCATTACGGCTGCCGAAAACTTTTTTAAGAAGACTGGTGACCATGTGCGGAGTGGAGACTACGTTGAATGCTGCTGCGCGTACGCGCATTGTTATGCGGCTACCCCTAAGGGATAGTCCTTGCAAAAAGGGCTGAATTTTAACATGCCACCCTCAGCGGCTCTGAGGACGGCAATCGTTATCATCTGGAGGTGCCGCGCTGAATTTCAAGCGGCACGGATGTGGCACAGTAAGGCTAAGAACCTTCTGCCCTTAGTGTCGTTGTTCTGGTGCGATTCGATCGAGAGCAGCGACTTGCTCGCGGATGGTGGCACCGCGGAATGCGAGAAATTTTGCGGGATTCTGCGGGATCCCTTTGACATGAACTTCGAAATGCAGGTGTGAGCCGGTCGAGCGTCCGGTCGAACCGACATCAGCAATGTGCTGATTGCGCTGGACCACGTCGCCTACTTTCACGTAAACGCGGGACGTGTGGGCATAAACGGTGGAGATGTCGTTGCCGTGATCAATCTCGACCATGTTGCCGAAATCGTTATGCCATTCAGCGGCAATTACGACGCCGCCTGCTGCTGCCACAATCGGTGTTCCTGTCTGGGCGACGAAGTCGATGCCTTCATGCTTGGCCTGCTGGCCGGTAATCGGGTCGATGCGCCAGCCAAAACCGGATGCGTTATAGCCCACGTTGACCGGCTGGATGGTCGGCATCATCTTGCTTCTGAGTTTGGCACTCATCAGTTCGGATTCGACCAGATTCAATGAGTCCGAACGCTGTTCCAGATTGGCCGCCAGTTCTTGCAGGCGCGATTGAAAATTACCGAGACTGATGTCGCTGTGCTGGGTGGGTTCCAGCCCGCCGCGCGCTGGAGGCAATTTGAAATTGCTGACTTCCTGCTGAGGCATGCCAGCCAGTCCCGAAACGCGTTCACCCAGTGCGTCCAGACGCATCAACTGCGCCTGCATTTCGCCCAGCTTGATGGCCATCGCATTCAAATCTTCACGCAGATATTTTTCCTTGCGCTCGGAGTCGTTGACCGAAGTCGCCCAGTGCACCATCTCGCGCAGAACGGGAACGTTGATGTCATCTGCATAGCGCACAGTCAGCATGGACACGAGACTGGAACAAGCCAGCACCAGCGTGATGAAACACAATGCGGCCAGAGCCAGCACTTTGGGAGTAATCGTCAGAGTTCTGGCCTGAGCCAGTCGCTGATGAACTAGAATGATTTGCATGAAACAACTCCATTTTTCCGTTCAGCCCGTGAAGTACAAAGCAGGCCAAAAGTGAAAAAGCTATCCTCGGGGCATGTGCCCACGATTCTCGATTTTCTGCAGCAAAACGGGGCACCTGGCAATTTGTTGCCAGTGGCAGAACGCATGCTGGAGATTCAACAGGAATTACGCCGGTGTCTCCCGGCTGGTGTTGCAGAGGACTGCGAAGTTTGCGGACTACAGGATGGAAACCTTGTGATTCAAGTCTCCTCTCCATCCGTTGCCAGCAAATTGCGCCAGACCTTGCCTCGTCTGAGTCAGGCACTGACGCATCAAGGCTGGAAGATTAACGCAATTCGTCTTCGGCTACAACCCGTAAATTCATCTTCTGAATCAATGGCTTATGCCGGTTCAAAACGAACGGGCGTACCAAAAAAAGAAGAAATACCCGTTTCGGCGCTCGAACAATTCAGCCGTCTGGCGAATGCGCTCGAGGATTCGCCGTTGCGAACAGCCCTTGAAAAAGCCGTACGTCGCCGACGTTAAGCCAACAATTAATTGAAGGCAGGTTCCCGTATCAAATCTGAAGTAAACGCAGGAGGCGCATCAGCTTCGTTCTCAAAGCTGACGATTTCATAGGCGCTTTCATCTGCCAACAAGGCGCGTAATAACTTGTTGTTCAATCCGTGGCCGGACTTGTGCGCGGCATAGGCAGCAATGAGCGGATGCCCGATCAGATATAGATCGCCAATCGCATCCAGGATTTTGTGTTTCACAAACTCGTCTGCATAGCGCAGGCCATCGTGGTTAAGGATACGGTACTCGTCCATCACGATGATGTTGTCGAGGCTACCCCCTTGCCCCAAACCAGCGGAGCGCAGCATTTCGGCTTCATGCATGAAGCCGAAGGAACGCGCACGAGCAATTTCGCTGACGTATGAGGTATCGGCAAAGTCGATTTCACATTCTTGTCCCGTTGCATCAATGGCAGGATGGTTGAAATCAATCGAGAACTTGAGCTTGAAACCATTGTGCGGACTAAGCCGTGCCCATTTCTCGCCATTTTTGTCGGCTTCGCGAACTTCCACTGGCTTCAATACCCGAATGAATTTTTTCGCAACCGGTTGCTCTTCTATCTCTGCCGATTGCAGTAAAAACACGAAGGAACCAGCACTGCCATCCATGATTGGAATTTCACTGGCGGACACGTCAACGTAGAGATTGTCGATGCCCAACCCGGCACAGGCCGACATTAGATGCTCCACAGTCGAAACCTTGACATCACCTTTTTGCAAAGTTGAAGCCATGCGTGTATCACCAACATCAATGGCTGAAGCACGTAAATCTACTGGTTCGTCCAGATCAACCCGCCGAAACACAATGCCGGTATCCGGTGCCGCTGGGCGCAGGGTCAACTCCACCTTGGTACCGGAATGGAGTCCGATACCGGTCGTGCGGATCAATTGTTTGACGGTGCGTTGACGCAGCATGGCGTTTGGATTGGGGCTGGGTTTGAGACTGAATAAGGGCTTGATTTTAACATGCTTATTGCGATGCAACATGATTCGAGCCCGCCCCATTTTTTGTAAGAAATTGTGTTCGTGCGGTGAGACTGGAACCACTCCAGACTAGTCCAGAGTGGACCCGATTACTAGCGATAACTTCAACTTAGTCCGCCTGCTTACGCAAGAAAGCAGGAATGTCCATCCGGTCAACGCCGCTTTCTTCCAGGGCCGCGACCCGTGCAGCGGCGCTTTCACGGGCGCTACGCCAAACGGCTGGCTTGTCGAAGTCTTCGTAGTTGACTGTTGAGCTTGCGCCACTGCTGACCGCGCCCACTGCGTCGTTGGTGCCCGTGCGCAGCGAAGGTTGAATCACGGGAGTCGGCACCAGCATCGGACGCTGTTTGTTGCGGCCCAGGCCAGTAGCGACGACGGTGACGCGCAGGTTGTCGCCCATCGTGTCGTCGTAGACGGCGCCGAAAATCACGGTTGCGTCTTCAGCAGCAAAGGCGCGAATGGTTTCCATGACCGTCTTGGTTTCTTTCAGCTTGAGCGAGCGGCTGGCGGTGATGTTGACGAGCACGCCGCGTGCCCCGGACAGATCGACTCCTTCCAGCAGCGGGCTGGTGACCGCCTGCTCGGCGGCGATGCGTGCGCGGTCGGTGCCGTGCGACATGGCCGTGCCCATCATGGCCTTGCCCTGCTCGGACATCACGGTCTTCACATCTTCAAAGTCGACGTTGATCAGGCCATCGACCTTGATGATTTCAGCAATCCCGGCAACCGCGTTGTGCAGCACATCGTCGGCCGTCTTGAAGCAAACATCCATCTCGGCGTCTTCGCCCATTACTTCTTCAAGCTTTTCGTTGAGCACGACGATCAGCGAATCGACATGAGCCGATAGGTTCTCGAGGCCTTCTTCGGCCACCCGCATTTTCTTGCCGCCTTCAAAACCGAAAGGTTTCGAAACCACGCCGACGGTCAGAATGCCGAGTTCCTTGGCCACTGCGGCGACGACCGGTGCAGCACCGGTGCCGGTACCGCCACCCATGCCGGCAGTGATGAACACCATGTGCGCGCCTTGCAATGATTCGGCAATGCGTTCACGTGCTTCTTCTGCCGCGAGCCGGCCCGCTTCCGGTTTCGCGCCTGCACCCAGACCGGTTTTACCGAGCTGGATGACGCTTTCGGCACGGGAACGCGCCAGCGCTTGCGCGTCGGTATTGGCGCAAATGAAATCCACGCCTTGCACACTGCGGTTGATCATGTGCTGCACCGCGTTGCCGCCTGCACCACCCACACCAATGACCTTGATCACCGCACCCTGAGTTTCCACATCCAGCATTTCGAACGCCATAGCAACCTCCAAATAAAAAATCAATAAATCAAAATCAGGGATTCGGGATAAGGACTCGGCCGCTGCCGTTTCCCGATTCCGAATCGCAAGATCGGAACAATCAAAACATCAGAACTTCAACTCAAAACTCCACCCCTCCTCAAAAACTGCTCGCAAACCACTCCTTCATCCGTTGCAAAATGTCTTTAAAGCTGCCACGCGTTTGTGCCATGCGTCGGCCGCGTAAACGCTGCACCCGCGCCTCGGCAAGCAGACCCATCACGGTCGAATAACGTGGACTGCGCACAACATCCGAAAGTCCGCCGTGGTAATCGGGCACGCCAATGCGCACCGGCTTCAGAAAAATGTCTTCGCCGAGTTCAACCATGCCATCCATCAAGGCCGTACCACCGGTCAATACGACACCGGACGACAGCAGTTCTTCGTAGCCGGAATCGCGCACAACCTGGTGCACCAGGGCGAACAGTTCTTCGACACGTGGTTCAATCACAGCTGCTAGTGCCTGACGCGACAGCGTACGCGGGCCGCGTTCGCCGATGCCGGGTACTTCGATCATGTCTTCGGGATTGGTCAGCACCTGCTTGGCCGCGCCGTGCCTGAGCTTGATGTCTTCGGCATCAGCGGTCGGCGTGCGCAGCGCCATCGCGATGTCGCTGGTGATCTGGTCGCCCGCAATGGGAATCACAGCAGTATGACGAATCGCGCCGCCGGTGAAGATGGCGATGTCGGTGGTGCCACCGCCGATATCGACCAGCACCACGCCGAGTTCTTTTTCATCTTCGGTCAGTACGGCCAGGCTCGAAGCCAGCGGCTGCAGGATCAGATCCTGCACTTCGAGTCCGCAGCGGCGTACACACTTGACGATGTTCTGCGCTGCGCTGACTGCACCCGTCACGATGTGTACCTTGACTTCAAGCCGCATGCCGCTCATGCCCAGCGGCTCGCGCACATCTTCCTGGCCATCGACGATAAATTCCTGTGTGAGCACATGCAGAATTTGTTGATCGCCGGGAATGCTGACGGCTTTTGCCGTTTCAATCACGCGCGCGACGTCCATCGCGCCGACTTCCTTGTCCTTGATAGCGACCATGCCGCTGGAGTTGAAGCTCTTGATGTGGCTACCGGCAATCCCGGTGTAAACGATGCCGATTTTGCAATCGGCCATCAGCTCGGCTTCTTCGAG
The DNA here is from genome assembly GCA_025362735.1 of Betaproteobacteria bacterium. Taxonomy (GTDB): domain Bacteria; phylum Pseudomonadota; class Gammaproteobacteria; order Burkholderiales; family Burkholderiaceae_D; genus JANYFL01. The sequence goes on along the minus strand of JANYFL010000035.1, from coordinate 46,524 downwards.
CGCCCGCTGGATCGAATTGACCGTGGTCTCGATGTTGACGACCACGCCCTTTTTGAGCCCCTTGGATTCATGCTGGCCCATGCCGATGACCTGGTAGTGGCCGTCCGGCAGCATCTCGGCCACGACTGCCACCACTTTCGAAGTGCCAATGTCGAGTCCGACGATCAGGTCTTTGTATTCTTTACTCATATACGTTTGCTCACAGGGCGCTGGCTTTCATTTGAATCGGGTTCGGGATGGGTTCTGATGCATTTGGGTTCTCATGTGCGTTTTTGTGCTGCTGTTTTTTCGGCACGTGCCTTCGCTTGGGCACGTGCTTTGGCGGATGCTTCGGTATCCAGCTTCAATCCCTCGGCACGCAAGGCAAAGCCGTTTGGATAACGGAGATCGATCAGCGTGGGCTTCGGCCACTGTGCCGCAATCAGCGGGAAAGTCACCTGCATACGTTCAATTCGCCGCTCAAGAATATTGGGCTCGATCTCACGGCCGAGCTCGATGATCAAACCGCGGTCGTGCGCTGATTCTTCATTGGCATTGCCGGACGTGCGATTGGCGTGGATGGTCCAGGCATAGCGCGAGGACAGGCGCACTTGATCCGGTTTGAGTTGCAGTTTGTTTAGTACGGTCGTCAGTTCGCGATAACGACTGGTCACCTGCTTCTCGCTGCCCGGCGGGCCGGAAAATTCGGGCAGGCCATCGTCATTGGCGTCGTCTTCAGCTTCTGCCGGATTCACGGCAAACAATTCACCCTGAGTGTTGACGAAGGCATAGGCGCTTGATGAGGATGAATCAGGCAGGCTGGTGTCTTCCCATGCAGCAAGCACCTGATGCTCTTCGATTTCGACCAGCAGACGATTCGGCCAGAGACGGCTGACCTGTGCTTCGCGAACCCAGGCTACGTTTTCAAACGCCTGACGAACGACATCCAGATTGACCGTAAAGAAATTCAGCGGCGTTGCATTCAGAATCCGGGGCAGCGCCGCGGCACGCGCGGTGGCGCCGTTGAAATGACGCAAGCTTCCGGCTTCGCTGGCCTTCACCTCAATCACTTGTATGGCGAAGATATTGCGATGCGTGACCCAATACACGCCTGTGCCCAATAAAACCAACAGGGCAAGCATTCCCAGGACGCCACTCAGACGTCGCATCCAGACCGGGTTGTGCCAGAGCGCAGCGAGCATCAGTGCTGGCCCTCCGGGGTATGTTTGATCTTGAGCGAAGCACTCTTGAGTATGGTCACGCAGAGTTCGGCGTAATCGACGCCGATCGCTTTGGCCGCCATTGGCACCAGCGAGTGGTCGGTCATACCGGGCGATGTATTGATTTCCAGCAGATAAGGCCGGTAGCCATTCTTGCTGAGCATTACATCCACGCGGCCCCAGCCCTGACAATCAAGTGCCTTAAAGGCTTCAACCGCCATTTCCTGAATCTGCGTGGTCAGGGAGGGCTCCAGTGGAGCGGGGCAGAGATAGCGTGTCTCGTTGCGGTTGTACTTGTTTTCGTAATCGTAGTTGCCATCGGGTGCGACGATCTCGATGATGGGCAGAGCCTCAGGGCCCATACCGGAATCGAGAATGGTCACAGTCAGTTCATGACCTTCAATGAATTGCTCGACCAGAATCTGATCGTCGAATTCGGCTGACAGCGTGACCGCGGACTTCAGATCAGAGGCCAGTTCAACCTTGGTAATACCGATGGTTGAGCCTTCGTGGGGTGCCTTCACGATCAGTGGCAGGCCCAGTTCGGCAGGTAGATGGACCAGTTCAAGATTGGTCGTCGTCTTCGCATTGATGACGCGATAGTTCGGCGTCGACAGGCCATGGGTTTGCCAGATACGTTTGGTGAAGATCTTGTCCATAGCGAGCGCCGAAGCCATCACGCCGCTACCGGTATAGGGAATACCCAGCAATTCGAGTGTGCCCTGAATGCTGCCGTCTTCGCCAAAGCGGCCATGCAGGGCGATAAAGACCCGATCAAATTTTTGTGCAGCGAGTTCAGCCACACTTTGCTTTGCCGGATCGAATGCGTGAGCGTCAATGCCGTGGCTCAACAAAGCCTTGAGCACACCATTGCCGGTACGCAAGGAAATCTCGCGCTCCGCGGAAGAGCCACCCATCAGCACGCCGACTTTGCCGAAGTCAGTCATGGGATTGGCCGCTCCATGAAGACTTGTTTTCAACACAGAGACACAGAGACACGGAGAACTTCAGGAGAACTTCTCTTGGGTTTTCTCTGTGCATACCTCTGTGCCTTTGTGCCTCTGTGGTGAGAAGCGAAGTGTCGCGCATCATGAACGCATCCCCTCCACCAGTTTCCCCGGTACGGTATTAATCGAACCTGCGCCCATCGTGATGACCACATCCCCATCCTGGGCCAGATCGAAAATCGCTTGCGGCATCTGAGTGATGTCTTCGACGAACACCGGTTCAATGCGGCCCGCCACGCGCACGGCACGGGTGAGGGCGCGACCATCGGCGGCGACAATGGGTTGCTCGCCCGCTGCATAAACCTCGGCCAAAAGAAGAGCATCTGCAGTCGAGAGCACCTTGGCAAAGTCCTCGAACAAATCACGCGTGCGGGTATAGCGATGCGGCTGGAAGGCGAGCACGATGCGCCGACCGGGAAACGCGCCACGTGCCGCAGCAATCGTTGCGGCCATTTCCACCGGGTGATGGCCATAGTCATCGACCAGAGTCATCGTGCCGCCATTCGGAAGGGACACATCGCCATGCCGCTGGAAGCGCCGACCCACACCGGTGAAGTGTGCCAGCGCTTCGCAGATCGCAGCATCTTCAACGCCCAGTTCGGTGGCGATGGCAATTGCGGCGAGCGCGTTCTGCACATTGTGCAGGCCCGGTAGATTGAGCGTGACGTTGAGAGTCGACAAAGTCATGCCGTTCTGACGTGTGACCTGGAAACGCATGCGTCCGTGATCCGCCCGCACATCGACCGCGCGTACTTCTGCATCTTCGCGAATGCCGTAGGTAGTTACCGGCTTGGAAATGAAAGGCAAGATTTCCCGCACGTGTGCATCGTCCACGCAGGCGACGACAGTGCCATAGAAAGGCAAACGCTGAGTGAACTCGACAAAGGCCTGCTTCAGTTTTGCGAAGTCATGGCCATAGGTTTCCATATGATCGGCGTCGATATTGGTGATCACCGCCATCACGGGCATGAGGTTCAGGAACGATGCATCTGATTCATCCGCTTCGACCACAATGTATTCGCCCTGACCGAGCTTGGCATTGGTGCCGACTGAGTTGAGACGCCCACCGATGACGAAGGTTGGGTCATATCCGCCTTGCGCGAGCACTGACGCGACCAGACTGGTGGTCGTGGTTTTGCCATGTGTGCCCGCAATAGCGATGCCACGTTTGAGCCGCATCAGTTCGGCCAGCATGACGGCGCGCGGCACGATGGGCAAATGTTTGGCGCGGGCCGCAGTGACTTCCGGATTGTCGGTCTTCACTGCGGTTGATACGACAATCGCATCGGCATGGGCAATATTTTCTGCCACATGGTTGTGCATGACCTTTACGCCCAGCGAAGTCAGGCGCTGGGTTGCAGCATTGTTGGCCAAGTCTGAACCACTGACGCTATAGCCCAGATTAGCCAGCACTTCTGCAATGCCGCTCATGCCGGACCCGCCGATGCCCACGAAGTGAATATTTTTTATTCTGTGCTTCATCTGCGACCTGCGCTTCTGCTGAATTCTGCGCCGTGGGCGTCGGCGGCGGCACGATGTGCCGCGCCACAGAATGGACGATGCCGGGGGCCCTCCCCCAGCATGCCAACAAAGTGAATATTTTTGATGCGATGCTTCATTGTTTGACTACTGTTTCAATAATGTCGGCCACGCGTTCGGTGGCATCGGGTCGTCCCAGCTTGCGTGCGGCTTTGGCCATTTTCAGCAGGCGTTCACGACAGAGCTTTTTAATCAGATCGGCGAGAACTTCAGGCGTCATTTCGGTCTGCGGCAAGTGAATTGCGGCACCGGCTTCTTGCATCATGACGGCGTTATTGCGTTGATGACTGGTCGTCGATACAGTCAATGGTACGAGGATGCTTGGTACTCCTGCGACCATCAGCTCATTGAGAGTAATGGCACCAGCACGGCATATCACGACATCGACTTCAGCGTAGCGCTGGGCCATATCGTCAATGAAGGCAACGACCTCCGCATCGACACCTGCCTCAATATAGTTCTGGCGCAAGGCTTCGAGGTTGAGAGCCCCCGACTGATGACAGACTATAGGTCGCTGCGTTTCTGGAATCAGGGCAAGTGCTTTGGGAACCGTACGATTCAAAACGGTAGCGCCAAGACTCCCTCCGACAACCAGAACCTTGAGCAGACCCGTGCGATCCGCAAAACGTAATGCAGGTTCAGGAATGGCGGCGATAGATGCACGTACCGGGCTGCCGGTCCAGATTTCTTTGGCCGTTTCTGGTGCGTCCGGTTTGATATGACCCGGCAGCCCATACAGAACGCGTTTGGCATAGGTCGTCAAAAACTGGTTCGACAACAGCGGTGCCGAATCACTATTGACGAGCACCAGGGGTTTGCCGCGCAGTACCGCAGACAAACCTGCAGGAACCGTGACATAACCGCCCATGCCGAGTACTGCATCGGGACGAATCTCACCCATCAGTTTGAGGCAGTGAAAAAATCCGGAGACCAGTTGCAATCCACCTTTGAGCGTATGCAACAATCCTTTGCCGCGCAGTCCAGCAAAGGCGATGGTATCCAGCGGAATGCCTGCTTTCGGAACCAGCGTATTTTCCATGCCGTGCGCTGTGCCCAGCCAACGAATGTTCCAGCCACGAGCCTGCATTACTTCGGCAATCGCGAGCCCGGGCATGATGTGGCCACCGGTGCCGCCGGCAAGAATCAGCAGGGTGCGGCGATGCGTACTCGGTTCAGTGTTGCGTGCGGAATGTTGAGCGGAGGCGATCTCCGCTTGACTGCTCTCAACACTCAAGGCCAAACGCTCGACGGAACTCATGCCTGTCCCCCGGTCGAGAAAACCATCTCAACACAGAGACACAGAGACACAGAGAACAGCAAGAGAGCCCCCTTGTCATGCTGAGCGCAGCGAAGCATCTTAGGTATCAAATGACCGCCGGCAGTTGGCAACAAACTGAGATCCTTCGCGTTGCTCAGGATGACAGTAGAGCCGTAATGATCTCCCGTTGTTCTCTGTGCATCTCTGTGCCTTTGTGTCTCTGTGTTGAGAGGTTTGCTTGTCATACCTGCCGCCTCCTGATCTGCCGCAGGTATTGACACAACCGGGTGTCGGCGGCTGCGCGTATTCGTCTTACTGTCGATCCCCCTTTGGGGGCCCCTCGCCAGGTAACTCATACGCGTCCCCCACGCATCAGCACCCGATTCTCATAATCCACGCGCAATAGAATCGCCAGCGCGACGCAGTTGACCAGAATGCCGGAGCCGCCGTAGCTCATCAGTGGGAGGGTGAGTCCTTTGGTGGGCAGCAGGCCGAGGTTGACGCCCATGTTGATAAACGCCTGGACGCCGAGCCAGATTCCGATCCCTTTAGCAACCAGGCCGGCATAAAAGCGTTCAAGCACGATGGCCTGACGACCAATTTCGAATGCACGACGCACCAGCCAGAAGAACAAGGCAATGACGACGAAGACACCGGCAAATCCAAGTTCTTCACCAATCACCGCAAGCAGGAAATCGGTATGCGCCTCAGGCAGGTAGTGCAGTTTTTCGACGCTGCCGCCCAGTCCGACACCCAACCATTCCCCCCGCCCAAAGGCAATCAGCGAATGCGTCAGTTGATAGGCTTTACCGGCCGCATTGTTTTCTTCGAAAGGATCGAGGTAGGCAAAGATGCGCGCACGCCGCCAGGGATTCAGCCAGATCAGTAGTGTGAAGCTGATGCTGAGCACGACGATCAGCAGACTGAAGATGCGAGCATTGACGCCGCCCAGAAACAGGATGCCGAAGGCAATCGCAACAATGACGATGAAAGCACCCAGGTCGGGTTCCAACTGCAAGAGTGCGCCGACAAAAGCCATCACAATGGCCATCGGCAGAAAGCCTTTTTTAAGGTCATGCATCAGCGCCTGCTTGCGTACGGTGTAATCCGCGGCATAGAGCACGACGAAGATTTTCATCAGTTCGGATGGCTGCAGGTTGATCACATAGAGCGAAAGCCAGCGATGCGCGCCGTTTACGCCTTTGCCAATTCCGGGAATCAACACGGCGATCAGAAGAACGATGGCCGAAAGGAATAAATAAGCCGCCCAGCGTTGCCATATGCTGAGTGGAATGCGAAAGGCAATCGCGCCAGCGCCCAAGCCGATCACAATGAAGGCGGCTTGGCGGATCAGAAAATACGTGGGCTTCAGATTCGGATAGCGCGGCGAATCGGAAAGTGCGATCGAAGCGGAATAGACCATGACCAGCCCGAACAGCAACAGAATGATGCTGACCCAGAACAAGGGCTGATCCCAGCTCATCATCGTTGAACGTGTGGTCTTGACCGTGCTGATGGTGCCGGGCCGGGTACCGACCAGCGTGTCGCGCAGACTGTCGAAGGTGGAGAGGTTCAGCATGGCTGTCCGGCCTCCAGCGCGAGTTCACGCACCGCATCGGCAAACACATCGGCGCGATGCTTGTAATTGCGGAACATGTCCAGACTTGCACAAGCGGGCGAGAGCAAAACGGTGTCACCCGGCAGGGCAAGTGCGGATGCGGTCTGGACGGCCGTGGGCAGCGATTCACAGTTGGTGATGGTCACGCCGCAGCCTTGCAAGGCCAGACGAATCGCGGAGGCATCCTTACCAATCAGAACGACAGCGCGGGCGTTGCGCTGAACCGGTTCTTTCAGCGGAGAAAAATCCTGACCCTTGCCGTCGCCACCGGCAATCAGCACGATCCGCCCGCTTGCATGACTGGTCGCAAGACCATTCAGCGCAGCGACGGTGGCACCCACATTCGTGCCCTTGCTGTCATCGACATAATCGACATCGTCCACGCTCATCAGCCATTCGACCCGGTGCGGTTCGCCACGGTATTCGCGCAGGCCGTGCAATAGTGGAGCAATCGGCAAGTCAATGGCACGGCACAGTGCCAAAGCGGCCAGGGCGTTGGCGATATTGTGATCGCCACGAATTTGCAGTGCTTCGGCTGGCATCAGTCGTTTCAACAAACCCGGCTCAGGCACTGCTAAATCGAGACTTAATTTTTTCTGACGGGAAGAAGGACGAGGCTCCTCCTGATCAATGGCCTCACGCAATGCCAGCCAGCGCATACCCCCTTCAGTCAACAGACCGAACTGACCTGCATATTCCGGTGCATCGAGACCGAAGCTGATGACCGACTCTTTTGTATGCGCCATCGTCATCACGCGCGCATCATCCCGATTTACGATGCGTAGAGTGCCGGGCGCAAAAATGCGGGCCTTGGCGGTCGTGTAGGCCTCCATGTCGCCATGCCAGTCGAGATGGTCTTGCGTAATGTTGAGCACGGTTGCGGCGTCGGCTGCAAGGCTGCGAGTCGTTTCGAGCTGGAAGCTCGATAGTTCGAGCACCCAGACATCGGGCAGATCGTTCTGCGCCAAGGCATCCGAAAGGGCATCGAGTGCAGCTGGACTGATATTGCCTGCGACACGGGTTTTCAGGCCGGCGCGTTCACACAACTTGCCGGTCAAGCTTGTCACGGTGGTCTTGCCGTTGGTGCCGGTGATGGCCAACAGTTTTGGTGAGTAACTCTGCCCGGTCTTGAGCGCTTCAAGCTTTTGCGCGAACAGTTCGATTTCGCCCCACACCGGAAGATTGCGCTCTCTTGCTGCCGCCAGGAGTTCGCGTTGTGGTGATTGTAAGGGTGACAGACCGGGACTGATGGCGATGAGATCAATGTCTTCAAGCAAGCTGACATTCCAGTCGGGCCCAAGCGAAACTTTGGCACTGGGCAGGCTCGCTTTCAACGCTTCCAGTTGCGGCGGGCCACCTGCATCCAGGCTGCGCGTGTCGATGACATGAACCGACGCGCCTTCAGCCGCGCACCAGCGCGCCATCGCCAGCCCGGATTCACCGAGGCCGAGAATGAGAACGTGTTGGTCTTTGAGTGGGGTCATGAATTCAGAAATTCCGGCGCAGAGGCGCAGAGGACGCGGAGAAGACAAAAGATTTCCTCTGCGCTCTCTGTGCCACTGCGTCGAAGATTTATCAGTGCGCTCATCTCAGCTTCAACGTAGACAAGCCAACCAGTACCAGCATCATCGTGATGATCCAGAAGCGCACGACGACTTGCGTCTCTTTCCAGCCCGATTCTTCGAAGTGGTGATGCAGCGGCGCCATCAGCAAAATGCGTTTGCCTTCACCATATTTTTTCTTGGTGTATTTGAAGTAGCCCACCTGCACCATCACCGAAACTGTTTCCGCAACGAAGACCCCGCCCATGATGAACAGGACGATTTCCTGGCGGGCGATGACCGCAACGGTTCCAAGCGCACCGCCAAGAGCGAGCGCGCCGACATCGCCCATGAAGACCTGAGCCGGGTAAGCGTTGAACCATAAGAAGGCCAGTCCGGCACCGGCCATCGCGGCGCAGAACACCAGTAGTTCAGAGGCGCCGGGAATGTGGGGGAATAGCAGATATTTGGAGTAGTCGGCTCGGCCAATGACATAGGCGAACAGACCGAGCGCGGCGCCAACCAGTACGGTGGGCATGATCGCCAGGCCGTCCAAACCATCGGTCAGATTGACTGCATTGCTGGTACCGACAATGACGAAGTAGGCAAGGAAAATGAATCCGAAGACGCCGAGCGGATAAGCCACATGCTTGAAGAAGGGCACGATCAGATCGGCCTTTGGAGGCAGGTACAGCGAAAAGCCAGAACGCGACCATTCGATAAAAAGGTCCCATACCTTGGCGTTATCCGGAGCTGAAACGGCAAAGGCGAGATAAACCGAAGCGATGAGTCCGATCAAGGATTGCCAGAAATATTTTTCTTTGGAGGACATGCCCTTGGGATCGCGGTAGACCACTTTGCGATAGTCATCGACCCAACCGATCCAGCCAAAGCCGAACGTCACCAGAATGACGACCCAGACAAAACGGTTGGTCAGGTCTGCCCAGAGCAGGGTGGCAACGCCCATCGATATCAGAATCAGCGCGCCACCCATCGTCGGCGTGCCGGATTTGATCAAATGCGTTTGTGGCCCGTCGGTACGAACGGCTTGGCCGATTTTCAAGGCGGTCAGCTTGCGAATCACCATCGGGCCGAAAAACAGGCCAATGCCGAGTGCGGTGAGAGTCGCAAGCACGGCGCGTAGCGTGATGTAGTTGAAGACATTGAAAAAGCGAATGTCTTCGGCGAGCCATTGGGCTAATTCCAGCAACATCAGTGGCTCTCCATCGTTGTGTGTTCGTCTGGATTGAACAGACCCAGTACGCGTTCCATGCGCATAAAGCGCGAACCCTTGACCAATGCAGAACGGTGCGCAGATTCGGTACGCATGTGCTGCATCAATGCGTTGATGTCATCGAAGTGCAGGGCTTTCTGAGTCGGTCCAGGCTTACTTCCCTTAAAGGCGGCCACCGCATCACGCATCAACTCGCCGGTGGCGAGTACGGTCTCGATGCCCTGCTGAGCGGCATAGGCGCCGATCTCGGCATGAAAGGCCGGACCTTCATTGCCCACTTCGCCCATGTCACCAAGAATCAATAAGTGCGGACCTGGGCATGCAGCCAGGACGTCAATGGCAACGCGTACCGAGTCAGGATTGGCGTTGTAGCTATCGTCAATGAGATGCAGGCCTGCAGCTGTGTGAATATGCTTGAGTCGCCCCTGTACTGGAACGAAATGTTCAAGCCCGCGATGGATCGATTCGAGTGGAATTCCGATTGCAATTGCGGCTGCTGTTGCGGCGGCAGCATTGCGTACATTGTGCAGACCAGCTGCATGAAGATTGATGGTCGTTTCACCCGCGGGCGTGGCCAGATGAATCACCGAATGATCGGCCTGGAGATAAGCGAGTGCCATCACCGAAGCAATCGCAGGTGGCGTTTCTGCAGAAGCACGCACCGAGAAATCAATGATGCGTCGATCACCGGCTGCCTCATTCCAGATCGAGGTATAGACCTCGTCAGCAGGGAAGATCGCCGTGCCGTGTGCGGGTAGCGCCTGGAGGGCTAATGCATGTTCGTGCGCGACCGCAGCGACGGTCTGCATGAATTCCTGATGTTCGCGCTGCGCATTGTTGACCAGGGCGACGGTCGGCTGCGCAATGCTGGCCAGCCAGTCGGTTTCGCCCGGATGGTTCATGCCCAGTTCGACCACTGCTGCCCGATGATGTGTGCGTAGGCGCAGTAATGTCAGTGGCAGGCCGATGTCGTTGTTGAGATTCCCCAAGGTCGCAAGCCGGCTGTCCTCGTCATAGGCTGCTGCGAGAATTGCAGCAATCATTTCCTTGGTGGTGGTCTTGCCGTTGCTGCCCGTGACTGCAATGACGGGCATGTCGAAACGCTGACGCCAGCCTCGCGCGAGAACACCCAGAGCAATCCGGGTATCGGTGACTTGGAGTTGCGGCAAATGGCTGGCTGTGGAATGCGAAACCAGCGCAGCGACCGCACCTTGATTCTTGACCTGATCCAGAAAATCATGACCGTCGAATTTTTCACCGCGTAGCGCTACGAACAGATCACCCGGCTGTACCTTGCGACTGTCCGTCGTGACGCCGGTAAAGCGCACGTCTTCAGAGCCGATGAGATGCGGCTGAAGATTGGATGGACTCAGCAGGCCGAGCGCGTTATGCAGGGTCATCATGATGCGGTCCGTTCTGCCAGGGCCGCTTGCGCAACAGCGACATCAGCGAAGGGATATTTGACGCCAGCGATTTCCTGATAGCTTTCGTGGCCTTTTCCCGCAATCAGAATGACATCGTGCACATCGGCTTCGCGCAGCGTGTTATGGATGGCGAGACGACGATCCACCTCAATCGCCACTTGCTGTGGTTGATGAATGCCCGCGACGATGGCGTCAATGATCGCGCTAGGCGTTTCAGAACGCGGATTGTCACTGGTCAACACGACCTGATCAGCTAAGCGTTCTGCGATCGCACCCATCAACGGGCGCTTGCCAGTATCGCGGTCGCCACCGCAACCGAACACGACGATCAATTTTCCATTACGCGCTTGTGCAAGAGGACGGCAAGCAGCCAAGGCCTTTTCGAGAGCATCTGGTTTGTGTGCGTAATCGACGAGTACCAGCGGGACGGTTTTGTCTGATGTAGCTGCAACTCGTTCCAGTCGTCCGGCAGCAGGCTTCAGTTGTTGCAAAGCCTTGAGCGCATCGTCAATCGATACGCCAGAAACCAGCAGCACACCCAGCACACCGAGCAGATTGGACACGTTGTAATGTCCAATCAACGTCGTGGCAAAAGCCCGCGATCCAAATGGTCCGTGCAAATTGAAACGCATGCCGTCGGCGCTATAAGTCAGATCACTGGCACGCAATAACGCTTCTTGGGCTTGTGTGCCGAAGCCCAATACTTCAACCCCATTCGCCCGCGCAATCGCGGCCATACGTGGTCCTGCCGCATCGTCAAGATTGATGACGGCGTGCCGGAGACCATCCCAAGCGAACAACTGTGCCTTGGCGGCTTCATAGGTCGGCATATCGCCGTGATAATCGAGATGGTCGCGACTCAGATTGGTGAACAGCGCGACATCGAATTTCATGCCGTTGGTGCGGCCCTCTTGCAATCCGATCGATGACACTTCCATCGCCAGCGCCTGCGCGCCGTCATTGACGAGCTGACGCAGACTGCGTTGCAGCCAGACTGGGTCAGGCGTGGTGAGACCGGTATCGGTCAGCTTGTCGACGAAGCCGATTCCTAGTGTGCCGACGACAGCGCAGCGCTTACCCAGATTCGAAAATGCCTGAGCGATCCAGAGGGCGCAGGAAGATTTTCCACTCGTGCCGGTAATGCCCACCGACCAGAGTTGGTGTGATGGATGACCGTACCAGTCCGCCGCAATATGGCCACAAGCCTGTTTGAGCCCGGACTGAGCATAGTTCGGTACTTGCCAGTCTTGTGACCACACAAACGGTTCCGGAGCGAGATCCCACATCACGGCCCCCGCTTTTTGCGCAATGACCTTGGGAATAAAGTGACGGGCATCGGCACGCGCACCGGCATAGGCCATAAACACATCACCGTTTGCAATCGTGCGCGAATCACAAGTGAGTTGCGCACTCGGCGCCACGTTGGCTTTGAGCCAATCACATGCGGCTTGATATCGGGATGAGTTTATGAGTGCGGAGCGGGTCATCAGAAACTCTCCTGCACAGGTTCGGTGGGGACAATCAATGATTTGATCGGGGCATCTGGTTCAACATTCATCAAGCGCAAGGTGCCCGCGACAACGGCCGAAAATACCGGTGCGGCGACCAGACCGCCGTAATAAACACCGTTCGAAGGTTCATCGATCATCACGGCCACGACGATGCGCGGGTTTGACACCGGGGCAAAGCCAACGAAGGAGCCGACGTATTTGTTTTGTGCGTAAGAGCCGCCAACGAGTTTGCGCGCGGTGCCAGTTTTGCCCGCAACGCGGTAACCCATCACCTGTGCTTGTGGTGCCGTGCCCTCAGGCCCGGTTGCTGCTTCGAGCATATTGCGCATCTCGGCGGCAGTCTTCGATGAGACGACACGAACGCCCAACGCTGGCGCGCCGTTCGTCTTGAAGAAGGTCAGGGGAATCATGTCGCCATTGCGCGCAAAGGTGGTGTAAGCACGGGCGATTTGAAGTAGCGAAACTGACAAGCCGTAGCCGTACGACATGGTGGCCTGCTCGATGGGCCGCCAGTTCTTGTAAGGACGCAGACGTCCGGCGACAGCGCCGGGGAATCCGAGCTTGGGCGCCTGACCCAAGCCGACCGAACTGAACATGTCCCACATCTGCTGGGGTTGCATTTGCATTGCAATCTTGGCAGTACCGATGTTGCTCGATACCTTGATGATGTCGCCCACGCTCAAAGGGCCATGCGCATGGGAGTCGCTGATGGTTGCGCTCCCAATGGTCAGTTTGCCCGGCGCGGTCTGAATGACGGTCTCCGGCTTGACCACGCCTTTTTCCAAAGCGAGGGAGATCGTGAAAGGCTTGAGCGTCGATCCCGGCTCGTAGGTATCCGTCAGCACGCGGTTGCGCAACTGAGCACCTGTCAGGTCGTGCCGGTCATTCGGGTTATAAGTGGGCAGGTTGGCCAGCGCGAGAATTTCTCCGGTCTGAACATCCAGAACAATCATGGCCCCGGCCTTGGCTTTTTGTTTTTCCAATGCGGCCTTGAGTTGGCTGTAAGCCAGGTACTGAATCTTGCCGTCAATCGATAACGACAAGTCCTTGCCGTCACGTGGTGAACTGATATCGGCGACGTCCTCAACGATTCGGCCAAGGCGGTCACGAATCACACGGCGGCTGCCAGTTTGTCCAGCGAGGTCTTTCTGCCAGCCGAGTTCAACGCCTTCTTGCCCGGTGTCTTCGACATTGGTAAAGCCGACCACATGGGCCATGGCCTCGCCTTCCGGGTAGGTGCGAATATATTCCTTGCGCAGATCAATGCCAGCGATTTCAAGCTTCTGAATTTGATTGGCAATGACTTGCGGAACCTGACGCTTCAGATAGATAAAGCTGGTGTCCGTGCGCGACAGTTTCTTTTTTAGTTCCGCGCTCGGGAGGTCGAGCAGCTTTGCCAAATCAATGAGCTGTTTTGGCGAGGCCTTGACTTCCTTGGGGTTTGCCCATACCGCTGCAGCCGGAACTGACGAGGCAAGAATGACGCCATTGCGATCCACGATTTTGCCGCGTGTTGCGGGCATTTCCAGAGTGCGCGCATAGCGCATCTCACCCTGAGTTTGCAGGAAGTCAGTCGTAAAGCCCTGCAAATAGACGGCCCGTGCAATCAGCGCTAGGAAGGCAAGAAATAACAGAAACACCACCGCGCGCGAACGCCAGGCAGGGAGCTTGATTGCGAGGACTGGGCTGGCGTGAAATCGGACGCTTTTCATTTCGCCGTATCTGCAGTCACGTTGGCCGAAGGGATTGCGGAAGGCAAGGTCAGATAGTTGGTGCGCGCAGGCGTGACGGGCTGCATTTGCAGGTCGCGCCGGGCAATGCTGTCAATCAGACTGTGCTTGGAGTAGGTGGTCTGATCGATCTGGAGCTGATTCCACTCGATATCGAGTTTGCGCGTGTCGGCCTGCGCCCGTTCCAGTTCAACGAACAGACGACGCTCGTTGTATTGCGCAGTCACGAGGGATAGTGCGCATGCGACGAGGATCGCAATGAGCAGTGTGTTCAGGCGGCTCATTGTGCGCGGTTCGGATCAAGTTTTTCAGCGACGCGCAACACCGCAGAACGCGCGCGCGGGTTGGTATTGATTTCAGCATCACTCGGTTTGATGCGACCCAGTAATTTCATGCGAGGTTGCGGCAATTCGCTGGCCTTGATAGGCATTCGTGCGTGTGGGGCATCGGGCCCAAGATCGGGACGCGCGTGTCCCTGCATAAAGCGCTTGACGATGCGGTCCTCCAGCGAATGAAAGCTGATGACGGCCAATCGTCCCCCTGGTGCCAGATTCTGCATCGCTGCTCTCAAACCCTGTTCGAGCTCCGCAAGCTCTTGATTGATGAAAATCCGTATAGCCTGAAATGTGCGTGTTGCAGGGTCCTGGCCCTTTTCCCGATGGGGAATCGTCTCTGCCACGAGTAAGGCAAGCTCGCGTGTGCTTGTGAAGGGCCGCTCCGTGCGGCGAGCAACAATCTTCTTTGCAATCTGAACAGCAAACCGTTCTTCCCCATAGTCCCGGATGACCCCCTTGATATCGCGTTCTTCTGCGCTGTTCAGCCACTCTGCCGCCGAGATCCCGCGCGTGGTGTCCATGCGCATGTCCAGCGGTCCATCTAGTCTGAAACTGAAGCCGCGTGTGCCGTCGTCAATTTGAGGTGACGACACACCCAGATCCAGTAACACTCCCTTTACCTCTGCTGCATTCCTGCTTTCAAGCACTTCGTTCATGCTCGCAAAACTGTCGTGCTCAATATTGAAACGACGATCGTCAATCAATGCTGCCGCAGCCACTGCCTGGGGGTCCTTGTCGAATGCAATCAACTGACCTTGCGGGCCAAGTCGCTCCAGAATGACTCGACTGTGTCCGCCACGCCCGAAAGTGCCGTCGACATAAACTCCGTTCGCTCGCGCGCCAGTGATCTCCAGCGCATCGACCGCTTCCTGCAACAACACCGTACGGTGCTTGAACTCAGACACCGTATGACTCAATTCGCTGGTGTCAGAAACTAAAATTACTCAGCACGTCGGGCATGCCCTGCGCAATGGCATCGGCTTCATGTTTCGCCAGTGCCGTCGCATCCCAAATTTCAAAATGACTGCCCATGCCCAACAACATCACATCCTTTTCCATACCCGCAGCACTACGCAGCTCGGGTGCAATCAGCACGCGGCCCGAGCCGTCCATTTCCACATCAATGGCGCTGCCCAGGAAAATGCGTTGCCAGGGCCGGGCCGACATGGGCCAAGCGGCGATTTGTTCACGATGGTTTTCCCAGACGGGACGGGGAAATAGCAGAAGACAGCCGTGTGGGTGTTTGGTCAGCGTCAGGCGGCTTTCGCACTGCACTTGCAAGGCGTCACGATGCCGTGACGGCACCGCCATGCGCCCTTTGGCATCCAAACTCAGTTGTGAAGCACCCTGAAACACCTCGTCTACCCCCATTTTTTGGGTTAATTCGTTAACCCAAGATTCGAGTTCGCATTATGAACTAAATGAACCACAAAAAGCCACTTTTCCACACTTTTCGCCACTCTAGAGCAAGCAAATTGCGCGGTCAAGCGGTGTCGCAGATTTATTTCGATAGAACAATGACTTAGCGCCCATATCTCAGGCAGCCTAGGTGGCCTAAACTGTGCTAAATGAAGGACTTGAGTGGCTTACTGAAAGTCAGTTATGAACATTTTTATCCACAGGGGTAAAAATGTCTGGGGGCTACTAAAAAGTAGGTGTAAGAATCGACCTTTTTAAATTTATGGTTAATTCTTAACCCCTGGGGACTACATCTGCTGCGACAAAAACCGGAAAGCCAGCCGGTTTCGGGTCGTGAGATGAGCCTTATTTGTAAACGAGAACCGGTACAGTCGAGTGCGTGAGTATTTTTTGGGTTTCGCTACCCAGTAACAGGGCTTCAGCACCACGTCGCCCGTGTGAAGCCATAAAAATCGCGTCGCAGCTCCGTTTTTTTACCAAGTCTAAAATTGCGGCCCATGGATGAGCTTCAACAGGTAATTCCGTTTCATAGTTGACTCCCGCAGCACTCGCCAGTGTTGTGAACTGGGCCAGATTTTTCTCGGCAAATGCGCGCGCATATTGCAGCAGCGTTGCATTGGCTATCGCAAACAACTCACTCATCGCCACAGAGTTGAAGCTGTCTATAACGGAAACAGCGATTAATGTGGCACGCGTATGCTGCGCATAATCGATTGCTCCCTGGATGGCCTTGAGTGAACATTCAGACCCATCGGTCGAGACAAGTATTCTTTTGAACATGATGCGTGCCTGGATATTAAAGGTGTACCCATACTGCCATATCGCTCATCCTAGTCTCTTCCACGATCGGAGGTTTGATCGGAATCAAATCATCTGATTCATCATTCAATAAAAAAGCCCGCATTGCTGCGGGCTTTTGTGTGAAGCAGGTTCGTGGAACCTGAGCTTCAGCGGGATTACATGTCCATACCGCCCATGCCACCCATACCGCCCATGCCACCCATACCGCCGCCCATGCCACCGGCTGGTTTGTCTTCAACCAGTTCGGCAACCATTGCATCGGTTGTGAGGATCAGGCCAGCAACCGACGCTGCGTTTTGCAGAGCCATGCGGGTCACCTTGGCTGGATCAAGCACGCCGAGTTCAACCAGGTCACCGTAGGTGCCGTTGGACGCGTTGTAACCGTAGTTACCCTTGCCTTCCAGAACCTTGTTGACGACGACGCTAGGCTCATCACCGGCGTTCTGAACGATCTGACGCAGTGGCTCTTCCACAGCGCGCAAAACGATCTTGATACCGGCATCCTGATCGGCGTTGTCGCCCTTCAGATCCTTGATTGCAGCACGGGCACGCAGCAGGGCCACGCCGCCACCAGCAACCACGCCTTCTTCTACGGCAGCACGGGTTGCGTGCAACGCATCTTCAACGCGGGCCTTCTTTTCTTTCATTTCAACTTCGGTGGCAGCGCCAACCTTGATCACTGCAACACCGCCAGCCAGCTTGGCCACGCGTTCTTGCAGTTTTTCACGGTCGTAGTCGCTGGTTGCTTCTTCGATTTGCACGCGGATTTGCTTGACGCGAGCTTCGATGGTTGCAGCAACGCCAGCACCGTCGATGATGGTGGTGTTTTCCTTGCCGATTTCGATACGGGCAGCCTGGCCGAGGTCGGTCAGTTGTGCCTTTTCGAGGGTCAGGCCGACTTCTTCAGCGATGACTTGACCACCGGTCAGCACGGCGATGTCTTCCAGCATGGCCTTGCGACGATCGCCAAAGCCAGGAGCCTTGACGGCGCAGGTCTTGAGGATGCCACGGATGTTGTTGACGACCAGCGTAGCCAAAGCTTCGCCTTCGACATCTTCAGCGATGATCAGCAGGGGGCGGCCCGACTTGGCAACTTGTTCCAGTACCGGCAGCAGGTCACGGATGTTCGAAACCTTCTTGTCGAACAACAGGATGAACGGGCTTTCCAGAACAGCCACTTGCTTTTCAGGATTGTTGATGAAGTACGGCGACAGATAGCCGCGGTCGAACTGCATGCCTTCGACGACGTCGAGTTCGCTGTTCAGGCTCTTGCCGTCTTCAACGGTGATCACGCCTTCCTTGCCAACCTTGTCCATTGCATCAGCAATGATCTTGCCGATTTCTTCGTCCGAATTGGCCGAGATCGAACCGACTTGAGCGATTTCTTTGCTGGTCGTCGTGGGCTTGGCAATGTTCTTGATTTCAGCCGTGATGGCCACAACTGCCTTGTCGATACCGCGCTTCAGATCGGCCGGGTTGAAACCAGCGGCCACATATTTGAAACCTTCGCGCACAATGGCTTGGGCGAGAACGGTTGCAGTGGTCGTACCGTCACCGGCGTTGTCACTGGTCTTCGATGCCACTTCCTTCACGAGCTGAGCGCCCATGTTTTCGAACTTGTCTTTCAGTTCGATTTCCTTGGCGACCGAGACACCGTCCTTGGTCACGGTTGGCGCGCCGAACGAACGGTCGAGCACAACGTTGCGGCCTTTCGGGCCCAGGGTGACTTTAACGGCATTGGCGAGAATATTGACGCCATTGACGATCTTGGCGCGTGCATCATCGCCAAAAATAACTTGTTTTGCGGGCATTGTGAAACTCCTGAAAAGGATAGCTAAATTAAATGGGAATTAAGCGGCTTTGATCGTGGCGGCAGTTTTGCCTTCAACGATGGCCATGATGTCTTCTTCGCGCATAACCAGCAGTTCTTCGCCGTCAACCTTGACGGTTTGGCCCGAGTACTTGCCGAACAGAACGCGGTCACCAACTTTGACCGTCAGGGTGTTGATTTCACCCTTGTCGTTCTTCTTGCCAGCACCAACGGCCAGGATTTCACCTTGATCCGGCTTTTCGGCGGCGCTGTCAGGAATCACGATGCCCGAAGCGGTCTTGGTTTCGTTGTCGAGACGCTTCACGATCACGCGGTCGTGCAGAGGACGAAGGTTCATATCAATCTCCTTTAAATTCAATCAATTGGATTACGACGAAAGAGTCGGACTGCGATTTGCGACTGGCAGTCCGCAGAAACCCTGAAAACGTGAGACGAGCACATATTGTTAGCACTCAACCTCAACGAGTGCTAATTATACGGGCGTTTTGGATGATTTCAAGAACCAGATCACAAATGGTTGATGAGATATTGACGTGACGGCGGACACCTAATTTGCAATAAAAAGTCACGTAGTTTGCAATTTTTCGCGTTAAACCATTGATTTGGTAATGGTTGTCAGTTAATCGCTCGCCGTAGATAGTCCTCGACGCTATCAAGTATCTTCTCCTCGTCGCTGTCCATCAACACTAGGAAGGGCCGTGCCGGTATTTTTGAACCCGGATGGTTGACCTGCTTCACATAGCGGCCGCCAAAAGCCAGCGCTTTCGCATTGCGCGGCTTGATGAGATGCGGTTTGGTCTGACCGCCGAACTGGTGAATCGCTGCGTACTTCACGTTCGTGCCAACCGTTGCGCTGGTCGCATCTGATGCGACCTCGAACGATTCAGCCAACCGTGCCGTATCCTGCAAAATCATGCCGCCCTTGCGCCTGGGATTGACAGGCGGTTTTAAGCCCAGCCACTTGGGCCGCCCCTGCAGCGCAAATTTCTTCCACTGCGTCCCGCATATCTTTGGCAACTCTGTGCATCAAAGGCGACGAATTGTTCAGCGCCTTCACCAGCCGCGCATACGCATTCGTAATGCTGTCCATCTCAATATCAATCGTATACATGACAAACCCTCCAATCTTGATTTGGCAGCCGCTTTGATCGATACTGCAAGGGCCTCGGAAACACGGTGAAGCTCCCTGCCGTAGGACGTTCATCAGAACGGATCGCGTGAGGGGATAGTGGGGAGTCCCTCCCGAGGCAACCCCAAAGCCCGCCTGCCTTATCGTTGCGAAAGTTTCTGAAGGCAGCGAAACGGCAGCTTGAGTAGTCCCCAAAAGAGGTCTGTGAGCACCATATAGAGAGCCAATAGCCCGCCAACCAACACCGGTGCGAAGGCCGCTGCAACCAGAAATACGCCGATAAGTGTAGGTGCCATCGGCGCAGTTTAGGTCGATTTGAAATCATGAGCAATCTTGATTTATCACGCACTTGTTCTGAAGGCTGAATCGCATAGCTATAGAACAAGAGCATGATTGCGATTCATACATTAAGGGGCAAGACCTGCGCTCAAAAGTTCTTTTGCAAGATCGTCCCGCTCTGCAGTTAACTTGGCGATTTCCTTATCGTATTTGGCAAGCAATGCAGGTCGATCTACGACAGGAATTGCATCTTCCGACCATTCAAATTGATCAAGAATTTCTGACAAGCGTTCAGTAACCAAATCGCCGAAATAAAAGTAAAAGGCGGAAGTATCGATTACCTCAACACCTGGGCCAAATTCGCCACGTAGGTATTGAATGCCCAAGCCGTTTGCGCTCTGCATTGCTTCAAGCGAACCAAAGGCATGGGGTTTATTCTTGAAGTGCCTTGTAATGTTATTGACGAATGGTTTCGCCATTCGCTGCATATCAGTCTTGATATATTCAATGTACTCGGCTTTTGAGATTGGCGCGCCAGTGACTTCATTGCGCTGTTGATGAACTTTTACGATAGCTTCATCTAAGTCTCTAATTTTTTTTCGTAATTCAGCAGCGGCCGCTTGTAATAGTGAGCGGGCTTCTTTTATGTTTGCCATGTTCACGCCTCCAATTTTTCAGTGTCTGAAAAAGGCTTCGCTGCCTCTTCAATGGCGCCGCTTTCCAGTAACGCGGGGGCTGCTTTTTCATCGAAACAGAAAAGCTCCCCAGGTGATAGAAGAATGCCGTTATGGTTGATCGGCGTTAGAACTCGATATTGCATAGTTACCTCCTAAATAAAAACAACAGTTGCGGCAAGCGATGCCGCTTCGATATACGACAAACTTGGACATGCAAGTTGGTACTCAATAGCCATTTCATGCAGCTTCAGCGACTGGGCCGCTACTGCGTAACCAGGAGGTGCTGCAAAATGCCTCTTGTGACTTTCCAGCGTGACGCCGTAGCCCTCAGAAAAATCAAGGTGGTTCCGTACTTCCGCAAAATCCAACTTGCTCATACCTTTGACCGAAGGTGCGTGCGCACCTAGAAAGCCAACATGCTTCAAGTGATAAAGGCCAGGTATCGGATTGAGGGGGGACTTAGGGGGATAGAAGCTCGCGGAAACCTTTTTGTAGCGACCGGCGCGCATCATCTCAACCATCTGAGAGTGAACTGAGCATTGCGCCCATAACCCTCCGTCTTTGACAAACAAGCCATTGACCTCACCAAATTCAGGCTTGTCATCTGCCGGATGCCCAATCACAAGGGGCACATGCTTCTTGCTATATTTAAGAGCGGTAGTCATCAAAATCAGATCCTCGTCACAAAAGTGAAGCGACTGACCACTCATGCTTATATGGCTTCCGGTTTGGAAGATCTGAAATATTTTGTGTTGGAGCACCCCTATTCCCCTATAAAGCGTCGCGGATTGCACGCTCAGTACATTCGTACTTGAGGGCCAGCTCACGGACCGTCATTCCGACATCCCTGTCAGCCCGGACGCTCTTGATCCGGTCAAAGTTTTTTTGTGAGAAATTCTTTGGTATTTCTATGCTTTCGCCGTCATAGCATTCAATAATTTTTTTGCCTAAGTCATCACCTACGATAATGTCCAATCGCTTCGACATTATTTTTGAAGCACAGATATAAATTCGCGTTCCACCGTAAATGATGGAAAGTCGCTCAAAGGCCTCAGGCCCGACGAGTTCAAGCAAGCCACCAAAAGGTGGAGGCTTTGCCGGGCTTGCTGGTTTATTCATGGATAACTTCCCGCGGATAGGTTTCCGCTAGTTTCCATTTCGCGAAATTAAAAAATAAGGCGGAAATCGTTCCGCCTAATCCTAAAAATGCAATTGCGATAATTTCAGAACTGACGGATTGATAGCCTGGCGTCTGGATTTCCGTCGAAACTGTGAGCGCCTGGAGCGCCCGTTTTTGGGACGGTGCGGAGATTTCAAAAAAATCCCGCACCGTTTTTCCATTTATTTATTGGCGTGGCCCCGCCAATAGCGTTAAATCCTTCCGGATCGCGTTAACTTTTTTCAGGCATACCAATCCCACCTAAAATTGTTTAACGCGTTGTGCGCCCTATATTTCCAAGTTGAATCCCCACTTTTTCTGCCATATCGGAATTTTGTTTTGCGAATTCCCTCAGGATGTAAAAAAGACCGCTCAGGTTCGCTGCTTCGACGGCCTCCAATTTACGTGTGTCCGCGGCCAAGCATAGGTCGCTAACGGCACCACAAGCTAATTCCATTTGATTCAGAGAGAGATAAAGTTTGTCATGTGCATCGGAAATAGATGCCACTTCGTTTTTTTTAGTTTGAATGCTATTCATCGATTTCATGCTCCATTTAAATTTATTGAGATACCCACACACCCTACCCAATTTTTTAGCGCGTCACAGGCCCATTAGCTTGACTTCGATAACCGCTAACCCATCTGGTTCTTCAACAAGTCAATGCCATCCCGGGTCAGCTCCAACACACACCGATCCATCGGGTCTTTGTTGATCTCCACCAGCTTACGGTCTTCCAGGCAGTCCAGCTCGCAGCGGATTTCACGATGGGTGGCATCCGGGTAGGCCGCCTGAATCACGCCTAGCATCGCTTCGATGTAGATACCATAGGGTCGCGCCGCATCCGCCGTTTTGAGTAGATGCCGCTGAATGTTTTCGCTTCGCTGCGGGACCGCGTGTTCGATGCGCCTAGATGGAAAATGGGAAAGCGCTCCAATTGCTTTCTGCGCTTGTTGAGCCGACATGAACTTGCGATGGTCAATACCGAATTTATGCTTAAGCCAGGTATCTAGCCCCATGTCATCTGTACGACCGGTAAAGCGTTGCCATTCACGCGCAATCTTGAGTTTTTGGGCGTGGGAAGCGTGGCCCGGTGCCTTTCGTTCATCGTTGATGGCTTCTTGGGCCGCTGTAGATACGAACCCCATTTTTTTGAAAGCTCGCATCACTGCAGCGAACCCCGACCTATTTAGCTGTCGTGAGGAAGTAACTTGTCCCTCCTCTTGAAGAATTCTTCGATACACATCATCGTTGAGGGCAAGTTTTTTTTGTGCGACTTTTATTTGCCTAATGCGCTGGTTGGTCATTTCCCATCCTGGCTGACTCACCATCTCAGGCCCCCCCAGTCATGATGAATTGAGCGGTCAAAATATCATCAACGTTTATCGAACGCTCTTCTGCATTAGCAACAAGAATTGCAGAATAGAACAAGTTGACTAAAGCCCGAATTCCACCGGCACCCGTTCCGATTTTTAAGCAGAGTTCGCGCTCCTTTCGTCCCTTCACGTTCCACGCATCAATCACTGCATCTATGTCAGCGTCAGTGTTTTTGCTGATTTTGGAGGGGCGATAAGCAACGCGCGAACGGAGCTGGGCCAAACCCTTGCCACTGATGCGGCGGTAGATTTCATCACTACCCAAGTAGGCAAGCCCGATTCCAGCCATCTCCTGCAAATGCCTTAGGCTATTCATGGCCTCTAGGCCTTTCATATCTCCCATCGCCATGTGCTGGGCTTCATCAACGATTAGAAGACCACCTGTGTCCTGCATTTTCAGCACGGTTTCCTTATAAATCACATCGTTGTTGACCTTGCCCGCGCGATCAGTAAATACCTGTTCAGCAACCGCGTGCAGGATTGATGTTTTGGTGTAGCAATGAGAATGGCTGATGATTCGCCAGACCGGAGGGAACAAGCCCTCTTGCGCTCTGATTTCAGCGAAATAGCGCTCGATTGCCTTGGTTTTCCCTACGCCGGGTGCACCTTCAATTACTCCTATCGTGCGGCGATCTCGGATTGTGACTAGACCATCGATGATGCGGCGACCCGTGGGCATTTCGACCCAATTCGGTTCAACAAAGGTTGTTTTTAAATCTGTGCGATCTATTTCAGAAAAATAGCTCGTAAGTCGTTGGTCGATGCTCTCGAATTGAGATCGACGATAGCCTGAAGGGTTCTTAATCTCGGTCCATTCTTTTAAAGTCTGTATTGATACTCTGGCCAAATTCGCTATTTGTGCCAAGGTCTTTCCACTTTTCAGTTCCTCTTTAATACGTGAATTCAGAGTTTCAAAATCAAGTGGTTCTGTTAATGCGCTATCGTTCATTTATACTTCCTTTGTGTTGTTCATCCCTAGGGATGGGTAGGACAGCGCTGACCAAGTTGCTGCTTGGTCAGCGCATTTTTTAAGCTGACTTCTTTACCTTTGCTTGATCCAGCATTAGAGCTCTCATTCTTTCTGGTTGAATGTGATCGACTTTCAAGGGCGGCTCTACTTGATTGGCACCAAGCCTATAAATTTTCCTCACTTCGCTTTCCCTTGCGGAATCGCAAGGCGCTACCGGTGCTTTTAATGGTTCTGGCGGCAGCGCACTGGCATCGCGCAAGAACATCGTTGCTTGAGGTAGTTGCGCCGGTCCTGCCTGTGCGTTTTTTTCGCTTATCTCCGTAGGCGATGTTTTCTTCATCCCGCGCGCAATTGCTTTCCTTGGTTTCAGAAATTCAGCTTTTGCCCTTGCGTTCTTTTGTGCCGCTTCTGGGCTAATAAATGGGACGCTCTCGCGCAGTTCAGCGTGGCAAAGGAAGCGCTTGTCGTCCCATACGGATATGGGTTCGTTCGGATTTTCCGGGTTAAAGAAAACTCTGTAAGGCCGATTTCTGGACAAATCAGCCAAACGTTCTGACCAGTACCTCAACTCCCCATAGCCATCGAGTTTGAACTCGATTCCGTTACGTCCAATCTTCAGGCTACGGTTTTCTTTTTTAAGTTGATCCAACATTAAATCTGTTGGTGCACGGACAGGCGTTTTATCAATCAGTGATTGGTAGGCCTGTATTGGACTCATCCCATTCAATCCACTTGCGGTCTGTGGCCTATGGTTATATTCATCAACAGCCTGTCTTATTATTTCATTCAGGTCCTTCAAAGGAACGGCATTTTCAGGACGGCAATTTTCTGGCCTTTCAACTGCATTTCGACCGACATAGGCACCCTCGAAGGCGCGGGTTTTATCGATGTGGTTAGCTAGTACATTCCACATTGATTCAATTGGTTTGGCCTGTCCGTGATATGGCGTTGCCCACTGAGCTCTGCTACCAACTATCGTGAAAACACCTAATGGATCGTCTTCTTTGATCTTGCCTCGGTTGCGGGTTTCCTGACCACCACTGACCGCTTTGGCCGCATACTCTCGACCGTTATCGATCAATACAAATTCCGGTACTGCATTGGCTCTTGAAATGGCATCTTTAAATGAGATACGAACCAGCTCGGCGCATGGGTTGATATATCCCTTGATGGATAGAATGAGCCTGGTCCGTAAATCGCGCCAAGCAACCACACAGAGTCGGCGCACATCTCCATCAGGGCATAGAGTGAATACGTCTAGGCGGCGGATGTCTGATTCCCAGCCCTCATGTATTTTTAATGTTGTGTAGTCACGTTCTAGAGCTGGGTACATTGCTTTAAATGCGGTTTCCCCATGCCTCCCCAATACCCTGAGCCACTCCGGCTGCGATTTGCACACCCGTTCCACTGTCTTTAAGCTGGGAATTTCCCAACCATTCAATTGTGCTTTTTTCTTCGCCATCCGATATACGACGGAAAGCTGAGGCTTGGATTCAATGAAATATTCATCTCGGATAAATCGCCAAGCCTCATCACTGAACGCTGCCTTGTTGCTATTGCCCTGGTACTGGGGTGCAAGCGCGGTGCACCATTCAGTCGGATGTAGGCTTTTAATTTTCTTGCGCCACCGCGATAGAGTGGTTTTGTCCATTCCATGTTTCATGCAAACCAGATTTGAGGCTTGGCCAATGGAACGTCCCGCATTGATCTGATCGTGCAACTCATGCATGATCCTAGTTCTGCGCTCGGCCTCTTCCCGTATGCTGGCGATATTCATTCGGGCCTGCCGATGCTCAAAATCATCGATAATTGCTGAGCCTTGGCGTTGGATAATCTCCTTTTTCATTCGACTATCTCGCCATCTTTCAAGCCCAGCAAGACAGCTACCTTATGACCGACGCCACGCGTTCCTGCATTTTTTCCACTGATGACCTGACTGACGGTCGCCACGTCTACCTCGTGCGCTCGCGCCCACTGAGCTTGGCTAATTCCCTTACGAAGAAAGTTCGCCCGTACCTCTGCAGGTGTGTTGATCTTTCGATTTTTCATAAACATCCTTTTTTTCAAATAAACCCAAACGTGTGTAAATATACACCCAAATGGGTTTGTAAGAAATCGATTTATGTCTTTGGGTGATCGACTTCGGCGGGAACGTGAGCGATTGGGCCTATCGCGAGAGGCCTTCGCGGAGAACGCTGGCATCCATCTCAACACCCAAGCAAGGTACGAGACGGATAAACGCAAGCCCGACTCCGCCTATTTAGAGACCATCAAGCAATTGGGAATCGATACGGAGTACGTGTTGTTTGATGTACCGGATACCTTGGTGCAGTGCCCCTTCTTGCAATCGATAGGCGCTGACCCGGCAATTACTTTGGAGGACTGTCGATACAACGCAGCCGGTAGGGGCGCAACAACAGGCCCACGGGCAATGCGGCATTTTCGGGCATGTCAAAAATGCCCGAAAAACCCAATTATTTACAAAGTAGATTGGTCAAAAGGCGCACCTGACCTCGACGGGCGCTTGCTGGCGGCAATCATTGAGGTGGTAGAGCAATCACTTGAGCGGCATACAAAATCCCTTAGCCCCGACAGCAAGGCCCGGGTACTCGTTATGCTCTATAGAGCATTTAAAGCGTCAGGAAAAATAGACCCAGAATCTGTAGAGGATGCAATTGCCCTGGCGAGTAGTGGGGTTACGTCGCCTGGGGTTAACTCGATTGCAAACTAGCTGTCCAAAATCAAGAAAAGTGCGATTTATTGCAAACTAGTTGTCCGTCCGGAAAATCCCCGGAAACCCGCGCCATCCCTCGTTGTCCCGTTCAATCCCGCCACTTCCCGGATATTGCATAGTAGGTGTCTCCCGCCAACAACGAGGGATGGCGCGGCATACAAAACAAATTACGGGGCAGCTGAAGGTGGCCCGTTATCATCGAAAAAAGAACTCGGGCATGATACTCATCTAGCCGTTCGCCCCCACCGCTGGGTGGTGGGAGTTAAAGTGGTTTTACGAAACACCATTAACTCAGGAGGCGGAGATGAAATATAGCGGAATTGACCTGCACTCGAACAACTGCGTGGTCGTCGTCACGGATGAAGATCGTGTGATTGTCTCAAAGCGAGTGCCCAACTCACTGCCAGAGATTCTCGAATTGCTCAAACCCCATCAAAGCGAGCTGGCAGGTATCGTCGTTGAATCCACCTACAACTGGTACTGGCTGGTCGATGGTCTGCAAGCCGAGAGCTATGTTGTCCATCTGGCCAATCCATCCGCCATGGTGCGCTACGATGGATTGAAACATGGCAATGACGAAAGCGATGCCATCAATCTCGCCAGGGTGTTGCGCCTGGGCATTCTCCCCACTGGACACATCATGGACAAGCCGTTGCGCGCGGTGCGGGACCTGTCACGCAAGCGGATGCGATTGGTGCAAGACCGCACCCGACATATCCTCGCCATCCAGAACATCGTGTCCCGCGAAAGCGGCGCCAACATAGCGACCAACGTGATCAAGCGGCTGACGCCTGAAACCATCCAGACCCTGACGCTGCCCGCCGACGTGCTGCTCGCCATCGGCGCAGATAGCGCGGTCATCCATCGGTTAGACGAAGAGATTGATCGCCTCGACACCCGGCTGCAAGAAAGCGTGGCGTCCCGTCCAGAATTTGCCTTACTGAATACTACGCCCGGTATCGGTCGGATTCTGGCGACCACCATCGTCCTCGAGACGGGGCCGATTGCGCGCTTTGCCCGGGTCGGCAACTTCGCATCGTACTGCCGTTGTGTCGACAGCCAGCGCATTTCCAATGGCAAGAAGAAAGGCGAAGGCAACACCAAGAATGGCAACAAGTACCTGGCTTGGGCCTTCGTCGAAGCGGCCCACTTCGCGCTCCGCTTTTGTCCTGAGGCCAAGCGTTTTTATGAACGCAAGAAGGCGCGTACCAACAGCATCGTTGCAATCAAAGCATTGGCACACAAGCTGGCGCGGGCTTGCTATCACATGCTCAAGGAGAACCAACCATTCGATGTGAATAAATGTTTTGCGTGAGGTTTGGCGCGGCATGCTAAGTCACTTAAGGGGCCTGGCCTTGAGCCATGAGCATGATTGAACAGCGTGTCGCGCCGCCATTGCTTGACCAATGAATCGTCCGGAGCGCGAGCCACTTTGGGTTTGGTGCCCCCAGCGGGCAACCACGAGTATGTCCAGTCCATTGGACGCGAGACGGTACCGACGTGTTTCTGGGGCAGCCGGGGGCTGCCAGGGCGGAGGCAGAGCAGCGCGCACCGCTTGATCCTGATGGGTGGCTGGCGCGATTCATTCGCAGCCAATTGAGAGAAACGCGGGATACGGTTTCAGGCAGGCAAGGGCTGGTTGTCGTGGGCGCGCGTGGTATCAACCCTATGCGGCATCCTCTGATACAGGATGCCAGGAATGGTTTTACCCACTTGACTTAGGTTGGCTAATGGGCGACCCCTTTAATCCTCCTTTAATCCTCGCTGTCAGAAAGACCCACATTCACCTGCTGTGGCTGCTTGCGGGCGAAGGGTCGAACTATAGGGCGAGCTACCCGCTATATCAGGCCAGCGTTAGCGCCACCGCATCAGCGCCCGCCGGTGTGCGCATAGGGGCGGCTGGGTCAGTCACCGCACACCACACAGCCTCGGCAACATTCTGCGCGTAGGTCACCGGTGTGGCGGTGTCACGCACCGCCTTGAATGCTTTTTGCGTGAAATCGGCATAGGCTTCGTGCTCGCTGCCTGCCATGCGCCGACGGGCGTTGTCGCCAAAACTGGTGCTCGGAGCGCGCCCCGGCAACACCAGTCTGGCACGCACATTGAAGGGCTCCAGCTCCAGCGCCAGGGATTCTGTAAACGCATTGACCGCAGCTTTACTGCTGGTATAGACCGACAACAGCGGCAGCGACTTCAAGGTTACGCTCGAGGTCACGTTCACCACCACACCTGAGCGCCGTTGTCGGAACTGTGGCAGCACGGCCTGCGTCATCGCCATAGTACCGAAGGTGTTGGTCTCGAAGACGTCACGGACACTGGAAAGCGTAATTCCTTCGAACGGCGCCAGCAAGCCCACACCCGCATTGTTGACCAGGGCATCAATCGGTCCGGCCTCTTCCACGCAGCGACGGATGCTGTCTGCATTGGTCACGTCCAACGCCAGCAGGCCTAGGCGCTCAGAACGCGGCAACAGGTCTTCTCGCGGTGTACGCATGGTGGCGACCACGCGCCAGCCTTTGTCAAGAAAGAAACGGACGGTCTCCAGGCCAAAGCCCGACGAACAACCCGTAATGAGAACAGAGGAAATGACAGACATCAACAACTCCTTGGGTTTGCAAGCTTTGGACGATACGTGCTGTAAGCCGGACTTACTATGCTTAAATGTCCATTTCCTTGTTTCAATAGTCCAATATGGTCGACCCACTTGCTGATATCGTTTCGTTGCTGCAGCCGGGTGCTCCTTTTTCCAAGGTGGTGGTGGCGTCGGCACCGTGGGCCGTGCGCCGCACGGAAATGGGCCGCCCGTGCTACTTCGCAGTGCTGGACGGCAGCTGCCATTTGACGGTAGACGGCCCTGCACAAAGCGACACCATCACCCTGAATGCAGGTGACTTTGCACTAATCCCGGCGGCGCGCAGTTTTGCGACCTCCAGTCTGGACCGGCTGCCGCCTCGCGTGGGCGAAGTGGTCACCACTCCCATTGCGGCCATGGAAGGTAGCGCGCGCGTGGGTGACCCACAAGGCGCGGTGGACGTGCGCATGCTGGTTGGCAATTGCGTGATGGGCTCGCCAGACGCAGCCTTGCTGCTGCCTCTGCTACCTCAGTGGGTGCATGTGCGCAGCGAGCCTCGCTTGACCACACTCGTCCAACTGCTGGGCGACGAAACCCGCACCGACCGCCCCGCGCGCGACATCGTGATGGCGCGCCTGCTGGAAGTGCTTTTGATAGAAGCCCTGCGTTCCAGCGCCAGCACAGCGGCATCACCAAGCTTGGTGCGGGGTTTGTCTGACCCTAAATTAGCGCTGGCGCTGCGCCTCATGCATGCGCAGCCCTCAGCCCCCTGGAGCGTTGCGCAGCTGGCACGCGAAGCTGCCATGTCACGGTCCGCCTTTTTCGACCGCTTCAGTCGAGCTGTCGGCGTCACGCCCATGGACTATCTGCAAGCATGGCGCATGGCCATGGCCATGCAACTGTTGCGACAACGCGAGGTTGCAATCGCCAAAATCGCAGAGCGCGTTGGCTACAGCTCCGTCAGCGCCTTCGGCGCTGCCTTCACACGTCATGTGGGCATCCCCCCTGGACGCTATGCCAAGGGTGAGGTGGCTGAGGAACAGGACTGATTGGCGCACGATGGCGAATTTCACGCGTTGCGTCTAAAAAGGGTTGAACTGGACCACCGGACAGCTGCCTTTCGTGGGTAGCTGCTTCCAGCCTCAACCTGCTTTTGATAGCCACGGCATTAGCTGCAAATTTCACTCCGGCTGTCCAGGTTGGACGGATTCGTATCAACCTCAGACAGGTATCTTGTTCGCACAGCATCTAACACCGGCTGATGAAAATCTGAGCAATTAAACCAATTAAAGGGGCAGGCTCATATCTCTCTATATTGGATGATTTCAAGAACCAGACCACAAATGGTTGGTGAGAAATGCCATTTGGGTGTACATCACACCATGCATTGCTTGATTGGACAGTTGGACGGAGCATGTCTGTGTTGGATCAATCGGTGTCAACGCAATGGTAGAAGACACGAAAACTCAGATTCCGCTGAGCAAAATCCTTGGCGGCGTGCTTGAAAACATCGAGAACGGCTTCGGTAGCGTGGTCAGAGGCCAAGGCTTCCAGCACGATGACCTGACCCCCTGTTAAATCATTCAGGCAGTCATAAAGGGCGTCCAGATTGCCACCGAAATGGGCCGGGAATTGGAGGGTCTTGGCAATCGCTTCCAGCAAGGCGGCCTTGCTTTTCTTGCCGGTGACATGAACCAGATGGAAGTTCAGCCCTGCGGTTTCAGCCGCGTGTTTCAAGGCTTCAATACTATGCGTCCGCATTTGTACGGTTTGCAATGGAAGGCTGTCCAGAATGGAAGCGTTGGTCATGGCGGGTTCCGGTAATCAGTATTCGACGTTATCGTTCGATGATTTTCTTGAAGCTCTGGTAGTGATCGTCGGTGTAGTAATACTCACCCGAAAGTCGTGGATTACGTTCCTTCCCCGCACCTGCAATGATGCGGCGAGCGCCACGGTCTGGAGAGCCGGGTTTGAGAACCGTGTACTCCGTGTAGTAGCCGTGATAGCGAGAGGGGAGAAAATGCTCGCGATTGCCGAAAACGCTGCCATCGCGGCGATAGGGAAACGGGCCACCTGTTTTGATACTGTCCAACGTCTTGCGGGCTTCGGGCGGCAGGTCGTGAACCAGCACGATGGCATAGAGGTTGGCGGTGCCTTCTGCCGTAACGCATGCATGGCTATCAGCGCTACACAGACTCAGTGTCAACGCACTTAAGATGCACAGACCCATCAATATCGAGGTCACATACTTGTGAAGAGGGGTTTTCATTGTGGATGGGCTGTAAACGAATGAAATCAATTAAGAAAATCCAGGACTTCTTGTTTGCGGGCCATCGTGTCAGCCATGCCCAGATCGATTAATTCGCGCGTGTAACTCGATTCAAAAAGCAGATAACTTGCCAAAGCCGCACCCTTGGCTTCAGTCGCGCCGACGCCGCGTAACAACGAACGGATCGGCAATGGCAGATTGTGGACATGGCGCGATGCAATTTCATCAAGTCGCTGCGAGGGTGCAATGACGAGTACCTCGATTGGTCGCAGGCTGCTTTGCGCGCGCGCTTCGGGCGTTAGCAACGACAAGGTTTTGTTAATCCGCATCAGCCGTTCAATATCCACGGCGAGCCCATCCAGGAAGATGCTCGACAAGGCATGGCCGGCAATTTGCGCGAGGCTGGGGTAGGTCGGTTCTGCCTCATTGACCGGCGGTGGAGGTTCGTTCAGGCGGCCCGCACCGATGACCAGCACTTTCTCAGCACCGAGATGAATGGCCGGGCTGGTTGGTGCAAGCTGACGCATGGCCCCGTCGCCAAAATATTCGAGCCGTCCGTTGAGTTTGAGCGCCTGCGCCGGGAAGACGAATGGAATCGACGATGAGGCCAACAAATGTTCGAGTCGAATCTGTCCCGAAATGGCCAGGCGTTGCGTGCGTGTCCAGGCTTCGATTTCGCGCGAAGCCTGATAGACCGTTACGTGTTGACCCGACGAGTAGCTCGAGACCGTAATCGCCAATGCCTTGAGTGCCCCGGATTCCAGTGCGGCGTCAATCGAGGGGAAATCGATTATGCCTTTCAACAAATCGGTAAGCGGCGCATTATCGAGCAAGGACTTGGGGCGCAGCTTGGACCAGCGTCGCAAGGCCCAACCAAATGAAAGAGCACTGAGCCAGCGGGCGCCTGTGCGGATCACACCGAGCGAGTCAGAACGATAAACGTCTTCAGCCTGAAAGTTTTCCCACACATTGACGATGCGTGCCACCGCATCTTGGAAGTCTGCCGCACCTGCAGCAAGTCCGGTGGCATTGATGGCGCCTGCGGAAGTCCCGACAATGATCGGGAATGGATTGATGCGTGTATCTGTTCCGTTTTCTGTACGGAGTAATTGGGCAATGGCTTTGAGAACGCCGACCTGA
Organism: Betaproteobacteria bacterium; assembly: GCA_025362735.1. Lineage (GTDB taxonomy): Bacteria > Pseudomonadota > Gammaproteobacteria > Burkholderiales > Burkholderiaceae_D > JANYFL01. Next base: position 13,774 of record JANYFL010000035.1, on the reverse strand, counting down.
TAGGCAGCTCGTGCGCCGCCGCCAGAAAGGATCAGGCCCGTATCAGACATGAAGTTTTTGTCTCATTGATTTGTTCTGTTTTGCAAGCAGTCTCTAGATTGCCACTTTCTTGCAGAATACACAAAAAATCCGTAAGTAATCTATCGACAAGGTCATGAGATACTTTCCTTATGTCTGCATTCAAACTAATTTCCCCCTGGATCGCTGCGGCGCTGATCTGCCTGTTGACCGTCTATGTTCGCGTGGCGTTGATCCAGCCACCTGAGGTTGCACAGGTTTGTGATGCGTCCGGCCCAACGCTGTGGGTGCAGTTGCGCGAGGCCAGTCCGGTCTGCAAAGTCCGGGCAGCCTTTATCGTCACCTATGCCTGGTTTGGGTTGGGATATGCCGCGATGATTTTGAGTCTGTTGACGCTGGTTTATCGCAATGCCGTTATCGCCTGGCTGGCGCTTTGCGTTGGGGCGGCAGGGCTGGTGTTGTATTGCTTTGAACCCGCAGCGGTCAGTGTTGCGATGGGTGCCGTTGTGCTTGCTGGGGTGCAAGCCAGAATGCTGAAGGGTAAACAGATCACCTCTCAACACAGAGACACAGAGGAACGGAGCCTCACAGAGGCACAGCGTTAAGTCTCAGTGCCCTCACTCTCTTGCCATTCTCTGTGTCTCTGTGTTGAGAGATTTGTTTCAATCATTGGGATTGTTTGTGCCAAACAGGAATGGCCGCCGCGAAGGACCAGCCAAACAGCACCCACAAGACGGCACTGCCATTGATCGGCAGTTCTAGTATGACAACCACAATACCCATAATGGCGATGGCTGCGGCCATTAGTTTTTCTTCGATACCGAGCGGAGCACGGTAACTGATCAAAGCCAGCAAGATAAAACTCGTCATTGCAGGCGCAAACAACAGGGTGGGGAAATCACGATAGCGCGCGTCGTAAACCAGCAATAAATCCACAACGACTGCTGCGAATAACCACATCGCCCGGAGTACGCCTAACCAGCGTATGCCGTCTGGTGCCGTGTTGAAATCAGCAACTGCAGGCAGGGGCGGCAAGAGAGCTGTATTGGCCTGATCCATCCAGCGCGCCAGCTTGAATGCAATCCATGCCGTTGTGATCAAAGCCAGAATGCCCCAGAACCCGGTGATAACCCATTCGGTTGCGAAGCGATTGGCGAATTCCATATGGCGCCACTGCGCGGCCAGGATGGCGCCGGTGGCATAGCCGGACAAGGCCAGTACAGCAGTGCTACGGAGATTTTTGGTAGGGTACTTACTGATCTTGGCGGCCCTTGCCAACACCACAAAAAGAACGGCGAGTAACAAGCCCGCGATGGGGCCTTTCATCCAATCCACTTCTTCGATCACTGGACCGGTCATTGGAAACTTGGCTTCGAGCTGGCTATTGAAGATGCCCCAATAGCCGCCGACCGTGCCTTCGAGCCCCCGCTTCCAAGGTTGATCAAAGGCTTCAATAACGTTGTAATTGATCTTTTCTTTTTCGGCCAAGACCAAAAACTCGCGTAAAAAACGTGCCTCGTTTACTACGCTGGGCACCGCTCCCCAGCGCTGGCGTCCCGCACTGGGCCAGCCTGTTTCGCCGATCAGGAATTGCTTGTCGGGAAACGCAGCCTGCATTCTTTCGAGAATGTTGCGTACATGATCGACTGCATCTTCAACAGCGACGGGACGGTCTTCCCAATACGGAAGGATATGAATGGTGACGAAATCGACGGCCTTTTCAACCTCGCGGTACTTCAACCAGAATTCCCAGACATCGGCATATGTCACTGGCAGGCTCGTCGCCTCGCGCATTGCGCGGATGTGTTCTGCGAGTTTGGTCTGTGGCAATTCACCGCGCAACAGCACTTCATTGCCGACAATGATGGCCTTGATCGTCTGGACGCCTGCCGCCTTTTCTTCCTGTGCGAGCTGGGTGGCTACGGCCATTTCTTCAGCATTGTCCTTAGGATTGCGGTTCAACCAGACGCCGAGCAATACTTTCATGCCCACCTTGCGAGCGATACGTGGGACCTGATCCATTCCTTTGCCGACCGAGTAGGTACGCACGCAGTCAAAGCGTTGAGAAAGTGCCCGCAAGTCCTGCTCGATACGCTCTGCTGTAACGATGAATTTGGGATCGTAAGGTGCTTCCCCTTCTTTATAGAACGGTGCGTAGGAAACGCAGGCAATCCGGCCTGAAGGCGCATCGGCCATCTTGACTGGAATACCTAGGCGCACCCAAAAAAGCGTCGCAGCCATTGCGGCCAGGAGTAGCAGAGCCAGAATCAAGCGGTGTTTGTGAGCAGGGGCAAGGGAGGGCATGGATCCTTAATTCAGAGACGATGAAGATCAATCGTTTGTATTGTACCGAGCGAAAGCTCAGATTCCGGGACGGCGTCAGACCGCCGGAAGTAGAGTCAAACCGGTATCATGCGCGCCATGGTCGATTTTGATTTTTGCATCATTGGAGCGGGCCCGGCCGGGTCTGCAACTGCCTATCTGCTTGCGCGTGCCGGTTTTCGCGTCGCCTTATTCGACCGTGCACGGTTCCCGCGCGACAAGACTTGTGGCGATGGCATCACGCCCAGGGGGGCACGTGTACTGGAACGCCTGGGCATGCTCGAAGCGGTCCGTGCACGGGCGCATGCCTGCACGGGGGTCACCGTGCGCGCGAGTGATGCAGTGACCTATTCAATTCCTTTTCGCAAGTCGGCCAAAGGCCGTGAGCCATCCGATTTGCTGGTCATCCCGCGTTATGTGCTGGATACAGTTCTGCTGGAACATGCGCTTCGTGCGGGGCCGACTTATTTCGAAAACACCCGCATTACCGATGTGCGCGCCGGTAGTGGCAAGACGGTGGATTACTGCAAACTTCAGTCAGAAGATGGGCGCTTATTTACTTGCAAGCTGGCCATTTTTGCCACGGGTGCCGAGTCGCAATTGTTGCGTTCCAGTGGTCTGCTAAAGCAAAAGCCTCCACTGGAACATGCTGCACGCGCTTATTTTGAGAATGTTTCGGGATTAAAAGACGAAGTCATTTTGTTCTTTGATGGCGTTGATCAACCGGGCTACGGCTGGGTCTTTCCCACTTCCGCGACTTCAGCCAACATCGGTTGCGGGGTGTTCAAGCGCGAAGCCATGCCACAAGCTGAGCGCCTGAAACTGTTGATTGCGCAGCACCCGTTGTTACAAACCATGCTTGCGAATGCGCGACAGAGTGCACCGCTGAAAGCCTATCCGTTACGGACTGATTTCAAGCCGGAATATGCGGGCAGCGGACGAATGATATGCGTGGGTGAAGCGGCTGGCCTGGTTAATCCAGTGACGGGCGAAGGCATTGACTATGCCCTTGAATCCGCAGAGTTTCTGGCACAAACCATTGCTCAGTCCGGGCACTCGGGCACCTCGGATCTGGATGCAGCCCAAATCCTGGAGGCTTACCGCAAGCGCCTCAGCAAACGTTTCAAACGACGTTTTGCCCTCTACCGTTTGGTTCAGCGTCATGCATTGAATGAAGAAAATTCCATGCGATTGCTGGCCCAAGTGCAGCGGGCTCCCGCCTTGCAACGCATCGTGGTTGATGGGCTATTCGGGCGTGGAAAACTGAGCGATTTTTTCAAACCCAAAGTGTTGTATCACGCTGCACGAATACTGATTTCAGTTAAGAATCGAACTGGGGCCTCTTGAGTCAGCTTTTTGTCAAGATTGGGCCAAATTGGTCGTATAGAACTGAATTAAGCAATAAATACACAATGGCAATGCCAGAAGCGCAGACATTCGTCTTGGGAATATCCGAAGCAATCTATGGAAACTCAACCAGATTGCTTTCTGTATTGCTGACGTTGACCGGGGGGAAAGCGTTCCTGTCCCTGCCAGTTGGTTTGGATGCCGCGCTTGATATTTGTCGCCGTTTAATTCGGTGAACGTTTTGTTCCAATGAAATCATCTCTGCTTCGACGCGCCGCGATGCTGGTCGTCAGCCTGATCTTTATTCTGGCTGGCCGTTTGGCCATGGCTGAGGTGGTAACTGTCGTTTCGGCGAAGAGTTCGATCATGACGCTCTCCAAAAATCAGGTTGCCGACATTTTCCTGGGTAAGACGAACCGTTTATCAGACGGTAGTCTGGCTGTGCCCATTGATCAAGCCGAGGGCTCAGCGTTGAGAGATGAGTTCTATGCTGCATTGGTGGGCAAGAATGCAGCACAGATGAAAGCGCACTGGTCGAAAATTATTTTTACCGGTCGAGGCCAGCCGCCCAAGGAAGTGTCCAACAACGCAGAAGTAAAAAACTTTGTCGCGAATAATTCCAATGCGATTGGCTATATTGAACTGAGTGCGCTGGATAACTCGTTGAGAGTGGTGCTCTCAAATGATGCGCTAAAGCCTTAATTTGCTTTGCGTTGAATAGGAACTGCGGCCAAACAGCCAACGGTCTCAATCAAGCTGCATTGCGGTGTTCGCTGCTGGCCATCTGCTGATTCGCCCGCAATAACACCTCAAATTCATCGGCCGGCACCGGCATGCTGAAATAAAAGCCCTGAAATTCATCGCAAGCCCGCTGTCGCAGGAAATCGGCTTGATCCTTGGTTTCAATCCCTTGGGCGACCAGCGTCAGACTCAAAGCGCGGCCCATGGTAATAATGGCGTCGGTCAGACCCTTGTCCAGAGCGTTATTTGTGACGCCGCGTATAAATGAGCGGTCAATCTTGATGGTATCGAGCGGGAACTGCTTAAGCGTCGCCAAAGAGGTGTAACCGGTACCAAAATCGTCCACGGCAATCTTGATTCCCATTGCTTTCAGGCCCGACAATACTTGTAGCGTCTTTTTGACATCCAGCATCAAAAGGCTTTCGTTAATCTCGATCTCCAGCAGTTCTCCATCCATGCCGGTGGCATTGAGGATCAAGGCAATGTCTTCCAGAAGATGTTCGTCTGCGAATTGACGTGCGGTCAGGTTGACGGCCATGTTGACGCGCGGTAGCCCCAGTTTTTGCCAGGCGACATTCTGCAGGCAGGCGGTCTTCAACACCCATTTACCAATGGCCAGGATCAGACCGGTTTCTTCTGCCACCGGGATGAACTGCATCGGTGCGAGTACGCCAAGATCAGGATGATTCCAGCGTAACAGTGCTTCCATTCCGGTAATGCGACTACTATTGATATCGCGTTTGGCCTGATAGTGAAGCTGAAATTCATTGCGATCCAGAGCATGCCGCAAACTGGATTCGAGGGCCAGCCGTTCGAGAGAGTTGGCATTGAGCTTCTCGGAATAAAACTGGAAATTGTTTTTCCCCTCCGCTTTGGCCTGATACATCGCGATGTCGGCATTTTTGGTCAGGGTTTGTTCGTCCTGACCATCTTGCGGGTAAGTGCTGATGCCGATACTGACGGTAATCCGAAACTCCTGACCCAACAAGGTAAACGGGCTTGCCGTCGCCGCCAGTATTTTCTGGGCGACCGTGACAACGTATTTTTCTTCGACTAGCTCCGGCAGCATGACAACAAATTCGTCGCCACCCAGGCGGGCAACCGTATCACTGTCACGCAGGCAAAGTTTGAGCCGCTTTGCAACTTCCTGCAGGAGTTGATCACCGGCTTCATGACCCAAGGTGTCATTAATGTGTTTGAAGCGATCCAGGTCAAGGAACAGGACGGCTAGCTGTTTGTTATAGCGATGGGCTTGCTGGATACCTTGGCCCAGAAGCTTGCTGAACAGACTGCGATTAGGCAGATTGGTCAATATGTCGTGATAAGCCAGTTTTTCAACGCGTTCTGCATGGGCAATCTGCTCTTGAGCGGCACGCAGCCGACTCTGTGCCAACTGCCAACTGATGCGGCCCATGATGGCCGAAAATACGATCAGGAGCACACTGGCGATGCCAGCCCAAATCAGATGTTGACGCGCGCGGGCATTTGTTTCGGCAAGTTGTTCGTCTTCGGATAATCCGACGATCACTGCAAACGGAAAATCATAAAGGGGACGCGCACTGATGTAACGGCGAACCCTGTCCCAAGTGCTCGTGGAAAGTACCGACTGATTTTCTTCCACTCCATTCGGGACCAAGGCCGCATAGTCAGCCTTTTCGCCTGAAAAAATCGATTCCCCGGTACGCCTTGCACGGAATACCCCATCGCTTCCCAAAAGCCCAAGAACGCCATGAGCCCCCAATTTAGAGGCTTCATAGCCGCTGACGAAATAAGCCGTATCCACTGAAATACAGACTATGCCGGCAAATGAACCGTCATGGTCCAACAGTCTGCGACTGAAGTGCAGACGCCACTCGCCTGAACTGGTATTTTTTTCTGGCTGACCGATAATCAATGTGTCAGTATCACGCGCCTCGTAAAAATAATCCCGATCAGCAACATTTTTCATTGAGGCCAAGCGCGTACTTGCAATTGAGTCTCCTTTGGCATTGGAGAGGCTGACAATGAACAAAAAATCGGGCGGGAGCAAGGCACGATCTTTAAGATTTAATAGCGCGTTTTGTTCGCCCACTTGTTCGTAAGCATATTTGACGATTTTGAGGGCCTGATCAATTTCACGAAGCGAACGCAGAATCTGTGCTTCGTAAGTCTCGGTCAGTTCACGACTGGATGCGACCGCAGCTTCTTCGGCATTGACCCGTTCAATGGCATTCAAACTGAGAGTGACGATCCAGACTACCCCGACGAGGACGACTGCAATTGCAGGAAAAAGAATATGCGGCTCACTGGCTTTCCCGAGCCAGCTTCGAAGCCACAAAAGGGTTCGCCTCGGTAGATTTTTTAAGCGCATCTCTCTTCGTGAATTCCCGTGGCGCCAAATGTTTGAATTTCAGAATGAATCTGCATAAGAAATTCTGTTTGATTTCAATCCAAGCTTAACAGAGATTGCAGCCAAAATTACCTATAACGACATCCAGGCTGCTGGAAAATCGGGTGGAATGGCGCTTAGAGTTTTGCATTGGCATCGACCACGGCAAGGGCGGTCATGTTGACAATGCGCCGCACTGTGGCGGAGGCTGTCACGATATGAATCGGCGCAGCACATCCCAGCAGAATCGGCCCAATGGCAATATTGTTTCCTGCCGCTGTTTTAAGCAGGTTGTATGAAATGTTAGCCGCTTCAATATTGGGCATGACCAGGAGATTAGCGCTCCCGGTAAGCGTGTTATCTGGCATGACACTTTTGCGCAGGGCTTCATCCAGAGCGCAATCACCGTGCATTTCTCCATCGACCTGAAGGCTGGGAGCTCTTTCGCGCAATATGCTCAGGGCTTTACGCATCTTCATCGCAGAGGGCGTGTCCCAGGACCCGAAATTGGAGTGGGACAACAGAGCTGCTCGCGGTTCAATACCAAATCGGTAAATTTCCTCAGCGGCCATGAGGGTGATCTCGGCGATTTCCTCTGCGCTGGGGTCGATATTCACGTGCGTATCAACCAGAAAAACCTGACGGTTCGGCAACATCAGTCCGTTCATTGCGGCATAAACGTTGCGACCGGGCCGTTTGCCAATCACGTTGTTGATGTATTCGAGATGAATGCTGGTATTGCTGACCGTGCCGCACACCATCCCGTCGGCCCCTCCTTTTTTAATCAGCATTGCACCGATAAGCGTATTGCGGCGGCGCAGTTCCAGCTTGGCATAGCTCTGCGTCACTCCTCTGCGCGACATCAGCTTGTAATAGGTCTGCCAATAGTCCTGATAGCGTGGGTCATTTTCAGGGTTCACGACGGTGAAATCTTTGCCAGGCTGCAAGCGCAGGCCATAGCGCGCGATGCGCTTGTCGATCACCGCAGGACGGCCGATGAGAATAGGGGTAACGATTTTTTCGTCGAGCGCAATCTGAACCGCCCGCAAGACGCGTTCTTCTTCACCTTCCGCAAAGACAATGCGTTTTTTCTGCGGTTCGGCCTTGCGTGCCGCAGTGAAAATTGGCTTCATGATCGTGCCACTGTGGAACACGAATTGCTGCAGGCTTTGCGTGTAGACGTCAAAGTCGTGGATCGGACGGGTTGCGACACCCGACTCCATCGCGGCCTTTGCCACGGCTGGAGCAATCTTGACGATCAGGCGCGGATCGAAAGGCTTGGGGATCAGGTATTCCGGACCGAAGGCGAGATCGCGCACACCATAAGCGTTGGCGACAATATCGCTTTGTTCTTGCCGCGCCAGCGCAGCGATGGCGTTGACGGTGGCGATTTCCATCGCACGGGTGATCGTCGTGGCGCCCACGTCGAGCGCGCCTCGAAAAATGAAGGGAAAGCACAGCACGTTGTTAACCTGATTCGGGTAATCCGTGCGGCCGGTGGCAATGATGGCGTCGTCACGTACTTCCTTGACCAGTTCAGGCAGTATTTCTGGCGTAGGGTTGGCTAAAGCGAGGATGAGCGGATTTGGGCCCATGGTTTTGACCATGTCCTGCTTCAGGACACCACCGGCAGAAAGACCTAGGAAAATATCGGCACCGACAATCACTTCGGCCAAAGTGCGTTGGTCGGTAGGTTGACTGAAACGCTCCTTGTCCGGATCCATCAGTTCCTTGCGCCCGGTGTAAACGACTCCCGCCAGATCGGTCAGCCAGATGTTCTCGATCGGCAGGCCAAGATCAACGAGCAGGTCAACGCAAGCCAACGCCGCTGCGCCTGCACCGCTCACAACCAGTTTGACGTGCTTGATGTCTTTGTTGACGACCTTAAGACCATTCGTCACTGCTGCACCGACGATGATGGCAGTACCGTGCTGGTCATCATGAAAAACCGGAATCTTCATCCGGTTACGTAGTTGGCGCTCAACGTAAAAACATTCCGGCGCTTTGATATCTTCCAGATTGATGCCGCCGAAGGTGGGCTCAAGCGACGCAATGATGTCGCACAGCTTGTCCGGGTCGAGTTCGTTGATTTCGATGTCGAACACATCAATTCCGGCAAATTTCTTGAACAGTACGGCCTTGCCTTCCATGACCGGCTTGGCTGCCAGAGGGCCGATGTTGCCCAGTCCCAATACCGCTGTGCCATTGGTAATGACCGCGACCATGTTGCCGCGTGCTGTGTATTTGAAAGCATTGTTAGGATCGGCCACGATTTCTTCACAGGCAAATGCTACGCCCGGTGAATAAGCCAGGGAAAGATCAGTTTGGTTGACCATGGATTTGGTCGCGGCGATTGCGATTTTTCCGGGGACCGGAAACTCGTGATATTCCAGAGCCGCTTGACGCAGCAGCAAGTTTTTATTGGCAGAGTTGCTTGTCATTGGCTGAGCGGATGTGAATACAGGTTGAAGTTGAAAATGAAGGCGAATGAGGTAATGTTATTTTCGAAACAGTGAAATATTTTTGTAGATGCGATCATTTGCATCACTGTGCGCGCCGATTATCCGCTCTCAGGCCTTACAGTACAAATTATTCTGTTTTCCGCGCAATCAAACAAAAACGCCTCGCTTTTTGCGAGGCGTTTTCTTGAGTGTTATAGATCTAGGCTCGGGGTTCAGTGGGCAGATCGGTTGGTTTCTTCATCTCGAATGAAACCGGTTGTAATTGGATCACCGGGATGCCTTTGTTGCTGCTAGTCGTAATAGACTTCACCAAGTTTGTTGCGACTCGCAAGGGTTGGTTACCCTTGGCAGCCTGATCAATCATTTGTTTTTCCTGAAGCACTTTGCTGCCATAACCAGCGTCGTCACTCATGCCTGCGCCGACGTACAAGCTAAGACCCGCCTGTAGTGAACCGCCGCGACGGATACAGTCTTTCAGAATCAATGCGCCGACCTGCAAATTGGCAATTGGATTCAGTGCTGCATTGGAACCACCAAAATCATCGAGCTTGTCGACGTGTACTTTAGTCATGACTTGCATCAAACCTTGAGCACCAACCGAGCTTTGAGCAAACGGATTGAAGCGTGATTCGATCGCCATGACGGCCAGCAGCAAGTTGGGTTCAAGCCCGACTTCCTTGCCTGTGGTGTAAGCGGCGCTGACCAACAGATCGACAGCCGTCTGGCTGACGCGATACTTGTGCGAAAGATAGCTGGATACCGCTTTTTGCTGCTTGTTTAACGCAGGCGATTTGAGACCGCTGATGGCTTCAGCATCAGAGTCAGAGGTCGATTCAGCACCATTCCAGTCGCTATGTAGCCCCAAGAGCGTAGTGGTTTGTACGGCAAACGAGCGGGCGGTATCAGCCAACTGATTGACCGCATCGCGACTGAAAGACGATTCTTCTGCTGGTTTTTCAGAGTCGTAACTACGAACCAACTGCTGCAAGCTATTCCGCAATTGAGGTTGAGACAGAATCACGGTCAATGCAAGTAAAGCGGTCAATCCCACGAGAGCAAGGCTATTATGGGCAAATGTCATGAAGCCGGCGTAGCTGTCACGCAGGACATGACCCACTTGTTCGCGAACTCGCCCATATACACGATGCTGCAGTGCATCTTGCGAAAATTGCTTGTTCATCATCACTCCTATTACTGCACGAATCATGAACTGTCCCGATTTTTGGGCCTGCTCAAGTTTGCGTGAATAAATTGGACCGGTTACCGAACCCTATGGATGGGTTATTACTGATAATCGGAGGTCGTGTCCTTGTCACTTGCCGGACATCCGGCAATGGCGCACAACAGTCAATCCGGGCGGCGGCCTTGGCTACCTATATTGAAAATGAGGGCACCCGACTGCCCCTGATATGAATTGACCGGTTCATCTGAACAAACGAGTTAAGACGTTTGTGCCGAACTCAGTCAAAATCACTGATTGCTAAAGTGACTGAAGTCTACGAAATTCATTTTCCTCGGTCAACCTTAAAAAACCTTAGTTTTGTTGCGGCGCAACAGAAGATTTAGTGCGCTTACAAGGTACAAAGTTCACTAACTCGATTCCAAATTGTTTAATAGATCGTCAATGTAGGCACTCATAAAAATATTAAGTAATTGATTTTATGGATTATTTATGAAATATAAAGATTTGCGTGACTTTATACAAAAGCTTGAAACCCAGGGAGAGCTAAAACGCGTCCAAGCACTTGTTTCGCCTAAACTGGAAATGACGGCGCTGTGTGAGCGATCACTTACAAGTGCTGGGCCCGCCTTGTTATTTGAACAAGCTGAGGGCTATTCAATACCTGTGCTGGGCAATCTTTTCGGAACGGTGAAGCGTGTGGCCGAGGGAATGGGCATAGAGTCAGAAGATGACCATTTGCAAGCACTGCGTAATATTGGCGTCATGCTGGCTGCTCTAAAAGAACCGGAGCCACTTAAGGGATTCAAGGATGCGGGCAAGCTGGCTTCCCTTGTTAAAGCGGTATGGGATATGTCCCCTAAGGAAATACGGGGTGCGGCCTGTCAAGAGATCTTATGGGAGGGTAAGGATGTGGATTTGGGGCGGCTACCCATCCAGACTTGCTGGCCTGAGGATGTGGCCCCACTGATTACATGGGGTTTGGTCGTAACGCGTGGGCCGCAAAATGTTGCTAACCCACGTAAACGGCAAAATCTGGGAATTTACCGGCAACAGGTTCTTGGTCACAACAAACTCATCATGCGTTGGCTGGCTCATCGTGGCGGAGCCCAGGATTTTCGCGATTTTGCTCAAGCGAATCCGGGTCAGCCTTTCCCCATCGCAGTTGCGCTTGGTGCTGACCCAGCCACGATTTTAGGGGCCGTGACCCCAGTCCCGGACACCCTGTCCGAATACCAGTTTGCCGGGCTTTTGCGCGGTGGTAAAACGGAAGTGACACGTTGTATCGGCAGTGGTTTACAAATACCAGCAAATGCGGAGATCGTGCTTGAAGGCCATATTTTGGTCGATGAAGGTTGCAAAAGAGGTATCGTTGCAGGATATGAACATGCATTGGAAGGCCCCTACGGTGACCATACCGGCTATTACAATGAGCAGGAATGGTTTCCTGTATTTACAGTTGAACGCATAACGATGCGCCGCAATCCGATCTACCACTCCACCTATACCGGTAAGCCACCTGATGAGCCCGCAATATTGGGTGTTGCCCTGAACGAGGTGTTTGTCCCTCTTTTACAAAAACAGTTTCCCGAGATTGTCGATTTTTACCTGCCCCCTGAAGGTTGCAGCTACAGGATGGCGGTTGTCAGTATGAAAAAAGCCTATCCAGGCCATGCCAAGCGGGTGATGTTTGGAATCTGGAGTTTTTTGCGGCAGTTCATGTATACAAAATTCATTATCGTCGTTGATCATGATATTAACGTGCGAGATTGGAAAGACGTGATCTGGGCCGTAACAACTCGAGTTGACCCTACACGAGATACAACTTTAGTTGAGCAGACCCCGATTGATTATCTGGATTTTGCGTCCCCAGTTTCTGGTCTGGGTTCAAAAATGGGCATTGACGCCACGAATAAATGGCCCGGCGAAACCGCCCGCGAGTGGGGGCGCCTCATAAAAATGGATGAGGCTGTAATGAAGAAAGTTGATGTCATTTGGCAGCAATTGGGGATTGGTTAGCTTCGTATGTTGATATCGGCTACCCGTGCAATTTTGTTATGGTTTGTCGCAAGTTGGATAGCGGGTTGTAGTACGGTTAACTACTATTCCCAAGCGGTGGGTGGTCATGTAGACATTTTGTGTGCCGCAAAGCCCATTGATGAACTACTGGCTGATTCTGGAACGTCAGCATCTTTGAAAGCGCGCTTGACCATGGTCAAGCAAATGCGTGCTTTTGCTTCTGATGAGTTAGGGTTGCCCGACAATGCCAGTTATAGAACCTATGCGGACATTAAACGCCCCTTTGCAGTCTGGAATGTGTTTGCTACACCTGAACTTTCCCTGAAATTGATGGAGTGGTGCCACCCTGTTTCCGGTTGTGTGACGTATCGCGGTTATTTCAGCAAAGAAGAGGCAGTCGCTTATGCTGACCAACTGCATCAACAAGGCGGGGATGTTCAGGTAAGTGGGGTACCCGCTTACTCAACACTGGGCTATACCTCAGATCCGGTGCTTTCGACGTTTATCAATCAAACCGAAGGCGAAGTGGCGCGTTTGATCTTTCATGAGCTCGCACATCAGCTGGTTTATGTGTCTGGTGATTCCGCCTTTAACGAGTCGTTTGCTACCGTGGTCGAGGAAGAAGGGGTGAAGCGCTGGTTGGCTCATCATGCCGATCCGGTGGCGATAGAGAGTTATCGCTTGTATTCTCTTCGCAAAAAAGCCTTCGTTGACCTTCTTTCGGCATCGCGTCAACATCTCGAATCGGTTTATACCAACGCCACGAATGTTGAATCGACTCGCGCTGCAAAACGAAAGGAGTTTGGAGTACTCCGAAAAGCATATACCCAGATGAAAAGCGATGCGCTCAATCCGCTCTATCGGTACAACGGTTATGACTCTTATTTTGCCCAGGAACTTAATAACGCTCACTTGGCGGCGATTGCAACTTATACGCAATGGGTACCCGCTTTTACCCAGTTAATGCAAAGAGTGCAAGGTGATTTGCCCCAGTTCTATCGTGTTGTGAAAGAGTTGGCGTCGCAATCGTCTACAAGCCACCAAGCCTATTTGCAATCAATCGATTCATTGTTGAAAATCCAGGGGATGTCATCCGCGCGTGGTCTTGCGAATATGTCGCAATAAAAATTTGGGTAATTAGGGCGTTTCGTAACCGGAGTATGGTTGGAGATACGCATGGTTACTGGGCGCAACAGGGTATTTAGTTGTTCGACCAACTATTTGAGTGGTCGGAAGTGCATTTTTTGCGGTTCGTACCAGACTGTGAAGACCGCGCGGGGCTACGTTAAATGCATGGCTTGCATGAAACAAAAGAGC
>JANYFL010000029.1 GCA_025362735.1 Betaproteobacteria bacterium | reverse complement strand
CGGCTCCCGCGGCGACGCGCATCACGGTCTCGCGCGCCGAGGAGCGACCGCCGCCGCGATGATCGCGGTGCCCGTATTTGTGCGCGTAGGTGTAGTCGGCGTGACCAGGGCGGAAGCGATCGGCCAGCTTGTCGTAGTCGCGCGAGCGCGCGTCGGTATTCTCGATCACGATGCCGATGGGCGTGCCAGTGGTGCGGCCCTCGAACACGCCCGAGAGAATCTGCACCGTGTCGCTCTCCTGCCGCTGCGTCACATGGCGCGAAGTCCCCGGCTTGCGCCGGTCCAGCTCCGGCTGAATGTCGGCCTCGCTCAACTCCAACCCGGGAGGGCAGCCATCGACTACACAGCCGATCGCCGGGCCATGCGATTCGCCGAAGTTGGTGACACAGAAAAGTTTGCCGAAGGTGGAGCCGGACATGAGAGAACTCGGAGTAAGCAAAACGTCATTATCGCCGATACGGCACGCAAGCTTGCAGCACCAACCAATGGCGTAGCCTCATGCCCTTACCCTAATCAACCGCCACATGCGCAGCCGATTCGGAGTCCTCTTTCGGCAAAGATCGCAGGCGGATCAACAGAATCAGGGGAATGACTGCGATAGTCAGATACATCATGCTGCGGAAATCGCTGACATAGGCAATCATTCCCGCTTGCCGCGTCACTTCATTGTTCAACTGGCTGAGCACGACCGGATTCTGCAAATCATAGGAATTGTTCACAAGCGGACTGAATACCGTAACATTTTCGGCAAGCCGTGCATGAGCGGTATTCATGCCGCGACCGAGCAAGGTCTGAAAAATGGAAATGCCAATACTGCTGCCCATGTTGCGCGACAGGCTGAACAATGACGTCCCCGTGGCACGAAGATCAGTCGCCAACGTCGAAAAGGTTACGGTGCTGAGTGGAATGAATACCAGACCAAGACCGATGCCCTGGATGATCCCTGGCCAGACCAGATCGGATTCAGAAACAACCAGCGAATAATTACCCATTTGCCAGAGCGAAAATGCAGTCAGGATAAAACCCGTCAGCATGACCAGGCGCAAATCAGTCCGTGTCACGAGTCGCCCGGCCAGCAGCATCGCCAGCATGGTGCCGGCACCGCTGGGAGCCATCACCATCCCGGTGGTGATGACCGAGTAGCCCATCAAACCCTGCATCATGGGCGGCAGCAGCGCACGGGTGGCGTACATCACCAGACCGACGATAAAAATCACGATGATGCCGGCAACAAAGTTGCGATCCCGAAAAATACGCAAATCAAGGAACGAGACCGTGCCTGTTGTCACGGAATGGGCGATGAACAGCATGCCGCTCATCAGCGCCCCAAAGGCTTCGATGCGAATTTCGACCGAGTTGAACCAGTCCAGTTGTTCGCCCCGGTCCAGAAACAATTGCAGCAGGCCGACCGCCGCACTGAGCAATAAAAATCCCGTCGTGTCGAAACTGTTTGCGCTGGCTTCTTTCTGCCGCGGCATGAAACGCGCAATACCCAACCAGGCAATCAGACCAATCGGCAGATTGATAAAAAAGACCCAGCGCCAATCGTAATTTTCGGTCAGCCAGCCACCCAGGGTTGGACCGATGATCGGGCCCACCATCACGCCCATGCCCCAGATCGCCATGGCCGGTCCCTGTTTTTCGCGGGGGTTGATATCGAGTAGGGTCGCTTGCGACAAGGGGACCAATGCGGCTCCGAAATCCCCTGCAGTAATCGCGCCGCGACGATCTGCGCAAGTGATTCAGACAAACCGCACAAGGCCGAAGCAACCGTAAACCCTGCAACCGACCACAGCAGCACGGTGCGACGGCCAAACCGGCCTGAAATCCATCCCGTCAAAGGCGTGCCAATGGCGGCGGCAACAATATAGGAAGTCAGCACCCAGGCAATCTGATCCTGTGACGCTGAAAGGCTGCCTTGCATATGCGGCAAGGCCACGTTGGCAATGGTGCCATCGAGCGTCTGCATGATCGTCGCCAGCATGATCGACCACGTGATCATCGCGCGGTGGGGCGTGGGCGTGTAACCGGTGGACATCAGCTCTGGTTCAAATCGAGGTTGGCCTGCATCCGCTGCAAATAGGCCTCGAGCCGCTGCAGTTCATCCGTTGCGAAACCGCGGTTCGTATCAGACAACACATCGGCAATCATTGGCCGAATGGCCGGATAAAGGCGCAAGCCCTGCCCGGTCAATTTGACATGCACCGCTCGTGCGTCATCAGGATGATCGAAGCGCTGCACCAATCCTTTGGACTGAAGCCGGTCCAGCATGCGCGACATGGCGCCACGGTCATTCTCCATCAGCCGTGAAAGACCGGTCAGCGTATCAGCACGCCCTTCGGCCAGATAGACCACGACTGCCCATTGCGCCACGGTCAGATCCAGTGGCGCCAAACGTTCATTGACCTTTTCCCGAACCGCCAATCGAATACTGCTGATCAGCCGAACGATACGAAACGGTAATTCATCATCAGTGCCCATCTGCCAACCCATATATTTGCCTAGGCAAACATTGTATCGTCATCCAGGAATTTTCACTTCACAACAAAATATTGAATTGCGCAGCGCGGCGGATGAACGCAGCGTTATCCGCCGCAAGAAGAGACACATCCAAAAAACCGGCTTGCCGGATGAAGTCCGCTGCAGCGGTAGTCAGCCGCCCTCACTGACGCACATAGCGCAAGTGCGTAGCGGCCGGGCCATCCAGAACCCGGTCAATACGAAACTGCGGGCCGGACTCGCCCAGGTTCTCGAAAAGACGCCGCCCGCCGCCGAACAACACCGGTGCCAAGGCAATTTCCATCTCGTCGACGACACCCAGGTTCAGGTACTGCTGGATCACATCCGCCCCACCCGCGATACGAATATCACGACTGCCTGCCGATGCCCGAGCCAGCTCCAGGGCACGCTCCGGCCCGTCATTGATGAAGTAGAAAGTCGTCCCGCCGGGGCGCACCCAGGGTTCGCGTTTCTCCCGGGTCAGAACGTACACCGGTGTGTGAAACGGAGCCTCTTCAGGCCAGGCCACCTCGCCCTGGTCGAACATGCGCTTGCCCATGATGTTGGCGCCGATGCGCTCCGCCGTGCTGCGAATCAGGTCATTGACCGGACCGGTTTCTCCCCCGGGCCCGAGCTTGAGGAGGTTCTGGCGGAAGTACTGTTGATTGATGATCCAGGCCATCATCGCCCCCCACTTGGCGCCCCAGTTCTTGTACCCGGGATTGTCCATGGTCATCCCTTCCGGTGCCAGGTAGCCATCGAGGCTCAGTCCAATGTTGACGAATACTTTGCTCATGATTTTCCTCTTGCACGTTTGGATGTCGGCCTTGCATGTTAAACAAAAAGATCCACTTGAAGAATCGGAACGCAAAGTCAAGGGCTAAGCCTTGGTGGCAACAGTGGGGCAGTCCGTTGCGTCCTTGGGAAGCGATCCTGTCGTTACCGCTGGGCGTCATGCCGTATTTCTTTTTAACCCGAACAGTTGACGCTATAGGCGTCAGGCTCCGAGAGAGTGCCCACCGGCATGAATACTCGCAAATCGACGTTGATTATGTAACCGCCTTAGGGCGCACTTCGAAAGCGGCAGGCGGCACTAGCAATTGCATGAGCGATGCCGAGTACGACCAATCCAATGAAAGTTAAAAGGACGAACCATCCAGGAACACACGCTAGTCCCGGATTGTCCGTCACCCACGTCACGACGAAAAGGAAAGCAAGTGTTCCATAGGCACCGAGCGCCACAAGCAGCCTGCGGCGATAGGTCCATGGCTTCCCGAATACGATGTGCAGCCCAAACACACCTAGGCCAAGCATCGTCCATACCGCCACGAGCCCGAACCACGGAAACGGAGGCAGAGGAAGCCAGCGTGGCGCATATCCCGGGTCTGTCGCCGCTACGGCCGCAAGGCACGCAAACGCGAGCCAATAGAGCACGAGGAACATTGCGCGTGGCGTTGGTAGCGTGCTGGGCATTGTTTGCGCCCTAACGCAGCGAATAAGACGCGAGCAAAACGCGTAGAGTTTTGCGAGTCGAGCACGTGAAACGTGCGGGCTTGATTCGCTGGTTAGGGCTCACGTTTGAAGAGCACCCACATGAGAGTTGCAATGTTGAAAAGGGGTAATGCAAGTAGACCGTAAATTGTGACACTTATTTTTCTGAGAATATCCAACCGTGCGACCGCGTCCGCACGCTCCAATGCTGCAAGTAGAAGCTTGTCGTCACAGGTGCAGGACTCAAGGCTCTTCGGTAGCATGGTGAAGCTCGACCGAGTTCCATCGTTCCCCAGAAGCGCTGGGCTGTTTTCGAAGTACGCTACACCGTATGGCTCTGCTGCGATAACGAGTATCACTGCGTTAACGACTAATGCGACGGCAACTATTATGGCCTTGCGCTTCATATGCCCTAACGTAGAGGTAACAGGCCTGCCGCTTGCGGCAGGTCCGAGCGACCGAAGGGAGCGATGTTGACCGACATGTTATGTTTTTTCTTCACCGAAGCGCCGAAGCTTTTGCTTCAAAGCGCTCAGCGGTCGCCACCTCATTCGTGCTCTTTAGATGTTTGCTGTACTGAGCAAGAACCATTGCGGTATAAGCACGCTCCCGACCAGAAAACTGATCAGCAATAGGTAACAGTTGGTCGAGAAACTGCACGCCTTCAAGCCACTTATCTTGAGCTGCGAGACTTACTGAAAGCTCGACAAGTCGCCGACCGACTTTGACTCCGGATGCACCGGAAAGCTTTTCTTCGATTGACAATGACTCTCTAAATAGTTGCTCCGCTTCAGAGAACTTGGCAAGCTGCCGCTTGATCCTGCCCAGGTTGTAAAGCCTTTCCGATTTCAACTCCGAACCAAGATTTCCCCAATCAACATTAACGAGAGCCCTGTAACAAGCTTCCTCAGCTACTTCGAGGCGACCATTGCTCTCAGCAACCGCGCAAGTTTCAGCATAGTTATCAGACGTGGCCCGATTGAGCGGGTTTGCGCAAGCACTGACAGAAGCTGCGAGGAACAATACGAGCGCGATCGCAAGCTTCATATGTGCTTCCAAAGAAACATAACGTTTGACGTGAGGGGCGTAGGCAAGCGCAGCTTGCCGGAGTCCAGCGGAACGAAGTGAAGCGACCTCGACGGAATTGTTAGGCCGATGACGAACGCTCAATTCAGACCCTCCAAGGGATTGAGGATGCGTGCGGCTAACCGAGGCTCTTTGGCCGCAACTGCATCAACGAGTTCAAACAGTCCAGGACTCCAATCGCTCCCGAGCGCTGTAGCTCGCGAGAGGACTGGGCCGTAAGCTCCAAAGTCAGACCAAGGCGAATCAGCTGGCTCAAGAACCGAATAGATGACATTCTCGTCGTCTTGGTACGCCGATATGACAACGACACCTGCACCTTCTATAGGTTCGCCGTTTGGATCACGAGGACAGACAGCTATGTAGAAGCGACCCTCGTGCCCATCGGTCCACTGGTACCAGTAGTCAGCGATTGGGCGACCGTGCAATAGTAGGTCGCCTGCACCAGTGTGCATTGGTCGACCGCAACATTTGCATTGTGAATGCGTCTCTTCCTGAAACGGCGCGCTGGAGATGCAAGACAAGTCCATTGGTGGGCCTAACGTGAGAATTCAGCGGCCGCCGAAGGCGGTCCGCTGGAATGACGGGTTAGCCCGTTTCTTCATCTGCGTACGTCTCTTTCGCTAATTCCACCACGGCTGGCATCGCAGCTTTGGCACGAGCCATGAACTCGGCCAAGACTTCGAGTGCGAAAACAACCGCAAATGCCAAGTCCTCTCCACGCGTAAGGCCACGATTGCGCCCAAACCAGATAGCGCGACTCGCGCTGTCAAAGGACGAGTAAGCGTAGAAACTGCCCAGGGCATTCGGATGAGCAAACTCACTGAGCGACGCATAGAAGTCGGCATACTTCTCACATCCAGGTTCTTTGTCGATTGCTTGAATCGCAGTCAAGATGTTTGGCGAGTCTGGATCGCCCTTAGCAAGTCGATTTCCGGACATACACCGAATGAGGAAAGCATCAAGGTCACGAAGATTTCTTTGAGCGAGTGCCTGTGTAGCCTTCCGCTGCACGAGGTAGAAGAGAGCCGTCGTTTCCATCAGAGATCGTGCGATGACTGCTCCGGGCACAACACGCTTTCGCTCGAAGAGGTCGCAGGCTAGAGCCGCGAAGTCATGTGCACGCCATGAGAGCGAACCTTCGACCGCAGCTAGTTTGGTTGGAATCTTCACTGTGATTGATCGACCTGAGACAGCTGTAAATGTTGCGTCGGTCGATGGCGCGTGGATGTGCGACAGCGCCTGTTCAAGCTCGCGACAAAGACGCTGCGACTCGGCGATCAGATCTGGCTCATGTTCCGGATGGGTCATAGCGGGCTAACGTAATTTAGAGAACCATGAAGATATGTACTGAAGTTACCTATGTCAATTTCTTTTTCGTTTGCCTATTGAATCGTAAAGAATTTTTATTGGCATCCCATTTTAGGGACGCCTAAAATTTTACGGATGGAATCTAAAATTTTAGGCCAGGGTCGGTTTCTTTTTCTGCGACTTCCTGCTTCTATTTCCAGCTGCCACGCAGCTTCAACACCGTTTCCTGCAAATTTTCCGGCGTCACGTCTTGCGGTGGTACGGGTTCGCCGACGACCAGTTCTAATCGGCTTGACCAGCCTCGTCTCAAAGGTCGGGGCAAACTGGTAAATGCGGTTCCCTGGAAACGCGAAAACCAGCTGCCCCATAAACCACGCAACGCTACGGGAATCACGGGAACCGGGTTGCGTTCGATGATGCGGGCGATACCGGATTTGAAGGGATAGAGTTCGCCGGTATCGGTGATGCGGCCTTCGGGGAAAATGCAGACCAGATCGCCATCGGCCAGTGCTTCGTCAATCAGTTCATTGGCCTTGGCGAGCATGTTCGGATCTTCCTTGGCGGGCGCGATGGCAATGGCGCGGGCGGTGCGGAAGATGAACGACAGTACCGGTACTTTGAAGATACGGTGATCCATCACGAAGCGGATCGGACGCGGACTCTCAGCCATCAGGACAACGGCATCGACAAAGCTGACGTGATTGCAGACCAGAACCGCGGCACCTTCATGCGGAATATGTCCGGCGTTGATCGTGCGGACGCGATAGACCGTATGGATCAGCAGCCATGACAGGAAACGCATCAGGAATTCGGGCACCAGTGTGTAGATGTAGATGGCGACCACGGCATTGAGCAGACCGGTGACCAGAAACAGTTGCGGAATCGTGAAATTGAAACTGAACAGCACCATCGCCATCAGTGAAGAGACGATCATGAACAGCGCATTCAGAATATTGTTGGCAGCGATGATGCGGGCACGGTGCGTCGGCTGGCAGCGGCTTTGAATCAATGCGTACAAGGGCACACTATAAAAACCGGCAAACATGGAGAGCAGCAGCAGGTCCGCCATCACCCGCCAGTGTTGTGGCATGTTGAGAAAAGCCGTGACACCCATCAACTCGCTGGCCGGAGCAAGCTGGTGCGAGGCGAAATAAAGATCGACCGCAAATATAGTCATGCCGATCGAGCCGAATGGCACAAGGCCGATCTCGACTTTATCGCCCGACATGCGTTCGCACAGCAAGGAACCGATACCCACGCCGATGGAAAACAGCGCCAGTAACAAGGTGACCACTTGCGGATTGCCGCCGAGTACGTCTTTGGAGAAATTGAAAAACGAAGTGAGAAAGGTCGCACCGAAAAACCATAGCCATGAGATGCCGAGCATGGAAAGAAACACCGTGCGATTGCCTTTGGCGATGACCAGATTGCGCCAGGTTTCACTGAACGGATTCCAGTTGATGCGCAGATCGGGTTGCTGCGATGGTGTCGCCGGAATGAACGCCGCGGTGGTGCGGCCCAGGACCGCAACCAGCAGACATACCGCTGCAATCCACACGGGGCCGTTGGCTTCGATATCGGCCAGTGTGCCGCCAATGATGGTGCCAAGCAGAATGGCCACAAAGGTGCCCATCTCGATCATGCCGTTGCCGCCGACCAGTTCTTCGGGCCGGAGCTGTTGCGGCAAATACGCGTACTTGACGGGGCCGAACAGGGTGGAATGCAGACCCATCAGAAAAGTGCCGGTGTACAAAAGCAGCGCGTTGTGGGCAATAAATCCCACCGCGCCCAACAGCATGATGGCAATTTCGAGTGACTTGACCAGACGCATCACACGCGCTTTGTCGAACTTGTCTGCGATCTGCCCGGACGTGGCCGAGAACAGCACAAACGGTGCAATGAAAATTGCCGATATGAGAAAAGCAGCGGTCTTGGCATCAACGCCTTCAAACATTGCCGTGTGATAAGTCACCAGGCCGGTGAAAGCAATCTTGAAAATATTGTCGTTGGCCGCGCCCAGAAACTGGGTCAAGAAAAACGGCGCAAAGCGCCGTTCACCGAGAAGAGAGAATTGGGAGTGCTTAAGTGGATCAGTCTCGGCCTGATCCGTCTGCGAAGTTTCGCGCATCAATTGACTAGAACTGAAACTGTACTTTCAGCTTTGTTCTTCCGTCGGCCAGTCGCGGATATACGCCTTGAGCATTTTGTTTTCGAAATTCTGCGCTTCGAAAACGGCCTTGGCTACGTCATAAAAAGAAATCACGCCATGCAGTACCTTGCCATCCATCACCGGCAGATAGCGAGTATGACGTTCCAGCATCATGCGCCGCACATCGTTGACATCGGTGCTTGGCGTACAGATCAGGGGCTCGTCATCCATGACGGCGCGAACCAGAACCGTACCCACCACACCGCCTTGTTTATGCAAGGTCTTGATGATTTCGCGGAAAGTCAGCATGCCCACGACATCGCCCTGTGAAATCACCACCAGCGAACCAATATCCTTTTCGGCCATGGTGTCGACCGCATCAGACAGCGCCGAATCCGGGGAAACGGCGTAGAGCGTGTTGCCTTTCAATTTCAGAATTTCGCTGACCAGCATGTTTTTCCCTCTTGTTATGTAGTGCTCGGTTAGATAAGTTCGTTGGATGAACTCAATTGTAAATCTGCTGCTGTGGTTTGCAATGCTTATGTTGGCATTCTAGTCTGAGTCCGGGCTGACGGTCATCATTCCGGGGCAGTTTTACTATTTTTCCAGATGCTCTATTCAGGGATTCCAAACCTGTTCCAGGGTCAGCTCGGCATTTTCCGGGCGAGTGGATCGCAGTGTTTCGGCCAGCGGATCATCCATGGCTAGCCCTACCCGCGCAACACGTTTACCATCAAAGGCAAACAGGCGAAAAAGCCGTTCGAGTTTGACGACTCTGGAATCGGCCGCAAATAACCATAAATCGTCATCCGCATTGCGCGTTGAGCCATGACTGGTAATCAAGCGGCTGCGGACGATCAGGCCCTCGGCTTCGAGTTCATGCAAGAAATGATCTGCTTCGTCCCAGCCCAGACGGGCCTGTTCGCGGATGTCGTGGGCGGACAATCCAGGTAGTCGATTCTTGCGCGCATGGTGAAGGGCGCGCAGAATGCGCAGCGCATCGGCAAAGTCCTGACCCGGGGCAGTGCCGCGATTCCAGTTGCGGTCATAGAGGGTCGGAAGACTGGCGGCAATCGTGGCGCCGATCAAGGTAATCAGCCAGCTCAGATAAATCCAGAGCAGAAAAATCGGCAAGGCGCTCAGCGCACCATA
The DNA here is from genome assembly GCA_025362735.1 of Betaproteobacteria bacterium. Taxonomy (GTDB): domain Bacteria; phylum Pseudomonadota; class Gammaproteobacteria; order Burkholderiales; family Burkholderiaceae_D; genus JANYFL01. The sequence goes on along the minus strand of JANYFL010000029.1, from coordinate 108,832 downwards.
AATCGCCGTAAAACTGCGAAAGTGGGCAAAGTAGGCAGCGAATCCGCGCTTCGTCAATTCGAATGCAATAGCGGCGCAAAGCCCGCCAATCAATGCGTCGCGCCAGGCGACGTAGCGATTCGGAACATAAACGTAGAGCGCGGCATAGGCCAGGGTCATCAGAATCAATGGCACCCAATCGGCGATGAAGCGGATCAATAAAGGCGGATTCGTGCCCATGCCACCCGACAAATTAACCAGATAAGTCGTCAGCGTGAGGCTGGAGGCGAGCAGGATCGGGCCGACAGTGAGCACCGCCCAGTAAACCAGCACCCGGCGCGACAGCGCACGCGGGCGACGCACGCGCCAGATTTTGTTGAGCGCCCGGTCAATGGTGAGCACCGTCGAAAACGCGGTAATGACCAGAATCAGCACACCCACCAGTGTCAGTCCGCGCGCCTTGGAAGCGAACTGATTGAGATAGCGAAAAATGGTGTCGGAAATGGCGCCCGGAATCAGGTTCTGTCCCATCCATTCGCGCAGATTGATTTGCATCTGGTCGAAAATCGGCAAGGCCGTCAGCACCGCGCCGACAATGGTGAAGAGCGGCACCAGCGACAGAATGCTGGTAAACGTCAGACTGCTTGCTACTTGTGCGATCCGCTCATCACGGGCGCGACGGGTAGCAAAAAGCAACACGTCACGCGCGTTGTACAACCAGTCAATCAATCGTAGCGGGAGTTTCTTGAGCATCGGTCATGCAGTCTATCTAGGGCCTGTTCACACTAAAACCATACACACGGCGGGGAAGCTGCGGGTGCAGCTCATATGGCCAATTCGGGCGCGAGCGACGCGGTTTGGTTATTCCAAACAAGGAGCTTGCAACACTGCCATGTGCCCGCATGGTTCCCCGCCCCGAAGGGTTATCCCCCAGAAAGCCCACATCCGGCGTTGCGGATCGTCGCAAGGCAATCAGCTTTACTTCCTCTCCGCGCCTTGACTGCGGACTTTCTGTGGGTAACGTGTGCATGGTTTTAGTGTGAACAGGCCCTATCAGCACTCTATAATACCTGCGACCTTCACTGACTTTCTTCGCATACTTCATGATTGATGTTCTGGTTCTTTACTACAGTCGCAACGGAGCCACGCGTCAGCTGGCTGAGCTGATTGCAACCGGGATTGCGGCCATCGCTGGCGTACAGGCGCGCGTGCGCACCGTTCCGCCAGTGTCGGCGGTATGTGAAGCGATTGAATCCGACATCCCGGCGAGTGGTCCACCCTATGTTGAGCTGGGTGATTTGCATGAATGCGCGGGACTGGCTTTGGGCTCACCGACCCGTTTCGGCAATATGGCCGCGTCGCTCAAATATTTTCTCGACAGCACGGGGGCGGAGTGGGTTTCGGGCGCCTTGTCCGGTAAACCTGCCTGCGTGTTTACGTCCACGAGCAGCCTGCATGGCGGGCAAGAGAGCACGCTGTTATCGATGATGCTGCCGCTGTTGCATCATGGCATGCTGATCGTAGGCTCGCCCTATGGCGGTGAGTTCAGTGACCCTGACCTGATGAATGCAACCACGGGAGGCGGCACGCCTTATGGTGTCAGTCATCATGCTCATGCAAACGGGTCTGCACCCATCAGCGAAAGCGAAAAACGTTTGGCACTGGCAATGGGTAAGCGCTTGGCGGCAATGGCTTTGAAGCTCAGTCACTAATTTAGGCATAACGCGGCATCCGTGACTTCTTCAACCCAACCAGACTCTGCAATGGCTTCAGGACGCGCGCTGCATCTAGGTGCCGTAACGAGTTTGTGCGCGCTGATCCTGCTTGGTCTGGCCTGGGAACTCTGGCTCGCTCCGTTACGTCCGGGCGGTTCGTTTTTGGCCCTCAAGATTATTCCGCTGATATTGCCTTTGCGGGGCCTTTTGCGCCGGGATGTCTACACGCTGCAATGGTCTTCGATGTTGATCTTGCTTTACTTCACCGAAGGCATCGTGCGCGCCACCAGTGACCTCGGCCTGTCCGCCACGCTGGGGTGGATTGAAGTTGTGTTGTCAGTCGTGTATTTTATTTGTGTCGTCTTATATTTGCGCCCCTATAAAATAAGAGCAAAGCATGGGTCTCGATCTGCCAAGGCACCCGAATAGCAGTATCGCGTTATCAACTGCGCGCTCCGGTTTATTCACCACGGCTGCCATAGCGCTGTTGATTGTCCTCACGCTTTCATCGACCGATTCAATCGCCGTCACGACTTATCGCTGCGAAGTTGGCATTGTAATTTCTTACTCGGACAAGCCCTGTCTTAACGGCAAGGAGCGTTCACTGAGCATCGATCCTGCCAATCCTACCGATGCCGATAAAGCGGCAGCCATTGAACGCGCCAAGGCCGAAAAGCACCAGTTGAAACAGATTGAAGATGCTTATGAAAAGGAGCGCAAGCAGGCTGAGGCGAATCAGAAAAAAGTCCGCCAGGAAAAATCGACGCGGCAAAAACAATGCGCAAAACTTGAAGTGAAAATCAGGCGGGAGCGTGAAGACCTCAGTACCACGTTCGGGAAGAATGCAACCCAACAGCGCACCCGATTGAAACGGGCGGAAGAAGACTATGCGATGGATTGCAAGGCTTGATGCCTATTGGGACTCATCAAGCCGAAATAACCTGATTGCGGCCTGCGGCTTTGGCGGTATACAAAGCCTTGTCGGTACGCTGGATGAAATCGGAAATATCTTCACGCGTCCGGTACTCGGCAACGCCTGCCGAGATGGTGATGGCGTCGATGGTTTCTTCCGTAGACATTTTGCGAATACGAGCGCGCTCAATATGACTGCGTAGCTGTTCGGCCAGCGATTGGGCTCCGGCAAGATTGGTCTCAGGCAACAAAACGGCAAACTCTTCACCGCCATAACGTGCCACGATATCTCGACCTTTGACACTGCTTTTCATGATCTGTCCCAAAGCGCGCAGGACCCGGTCACCAAAAACGTGTCCATAGTTGTCATTCAATTTCTTGAAGTGATCAATATCAATCAGGATCATGCCGAACGGAATCCCGGTCACACTGCTAGAGAGAGCCAGCTCATCAATATATTTGTCAAAACCACGACGATTAGTCAGGCTGGTCAAACCATCAATCAGGACTTCGGCCTTCACACGCGCCAGTTCGTCACGCAACTGATCCAGTTCACTACGCGTTACGCTCAGGGTTTCGCCAAAAGTCTGTAGCGCGCCTTTGATTTCAGTGGTTTCCTGGATAGCGACATCGACATATTTGGTCAGTGCGGAATTGGGCTCGGATTGCGCCAACTCCCGACCCAGAATTTCCAGTCCCTGGCCATATTTACTGGCATTTTGTCCCGTTAAATCAGCGGATTTTTTTACTTGCTCGACGATTTTTTGAAGCTCTTCCTGAATCCGCTTGGCCGTTGTTTCGTTCAATTCGGCGATATGGCGGTCGTATAGATTACGCGTCGCCTCTTCGGAGAGCTTGCTGCCATCCCGAATCAATTCTTCCAGATCTTTATTGAGAGACTGATTACAGCCGGACACATATTCATACCAAACCGCAAAGGTGATGGGGTGCAGCGCCGCCGTGTGTTTATTCATCAATGCCAAGGCTTGGCGCAGATTCTCGGCACTCTTTTCTTTGGTAGTGTCGTATCTCATACCTTCATTTTTAATAATCAAGCGGTCAATTTTCAAAAAGCGCTCTTTCTGAGAAAGTTATGTCACAAATTGTTGCGAATGATACATGGAATTCGTTAAATTTCCACTATTTTCTAGATAATTTTCTTAGTTTTGTACCGTACAAACTAGTTTATCTAGTAGTCGTCTCTGTTTACCCCAGTTCAACGCCATCTATATCCGTTAGAAATTCTTCGGGAACTTCGTCTTCTACAAGTTGCAGCGCGCGAAGCAGCAAGCTGGAATCGCCGCCATTCAAATTTTTTGCATCACTCAACATACGTCGCCATGATCGGGCTCCGGGGCAGAACTGGTACAAACCAAGCATATGACGAACAATGACACGTAGCGGAACACCCTTGGCAATCTGTTGATCGGCATATTCCACCATCGCAAAAACGATTTCGAGTCGCGTGGGAATGGGTAGAGTCGCGTCATACCAGGCTTGATCCACCTGCGCCAACCAGTAAGGGTTGTGATAAGCCTCACGCCCGATCATCACGCCATCCAGCCTTGTTAGTACATCGTCGATTTGGGTGCGAACCTTGAGACCACCATTAAGAATAATTTCGAGGTGGGGAAAATCAGATTTCAATTGATAGGCATAGTCATAACGCAGCGGGGGAATTTCGCGATTCTCTTTGGGAGAGAGTCCGTCAAGCCAGGCGCTGCGAGCATGCACGATAAAGGTCTGGCAGCCCGCTTCGGCAACCCGCCCAACAAAATCGCGGACAAATCCATAATCGTCTTCCGGCTCGTGCTGACGCTGATCACGTCCCGTGCGAATACCGATACGATGTTTGACCGTAACCGGGATTGACGCCGCATCCTGCATCGCCTTGACACAATGGGCCACCAATTGCGGTTCGGCCATCAGGCAGGCGCCGAAAGCCCCACGCTGAACTCGTTCGGAGGGACAGCCACAGTTCAGATTGATTTCGCGATAGCCCCAACGCTCTCCCAGTCGAGCACATTGGACCAGATCATCCGGCTCACTGCCGCCGAGTTGAAGCGCAACGGGCTGTTCGAACGGATCGAAATCGAGATGCCGCGGCACATCGCCATACAACAGGGCACCTGATGTCACCATCTCGGTATACAGCAAGGCATGGCGGGTCAATTGTCGATGAAAGACGCGGCAATGGCGATCGGTCCAATCCATCATCGGCGCAACACTGATGCGCCGGTTCAAGCGAGGCATCATGGGATCAACCGAACAAGCCAGCCAGGGAAAGCAAGAGCAACAAGATCAGCCACAAAAGAATGGAACGCCAGACCAGCCCTACTGCACTGCGCATTGCTGCCGGACTCGCTTCGACACCCGGCATTATTTCTACCGTTGTATCCGCGGTGCCATCCATAGTAGGGGCTGGTTCGAGTGTGGCTTCGATAACAGTATCGCTAACTTCAATTTCGGCCATTTTTGCCGGAGATTCAGTATCTCCAAGTCGCACACCTAATGCGCCCCCACCTGCAGCAAGAAGCACGCCTTGTGATGCGTCTTTCCATTGCCCGGCATGATTGCGCCAGCAAAAAATGGCGTCTTCAAAATTACCCACAATGGCAAAGCCAATTGCACTCAAACGAACTGGAATCCAGTCAATCCAGTTGAAGAACTGTTGCGCAAAGTGTCCGAACACTTCGGGCTGAATCGCCTCGGATGACTCTGATACTTTGCTCGAAACTGGCACAGGACTCTTAATCCAATTGCGAGCCAAATAATTGGCCACGCGATACAAGACTGCACCACAAGGCCCAGGCAATACGACAAACCAGAACAACACACCAAATACGTGACGGTGTGAAGCCATCAGCGCTTCTTCTATGGACAAACGCGACACTTCGGAAATATCCAGATCAGCCGCAGAGAACTTCTCGTCCCTCAAGGATTTCCACTGCGTCAGAATGCGTCGGGCTTCGATCAGATCCTGATTTGCCAGCGCGATTTGAATGTCGGTGTAATAGTGGCTGAATTGCCGGAAGCCGAGTGTCAGGTAAAGAATAAAGACATTCCAACCCAATCCCAAAAAGGGATGTGCGCGCACCAGCAAATAAAAAATCAGCCAGGACCCTAGAGTGAGTGGTAGTACCAGAAGCAGCCAAGCCAGGATGCCCTGCTGCTTTTCTCCGGCGTTGAAATTGCGCTCAAGGACCGCTGCAACATTACGGACTGCCATATAAGCCGCATTGTCATTCTGCAGCGGTCGTACCTGCTCAACTAACAGTGCAATGATCAGTGAAAGAAAGCCCATGCTTTTTGGTTCCCATGATTTTCTGCTGCCTCAGTTGCTATTCTAAAGGACAGGCTCTGCAAACCCATGATTACAGAAATTGAGCCTCGACTCGGACAGCATTACTTTGCATGCCGCTCTAATTGCGCCGCAAGAAAACAATACAGATTGCGCAACATGGCCGCTGTAGCGCCCCAGATAAAATAGCGCTGATAGGGCATGGTGTAAAACGTGCGCTGGCCCTGCTCTAGTTGCACACTGCGTCGTTGATGATTGGCCGGGTTCATCAAAAATGATAACGGCGTTTCAAACACTTCGGCGACTTCAAAACTATCGGGTTTGAGATCAAACGGTGGTCGAACCAGGCCAACCAGAGGCGTGACCTGATAACCGCTGGCTGTGAAATAGTCCGGTAATTGACCAACGATTTCAACATGGCGCGGCGCGAGACCCACCTCTTCTTCGGTTTCGCGCAAGGCCGTGTCAATAGTCGACGCATCGCCCGCTTCGGCCCGCCCTCCTGGAAAACTGATCTGACCTGCGTGATCATAAAGATGAGCAGTCCGCTGGGTCAGCATGACATTGAGACCGGCATCATGCAGGATAATGGGGAGCAAAACAGCGGCGGGAACCAGCGGACGATCCGGATAAAACCGGTGCGGGTCCCCATGCAGCTCGGGTTCCCATACCTGCGGCCGGGTAAAGCACTGTCTTAACCAAGCCTCGGACAATTGTGCCGGATCAATAGCAGGACGATCCGAAACATCCAGGATCGGTAACTCAGTCGGGTCAAAAGCGGGAATGGCCATATAGAGTCAAGATTACTCACAAACAAAAAAGCGCGCCTGACTGCGCGCGCTTTTCTTAAAGGAACAAACTTTACTCAGCAGCAGCTGCAACCGCTTTGGTATCTTTGTTCTTGATGGTCAGCTTCTCGCGAATACGTGCCGACTTGCCGGAACGATCGCGCAAATAATAAAGCTTGGCACGACGCACATCGCCACGACGCTTCACTTCAATGCTGGCAATCGACGGTGAATAGGACTGGAAAGTACGTTCCACGCCTTCGCCATTCGAGATTTTGCGTACGATAAAGCTGGAGTTCAGGCTGCGATTGCGCTTGGCAATAACCACACCTTCAAACGCCTGCACGCGCTTGCGCGTGCCTTCAACCACGTTGACATTCACGATGACCGTGTCGCCAGGGGCGAAGTCGGGAATGGTTTTGCCCAGACGGGCGATTTCTTCTTGCTCTAAAGTTTGGATCAAATCCATGTTCATACTCCGTTAACCATCTTGCCCCGGCGTCTTGTTTCTGTTTGCCGTGCAGAGGATGGGGTTAATACAAAAAGGTCTTGGACCTACGCTACTACGTTTACTGCAAACTGCTTAAAAACTGTTCATCCTGCTTGCTCAATTTTCCCGCCTGACGCGCTTTGGTAATCAGATCGGGCCGCTTTTCCAGCGTCACCCGCAAAGACTGCTCGCGGCGCCAGCGCTGGATATGGGCGTGATGTCCGCTCATCAGGACTTCCGGCACCGTCATCCCTTCATATACTTCAGGGCGCGTGTAATGCGGACAATCCAGCAAGCCACCACTTTCCACATCAGCAAACGAATCCTGCGCCGCTGATTGCACGTCACCCAATGCGCCGGGTAACTGCCTCACCACTGCGTCAATCAACGCCATCGCAGCAATCTCGCCGCCCGACAACACAAAATCACCAAGGCTGATTTCTTCATCGACACAACGTGATAACAAACGCTCATCAACCGCTTCGTAACGCCCACACAGCAAAATCAAATTCTGTGCTTCCAGCAATTCCAGGACCTTGGCCTGGGTCAGTGGCTGGCCTTGCGGCGACAGCATCACCACTCTGGTCGCTGCCTTCGCTGCCGCTTTTGCTGCAATGATCGCTTTCTCAAGCGGCTCGGCCAACATCACCATTCCAGGACCGCCACCATAAGGCCGGTCATCGACCGTGCGGTAGTTGTCAGTCGTAAAATCACGCGGATTCCAAGTCTGCAACTGATACAACTTTTCTTCCAGCGCGCGTCGCGTAATGCCCGATTCGGTCAGCGCCGCAAACATTTGCGGAAACAGCGTGATGACATCAAACCGCATCGCCATCAGTAATCCAGACCCCAATCCACCACGACACGCTTTGCGGTCAGATCGACCATTTTCACGTAATCGCCGACAAACGGAATCAGGCGCTCAACAGGCTTATCTTCCCCGCTAACCTGCCGCACTTCAAAAATCTGGTGCGCACCGTTATCCATCAGACCGGTCACGCTGCCGAGGACTTCACCCGCCTCATTGACCACTTCAAGACCGATCAAATCGACCCAGTAATACTCACCTTCGTTGAGTACCGGAAAGCGGCTCCGGGGAATTCCCACCCGTGCGCCTTTCAGCCTCTCTGCCGCATTCCGATCAGCGAATCCAGTCAACTGGGCTGTAATACTGTCGCCATGTGCCTTGGCACTCAATACTTCATGGCTGGCCTGCATTCCATCCAGATCCAGCCACCATTCCTTGACCCCCAGCAAAGCCTCGGCATCGGGCGCGTACGGAGTAATTTTGATACCCCCACGGATTCCCCAGGCATCGGTCACGTGACCGACCACAACCAGGTCAGCCGGGGCTTGTTCTATCAAAGCTTACCGAACTTATAAGCAGAATTAAGCAGCGGCTACAGGCTGAGTCTTGGTGAATTCTTTGACCAGACGGGCGACAGCGGGTGACAGTTGTGCGCCAACGCCTTGCCAATGCTTGACGCGATCCAGCGAAATGCGGAGCTTCTCGTCGTTACCCGAAGCAACCGGGTTGTAGAACCCGACGCGCTCGATAAAACGGCCGTCACGACGGTTACGCGAATCGGTGGCAACCAGGTTGTAAAACGGGCGGTTCTTGGCGCCGCCACGGGAAAGTCGAAGAATGACCATAATGTTGTCCTTGCTTGCTGCTCAATAGGTATAGGGGAAACCGGAATCCAAAATTCGGGCGGAATTTGGAAAGCCTTGGATTATAGCTTGACCCACAGACCCAAGCAATGATTTGTGCTGAAAGGACGTGTCATCCAGCGGATTACCCTTCAGAATCACCACAATAGCCGAAAATTTCGGGGCAAATACCGGCTAGACCTCAATCAAGCTCGCTTCAATGCTGACCTAGTGCTGACTGAGGGCGTTAGACAAGAGTTTCGCCGTGATATCGACGATAGGAATAACCCGCTCGTAGGCCATACGCGTTGGCCCGATGACGCCGAGCGTGCCAACGATCTGTCCATCGACCCGGTACGGTGCGGTAATGACGGTCATATCATCCATCGGCACCAATTGGGATTCACCGCCGATGAAAATCTGGACACCCTGCGCCCGACCGGAAATGTCGAGCAACTGCAACAGACCGGTTTTCTTGTCGAACATGGCGAACAACTGGCGGAGCTTGTCCATATTGGCGGACAAATCTTCGTTTTCCAGCAAATTGCGCTCGCCCGAGATGACGACGTTATCGTCTTCGGACATCGCTTCCGACCCGGCTTCGACCGCCGCCTCCATCAGGGTACTCATTTCATGTCGCAGTTCCTGCAATTCGGAACGCAGGCGGTTACGAATCTCCTCGAACGAAAGCCCGGCAAAATGATGATTGAGAAAGTTGGCGGCTTCAATCAGTTGCGACTGCGTGTACGGATGCTCGCTGAACAGGATGCGGTTTTGCACGTCGCCATCAGGCGAGACTATGATCAGCAGGATGCGCGTCTCTGAAAGACGCAGGAATTCGACATGTCGGAAAGCCGAAACGCGCCGTGGCGACATGACTACACCCGCAAACTGGGACAGATTCGACAATACCTGGGCCGCAGCAGAGATCACGCGTTGTGGCTGATCTGGTCGAATGCGATCTTCGACTTGCTGCTGCAAGGGCGCATCGCCGTCGAGCGAGCGTGCCGTCAACAAGGTATCGACAAAAAAGCGGTAGCCGCGCGGTGTCGGCACGCGGCCGGCCGAGGTATGTGGGCTGGCGATGAAGCCCATCTCCTCAAGATCCGCCATGACATTGCGGATCGTCGCCGGACTCAGCTCCAACCCGGAAAATTTGGACAGCACGCGCGAGCCGACCGGTTGACCATCGGCAATATGGCGTTCAACCAGGAACTTCAGTAGAGTTTGAGCGCGTTGATCCAGCATCCTGCTATTCTATCCCCGCTTACATTATTTGAAGCGACCTTCGCTCACTACGATCAAGTCCGCCCAACGATTCGACCCTCGACAGGCCCACTCTCATGCGCAAACTGACCATCGCTCTCGCCGGTAAATATCAGGCAGAGGGTATCGCCCAGCACTTGCTCGAAATCGCCAATTTCGCCAGCCGCCTCGGCCATCGCGTGGTCATCGAACCCGAAACGGCAAAAATTGCCGAATTGGCAAACTATACGTCTTTGACCGCCGAACAAATTGGCAAGGAAGCGAACCTTGCTGTAGTGGTCGGAGGCGATGGCACCATGCTCGGTATTGCGCGCCAGCTTGCACCTTATAACGTACCGCTGATCGGCATCAATCAGGGAAGGCTCGGCTTCATGACCGACATTCCCTTGCACGACATGCTGAAGGTATTACCGGCCATGTTCACAGGCGAATATGAAACCGAAGAGCGCAGTCTGTTACAAGCGAGTATTCAACGCAGCATCCGGGGCCGGGATGAATCCATTTTTTCTGCGCTGGCCTTCAACGATGTGGTGGTCTCCCGTGGCGGGATGTCAGGCATGGTGGAGTTGTCGGTCAGCGTGGATGGCCGCTTCATGTACAACCAGCGCTCGGACGGCCTGATCGTCTCGACGCCGACTGGCTCGACGGCTTACGCACTCTCTGCCAATGGCCCCATCCTTCATCCCTGTCTGGCCGGTCTGGTACTGGTGCCGATCGCGCCGCATTCGCTGTCGAATCGTCCGATTGCGATTCCCGATCGCTGCAAAATCGAGATCTCGATTATTGCTGGCCGCGATATCAGCGCCAATTTCGACATGCAGTCGTTCACGACATTGCAACTCGGTGACCGTGTTGTCATTGAACGTGCGCCCATGACCGTGCGCTTCCTGCATCCCGTGGGCTACAGCTATTTCGCCACGCTGCGGCAAAAGCTGCACTGGAACGAAAATCCTTCTTCTACCTCTGTTCATTAGTTTATTTTGTATTGAAACGGTTGTATTGAAATGCTGCGCACGCTGGCGATTCGTGATTTCGTGATTGTTGATGAACTGGAACTTGAGTTCAGTCCCGGCTTCACCGTTTTTTCGGGTGAAACCGGCGCAGGCAAATCGATTCTTATCGACGCTCTCGCGCTGACACTGGGCGAACGCGCAGATGCCAGCGTCGTCCGTGAAGGCATACAACGCACCGACATTTCTGCCGAGTTCGCCACAACCTCTGAAGCCGAGGCCTGGCTAGCTGAGCAGGAACTGACCAATGAAGGCAGCGCCCTGTTGCGTCGTTCAGTTGACAGTGCAGGCCGTTCCAAAGCCTGGATCAACGGCGCGCCAGCGACGCTGACCCAATTACGTGAACTGGGCGAGTTGCTGGTCGACATTCATGGCCAGCACGCACATCAATCACTATTGCGATCCAATGCACAACGCGATCTGCTCGACAGTCAGGCAGGCTTGCTCGCTGACGTCCGCAAAGTTGGCGAAGCCTGGCGCATCTGGCAGCAAATCGTGGCGCAACGAAAAGGACTCGAAACCAATGCGCGCAACTTGCTGCTGGAGCGCGAACGCATCGAGTGGCAGGTCAATGAGTTAAAACAGCTCGGCCCAAAAGCCGGTGAATGGGACGAGATTCAGCAGGAACATCAGCGCCTGTCGCACGCAGCCAGTTTGATCGAAGGGGCGCAAACGGCGGTCAATGGATTGTCTGAAGCAGACGGTGCTCTGCTGGAACAACTTTCGAGCATTACCCACAAGCTCAGCCAACTGGCTGATATCGACGCGGGACTCAAGCCGGTGCTTGAAGTGTTGGAACCCGCGCAAATTCAAATTCAGGAAGCCGTCTACAGCTTGAACGATTATCTTGGCCGGATTGAACTCGATCCCGAACGTCTGGCTGAGGTCGAAACCCGCATCGCTGCCCTGCATTCGACCGCACGCAAATTTCGCATCCAGCCAGATGATCTGACCGATGAGTTCGAGCGCTTAGGCCAACAACTCTCTAACCTCGAGGGCGCGAGCAATCTGGATGAATTGATCGCAAAGGAAAAGGCTGCAGAAGAGCAGTACACCCAACTCGCAAGCAAGCTTTCAAAAGTCCGCGCCAAAGCAGCGCGCGAACTCGCTGCTGCGGTGACAGAAGGCATGCAGTCACTCAGCATGAGCGGGGGCTGCTTTGAAATCGCCTTGCATCCGGCTACGCCATCGGCCAGCGGTCTGGAGCAAATCGAATTTCTTGTGGCGGCGCATCCCGGCGCCACACCGCGCTCGCTCGCCAAGGTTGCATCCGGTGGCGAACTGGCTCGCATCAGCCTGGCCATTTCAGTCATCGCGAGTGCGGCAACAACGGTGCCCACTCTGATCTTCGATGAAGTCGATAGCGGGATTGGCGGCGCGGTCGCTGAGGTCGTCGGCAAACTCCTGCGCCAGCTAGGCCGCACACGACAAGTGTTGTGTGTGACCCACTTGCCTCAAGTCGCGGCACAGGGCGAAGCCCACTTCGCAGTCAGCAAAGCTACAATTGCGTTTGACAAGGACAGCAAAGACAAAAATGTGCGTACGGTCAGCCGGATTGCCGTGCTGAATCCAAGCGCACGCATTGATGAAGTGGCACGTATGCTGGGCGGCATCGATATCACCGCTACAACGCGCAAACATGCTCGAGAACTGTTGGCCATGTCGTAGTAACGCCGCCAGAATGAATTGGAATTCAAGGAAATAGCATGACTCAAGCAACAAGCCAACCCACAACCCAGCCTATCGTCCTGCATCGCCCCGAGCAACGCAGTGCAGCAGTTGAAGGTTCTCAACGCTGGAGCGTTGCCGAAGTTGAAGCGCTGTTCGATCTGCCTTTCAATGATTTGTTGTTTCGCGCCCAGACCACGCACCGTCAGCACTTCGACGCCAATACCGTTCAACTATCTACGTTGCTGTCGATCAAAACCGGTGGATGCCCGGAAGACTGCGGCTATTGCCCGCAGGCTGCCCGTTACGATACCGGCGTCACCAGTCAGGCCTTGCTACCACTGGATGAGGTTCTCGCTGCAGCCAAGTCTGCGCAAAGTCTGGGGGCAACGCGTTTCTGCATGGGTGCCGCCTGGCGTGGCCCGAAGCAACGCGATCTTGAACCGGTGCTTGACATGGTCAAGGCGGTCAAAGCCCTGGGTCTTGAAACCTGCGCGACACTGGGCATGCTGAAGGAAGGTCAGGCCGAACAACTGCGCGATGCCGGACTCGATTACTACAACCACAATCTGGACACGGCCCCGGAGTTTTACGGCGACATCATCAGCACGCGTGATTATCAGGATCGGCTCGATACGCTGGAACGCGTGCGCGATGCGGGTATGCATGTCTGCTGCGGCGGCATCGTCGGCCTGGGTGAATCACGCACCCAGCGTGCCGGACTGATCGCGCAACTGGCGAATATGGAACCACCACCTGAGTCGGTGCCGATCAACAATCTGGTGCAGGTCGAAGGGACGCCGCTTCACGGAACTGAAACGCTCGACCCCTTCGAGTTTGTGCGTACCATCGCGGTCGCCCGTATCACCATGCCCGGCAGTTATGTGCGTTTGTCTGCTGGTCGTCAGGAAATGGGTGAAGCCATTCAATCGCTGTGCTTTCTGGCTGGTGCCAATTCGATTTTCTATGGCGACAAGTTGCTAACCACGGGCAATCCCGAAAGCGAAATGGATCGTGCCTTGATGAACAAACTGGGCATGCGTCCTGAATTAGCCTGAATTCCTTTCGATGCCTTTAAATTCTCCTCTACTGATTAATTCCGAGTTCCTGTACGACCCATATCCCGTCTACGCCGCTCTGCGCGAAAGCGCGCCTGTCTATTGGAGCAAAGAATTTTGTGGTGGCGCATGGCTTATTTCGCGCTATGAGGATGTCGCTGTGGTCTTGCAAGACCCGCGTTTTTCGGTCCAACGCGCCAGCAGCTGGGTGAACACCAGCGGGCCGGAAGCAGCCGCTGAATTACTCCCTTTCAAGCGGATTTTTTCGCGGGCGATGTTGTTTCTGAACGCACCTCGTCACACGCGCCTGCGTCAGGTGATGAATGCCGGATTCAAACCCGGTGTCATTTTGGCGTTAGCACCGCAAATCGAAAAGCTGGCTGATCAATTGATTGATAACTGCATTCAAATTGCAGAGCAAAGCGGCAATTTCGATTTCATGCGTGACTTCGCACGTCCCTTGCCTTCCCTGGTTATGGCCCAGATGCTGGGCGTCAATCCGGCCGACTGCCCGCAGTTTGGCCGTTGGGCCGACGATATTGCCGATTTCATCGGCAGTCCCACTCCCAACATGGAACTCGCCCGACTCGCGCAAACCAGCTTAATTGCATTGAATGAATATTTTGCCGGCTTGCTCGATGAGCGCCGCAAACATCTGGGTGATGATTTGATCAGCCTATTGCTGCGCGCTGAAGTGCAAGGTCAAATCAAAACAACCAAGGAATTGTTGGCCCAGTGTTCAATGCTGTTGTTTGCGGGTCAGGAAACCACACGCAATCTGCTTGGCAACGGTATGGCGACGCTGCTTCACAACCCTGAGCAATGGCAGCTACTGAAACATGACGCGACTCAACTCTCCGCACTCTTGCCCACGGCAGTTCGCGAATTGCTTCGCTATGAAAGTCCGGTTCAGTACACGGGCCGCCGTCTGCTCTGTGATGTGACTTTGCAGGGTCAATCGATGAAAAAGGGAGACCTCGTGATTGCGCTGCTTGGGGCTGCTAATCGTGATCCTCTTCGATTCAGTAATCCGGATAGGTTAAATATCGAGCGAAAAGAAGGAAATCACCTGTCTTTTGGCTTCGGCCCTCATGTGTGTATTGGCGCAACACTAACGATGCTTGAAGCGGAAATTGCATTCAGACGCCTAATTTTTCGATTGCCCACACTACATTTTGACAAGGCTAGGCTACAATGGGCACAAAATGCGGTTTATCGTGGATTGAGTGCTTTGAGTCTAAGTATTTCACCTATACAAAAACCAGCATTCGGCTTGCACCCACCTAAAGAGTGTATCGAAAGCGTATTGGATGAAACATCATTCGTTTGACCAGCTTGAACCTGACATATCGGTCCGGCTTTCCGAATCAGTCCAGAGCCAGTCATCCCCGGTCAAAACGAATTTAGCAGTTCCCTCCCCCTCTACTACCGCACTCGATCTGGATCAGCGCCTGCTTGATCTGAAACAGCAGGGCTTGCGTCGCCGCCGACGTGTCGTTGAAAGTCCGCAGGGTCCGCGCCTCATCACCAACGGACGAGAGCTACTCTCTTTTTGCAGTAACGATTACCTGGGTCTGGCGAATCATCCCGCCTTGATCTCGGCAGTACGTAATAGCCTTGAGCAGTATGGCGTCGGCTCGGGGGCTTCGGCCATGATCAGCGGCCACACAGCGGCCCACGCAGCATTAGAGACTCGGCTAGCTGGCTTTGTCGGTCTGGAGCGCGCCCTGCATTTTTCAACCGGCTACATGGCCAATATGGCCATCATCCCCGCACTGGTTGGCAAAGACGGTACGGTCTTTTGCGACCGGCTCAATCACGCCTGCATCGTCGATGGGGCATGGCTGTCCGGTGCCGAGCTGGAGGTCTATCCTCACCTCGACATGGTGACGCTGGAGAAGCGCCTCGCACGCTGCACCAGTCCCAACAAGATGGTGGCAACCGACACCGTATTCAGCATGGATGGAGACATCGCGCCAATCCCCAAACTGCTGGAGTTGTGTGAACGCTACAACGCCTGGCTGATGCTCGACGACGCACATGGCTTCGGTGTATTGGGTGACCGCGGCCAAGGTTCGCTGGCCCACTTTAATGTTCCCTACTCATCACGCATCGTCTATATGGGCACCCTGGGCAAAGCTGCCGGGGTCTCTGGTGCATTTGTCGCCGGTGCTGAAAACGTCATTGAGTGGCTATTGCAAACCGCCAAACCTTATGTGTTCTCGACCTCTTGCCCACCGATGCTGGCAGCAGCCGTCATGGCCAGCCTGGAAATCATCGGGCGCGAAAAATGGCGGCGCGAACGTATTCGCGAACTAATTTTGCAGTTGCGTGAAGGGGTCACTGGACTGCCTTGGCAACTTCTGCATTCCGACACAGCCATTCAACCTTTGATCGTCGGTGACAATCATATTGCTGTACGCATGATGCAGATGCTCGAAGTACGCGGCATCTGGGTTCCGGCCATTCGACCACCTACAGTACCGAAAGGTACGGCACGACTCCGCATTTCCCTCTCGGCTTCCCACACCAGCAACGATGTTGCCCAATTGATCGACGCCTTGCGAGTGATCGCCCGCATGGATCTTGACGAGTAAAATCGACGCACTCAAATAGAAGCGTCCTGATCCATCATTAATGATTACTGGTAATACTTCCTTGCTGCAGCGCAGCCTGCAAGCCGTTTGGCATCCATGCACGCAAATGAAATTGCACGCGGCACAGTTGCCGATGATTCCCGTTGCACGCGCCGAAGGCATGTGGCTTTATGACCTGGATGGCAAACGCTATTTCGATGCCATCAGTTCCTGGTGGGTCAACCTGTTTGGCCATGGTCATCCAGGCATCAATGCCGCGTTGAAAGATCAGATCGACCGGCTTGAGCACGTGATGCTGGCTGGCTTCACGCATGAGCCTGTCGTTCAACTTTCTGAGCGCCTCAGCGCACTCACTGACCATCATCTCGGTCACTGCTTCTATGCTTCAGACGGAGCCTCCGCGACTGAAATCGCGCTCAAGATGAGTTTTCATTTCTGGCGCAATAGCGGACAACAAAACAAGAATACGTTCGTTGGCTTGCAAAACGGCTATCACGGTGAAACCGTTGGCGCGTTGGCAGTCACCGATGTCGCCCTCTTCCGTGACGCCTATGCCCCTCTGCTGCGTCAGGCGGCAACAGTTCCCAGCCCGGATTGGCGTCTAACCGAAGCAGGGGAATCAGCCGAGGCCTACGCTCATCGTTGTGCCGATGTACTTGAGCTTTATTTGCAAGAGCATCATGCCCATACAGCGGCGTTGATCATCGAACCTTTGGTCCAATGCGCGGCAGGCATGGCGATGCATCATCCGGCTTACTTGCGGCGGGTACGCGCGCTGTGTACGCAATTTGATGTGCATTTGATTGCCGATGAAATCGCCGTCGGCTTTGGCCGCACCGGTTCCATGTTTGCCCATGAACAAGCAGGCATTGAACCCGCAGAACGTCCTGATTTTCTGTGTCTGTCCAAAGGAATCAGTGGTGGTTATTTGCCGCTTTCAGTTGTGATGACCACGGATACGATCTACCAGGCTTTCTATGCCGATGAGGTCACGCGTGGCTTCCTTCATTCCCATTCGTATACCGGCAACCCCCTCGCATGCCGTGCTGCTTTGGCGGTCCTTGATCTGTTCGAGGAAAATAATGTCATCGCGCAGAATCGCGCTAAGGCTGAAGTATTGAGACAGAAATCGCTCGAACTCGCGCAGCATCCCCGTGTTCAGAATTTCCGTCAGCAAGGAATGATTCTGGCCTTCGACATCGAGCATGATGACCCTGTTTTTTCGCGACGGTTCTATACTGCGGCCCTGCAGCAGGAGTTATTGCTTCGTCCCATTGCTAACCAGCTCGGTCAAGATGCCAAGGCCCGTACGGTCCACACGGTCTATTTCATGCCGCCTTACGTGATGAACGAGGATGAAATGAACCTGCTTGTTTCGCGCACGCTAAAAGTGATTGAGCATCTGACCCGATAATCGTTTATGCGAACCAGCTACTTCATCACCGGTACCGATACAGGCATTGGCAAGACCCTGATCAGTTGCGCCCTGCTGCGTCATTTAATAACTTACGGTTGGTCTACCGTGGGAATGAAACCCATTTCAGCGGGATGCAGTCGTGTCGATGATGTTCTGGTAAACGAAGATGTCGTCGCCTTGAAAGCGGCCAGTTCAATCCAGGCACCAGCAGAATTGATCAACCCCTATCTGTTTGAAGCGGCAATCGCTCCACATATCGCGGCAGAAGAGAGTGATGTCCGGATCGAATTAAACAAGATCGGTCGCGCATTTGTCGAACTGTCGAAATTGGCTGATGTGGTGATTGTCGAAGGCGTCGGTGGTTTTTTGGTGCCACTGAATGATTGTCAAAATACGGCTGAGATGGCGCGAATGCTCAATCTTCCCGTCATCCTCGTCGTTGGCATGCGACTCGGTTGTTTGAACCACGCTTTGTTAACCCAGGACGCGATTACTTCGAGAGGACTGAAACTCGCAGGCTGGGTCGCAAACTGCATCACACCTGAGATGCCACGTCTTGAGGCCAATATAGAAGCTTTGCAGAAGCGATTGCATGCACCGCTGATTGCGACTGTGCCTTATATGGAAAAGCCAGATGTGTCGCAGATTCGGCTGGTTATGCCGTTTGAGAAACAATAAAAAATCCCCGCTAGTGCGGGGTCTCACTTCAAACATTTTCAATCCTCCGACGTACAAAGAGGTAGACATTGAGTCCACCTCTTTGCGAACATCTACGCGGGTCGATCCCCGCCTTAGCGGGGCCCTTCACCCTGCGCTTCGATGTTCTACCCCATGTGCAATCCGCCATTCAACGAGAAGTCTGCACCGGTTGCATAACCACCTTCGTCCGAAGCAATCCAGGCGATGATGGATGCAATTTCAGCAGGCTTACCGAGACGCTTGGCAGGTACGCTGGAGACGATTTTTTCGAGCACATCTGGACGAATCGCTTCAACCATTTCAGTCCCCACATAGCCAGGTGACACGGTATTGACAGTGACACCCTTAGCGGCAACCTCTTGCGCCAAGGCCATCGTGAAACCGTGAATGCCCGCCTTGGCCGTCGAGTAATTGGTCTGACCGAATTGGCCCTTCTGACCATTGACCGAACTGATGTTGATGATGCGACCAAATTTGCGCTCAATCATGCCGTCGATGACCTGTTTGGTCACATTGAACAGGCTGTCGAGATTGGTCGAAATCACCGCATCCCAGTCTGCCTTGGTCATCTTGCGGAATTGACCGTCGCGTGTGATACCGGCATTGTTGACCAGCACATCAATTTCACCCACCTCGGCCTTGGCCTTTTCAAAGGCTGCCACTGTGGAATCCCAGTCACCGACATTACCAGCCGAAGCGTAGAAGGTGTAACCCAGTTCCTTCTGTTCCGCCAGCCATTTTGCATAGTCCCGTGTCGGGCCGCAACCTGCGACCACCTTGAAGCCATCCTTCGCCAAGCGTTGGCAAATCGAAGTACCAATACCACCCATACCACCTGTTACGTACGCTACACGTTGTGTCATGTCTCTCTCCTTTTGGTTGATTGTTATTTGCTACTTATTGGATATGGATTAGCGTTCAACGGTCAATGCAACGCCCATACCGCCACCGATACAAAGTGAGGCGATGCCTTTCTTGGCATCCCGTTTTTGCATTTCGTACAGCAAGGTCACCAGAATGCGGCAACCGGACGCACCGATGGGATGGCCAATGGCAATGGCACCACCATTGACGTTGATCTTGCTGGTGTCCCAACCCATTTCGTTGTTGACCGCACAAGCCTGAGCTGCGAAAGCTTCATTGATTTCGAGCAGGTCCAGATCCTGTGGTTTCCAGCCCGCTTTTTCCAAAGCCTTTTTGGAAGCGGATACCGGGCCCATACCCATGATGGTGGGGTCGAGACCCGTCAGTGCATAGGATTTGATCGTTGCCAGCGGCTTCAGTCCCAGTTCCTTAGCCTTGGCGGCAGACATAACGACCACAGCAGCAGCCCCGTCATTGATGCCCGAAGCATTCCCTGCAGTAACCGAACCGGCTTTGTCAAAAGCGGGACGCAGACCGGCCAAACCTTCGGCATTGGTCTTGCGATTGATGAATTCATCTTTGTCAAAAATGATCGGGTCGCCCTTGCGTTGCGGAATGCTGATCGGGACGATCTCGTCTTTGAACTTGCCTGCATCTTGAGCAGCGACCGCTTTTTGTTGCGAAGCCAGAGCCAACGCATCCTGGGTCGCGCGGTCGATCTTGAATTCTTTGGCGACGTTTTCAGCTGTGATGCCCATGTGGTACTGGTTGTACACATCCCACAGACCATCAACGATCATGCTGTCGACCAATTTGGTGTCGCCCATGCGAAAGCCATCACGTGACTTGGGCAATACGTGCGGCGAAGCGCTCATGTTTTCCTGCCCACCTGCGACGACGATTTCGGCATCGCCATTCATCACGGCCTGCGCGGCCATCATGACGGCCTTGAGACCGCTACCACAGACCACATTAATGGTCGTAGCAGGCACGCTCTTGGGCAAACCTGCCTTGATCACCGTCTGGCGTGCGGGATTCTGACCCGAACCAGCGGTCAATACCTGGCCCATGATGACTTCGGAAACTTGCTCAGGCTTGAGGCCTGCACGTTCCAGCACAGCCTTGACAACCTGTGCGCCCAGTTCCGGCGCGGGAATGCCCGCCAGCGAACCACCAAATTTTCCGACCGCAGTACGGCCAGCAGCAACGATTACGGCTTCAGTCATTGTTTTCTCCTCTTGTAGAAATGGATGATATTAGTTAGGTGAGGGTCTCTTCAAACTAAGACAATAGAGTGGAAGGCACTGCTGTATTACATCGCACGTACCTTGACATAGCGACCAGGCGCAGCCTCGATTGGTGTGTATTTGGCGTTACCCGGTTTGGCGGGTGCCTTGATGGTCTTTCCAGAATGGCTGGCAAGCCATTCCGTCCAGTCTGGCCACCAGCTTCCAGGGATTTCCTCAGCATTGGTAAGCCATGCCTGTGGATCCTTGGGAAACTTGGCTTGCTTACCCTTATTTGCCCAGTAACTCCGTTTTTTCTTGGCGGGCGGATTAATGACACCGGCGACGTGTCCCGAAGCTCCAATCACAAAACGGTTCGGTCCCTTGAGCAACTGAGTGCTCGCATAGGCCGATGTCCACGGAACAATATGATCTTCGCGTGACGAGTAAATATAAGTCGGTGCATTGATTTTGCCGAGATCAACCGGTACGCCGCAGACTCTGGTCTTGCCCGGCACCATGAGATTATTTTCCAGATAGGTATTGCGCAGATACCAGGCCAGGAAGGGGCCGGGAATATTGGTACCGTCGCCATTCCAATAGAGGAGGTCAAATGCGACTGGCGCCTGTCCTTTCAGGTAATTGTTGATCACGTAGTTCCACACCAGATCATTCGGGCGCAGGAACGAGAACGTTGCTGCCAGATCACGTGCGGCCAACATGCCACAAGCTCCACTTGGCTTGCCCTCCGGTGTCTGACCACCGATGGTTAGCTCCTGCTTGCGCACCATCGCTTCATCGATGAAAACATCAATCACGCCGGTATCGCTGAAGTCGAGGAACGTGGTCAGCAAGGTCAGGGAAGCCGCAGGATGTTCCCCTCGGCCAGCCAATACTGCCAGAGCCGTAGTAATCACCGTGCCACCCACACAGAACCCCAGGATGTTGATGGTTTTCTGTTTGGTAATTTCGCGCGTCACTTCGACTGCTGTTATGGCGCCCTGCTCGATGTAATCATCCCAGGTCAGGTTGGCCTGCTCCTGCATTGGATTACGCCAGGACACCAGGAACACATTCTGTCCTTGTTCCAGCGCATAGCGGACAAACGAGCTTTCCGGCTGTAGATCCAGGATGTAGTACTTGTTGATGCAGGGTGGTACCAGCAACAAAGGCCGCTCGAAAACATTTGGAGTCAACGGTTTGTAGTGAATCAGCTGAATCACATCATTCTCGAAAACGACCGAACCTTGGGTATTCGCAATATTCCGCCCCAGTTCGAAACCCGTTTCGTCGGTCTGCGAGATCCGGCCTTTTTGCATATCGGCCAGCATATTCATGATCCCGGCCTGAAGGCTTTGGCCTTCCGTTTCCATGATCTTGTGCATCGCCTCGGGATTGGTCGCCAGATAATTCGCTGGAGACATGGCATCGATCAGTTGCTGGGTCGCAAACTGTAGTTTGGCTTTGGTTTTGCTGTCCGTCTCAACATTCTCGGCCAGACCGGTCATGAACTTGGAGTTGAGCAGGTACATCTCGGCCATATAGGCGTGTGGCCCTGTCCAATCCGGAGCGCCAAAACGTCGGTCTTTAGGCGGTTGGTGCGGCTTGCCTTCCAGCATGTCGCGCCACAATCCCCCCACCGACTTGGTGTAGTCCTTTTGCAGTTCCAACAGCCGAGCCGGATCAATATGCAGATTGAAGCCTTCGGCAAGCTTGCTCATGTCACCTTGAGACGGCATCTGTGGCGGCATGAACTGTTTGAACCCGCCAAGCTCACTCATTTTCGCCATCGAATCCTGGATGGCTTTGGCCCAGGTTGACGGATCTCCCAATAAAGCCTGGAAATCAATCTGGGGGAAATTTGGTGATGACTGTTCGGGCTGTGCCCGAGATTTGCCGGTAGCCATATTGGTTGCCCACCTCAATTTTTATTGTGAAGATATTCTACGTGCAGGCCCTATCATAAGGCATTTGCAAGTTCCTAATATCGAGTCCCAGATTCTACTATGTACATCATTGCAATAGCTTGGGGTTTCGTCGTCATTTTGATGGCCGCTGCCGAAGCCATGTCCACATCCGTCACCGCTGGCTTGCTGACTCTTTTGTTTTACGGGGTGCTGCCTCTCGCTCTCGTCCTTTACCTGATGGGAACCCCGCAACGTCGGCGCAACCAGATCAAACAAGAATTGGCAGAGCAACAACAAGCGACCGAAAACACCACTGCAAGCCCGTCTGAAAATTCCTAGAGGTCGGCCTTAGGATTCGATCCAGATCAACGCGGCCATGCGCCCCGTATCGCGATCCCGCCGAAACGAGTAAAAGTGTTCCGGCTCAGAAAACGTGCAGCACCCCCCGCCGTAAATTTGTTTTACACCTAGTGCATGCAAGCGTTGACGGGCCAAGCCTTCCAGATCGCATAGCCACTTGTCACCATGCGGTTTGAAGCAGCTTGTGGCCTTTGCATTGCTTTCCATGAAAGCCGCCCGCACCTCCTCCCCAACTTCAAAGGCATTCGGGCCAATGGCCGGTCCCAGCCAGACCATTAAGTCTTCCGGGGCGACTTGCATCGCCCTCACGGTCGCTTCGATGATTCCGCCAGCCAGGCCACGCCAACCGGCGTGCGCACCGGCCACAACTTTGCCATCCTGGCTACAAAACAGGATTGGCATGCAATCAGCCATCTGAATGGCACACACCACGTGTGGCTGATCCGTCCACGAAGCATCCGCTTGCGGTTCGCTAGATGAGGTACTGAAATCGGCAGCCGCCAAGACTTGCTGCCCATGCAATTGATGCAACCAAATTGGATCAGAAGGCAGATGACGGCGCAGCAGCGCGCGATTGGCGGCGACGGCTTCTGGATGATCACCGCAGCGCGTTCCGAGATTCAGCCCACCGTTCACACGTCCGGAATAAGGTCCCTGACTAGTGCCGCCATTACGAGTGGTCATTAGTGCCCGTACCCGAGCCGGTGCAGGCCATTCAGGCCGTATCAGAAACTCTTCATCGATACCTGGACTCATGTCGGACTCGTCAAGGATGGCGTATGGAATCCCAAGGTTTGAAGCAACCGCACAAAATCCTCGGGTGGCTGCACATTCCAGAGGCGGGCTCTACCACTCACTGGATGCAGCAAACCCAGTTGCCAGGCGTGCAAGGCCTGGCGCGTAAACCCGAGTTCTTGTGCGAGCGCATCCGGCTTTCCGGCTTTTCCGTAAAGCGGATCGCCGACCAGCGGAAATCCAATGGACTGCATGTGCACACGGATCTGGTGGGTACGCCCGGTTTCAAGCCGACAACGGACGAGCGCGCGGTCGTCGCCTTGTACTAAATGTTGACGTTCGATCACCTGAAAATGGGTCACAGCAGGTTTGGCTGAAATTCTGGGTGCGTTGCTATCGACCGGTTTGAAGGCCACCATCCGAACGCGGTCACGGGGATGACGCCCAATCGGCGCGTCGACTTTGCCCGCATCCGGCGGAACGCCATGCACCAGCGCCAGATACTCACGGCGCACCGTACGCGCCTGGAGTTGGCGCACGAGATGGGTTTGCGACGTGAGGGTTTTGGCCACCACCATCAGTCCGCTAGTCTCCTTGTCGAGCCGATGAACAATCCCCGCACGCGGCAAACCACTAAGCTCAGGCACATGGTGCAGCAGGCCATTCAGCAATGTGCCGCTCCAGTTGCCCGCTGCGGGGTGAACCACCAGCCCTGCCGGTTTGTTCAGTACCAGCAGCGCCTCATCCTCATAAAGAATATCCAGCGGCAAATCTTCAGGCTGAAAAGCCGTCTCTTCGGCGCTCATTTGCGGCTGAATCTCGACCTCGTCGTCATTCCATATGGTCTGGCGCACAGTCGCAATCTTGCCGTTGACCCGGACATGACCATCGGTGATCCATTGCTGCAGGCGGCTGCGCGAATAGTCGCCGAGTTGCGCCGCGAGCCATTTGTCCAGACGCTCCCCAACCGAAAGATTCTGTACCGGGAGATGAATCAGCTCAGACTTTTGCGGGAAACCTTCTGCGGCGGCGTCGTCTTCATCCCATACGCTATAATTTTCTCCCGCCGCAATCGCTTTCACCGTTATAGCCAATTCCTGCGCAGCCGGTTCGCTAACAGCATCCAGTATGGGTAATTTTTTCAAGCGCGATACCCTTAATCAGTACGTCAGACTTTAATCAAACCACAACATGCGCAAAATGCACTTAGCTTCATCGTGGAAATCACTAGTAATGAGCCTGTTGATGGCCATTGCTATGACTGGTTGCGGACTCTTTTCCGGAAATAGTAATGACGACCCCACTTCCGGTTGGTCGGCCGAGAAATTATATGCGGAAGCCCATGACAACCTGTCTTCCAGCGACTGGGGGGAAGCACTGCGCCTGCTTGATATCCTGCAAACGCGTTACCCCTTTGGCCGCTATGCCCAACAGGCACAAATGGAAATGGCCTATGCGCATTGGAAACGCGGTGATACCGACGAAGCCATTTCATCGGCTGATCGTTTCATTAAGCAGTTCCCCAATCATCCCAATGTGGACTATATCTACTACCTGCGCGGCCTGATCAATTTCAATGACGACCTCGGTCTGCTTTCTTCGATCACGCGTCAGGATCTGGCAGAACGCGATCCCAAGTCCCTTCAGGAATCCTTTGATGCCTTCAAGGAATTGGTGACCCGCTTCCCGGATAGCCGCTATACCCCCGATGCAATCGACCGCATGCATTATCTTGCCAACGCGCTGGCCTCTCATGAAACCTATGTCGCCCGTTATTACATGCGCCGTGGCGCCTATGTCGCCGCATTGAATCGCGCTCAAGGCATCGTCAAGAATTACTTCCAATCCCCATCGGTAGAAGAAGCCATGCAAATCATTGTGCAGGCGTATGACAAGATGGGAATGCCCGTGCTGCGCGACGACGCCAAGCGTGTTCTCGACCTCAATTTCCCGCAGCAGGCTTCGGTAAAGACTGAAAAGAGTTGGTGGAAGATTTGGTAGGTTTGGTTGATGCTTTCTCAACGAAGCAAAAGAAAATTTCTCTAGTCAACTTAAATTCCTGTTTAGCCCTCATCACTTTTGATGTCTAAATTTAGTTGGGCTGCATGAAAACCGCCGCCGTCCTCTTCGCACTTATGCTCTTTGGTTCAGCTACTGCGACCGATGATAAGCGCATGCGCTTGATACAACCCAAAGGCACTGAACTCGTTCTCCTCCAACTCGCGCGGACCAACGACCTCTTCGCGAAGTACGCAGGTCAAGTTTGGGTGTCAGGAACAGTGATTGGGCGTTGGCCAGGGAGCGCAACGAACTTGAACTACAAGGAACCAGATTACCTGTTGATCCCAGACCAAGAGTCCGTTGCTCAATTGCCGCACTTTGTTCTGAACGAGCCCCCATATTTCATTCGCTACTCGGTTCGGACGATCACTCTACTCAACGGACCAGAGGCCCTGCGTAAGGCTGTCGGCGAAACTGAAGCCCGCCGCCTGCGTGAGCGAAGAGTGAATCATGTTCGCGTAACAGGGAGGTTTCTTATTGAGCAGTATATTGTTGGCGTCGAGTGTGATGGTCCATGGGCACGAGCGATCCTCGTAAAGGCAGAACTCCCGGAGCAAGTGGCCACAAAGCTCCTCAGTGTGCCAGAGGGGTGTTGAATGCGGCCTAACTATTGCAATAACTGAAAAGAATTGCGCTTGAATCGAATGTCATTCTTGCACATGCCAAGCAAGTAGCCCGGTTAGAGCGCAGCGAAAACCGGGGGCATTGCCAGTCAAGCTTTGATGCCAAACCCAAAAGCATGACACAGAGGTCATATAGAAAAGGCTCAAGATTTCCTCTGTGAATCTCCATGTCTCTGTGCCTCTGTGTTGAGAGGTTTGATCTGCTCACCGCAGCGTCCCGGTTTTCGCTGCGCTCTAACCGGGCTACGGTCACTAAAAAACATTGCACTAAACTCGCATGTCATTCTGAGCCACAGGCGAAGAATCTTAGTTGCCTCAAGTCTAGACGGCTGAGCCATGACCACCTGAGATCCTTCGCTGCACTCAGGATGACAGATGTGGCTCATCAAAGAACGCAAGCACTTCCGCTTCTTCACGGGTGCGCTTGAACGCAGGTAGGCTTTGCCAGATGCGTTTTCCATAGGGCTTGGTGAT
Source organism: Betaproteobacteria bacterium (assembly GCA_025362735.1). Lineage (GTDB taxonomy): Bacteria > Pseudomonadota > Gammaproteobacteria > Burkholderiales > Burkholderiaceae_D > JANYFL01. The sequence continues at coordinate 82,032 of JANYFL010000029.1, read as the reverse complement.
CAGACGCGGGTCGCAGATCATTAGGACACCGCGATCGGTTTCATCACGAATCAAACGGCCTGCACCCTGCTTCAGATTGATGACCGCGCTGGGCAATTGATAGTCCATGAAGGGATTGCCGCCGAGCCGGGCCAAGGCATCAAGGCGCGCGGCCAGTACCGGATCATCGGGCGGCGCAAATGGCAGCTTGTCGATAATGACCACGGACAACGCCTTGCCACGCACATCCACACCCTCCCAGAAACTCTGACTGCCGACCAGCACGGCGTTGCCAAGCGTGCGAAAGCGTTCGAGCAAATCACTACGACTTCCTTCGCCTTGTACCAGCAAGGGGAAATCGAGTCCCTGTTCCTTCAAACAATCGGTCAAACGTTCGGCGGCACGTCGTACTGCGCGCAATGTCGTGCAGAGCAGAAAGGCGCGTCCGCCGCTGGCGCGAATGACCGGTAGCACCGCTTCGACCACTTTGTCGGTGTAATCCTGTGCCATCGGATCGGGCATGTTCTGCGGTACATACAGCAGCGCTTGTTGGGCATAGTCGAAGGGACTGGGCCAGCAGCGCGCACGGTCGTGATCCAGGCCGAGTTGATCAGCGAAGTGGGCAAAGTCCTGTTTGACGGCAAGCGTGGCCGACGTGAAGATCCATGCGCGCGGCTGACCCTCGCGCTGGCGTGTGAAAGTCTCGGCGACCGACAGTGGGGTACGGTGCAGTTGCAGGCTGTGGCTATAGGCCTCGACCCAGCGGATGGTCTCGGGATCATCGGCGCCGTTATCAGACACGTCCCAAGCGGCCAGTTGACGTTCAAGTTCTTGCGCCCGCCGCCAGCATTGCTCCAGGGTTTCGGCACGCTCAGCCTGGGATTCGAGCAACGCGGCCAGGGTTTTCAATTCTTCACGAGCTTTCTTCAATGCCGGAAACAAAGCGCTCGACGGCGCAAGCTGGCGTGCGTTCAGACGCACATTGTCTTGGGGGAATGCGAGACGCAGATCGCGGGCTGCGCGTTCCAGCGGTGCCAGCACGTCAGGCCATTGCGCCGCATCGCGGGCATGCGTATGACCCTCGGCCAGCGTATCGCGCGCAAGTTCGAGCAACTGCGTTGTTGAGACAGTCTGCCCGAAAAATAGTGTGGCCGTTTCCGGGAGTTGATGGGCCTCGTCGAAGATCACGGTATTGGCGGCAGGCAGCAGATCGGAGATACCTTCCTCGCGCAGCATCAGGTCGGCAAAGAACAGGTGGTGATTGACAACCACCACGTCGGCCTGCTGCGCTTCACGCCGTGCCTGCATGACAAAGCATTCGCGATAGTTGGGACAGTCCGATCCGAGACAGTTGTCACGTGTCGATGTCACCAGCGGCCAGACCGAGGCATTCTCGGGTACCTGGTTCAGTTCGCTCTTGTCGCCTGTCCGGCTCGACTTCACAAAGCGGCCAATGTGGCGCAGATAACTGACGTCCTGACGCGAACTCAAGCGTCCGTCGGCCTGCGTGCGAGCCAGATGATAGTGGCAGACATAGTTGGACCGTCCCTTCAATAAAGCGACCGTGACCGGCGCTCCGAGCGCGGCACGCACGGTAGGAATGTCCTTGCGGAACAACTGATCCTGCAAGGTCTTGGTGCCGGTCGAGACGATCACCTTGCCGCCCCATAACAACGCGGGCACGAGGTAGGCAAAGGTCTTGCCGGTACCGGTACCGGCTTCAGCGATCAGGGTGGTTTGTTCTTCGATGGCATGCGCAATTGCCTGGGCCATTTCGAGCTGACCCGAACGGGCGCGATAGCCGGGCACTCGTTCTGCGAGGCTGCCATCGGGAGAAAAAATCGCGAAAAGATCGGCGTCGCGTCGGCTAATTTCAGGCGAACTGCGTTGTGCAGAAGTAGCAAGAGGGAAAGTGATGGAAAACCTCGATGAAACAATCGGTCGTGATGCTTGAGGGCTGTAGTCCGGCAGACTTTTGCCGTAACCAACAGGAAGTGCTCAGGCTGGAATGTCCGGAATCAGTTGAATCTGTAGCAACATGATCTGATCCTTGATTTGCAGTTTACGTTTTTTGAGCCGCCGCAACTGTAGCTCGTCCTGGACAGATTCAATCGATAGCCGGGTAATGACCTGATCCAGATCGCGGTGTTCCACCTGTAACTCCACAATACGATTTTTAACGGTTTCGATATCCATGCGTCTGTTTCAAGAGGCCTAAAGATGGCATGCAATAATAGAACTATTATCGTAGATACGGCATACAAAAAATTTTATGGCTGAAGCACGCTTCAAAATTGCCGCCTGTTCCGCACAGCATATTGGAGACCGTACCGAGCAACAAGACAGTCTTGGCATTTTTACCTCCAAACGCAGGCCAGGCTGCGTCTTGTTTGTCGTCGCCGATGGCATGGGAGGAAAAACAGGTGGTGCCCTCGCCTCTCAACAGGTTCTTACCACCGCCAAAGGCTTGTTTGAAGATTTTACGATCAACGATAGTGGCCAGGCGTTGCTGCAGCAGATCATTCACGAAGCGCACACCGTTATCCGGCTGTCAGCGCTGTCTGCCGAAAAGGAACCCCATAGTACCGTCGTCGCTTTACTGCTCCATCAAGAGCGGGCGGAATGGGCGCATGCGGGCGACAGTCGGCTCTATCACTTCCGCAGCGCCGATCTGGTTCAACGCACCGTCGATCACTCTTACGTTGAGCAGCTGATTCAACAAGGGAAACTGGATCCCCGCAACGCCCAGATGCATCCCAAAAGTCATTTGTTGGTCAATGCACTGGGAACCGACAAAATGCCCTACACTTCATTCGGCTCCGTGGACCAACCGCAACCGGGTGACAGCTTTTTATTGGGAACCGACGGGCTTTGGCACTATTTCAACGATACCGAGCTGGGTATTCTGGTCAGTGCGACCGAACCACGCGCCGCGACGGAACGCATCATGCAACTGACCCGCCGACGCGCGATGGGTGGGGGCGATAACTGCTCAATGATTATCGTCAAACTGGAAGAATTACCAATCGAACCACGATTCACCCTGTCGCCCATGCCGATGGAAATCAAGGAATAGAAAGCGCTAGTTCGCGGGCTGTTGCTTTTCCAGCTGCTTCTGTGCCCGTTCCACTTCATTCTCTGCGTGTTTTTTTGCCATCTGCGCACGCCGATCTGCTGCTTCCCGAACTTTTTTTCGATGCTCTTCAGCACTCAATTGGCGCTGGGCAGGGTCATTAACTTTGGTCTTGGCCGACTTGGGCGGGTCAGTCTTGCCCGATTCACTTTTGTTCAACTGTTCAGCTTGTTTGGTCTGGGCTGCCGCTTTTTTTTGTAAAAAGTGAGTGCGATTCTGCTCACGTTCAATGGCCGCCTGAGGCGCATTTTTTAGCCGCTCGGCTTCTTCAGCCTGGCGTTTCTGTTCCGACTCCTGAGCCTTGCGCTGGCGTTGGAAGCGATTGGCTTCAAGTTCGATGGCATTAATCGTTGCGGTCTGCTTTTGATAGCTGACTTTCTCGTCCTCCACACAGGAGGTCACCAAAAAACGTTCATAGCAAGCACGCTGCCGGGTTTTATATTCGGCATCGAGGCGCTGCTGTTCTTTTTGAACTGCATCCAGTGCCGCGCTGGCCTGTTCGGGCGATTGGATCGAGCCGGCCGGAAAATGTCCCCGTAATACCGATGAAGGATCAGCGTTTTGCGCAATCGCCATACCCGCGATTGAGAGCAAGAAGATGGAAAGGATGGCTTCCGAAAATGAATGATTCATAGAGTAATTCTACAGCCCCGTTTGCCCATGTCGTCGTTCAGTCTGCAAATAGTCGAGTGATTGCATTTCGGTAATGCGACTGACAGTACGATGGAATTCGTTGGCCAGCAGGCCGGTTGTATAAAGTTCGTCGGGTGCCACTTCGGCCGAGATGATGAGTTTGATCCGGTGGTCATAGAACACATCGATCAGCCAGGTGAAGCGACGTGCCTCGGAGGACATGCCCGCACCCATACGCGGCACGCCGGAAAGAATGACCGTGTGAAAGCGGCTGGCGATTTCGAGATAGTCGTTTTGGGAACGGGGCCCGCCGCAGAGGGTATTGAAATCAAACCACACGACACCACCCGCACGTCGCAGCGCCCTTATTTCGCGCGCTTCAATGTGCAACACAGGGTCTTCATCGCCCATTTCGGCAATGGCGTTAAAGGCTTGTGTCAAAGCCGCATCGGTGTCCGGTCCTAGCGGCGTGCGATACGCATCGACCTGTTCGAGTACGCGTCTTCGATAGTCGACGCCACTGTCCACATTCAGCACATCCAGCGAGGCGTTCAGCAGTGCAATTGCGGGCAGCACGCGATCCCGATGCAAACCATCGGGATAAAGATGATCCGGGGCGTAATTCGAAGTCATGACGAACACCACGCCCGCATCGAACAGAGCCTTCACGAGCCGATAAAGAATCATCGCGTCGGCAATATCGCTGACGTGAAACTCATCAAAACAGATCAGGCGATAACGCTGCGCGATATTGGCGGCGACTTGTTCAAGAGGGTCCTGTATGCCTTTCAACTCATCGAGTTCACGATGGACTGCGCGCATGAACTCATGAAAATGAATGCGCGTCTTGCGCCGTAATGGCACCACCGAATAAAAGCTGTCCATCAGGAAGCTCTTGCCGCGCCCGACCCCGCCCCAGAGATAGACACCGCGCGGAGGATCGGGACGGTTGATGAGTTTCTTCAGCGCATTATTGCGTTTGGCTTTGAAGGCAACCAGTTCTTCATAAAGTTTTTGCAGTCGCTCAACCGCTAGGCGCTGTGCCGCATCGGCCTGAAAGCCACGCTGCTCGAGGGTATCTTCGTAGAACTGGAGAACATTCATCGGGCTGGTCGCGCACGTAGCCCGGTTAGAGCAAAGCGAAAACCGGGGATGCCATTTGTACGGAGAAGAAAGGCCCCGGTTGTCACCAACCGGGCTACCGGTCGATGTCTCAGAAATTAAGCGTGCGTTTATCCACCGCCAACGCCGCTTCCTTGGTCGCTTCCGACAAGGACGGATGCGCGTGGCAAATGCGCGCAATGTCTTCGCTGGAGGCACGGAATTCCATTGCAACAACTGCTTCGGCAATCAACTCCGAAGCCATCGGCCCGACGATATGAACACCAAGGATTTCATCGGTCTTGGCATCGGCGAGGAACTTGACCATGCCGGTGGTATCGCCCAGCGCGCGTGCCCGACCATTGGCGAGGAATGGGAAAGTTCCGGCCTTGTACGCAACACCGGCCTGCTTCAACTGCTGTTCGGTCTTGCCGACCCAGGCAATTTCCGGTGAGGTGTAAATTACCCAGGGAATGGTGTTGAAGTTGACATGTCCGTGCTGACCAGCGATACGCTCGGCCACGGCGACGCCCTCTTCTTCTGCCTTGTGCGCCAGCATCGGCCCACGCACGACATCGCCAACAGCCCAGACATTGGGCAGGCTGGTCTTGCATTCGTCATCCACCGCGATGAAGCCCCGCTCGTCGAGCTTGAGTCCTACTACTTCAGCATTCAGCCCGATGGTATTGGGCACGCGACCAATCGAGACAATGAGCTTGTCGAATGTGGCTTTATGCGCTTCGCCCTTGGCATCGGTATATTCAACCGTGACTTCCTTCTTGCTAGTGACCGCACCGATTTTCACGCCCAGTTCAATCTTCAGTCCCTGCTTGACGAAAGCCTTCTGCGCTTCCTTGGCAATCTGTTCATCCACCGCGCCGAGGAATGCGGGCAATGCTTCCAGCACCGTCACTTCGGAACCAAGGCGACGCCACACGCTGCCCATTTCCAGACCAATGACCCCAGCACCGATCAGACCCAGTTTTTTCGGGACATCACCAATCGCGAGTGCACCCGTATTCGAGAGAATCAACTTTTCATCGAAAGGAACATCGGGCAAAGCGCGCGGGTTGGAACCCGTGGCAACGATGACATGCTTCGCAGTCAGAGTTTCATCTTTCGCGCCAGCCACTTTGATTTCGTAGGCGCCGTCTTTGGCTGCCGCGAACGAACCACGTCCGTGAAAAAAACTGATCTTGTTTTTCTTGAACAGGAACAGGATGCCGTCGTTGTTCTGCTTCACGACGGTGTCTTTGCGACCGATCATCTTGTCGAGATTCAGGCTCAGCCCTTTGACGTCGATACCGTGGTCGGCAAACGAGTGGCCCGCATGTTCATAGTGCTCGGACGATTGCAGCAGCGCTTTGGATGGAATGCAACCGACGTTGGTACAAGTGCCGCCGGGAGCAGGCCCACCTTTATCGTTTTTCCATTCGTCAATACAGGCAACAGTGAAACCGAGCTGGGCCGCGCGAATGGCAGCGATATAACCGCCTGGACCGGCGCCGATCACGACTACGTCAAATGCTTGAGACATGAGTTCCTCGAAAAATTAAAGGTTATGGATCCGGCGCGCTGGCCGCTATTTGTCCTCGGGGACAAAAATCCATAACAGGATGTAGGGGAGAACACCGAAGCCAGCGAATAACACTGAGACGGCGAACAGCAACCGCCAGATCCAGCTTTCTGTGCCGGTATAGGTCGCCAGCCCGCCGCAGACACCACCAATCCAGCGATCTTGCAGACTACGGCGCAGACGTTTGGTCATGGTCGCTGCAGGAGATGATGGGTCGTCGAATAGCCTGGCTTTGGCGCGCTCAAACTCAAAGGCATCGATATGTCCGGCATCGCGCAATTCAGCCAGCTTGCGAATTTCGTCGGCGATAGACATCTCGAACTCTTACAGATCCAGCAGGATGCGTGCAGGATCTTCCAGAGCGTCCTTCATCGCCACGAGCGTCAACACAGCTTCACGACCATCGATGATGCGGTGGTCATAGGACATGGCGAGGTAGTTCATCGGACGAACAACAACTTGTCCATTCTCGACGACCACACGCTCCTTGGTCGCATGCACACCCAGGATGGCTGATTGTGGCGGGTTGATGATCGGGGTCGAGAGCATCGAACCAAACGTGCCCCCGTTGGAAATCGAGAACGTACCGCCAGTCATGTCTTCCATCGACAGCTTGCCGTCCTGCGCTTTCTTGCCAAATTCGGCAATTTTCTTTTCGATGTCGGCAAAGCTCATCTGGTCGACATTGCGCAGGATGGGCACCACCAGACCACGCGGCGAACCGACCGCGACACCGATGTCGAAATAGCCGTGATAGACGATATCGGTACCATCGACCGATGCGTTGACGACCGGATATTTCTTCAGTGCATAGACTGCAGCCTTAACGAAAAAGGACATGAAGCCGATCTTGACACCATGCTCTTTCTCAAATTTGTCTTTGTACTTGGTCCGCAGATCCATCACAGGCTGCATATTGACTTCGTTAAAGGTTGTGAGAATCGCAGCGGTGGATTGTGATTGCACCAGACGCTCGGCCACGCGCTGGCGCAGGCGCGACATCGGTACACGTTGCTCTGGGCGGCCTTCGAGCAAAGCACTTGGATTGATCGGAGCTGGAACCGACTGCAATGCTGGCGCTGCGGCGACCGTTGATACCGCAGGCTTGGGGGCTTGCAAGGTATTCAGTACATCACCCTTGAGCACACGACCGTCCTTGCCTGTCCCTTGAACTTGACCCGGCGTCAGATTGTTGTCGGCCATGATCTTTGCAGCAGCGGGCATTGCAACGCCACCAGAAGATGCGGGTGCCTGAGCTGCAGGGGCTGGTGTAGTGGGGGGGGTCACTGTTGCCGCTGCGGCTGGTGCTGGTGCTACTGCGCCAGCCTTGCCTTCCGTATCAACCACAGCAATCTGCTGACCGGCGACGACCGTCGCGCCATCGGCTTGAATGATGCTTGCCAGCACGCCAGCTTCGGGCGACGGCACTTCGAGCACGACTTTGTCGGTCTCGATCTCGATCAGGATTTCATCGCGCGCCACGGCTTCACCGGGCTTTTTCTTCCACTGCAACAGTGTTGCCTCTGCAACCGATTCCGACAACTGCGGGACGACAATATCAACCAATGCCATGATTTACTCCGGAAATTTTTTCGTAATATTTTTTAATAAGAACTTGATAGGGTGAGGCACTCTTCATCCGCCATTCTTTCGCATCCTGCCAAACCAGCCGGACACGAAAGCGGGCGTCGTTTTACTTGTTGAGCACCAAACCTTTGACCCGGCCAAAAGCTGCTTGCAGCAAGGCCTTTTGCTGTTCGTTGTGGACTGAGTAATAACCTGCCGCCGGTGAAGCCGAAGCAGGACGCCCCGCATACGACAGCTTCTGACCCGGCTCCATGTTTTCCATGATGTTGTGCTGAATCTGGAACCATGCGCCCTGATTCTGCGGTTCGTCCTGACACCAGACGATTTCGCTCAGGTTCGGATACTTCTTGAACTCCGCAGCCAGTGCCTTGTGCGGGAAGGGATACAGTTGTTCGAGACGGATAATGGCCACATCATCACGATCCCCACGCGCCGTGCGCAAGTCGTAATAGACCTTACCCGAGCAGGCGACCACGCGCTTGACCTTCTTCGCATCAAGTTCTGCCGTCTCACCAATCACGGTGTGGAAACCACCTTTGGCGAATTCATGCAGATCAGATACGGCCTCCTTGTGACGCAGCAGTGACTTGGGTGTGAGCACAATCAGCGGTTTGCGGAACGAACGGACCATTTGCCGACGCAGCAGATGGAAAATCTGGGCTGGCGTAGTGGGCTGGCAAACTTGCATGTTGTTGTCTGCACAAAGCTGCAGGAAGCGCTCAGGACGAGCGGACGAATGCTCCGGTCCCTGGCCTTCGTATCCGTGCGGCAGCAGCAACACAAGACCGGAAATCCGGCCCCATTTGACTTCGCCACTGGAAATGAACTGGTCAATGACGACCTGGGCACCATTAACGAAGTCGCCGAACTGACCTTCCCATGCGACCAGCGTATTGGGTTCCGCAGCCGAGTATCCGTATTCAAAGCCTAACACAGCTTCTTCTGAGAGAACCGAGTCAATCACCAGAAACGGCGCCTGATTCTCGCTGACGTTCATCAGCGGAATATAGCTGCCGGAATCCCACTTCTCACGATTCTGATCATGCAACACGGCGTGGCGGTGGGTGAAGGTGCCGCGGCCTGAATCCTGACCGGTCAGACGCACGGCATAACCCGATGCGACCAATGAAGCGTAAGCCAGATGTTCGCCCATGCCCCAGTCCAGCGGCTGCTTGCCCTGGGCCATATTGGCGCGGTCAGCAATCACTTTCTCGACCAGAGGATGCAGCTTGAAATTGGCAGGAATGGTCGTGAGCCGCTCGCCGAGTCGTTTCAACTCAGTCATAGGAACCGTCGTATCGGCCGTGTCAGTCCACTTCTTGTTCAGAAACGGCGCCCAGTCCACTGCATACTTGCTCTTGAAGTTGGTAAGAACAGGATCAACTGTCTGGCGACCTTCGTCCATCGCCTTACGGAATTCCTTGACGAACTCGTCGCCCTCTCCAACCGCAATAATTTTCTGCGCTTCGAGCTTGTCCGCATAGAGTTTGCGCGTACCGGGATGCTGACCAATTTTCTTGTACATCAGCGGTTGTGTGACTGCTGGCGTGTCCTGTTCGTTATGACCCAACTTGCGGAAACAAATGATGTCGACGACGACGTCTTTCTTGAATTCCTTGCGGAAATCCACCGCGATCTGGGTGGCGAACACAACAGCTTCAGGATCATCCGCATTGACGTGAAGCACCGGCGCCTCAATCATCTTGACCACATCGGTACAGTACAAGGTCGAACGTGAGTCACGCGGATCGGACGTGGTGAAACCAATCTGGTTATTGATGACGATATGCACCGTGCCATGCGTGCCGTAGCCACGCGTTTGCGCCAGATTCAATGTCTCCATAATGACGCCCTGACCGGCAAAGGCCGCATCGCCGTGCACAAGAATCGGCAGTACTTGATCACCTTCTTTGTCGCCACGGCGTTCCATGCGCGCCTTGCACGAACCTTCGACGACCGGGTCAACGATTTCCAGATGGGAAGGATTGAAGGCCAGCGACAAATGCACGGGACCGCCAGGCGTGGAGACATCACTGGAAAAGCCTTGGTGATATTTGACGTCTCCGGCAGCCAAACTATCGTCGTGCTTGCCCTCAAATTCGGCGAACAGTTCGCTGGGCATCTTGCCCAGCACGTTGACTAAGACATTGAGGCGACCACGGTGCGCCATGCCGATAACGATTTCTTGCACGCCCTGACTGCCTGAGCGCTGGATCACTTCGTCCAGTGCCGGGATAAAACTCTCGCCTCCCTCGAGGGAGAAACGCTTCTGGCCGACATATTTGGTTGCGAGATAACGCTCAAGACCTTCGGCCGCAGTGAGGCGATCCAGAATGTGACGCTTCTTTTCTGCGTTGAATCGAGGGGTTGAACGTGAGCCTTCCAGACGCTCCTGCATCCAGCGTTTTTGGGCCGGATCGCTGTACATAAACTCCGCACCAATGGAACCACAATAAGTTTCACGTAGTGCGCTAACGATATCGCGAAGCGAGGCCTGTTCGAAGCCAAAATAAGTGCTTTGGGCCGGATAGATTGTCGCCATATCGCCTTCGGCAAAATCATAGAAGGCAGGCTCAAGCTCGGGAAGTTGGGGGCGTTCCTGACGCTTCAACGGGTCCAGATTGGCCCAACGTGAACCGAGGAAGCGGTAAGCGGCAATAATCTGCTGTACATAAATCTGCTTGCGCGCCAGCACATCCGCGGCGGCATTGATCGGCGTCAGGCGACCGTCTTTGGCACGCTCGGCGAAGGATTGCTGGATCGGGGCGTGGGCGACGTCTCGGGCATTACTGCCATCTCCGGCAGCGACCAATTGCATGCGGTCGAAATACTCACGCCACTGTTCAGAAACGGAACCCGGATTATTGAGATAGGACTCGTACAGTTCTTCGACGTATGGCGCATTGCCACCGAACAGGTAGGAGTTACCCAGAAATTGCTGCATCATTTGCTTCACCTTTCTTCGAGTCTCTCGAGATTGATGCGGTTGAGGCCAACCTTCCGCGACACGGCCACACCGGTTAGCGGATTGCTAATCAAATTGTCGCGGTCTAATTGATACGACCGATGCTGCCGGACTACGACACCCTAATGCTCGATTTATGAAGGCCTGGGGCAAGGGGGTGAGGAATTCTACACCTACAAAATAAAATCGCCAGCCGATTTTATTCGGCTGGCGATTTTTTTGGACTTACTAACTCAGCTAGCTAACTCACTTTATGCCCGCTTGGCGAGCGGCACCACATCCCGGGTTGTGGCGCCTACGAATAGCTGACGCGGACGACCAATTTTTTGTTCTGGATCGGAAATCATTTCGTTCCACTGGGCAATCCAGCCGACCGTGCGTGCCAGCGCGAAGATGGCAGTGAACAGCGACGTCGGGATGCCAAGTGCACTTTGTACGATGCCGGAGTAGAAGTCGACGTTCGGGTAGAGCTTGCGGCTGACGAAGTATTCATCTTCCAGGGCGATCTTTTCCAGCGCCATAGCGATCTTGAACAGTGGATCGTCGTGCAGACCGAGGGCATCAAGCACTTCGTGGCAGGTTTCACGCATCAGCTTGGCGCGCGGATCATAGTTCTTGTAAACCCGGTGACCGAAGCCCATCAACTTGACGCTGGAGTTCTTGTCCTTGACCTTGGCGACAAACTCGCCAATCTTCTCGACGCCGCCATCCTTCTGGATGTCGAGCAGCATGTTCAGCGCCGCTTCGTTGGCACCACCGTGCGCCGGACCCCACAGGCAGGCGATACCGGCAGCAATACATGCAAACGGGTTGGCACCGGACGAACCGGACAAACGCACAGTCGAGGTCGAAGCATTCTGTTCGTGATCCGCATGCAGGATCAGGATGCGATCCAGGGCGCGCACCAGCACGTCATTCACGACGTATTCCTCGCAGGGATTGGAGAACATCATGCGCACGAAGTTGGCGCTGTACGACAGGTCGTTCTTCGGATAAACGAAGGGCTGACCGATCGAATACTTGTAGGCCATGGCGACCAGCGTCGGCATCTTGGCAATCAGACGCATGGCCGAAATTTCGCGGTGCTCGGGATTATTGATGTCCAGCGAGTCGTGATAAAAGGCGGACAGGGCACCGACCACACCGACCAACACCGCCATCGGGTGAGAATCGCGGCGGAAGCCGTGATAGAACGAACTCATCTGCTCGTTCACCATGGTGTGGTGCATGATTCCGAATTCGAATTCTTTTTTCTGAGCCTGATTCGGCAGCTCGCCCTTCAGCAACAGATAGCAGGTTTCCAGAAAGTCACAATTCACAGCCAGTTGTTCAATCGGATAGCCGCGATACAGCAACTCGCCCTTGTCGCCATCGATATAGGTAATTGAGGAATTACAAGCTGCCGTCGACATGAAGCCAGGGTCGTAGGTAAACATTCCAGTCTGGCCGTAAAGCTTGCGGATGTCGATGACATCCGGCCCCACCGTACCCTTGTAAATCGGCATATCAATGCTGGGTGAGCCGTTGGAAAAAGACAGTGTCGCTTTGTTATCGGTTGGAGTCATCGGGTTTTCCTTTTTTGGGTCTTTTTAATAAGTCTCTTGGAACTCTAAGAGCTACCTAGCAAGATTCATGCTGATCTGAGTAACATTAGCACTTTCTGTAACGCAATGCTGTCCAGCTCCGGCTGCAATTCACGACGTGCCAGAAGCAGATCCATCAAATCATTGTCGCTTAAATCCAGCAGTTCAGTCAGCGCACCCACATCGTCATCGGTCAGACCCGATTCATGGCGATCCAGAAAACGCGTGAGAATCAAATCGTTTTCCAACAAGCCCCGTCGCGCTCGCCAGCGCAGTCGAGCACGCTGATGGGGATCCGACTGGTGACCGGCAACACTCATGTTAGATGGCCCGGCGCACCATCAACTCTTTGATCTTGCCTATCGCACGAGTAGGATTCAGACCCTTGGGGCAAACATCCACGCAATTCATGATGGTGTGGCAGCGGAACAAACGATACGGGTCTTCGAGATTGTCGAGACGTTCACTGGTCGCCTGATCGCGGCTGTCGGCGATGAAGCGATAGGCTTGCAACAGTCCGGCCGGACCCACAAACTTATCCGGATTCCACCAAAAGCTCGGGCAGGAAGTCGAGCAACAAGCGCACAGGATGCACTCGTAAAGACCATTCAATTCTTCGCGTTCTTCGGGCGACTGCAGACGCTCTTTCTCGGGCGGCGGCGTATCGTTAATGAGATAGGGCTTGATCGAATGATATTGATTGAAGAAGTGCGACATATCGACGATCAGATCACGGATCACCGGCAGGCCAGGCAGCGGCTTGAGCACAATCGGCTCTTTCAGCTCGCGCATATTGGTCGTACATGCGAGGCCATTCTTGCCATTGATATTCATCGCGTCAGAGCCGCAGACGCCTTCACGACAGGAACGGCGGATGGATAGCGAGTCGTCCACATCCGACTTGATGCGCTGCAGCGCGTCGAGCAACATTTTGTCGGTTGGCTCGAGCGTCACTTCAAGTTTTTGCATGCGCGGCGGCTGGCCGCTGTCCGGGTCGTAGCGATAAATTTCAAATTTAACAACGCGTTTGCCGACAGCAGGCGCTCCGGAAACTGCGGTCAGTTCATTGGCATTAGTGGCAGTCATGCGATCCTCAATTTATCGATCAGTTTCTCGCTCAGCTTCAGCATCAATCAGAACGTACGTTTTTTGGGCTGGAAGGTCTCGACCGTCAGCGGCTTCAGTTTGACCGGCTTGTAATCGAGACGATTGCCTTCCGAATACCAAAGCGTGTGCTTCATCCAGTTGACGTCATCACGCTCAGCGAAGTCGTCACGCGCATGCGCACCGCGGGACTCAGTACGGGCTGAGGCCGATGTAATGGTAGCTTTGGCGGTCTCGACCAGATTGTCGAGCTCCAGCGCTTCGACACGAGCGGTGTTGAACACCTTGGACTTGTCTTTAATCGCGACATGCTTGGCGCGTTCGGCCAAGGCCATGATCTTGTTAACCCCTTCCGTCAGCAACTCCTGCTTGCGGAACACGCCACAGTGATATTGCATGCTGGCACGGATATCGTTCGCCACATCTTGCGTACGTTCGCCGCTGCTGCGGGCGTCGAGACGAGCCAAGCGTTCGAGCGGCTTGTCAGCCGCATCGGCCGGCAAGGGTTTGTGCTCTTTGTTTTTCAGATTCGACGCGACGATATGGTTGCCTGCTGCACGACCGAACACAACCAGATCGAGCAATGAATTGGTACCAAGGCGATTGGCACCATGCACCGATACGCAAGCGCATTCACCAATCGCATACAAGCCATTAATGATCTCGTTCGGATTGCCATTCTTTGGCGCAACAACCTGACCATAGATGTTGGTTGGAATCCCGCCCATTTGATAGTGGATGGTCGGCACAACTGGAATCGGTTCCTTGGTTGCATCGACGTTGGCGAACTTGTGCGCGATTTCCAGAATTGATGGCAGCCGCTTTTGCACCGTCTCGGCACCCAAGTGATCGAGCTTGAGCAGAACGTAATCCTTGTTCGGCCCGCAGCCACGGCCTTCCTTGATTTCCTGATCCATCGAACGCGAAACGAAGTCGCGTGGTGCCAAGTCTTTCAATGTCGGCGCATAGCGCTCCATGAAGCGCTCGCCGTTGCAGTTCAACAGAATGCCGCCCTCACCCCGCACACCTTCAGTAATCAACACACCAGCCCCGGCAACACCGGTCGGGTGGAACTGCCAGAATTCCATGTCTTCAAGCGGGATGCCCGCACGCGCGGCCATGCCCATGCCATCGCCTGTATTGATAAAGGCATTGGTCGAAGCAGCCCAGATTCGTCCAGCACCCCCGGTCGCAAACATCGTGGTCTTGGCTTCGAGAATCATCACTTCGCCAGTTTCCATTTCCAGCGCGACCACGCCGCACACATCGCCTTCGGCATCGCGGATCAGGTCAATCGCCATCCACTCGACGAAAAACTGGGTGCGGGCGCGCACGTTACGCTGATAAAGCGTGTGCAGCAACGCGTGACCGGTACGGTCGGCCGCAGCACAGGCGCGCGCGACCGGCTTTTCGCCGAAATTGGCCGAGTGACCGCCGAATGGGCGTTGATAAATCGTGCCGTCCGCATTGCGGTCAAACGGCATGCCGAAGTGTTCCAGTTCGTAGACAACCTTAGGCGCCTCGCGGCACATGAATTCAATCGCGTCCTGGTCGCCCAGATAGTCCGAACCCTTGACGGTATCGAACATATGCCAGTACCAGTTGTCCTCGGTCATATTGCCCAGTGAAGCACCAATACCGCCTTGGGCCGCGACAGTGTGGGAACGTGTTGGGAATACCTTCGACAAAACTGCGACCGACAATCCAGCCTCGGCCAGTTGCAAGGAAGCGCGCATACCAGCGCCACCCGCACCCACGATCACGGCATCAAAGCGCCGCTTTGGAATTGATTTTTTGATTTCAGCCATTGCTCAAACTCTCCAGAGGATCTGCACCGCGTACCCCGCACAGCCGACCAGCCAGACGATGGTCAAAACTTGTAGCCCCAAGCGGATTCCAGTGGGCTTGACGTAATCCATCCAGATGTCGCGCACACCGATCCAGGCGTGATAAAACAACGCGATCAGGGTAACGAAGGTGGCGATTTTCATCCATTGATGCGCAAACAAACCCGCCCATCCTGTGTAAGAAAAATCCTTTGCACTAAAGAACGCGACCAGCAGGATCACGGTATAGATCGCCATGATGACGGCAGTCACACGTTGTGCAAGCCAGTCACGCAGACCGTAATGGGCGCCGACGACCAGACGCTTCGGACCAATATTTGAGGAAGACGAAGCCATCAGAACGCTCCAAAGAGTTTGAGTGCAACCAATGCCGCCAATGGGATGCTGATCACAAAGACAATCACCGCAGAATTTTTGGCTTGGTCTTTTTCAAGGCCGTGATGCATATCCATCAGCAAATGGCGTATGCCGGCACAGAAATGATGGAGGTAAGCCCAGATCAAAGCTAGTAATACCAGTTTGGCGAAAATGCCAGAGGTAATGCTTTTGAACGTTTCAAAACTGATTTCGGAAGTAAGGCTCTTTTCCAGTAGATAGAGCACAAAGGGCAGCAACAGAAACATCAGCAGGCCACTAATTCGATGCAGAATCGATATATATCCCGCGAGCGGCAATCGATAACTGGCAAGCTGCGTGATATGGATATTGCGATATTCGGGGGGTTTACGGTTTCCGTTCTCTGACATTTGACTTCTCGATTTCTGATCGGGTTAGTTGCGGGTCTTGTTTTTTCAGCGGCATTCCGGGAGACAAAGTGTGCCAGAAAATGCATTGTTTCCGCATAACGACGCTATTTTGGCTGATTTTCTGCGATGCACCAAGTCGGCAAAAATTAATTCTCACTATGCGGCCAATTATTTCCTTGCATGCTCGGCTCTGCAAATTTAATTCATCCAAGTTCATTTTTATAAGAAAAATGAGTGGTGATGTACAAGCCCTGGCGCACTTCAACCGGCTGATCACCGAAAGTCATCGCAAGCCGTTCCACACTCAATAAGGGTGTGCCGAGAGGAACATTCAGAACTGCTGCCGCTTCAGAATCAGCCGCCACAGCCCGGATTTTTTCTTCGGCGCGCAACATACTGACGCCATACTCCGTCTCTAATAATGCATACATGGTGCCCTGGTACGCCAACAAGTGCTCGAGCGTCAGTCCCTTGAACAAATTAGCCGGCAAGCAAATATCATCAAACACGGTCGGAACCCCATCAAAACTCAAAATACGGCGTATGCGTAAAACGGCATCGCCCGACCGAAGATTGAGCTGGCGCGCTATCTTGCCGGTTGCCCGAAGTCGCTTGCATTCCAGAAAACGATTCTCGGGATACCGGGGGGAGCCCTCCTCGGGTACCAGTCTGAGAAAGCGGAATTGCGCATGGGCTACATCGTGAGTCGCCACGAAAGTTCCCTTGCCCTGCTGCCGGATCACCAGATTTTCTGCGGCGATTTCCTCTATCGCCCGGCGTACGGTGCCCTGGCTGACCTTGAAGCGGGAAGCCAGTTCGAACTCGCTGGGTAAGGCTTCACCCGGTTTCCACTCGCCTTTTTCAAGGCTTTGTGTGATGAGTCCTTTGACTTGACGATAGAGCGGGCTGGATTTGAGCATGGCTGGGCAATGGTCATTGAGGACGCATGAATTTTTATAGTTGTGTCAGACCATTATTTGAATCGCTGCCGGGTCACATCCGGGCTAGTCAATTTATTTTGGAGTCATGACGCTCAAGCCTGGATTTTATATCGGTTAAAATAATCTGCGTTGGTCACTTGCTTTGCATGCTTCGTGCATTGGTCTTGTACCGGCGAGCTTGTCCGAATCTCTTAAAACATCAAAAAGTATTATCCTCGGCCTTCCAATAAATAATTCCTTCCAGCCCTCTCGGAGAATGTCATGAAACCTGTAAAACGCGTTGCCGTTACTGGTGCTGCCGGTAACATCGGCTATGCCCTCGTATTTCGTATTGCCAATGGCGATCTGCTTGGTAAAGACCAGCCGGTCATCCTGCAATTGCTGGACATTCCCGATGAAAAGGCCCAGAAGGCGCTCAAGGGCGTGATGATGGAAATCGACGACTGTGCTTTCCCGCTACTGCAGGGCATGATCGCCACCGGTGACCCGAAAGTAGCTTTTAAGGATGCAGACGTCGCCCTGCTGGTCGGCGCTCGTCCCCGTGGCCCTGGCATGGAACGCAAAGACCTGCTCTCGGCCAACGCCCAGATTTTCACCGCGCAAGGCAAGGCCCTGAACGAAGTCGCCAGTCGTGACGTCAAGGTGCTGGTCGTCGGCAATCCCGCCAATACCAACGCCTATATCGCGATGAAGTCGGCACCCGATCTGCCAAAAAAGAATTTCACCGCAATGCTGCGTCTCGATCACAATCGCGCCCTCTCGCAAATCGCCGCCAAAACCGGCAAGGCCGTGGCCGATATCGAAAAATTGACGGTCTGGGGTAATCACTCGCCCACCATGTATCCCGACTACCGCTTCGCCACGATTGGCGGTGCTGGCGTCAAGGCCATGATCAATGATGAAGAGTGGAACAAAACCATCTTCCTGCCAACAGTCGGCAAGCGCGGCGCGGCGATTATCGAAGCGCGTGGCCTGTCCTCTGCCGCTTCAGCCGCCAACGCTGCGATCGACCACGTCCGTGACTGGGTTCTCGGCAGCAATGGCAAATGGGTCACGATGGGCATCCCGTCCGACGGCAGCTATGGCATTCCCGAAGATATCGTTTACGGTTTCCCGGTCACGACTGCCAACGGCGAGTATGAAATGATCAAGGGCCTTGAAGTCGATGCCTTCAGCCGTGAACGCATGGATTTCACTTTGAAGGAACTGCTCGAAGAGCGCGAAGGCGTTCTGCACCTGCTCGGTTAATTCAATGATGTAATGACAAAGGTCGGATCAAGCGTCAAGCTTGTCCGGCCTTTTTTGTTTCCATTAAAATTTCAAGTCTGAATTTAGCCTCTCCGCTCGACTGTCGCACGAATCTTGCTCAAGCCTTTGCCCCTTATTCAGTCCTTCAATAAACCATACGTCTTCTCAGAATTACAGCCCGAATTACTGCACATTAATCAGGAGCTTCCATGCCGCACAATACATTCAAAACACTCAAAGAATTCAAAATTGGCAACAAGAAAGGTCAGTACTACAGCCTCCCTGCACTGGGCAAAGCCCTGAATATCGATGTCGCCAAACTGCCGGTTTCGATCCGTCTGGTGCTGGAATCGGTGCTGCGCAACTGCGACGGCAAGAAAGTGACTGAAACGCACATCAAGGAGCTGGCCAACTGGAAACCGAAAGCGGCGCGTACTGATGAAATTCCTTTCGTCGTCGCCCGCATCGTGCTGCAGGATTTCACTGGTGTGCCCCTGCTCGCCGACCTGGCTGCGATGCGTAACGTCGCCGCCAAAATGGGCCAGAACCCGAAAAAGATTGAGCCACTGGTTCCCGTTGATCTGGTCGTTGATCACTCGGTCACGATTGACCACTTCCGCGAACCCGGCGCGCTGGACCTGAACATGAAACTGGAATTCCAGCGCAACAAAGAACGCTATCAGTTCATGAAATGGGGCATGCAAGCCTTTGATACGTTCAAAGTGGTGCCTCCAGGCATCGGGATTGTGCACCAGGTCAACCTTGAGTACCTTGCGCGCGGCGTGCACAAGAAAGAAGGCGTCTATTACCCTGACACGCTGGTCGGCACCGACAGCCACACCACCATGATCAACGGCATTGGCGTCGTCGGCTGGGGCGTCGGTGGTATTGAAGCGGAAGCCGGCATGCTCGGTCAGCCGGTTTACTTCCTGACGCCCGATGTCGTCGGCGTCAACCTCACCGGCAAGTTGCGTGGTGGCGTCACCGCCACCGACCTCGTGCTGACGATTACCGAAATGCTGCGCAAGGCCAAGGTTGTCGGCAAGTTCGTCGAGTTCTTCGGTGAAGGCACCGCGTCGTTGAGCTTGCCGGATCGCGCCACCATCGCCAACATGGCACCCGAATACGGCGCGACCATGGGCTTCTTCCCGGTCGACAAAAAGACCATTGCCTATTTCGAAGGATCGGGACGCACCAAGGATGAGATCGCTGCGTTTGAGGCGTACTTCAAAGCGCAAAAATTGTTTGGCGTGCCGAAGAAGGGCGATATCGACTACAGCGTTGAACTTTCACTCGACCTCAACACGGTCACCCCTTCGCTGGCTGGCCCGAAGCGTCCGCAAGACCGCATCGAAATCGGCAACGTCAAGAGCAACTTCCAGTCGCTGTTCTCCAAGCCGGTGGCCGACAATGGTTTCAACAAACCCGCTGCTGAATTGAATAAAGAATACGTCAACAAGGACAGTGTAAAAGTGCACAACGGCGATATCCTGATCGCCGCGATCACATCCTGCACCAACACCTCCAACCCGAGCGTACTGCTGGCTGCTGGTCTGCTGGCCAAGAAGGCGGTTAAGCTTGGCCTGACGGTCGCACCACATATCAAGACCTCGCTCGCTCCTGGCAGCCGCGTCGTGACCGAGTATCTGACCAAGACCAAACTGCTGCCTTATCTGGCACAGCTGGGCTTCGACGTGACCGCTTATGGTTGCACCACCTGTATCGGCAATGCAGGCGATCTGACTCCTGCGCTGAACGAAGTCATCACGCAAAACGATCTGATCTGCTCGGCCGTGCTGTCGGGCAACCGCAACTTTGAAGCGCGCATTCACCCGAACATCAAGGCCAACTTCCTGGCTTCTCCGCCTTTGGTTGTGGCCTATGCCATCGCGGGTACGATGCAGAAAGACTTGATGACCGAGCCGTTAGGCAAGGACAAGAAGGGCCGCGACGTTTACATCGGCGACATCTGGCCGACCACCGAAGAAGTACATGCCTTGCTCAAGAGCGCGATGGACGGCAAAACCTTCCGCAAACTGTACGGCTCGCTGACCAAGGATGGCGATCTGTGGAGCAAGGTAGCTTCGTCTTCGGGTCAAGTTTATAACTGGCCCAAGTCCACTTACATCGCCGAACCGCCCTTCTTCGCCGATTTCACAATGGTGCCGAAGGCCTCGGTCGTGGGCGTCAAGGGCGCGCGCGCACTGGGCATTTTCGGCGACTCGGTCACAACCGACCACATCTCGCCCGCCGGCTCGATCAAGGAATCGGGCCCAGCCGGCAAGTACCTGGTCGAGAACAAGGTACTCAAGGCCGACTTCAACAGCTATGGCGCACGCCGCGGCAATCATGATGTGATGATGCGCGGCACCTTCGCCAACGTACGCATCAAGAACCTGATGATCCCGATGAAGGATGGCAAGCGCGAAGAAGGTGGTATCACCCTCATGCAACCGAGCGGGGAACAACTGCCGATCTATGATGCAGCGATGAAGTACATCGCCGCCGGAACGCCGACCGTCATTTTTGGTGGTGAAGAGTACGGCACTGGTTCTTCACGTGACTGGGCTGCCAAAGGCACACAACTGCTCGGCGTCAAAGCGGTTATCGCCAAGAGCTTTGAGCGTATCCATCGCTCCAACCTCGTCGGCATGGGCGTGTTGCCGCTTCAGTTCAAGGGCAGCGATACGATCCAGTCGCTCGGCATTACCGGTGAGGAAACTTATGATGTCATTGTCGACGGCGACATCAAGCCACAGATGGATGTGAAGCTGGTCATCACCGGTAAGGATGGCAGCAAGAAGGAAGCCAAAGTCCTGCTGCGTATTGATACGCCGATTGAAGTGGACTACTACAAGCACGGGGGTATTCTGCCTTTTGTACTCAGACAGCTTCTGGCTGCTTAAAAACCCATCCCCACCCTATCCCTCCCCTTGAAAGGGAGGGCAAATTCCAAGCCGCTGGCCGCAAGCCCAGCGGCTTTTGTTATGCTGAATGCCCTTTGATTGTTAGTGACCTCATGAAACGCACCCGCGCCACGACTGCATTGCCCCGACTCTCTCGCGATGCTGAACACCTCGCTATGCTTGCACGTGGACTGGGTGCATCCGGAAGTCGGGTGGAAGACAGTTATTGGGAGGCCCTTCTTGAGAGTGAATTGTCACGTCTGCTCGAGCATGGGGCCGATGCAGCTCTCGACAATGCACTCGATCATCTTTTCTCTACCCTGCCGACGGCCTACGATGTGTTGATGGAAGCCGCAGAGAACCATGCGGAATCGATGCTACTCGAGCATGAGGGTAATAGCTTCCAGGCACTGTTGATCACCGCACCGATCCTGGCGTGGTCGAAATATGCGATTCCGTCCGGGCCACTTCATGCAGAGCTTTTGCAGTCCCTGCAAAACCATCTCCGCGCACACATTGCAGCAAGTAGAACGCAGATTGCCTTACTGCCCAGCCTGTATTCGATCGAACAATTGCCACGCAATTTTTCCGAAACACGCGCACTGACTCATAGTCTTGCAGAACAGGCGCTAGGCGGAAAGAAAGCGCCCAAGATCAAGAAACTTGCTGACACGGCCCCTCTGCTGGCGGATACGCGCTATCTGCTGGCCGTGCTGGTTGCGCCTCAAGGTGCGCCCTTGTTTCAGTGGCAGGAAGAAATTACGCATGCGCTGCCTCATCGCGGTCACGTAAAACTGAAACCGGATGCTCGTGAACAAGCGTTGGAACAGTGGCGTACGCAGGCAAAACCTGATTTGGTGACGACGATGACAGGCTGCGTTTTCGAATTACAGCTGCCCGATGCTTTTCATGCGGCTTGTCGCGAATCGGATCGCGCCATTCGTCCTTATTCGCTCAAGGCAGCACTGGTCTTTCTCGAAACGGCGCTTAAGGTCGAACCGAAACAACTACGCGCGGTGTTGGGTCTCTTCGGCAATGAACGGCCAGAGGAGTACCGCGTTGGATTTACCAAATTGAAGAATCCGGATGTAGTGCATGGCGCAATCTGGCCACTGTTTGGAATGGAAGAAGGCTTGGCACCAGTTGAAGTCGCAGAACAAATCGAAAAGTTACTACGCGAGAACGGCATCACCGAAGTGATTACCCATGAACAACCGTTCCCGATGGAGTTTTGCGATGACTGCGGTGCGCCAATGTTTGCGGACCCGGTGGCTGATCTGGTCCATGCAGAGTTGCCCGAAGATACGGAGATGCCGTCAGTGCAGCATCTGCATTAGCTTCGTACTATTAAACATGAAAGCTTTACACAGAGGTCCCAGAGAAAAAACACGAGCCACAGAGGAAGGCGTTAAGATTTTCTCTGTGAACCTTTTTGCCTCTGTGTCTCTGTGTTGAGAGGTTTGATCCAAACGTATTGAGTAACCCGGTACACCGACACTATTTCACTACACGCCCGTAGGTATCTTCAAAGCGCACGATGTCATCCTCGCCCAGATAAGCCCCGGACTGCACTTCAATCATCTCAAGTGGCATCTTGCCGGGATTTTCCAGTCTGTGCAGAGTGCCAACAGGCAAATAGGTTGACTGATTCTCGGACAGCAAAAAGACTTCTTCGCCACGCGTGACCATCGCGGTTCCTGTCACGACGATCCAGTGCTCGGCCCTGTGATGATGCATCTGCAGGGACAACTTGGCACCAGGGCTCACGACAATACGCTTGACCTGAAAACGTTCGCCCATGTCAATGCTGTCATACCAACCCCAGGGCCGGTAAATCTTGCGATGCGCATCACACTCGGAACGATTTTTCGCTTTGAGTTGCGCCACCACTTTCTTTACGTCTTGCACCGCGTCACGATGCGCCACCATCACCGCATCGGGGGTCTCAACAATAATCACATCGCTCAAGCCAACGCAGGCGACCAGACGACTTTCAGCTCGCACCAGTGAATTTTTGGTATCAACCAGAATGGCATCGCCATCAATCACATTACCGTTCTCGTCTTTCGCACCAATCTCCAGCAAGGCATTCCACGCCCCCACATCCGACCAGCCTGCATCCAGCGGCAGCACCACACCCAGGCCCTTGTTATCCGTGACAATCTTTTCCATTACTGCATAATCGATCGAATCCGATGGACAGGCGAGAAAAGTCTCGCGCTCCGGACGCAGGAAGTCTGCATCACGCTGCCCACCTTCAACGGCCTTGGTACAAGCGACGAGAATATCGCTGCGGAAGCGGCCAATCTGCTGTAGCCAGACCGAAGCACGCAAAATAAACAGGCCGCTGTTCCATAAATAGTCACCTGAAGCCAGATAGCCTTGCGCCGTGGACAGATCCGGCTTCTCGACAAAACTGGCAAGCTGGAAAGCATCTTTCTCATTCGACAGGACGGTGCCATGCTGAATATAGCCATAACCCGTTTCAGGACCTGTCGGCACTATGCCGAAGGTCACGACCTTGCCCACATCAGCCAGTTTGATGGCTTCAGCCAGCCGGGCACGAAAAGACACTTCGTTGGTAATCACATGATCCGCCGGCATCACCACCAGCACCGGGTCATCCCCATCCAGGCATGCCGTCAAAGCTGCCAGCGTCAGCGCTGGGGCCGTATTGCGTCCAGCCGGCTCCAGCACAATCGATTCCGCAGCTTTGTCTACTTGACGTAACTGCTCAGCAGTGATGAAACGGTACTCTTCATTGCTAACCACCAGCGGCCTCTTGAGGGTCGCACCCGAAGGAAGTGCCATAGCATCGACCCGCAAAGCAGTGGCTTGAAGCATGGTTGTATCACCGACGAGCTTGAGTAACTGTTTGGGATACTGCTCACGGGAAAGTGGCCACAGCCGTGTGCCGGAGCCACCAGAAAGAATAACGGGTTGGATATTCATGCGCTTTGTTCTAAAAAATTTCTAATTGGCGTTATTGTACAAGTGAGACTCGATCGGCCTTAAAATCGAGCAACAACCTGCCGCTTCCTGAGTCGTCCATGGAGAAAATATGATCTGGCTGGATAACTCTAGAATTCTTGCCATCTTCGCAGTGATTTTTTTACACGTATCATCATCGGTGATCGCACAAAGCGATGTTGGTTCTGGATACTGGTGGATAGCAAACATTTATGACTCCGCCGTCAGATGGTGCGTTCCGGTATTTGTCATGATCAGTGGGGCATTACTGCTCGATCAAAATAAAAATGAAGGACTGGCAGCGTTTTATACCAAGCGCCTATCCAGAGTGTTAATTCCAATCCTGTTTTGGTCATTTGTTTTTTTGTTGCTGAAATTTCTGAAGGGTTACGTCAAAGGAGCGCCACCCTCAGGAAGCGAGTTGCTCAATCTCTTTTTATCAGGAACGCCCTACTACCATATGTGGTTCTTGTACATGATTCTGGGGCTGTATTTGTTCACCCCTTTTTTCAAAAAAATTGTGGCGCATTCAACAACGCAAGAACTCAAGTTTCTGGTCACCTTGATGTTTGTCTTTGCCACAGTCAATTCTTTGCACGAAGGGCTTGCCCCTGAAAGCAAGTCCGGCCTTTTTATAAACTGGTTTCTTGAATTCATACCCTATTTTTTTATGGGACATATCGCTCGACATAGTTTGTTAAAGCCATCCAGAACATTGCTCATTTTGGTGTGGACAGGTTCGATGATTGGAACTGCGTTGGGCAGCTATGCCATCAACACAATCAATGGTGCTGACGCATATCCCTATTTCTATAGCTATCTCAGTATTACGGTCATACCCATGTCCATCAGTATCCTGTATCTGTTCAAGTATTGGGTTGTCCCCATGTTTAGTGAAACACTTACCAAAAAAATTGCTTCACTGATTTTGGGTGTTTATCTGATTCATCCGATCATTCTGGAAGGATTGAATTCAAGCCATCTGGGAGCAACCACCTTCAATCCTGTTGTCTCAGTGCCACTTTGGACTTTATTCATTTTCATAGCGTCTTTGATATCAGCCTGGCTCATCAATCAATTGCCTTTTATCAAACGAACCATATAAAACCTATTACAAACGACTCAATCTGGGCCTCTCAATACAGTTTTCACTGTGATTGCTGTAAATAGTCAGGTCGATTTATGCAAGATGATTCGTGCCGGAGCACCCACTGCTGTCGAATCGTCCGGCATATCCGTAAGAACAACAGATAGAGCACCGATCTTGCATCGGTTGCCGATTCGTATTCCACCAAGTACCTGTGCATAGGCACCAATATCGACCGAATCGCCAATGACGGGAACGGGGCCTTCGAAGCTGCGATTGCCAATCGTCACACCCTGCCTCAAAGTGCAATTCGCCCCAATCACGGCATGAGCATGCACAATGATTCCGCCAAAGTGCCAGATACGTAAACCGGGACCGATCTCTGCAGACTTGGGTAAGGTGATGCCAACCAGTGTTTCGATCAAACGAAAAACTGGCCACCAAAGCGAGGTCAGAATGCGCTTCATGAAGCCTTCGGGACGTCGATCAAGGCGACGGCCCAGCCGGTAGATCCACACCGCCCAGATCGACTGCTCTTTAAAAAAAGGACGACTTAAACCATAGCGTTTTAAGTCCAATGACCAATCAGCATCCATATCATCTTCTCTTGATCGAAATTTCAATCTACTTATTCTTAGACTGCTGTAACTTCCAGAATAATTTAGGGAAATAATTCATCATTGTTATGTTCAAATCTTTGAAAAGATAAGTCCTCAATAATTCTGTAATTTTTTTCTGGTCTTTGGATAAAAGCAAAATGCCATTATTTCTAAGTGTTAAAAGTACGGTCGCAAAGAGATCGCGATGTCTTTTTCTCAAAGTAACCAAGGTATGGGCTTTAAAAGAATTGGTAGGCGACAGCAATCGTTCAGTGGACTCTATCGCGGCCAGATAACCTGAAATATGGCGTGCATTCTTCATGCTGTACATAATCGAACCACGCCGAATTCTTCTATGGAAATAGGAATCGGGAACGACCTGCGTGATGCCGCAAGCGAGAAATAATCGGGGTGTGAATTCTTCGTCTTCATGAATAATGGGTAAGAACTCAATCGCGCTTTTCTTGATGACAGCTTTTCTGAAAATGTAACCCCACGGAGCCACCAGAAAATGATGTCCTATTTGGGACAGTTCATTGAAAGCGTCTTCACCGCTAGAGAACGTGCGATTAATATGCCGCTCATAGCTGGGTAGTGGCTCACCCTCTGTGTCCCCGTTGAAAGTGAGTGGATCAAAAAATGAGGTGGCAGAAAAACAAAACAGATCCAAGTCTGGATGAGCAGCGATTTGCTTGTTGAAGGCTGCAACCAAACCCGGCAGTGCAATGTCATCCGAATCAAAAAAATAAATGTATTCGCCTGAAGCCACTTTGGCACCAAGATTACGAGCCTCACCGAGACCCCGATTTTCAGTATGAATAATGACGATGTTTGATTGGCCACCGTATCGTTCATCCAGCAAGAAACCACCTCCATCGGTTGATCCATCATCAATCACGACGATTTCATATGGAGGCGGTTCCTGCTGAAGCACTGACTCCATTGCTTCCACCAGATAAGCAGCGACATTCCAGACCGGTATCACGACTGAAAGTCGATGCCTTTTCTCCAAACCGGTGTCAACCGAAAGATTATCCGATGTGCTCATGGGCCACCTCGGTATCCTGATAATTTTGTGGATCAAGAATCCGGTCCGCGACATCGGCCCATCCAATAAACTTTCTGGATGATTGATGCGGAGCCGTTGATGCCGCAAGGACAGCTGCCTTGATGCTTTCCGGATCGCCGGGCTCATAGCCAAATCTCGATGAATAGCTTCCCACCACTGAAAACGGACACACTGCAGGTAAAGCAAACAAGTCGTATTGCATCAGCTTCATCGATGTGTCACACAAATACTTGGGAACATGGCTTGACCGGTAAGGCGCAATACCAAAGTTGGCGTGCTTGATATATTTGAGGGTATCGGTATGTCGCATTTCGTCGTAGATCACGACATTTGAAGGAAACGTTTCCTTCGCGCCAGAACCGCCACCGATGACATGAAATTGCATCTCCGGAAACTGTTCCGCAGCGACGTGAAAGAACTGCGGGTCAAAAAGCATGGAACCCACTGAGACTGCATTGATTCCCGGCTTATAGGGGGATGGATCGGCCTGATCCAGCATTGATACTTCGATTCCATGTGGTACGAAAAAAGCGTTCGAGCCAACTGGCAAAGTTTCGAGCAGATAGAGTGAAGGAATGAATATCCCTTTCATCAAAGGAGCACTTTTCTGAAACGCATCTTTGACAAATCCAGCAACGTTAATCGTGTCCAAATCATCTGATGCGATATAAATGACCTCGGCATTCGGATTTATTTCTTTGATCAAATCGAAAAAAATCGGGGATATGCCGCTTTCGAGGACGACGGTCGTCGCCTCGCGGATCCATTCAACTAAAACCGGATGAGGCTGTTGACGATATTGCTCGTACATCAAGCTTTCAGCCCAGGAGAGAAAGGGCAGTCTTGTATTGAATGGATGAAGCTGGGTCTTCCATAAAAAACAATCGACGCCCTGGTACGTCTCAATAACATTAGCTCTTTCATCAAGCGACAAACGCGGATCCGAGGTGAGCTTTGACAAGCTGCTATAGCGCAGTGAAAAAAAACGGGTGGTACCGCGCAAGGCAAGCTGTTCTGCGATGAAGTGCATATTGACGCGCCGAGGGCTTCGATAATCATGCGCGGAAAGAATCAGATAATTCATTTTTTTCCTATGGATATTCGGCAGCACTATTTTTTTGGCCACTCATTGATCGAGTAAAAATTTTCAATCCCAGGATTTCCCATAATGGATTTTTTGTTTGAAAGAAATAAATACTCCCAACCAGGGTCAACATAAAAGTCATAAAGGCGGCCATCACCTGGCCTGCAAATGTCATCAAGGAATCGTTTACAGGTGTGATTCGATTCAAGACCAGGGCAGTAACGGTCATCATCAATGCAGCAAGCAATGGCGGCGCCGCAGCACATCCAAGATCACGCCAAGTGGTCTGGGTGTATTTCAGAATCAATAAAAAATAAGGCAGCAATAACAGCGAGGAAGAAAACAGAAACGCATAGGTCATCGCCAACAGACCGTGGTCATGAATTAGACTCACGACCAATGCCGTGATCGTCAGGCCAATCATGTTGACCCGTATCGGCACGTTGTAATGGCCCAAAACAAAACAGATTGTTTGATTCAGATGCTGAATCGACAACAAGACGTACACCCAGCTCAAGACGATGAGAACAGGTGCAGCGGACATCCATTTCACACCGAATAGCCGACTGATAAGGGGCTCCGAGAACAATGCCAAACCGCAGAGCGGCAATAGCGTCAGTAACAGAACCAACGCAAGAATTTTTAGATATCGTTCGCGAACCAGTGCAGGCTCCTCGCGGACATGAGCGATGATCGGCTCGGTTACTTTTAGGACCGAAGACGTGATGACCAGGTACACAGACGAGGCAATACGTTTGGCCAGGTTGTAGATCCCGATGAAATAAGGGGATAAGAAAATGCTGATCAAAAGCGAATCACTATTTGTGCTTGCGTAACTGGTAATGCCTGAAATTCCTGCTCGAGACATCTCTCCTCGATAACGCAGAGCCAAATCTTTCTGAAACGATAACCGTGGACGCCAGGGACTTTGCATGATCAAAAGCAGACAGGCAAAAACAGCGGTGGCGACTTGTTGTACGACCAGGGCTAATACGCCAAAGCCCATGGCAGCCAGAGTTACGCCAGTCATCCCCCCAATCAGGACCGATATGACTGAGCGTATCGCAAGGGATTTGAACTGATGCGTGCGCGTCATGCGCGCTTCATAAGCACGGGAAATCCCGAAAGCCAGAATGGTCAGGCTCATTCCCTGAAGTACCGGAGTTAATTCCGGCGAACCAAAAGCGTCGGCGATGGTTCCGGACAAACCCAGCATTAGCAAGAAAAGAAAAATAGCGGCTACGACGCAGACAGAAAACGCCCAGGAAAAATCTCGATCCTCCGGCTTTGCACTGCGGACGATGGGCATCACAATCGCGTCAAAAAATACGAATCTTGTAAATTGAATAAACAGATGCGCGATCGTAAGCAGCCCGAAAGCTTGGGGCGATAAAAATCTGGCCAGCAAGGCAAAGAAGATGAATGACAAGACCTGCTGGGCAAAATTGTCGACCAGCGACCAAAAGGAGCTGGTTGCGAGGCGGCCGGGTTGATCAGTCAAGATTCACTTCCTCTTGGAGGAATTGGTTTCATAAGCATCGGTCAGTCATTAATAGCGCTTGATGATTTCAGGAGGCACAAGCATTTGCATGTTTGGCAAGAATTTTTGCCTGAGGTGATTCCCCCTGTGCCGGCTGAAGCGTATAGGGATGGTTGCCAAACCAGGTTCCTCCGGAAAAATAGGTCCAGCCCGTCCAGACATCTGCGTTACGGTTCAGATAGGCTACAGACTCGTCAAGAATAGCCAGACACTGATCATTTTTTGGGACACCGAACTCGCCAAGGAAAAATCGCACTCGATTGGTCCGGGCCCAATCGGTCAGGTTCGAAAAAATCAAATGTACTTTGTCACCAGGCACACAAGTGTCGTGCGTCCCGGAGTAATCAGAATCGAAATATTGATGAACCTCAAAAACAAGCTTGTCGTCAGCCTTGGCTAAATCAGATAAGGCCTTGGCATTGGAAACGCCATTGGATTCGAATAGCCAGCCATGTGCACCACTCCAGTTCCCGCCTGGGACAAGAATCAGATTTTTTGCACCGGTGGTCCGTATCGCCTTCACAGACTGATGCGCGATGTCACTCCACTGAGTCAGTGACATGCCGACCGGTTCGTTCATCAAACCGAAAATCACCAGAGAGTTATTGACATAGGTCATCGCGAGCCGCTTCCATAAATCTGCCAGAGCGGCATCGGGAAGTCCTGTACTTCCCAGAACCTTGCCTTTATAGCTGCCGTAATTGTGAATATCCAGGATGACGGACATCCCGTTCTGATTGATCAGGGATACGGCTGCATTCAAGAGTCCGAGTTCAGTTCGATTCAAGTCGCCAAAGAGTTCAGGCTGTATGCGCTCCCATAGAAATGGAAGACGAATCACGTTAAAGCCCAGCTTCTTCATGTAGAGCACATCAGCGTTGGTCGGATAAATATAGTCTCGGCCATATACGGCAGGATATTTGCCACCGTTATATTCAGCACCTGAAAGATTTGCCCCGATCAGGTTGGAATTGCGACGACAACTTTGTGCTTGAGCTGGGACGTCAAATAATGCGATCACACTGAGCAGTGAAATGGCCTGTACCAACAAGCCAAAACTGTTCTTGATTGAAAACCATTTGATTGGATTGGTTTTCATGGTTACCTCACTGCGAGCTGATATTGGTTCTCGTACTCGGCTATGGCATGCTTCCAGTGATAGCGACTGGCGAATGTTTGAAGCTGATCACGAGTAGCAAAAAACTTTGCGCTCATCTCTTCATGAAGCGTCAGGAGACTCCGAGATGTTTCCTGATGGTTGTTCGCATTGACCAATAAGCCGGCTCCTGACTCCTGTATCACTTTTCGGAAAGGTGCAATATCACTCAAGATCGGTGTCAAACCAGCACTCATGGCCTCAATCGCCGCCAGCCCAAAGCCCTCGTGATGAGAAAGACAGGCGTAGTAACTGGCCTGCCCGATCAGTCCACGTAATGAGTCGTCGTCAGGGCTATCATGAATCGTGACCTGCTGCTGAAGCCCTGCCTGTTGCACGAGCTCTTGCAACTGCGCTTTACTCAGGTCATAGGCACGGCCAGCGATAATGAGCTTCCAGCGCGGTTCTATTTGAACAAGGGCATGAAACAAATTGATGAGCTCTGGCAGTCCTTTATTACTCGACCACCGTCCGAAATAAATCAGGGTTCGCTCCGGCTGCATAGCGGCCTGATCGAAATATTTTTCCACATCAACACCGTTTTCAATCGTGACGACACGGTCACCGGCAATACGGCTGAAGCCTGCACCATCATTTGCGCTGCTGGCAATAATGCGCTGATACGCACGGCTGGAAAGACGCGTTACGGTGTTGAAGAAAACTTTCTTGAGCGATGATGCAAAGTTCGTATGAAAAAAACCTCCATGGGTGGTGGCAATCATGGGGCGCTGATGGAATCGCTTGGTCAGCGCAAGATAATCAAAAAAGAAATCGATGCCATGCACATGCACAACGTCCACATCCCGAATTTGTTTCAGTACCTGAAGGCAAACGGGGTAGCGCGTTGAACCGACATAAGGAAGACGAATGACCGGGATTCCTTCGACCATTTCTGATGGGATCAAATGTGCCGGGCTGCCTCGAAACAGCCGGTCCAAAGTGATGATGGTTGGTGTATGTCCGTATTGTTGGTGTTGCATACGGGCAATATTGGCCACGACCCCTTCCATTCCGCCGACTGATGGAAAGTACTGACGAACTACATGTGCGATTCGCAACTTCAATTGCTACTCCTGGCGGAGTGGTCCGAAACCGAACGATATTTAAAGCAGAGCGAAAGAAATTGAATGATGTCCAGCGTATAACGACGCATCAAGCGACGGGGGTCGAGCATTAGCCGATGCAGCCATTCAAGTTTGGTTTTACGCATCAACCACGGTGCTCTCCGTGTTGCGCCAGACAAAAACTCGAACAATGCGCCCACACCAATCATTAATGGCACATCCAGTGCATCGCGATTTTCAAGAATCCATTTTTCCTGCAAAGGATTGCCCATGCCCACCAGGAGGACATCAGGCTGGGTCGCGTTGATTCGGGTGATCAGTGCCGAACGATTTTTCAGACTTTCAAATCCATCATTCACTCCTACCACTTGAACGCCTGGATAAGTCGCACTCAAGGCCAATGCCGCCTTGTCGGCGACAGCTTGCTCGCTGCCCAGCAGAAAAACTTTTACAGGCTGTTTGAATGACCCTAACAGCTTCGGGATGAAATCGGTTCCATTCAAATTCTCAGGAAAAAAGCGGCCGTGCAGAAGTAATGAGGCCAAATCCATGCCGATGCCGTCATTGATTAAAACGGTCTCCTGATGATTAAGGATGGAGGAAAATCTGGAACACTTGACCACAAAATTGGTATTGGCAAAGAGCAAGATGGATTTGGTGCGTCGCTCTACACGACCCAGCAGGTCGGCACTCAACTCCTCGGCCGAGGTAACGAGAATTTTGAAGTTTGCAATCTTTCGGTAGTTCCTGGAATACATGCTTGATCTTTCTAATTGATACGGACCGGAAGTGCGGCACGACTCGTCCGGTTATCCGGCAGACGCTGATCGAGGCTGAAATGCGGGAAAGCCCCGGAGCGAAGAAGGTGAACGTGGATAGGGCTGATTCACTGACGCCGCAATCTTGGGCACAGTAGAAATCAGGCTGCCAAACAAAAACCAGAGAATGCCGCTGGTTTTTAATGCAAACAATGAACTACCGCTAATGGAAAGAAGCAAAACCATATAGACCGACAAATAAAATCGGAAGCGTTGCGCAACGGAATCACGAGCAGGCAAAAAGCAATAGGCCAGCCATAAGACAATGCAGAGCAGAACCCCGAATTTCTGAATCACGTATCCATAGCCCGCATCCAGATTGACCAACCTGCTCCCGACTCCAAACAATGAAGCAAAATCAAGTCCCAGCAAATCTTCGCCACAACTAAATAAACGCCCGATAAAGTTATCGCCCAGTTGTTGACCTGAAAAGAGCAGAGCAACGGCCAGAACAAGAGAAATTCCAATCAAGGGAAGAATGGCAGGAAGAAAATAAAGCCGGTCGATTTGGCTGACTCTGCACAGGGCGATGATCAGCACCAACATCAGGGCAAACCGGCCATCACACAAAACCACCACAATGGCTGAGCAGATCAGAAAAAACGCCATGCGCCGGGCTTCAAACTTCTCTTTGGAAAAAGCCCAGGCCGCAAGAATGACTGCAAAATTGCCCATCGCAACCGGGTCCAGAAATACTGAAGAAATTCTGCGTGGCCCTAATAAAAATGGAAATAGGGAACGCCCGATACCGGCGGGCCGTTCTTGCAGGGTCAATAGCTTGTAGGGATCGGTCGACCATCGGTTCGCATAAAACCCCAGCGCATCGACAAAGTCAGCATAAAAATCAGGAAAAAGCACATCGACCACACCCACGCCAATCACCACCAAGGCGATTCCACCCAACAGGCGATCCGCGTGATCGCGTCGATGAACCATGAGACCCAACCATAAAAAAATGATGGGCATCAACACATCCCGGAGCGGCTTGGCATCAAAGTCTTGTCGAATCAGGAACAGCGTAAAAAAATTGAACGCGATCAATGAAACGAGCAAACAAAAGCCCAGCGTCAGGTTTTTGAAAAGAATGGGCATGGCGCACAAAAGCATAAGGCTTTCAGCAAAGATTAAAGCTGAGCCGGACAGCGGGACGAGGTGACTGTTGATCAGGGACAGAATCAGGTTATAAAAACAGGCCAATAAGACAATGCCAGTCGCAAGCGGCAATATCCATTTGGCTTCGCTCGCGTCGGCTTTCTCGGCCACATTTGATTTTTGTGTCTGCGCCAT
The DNA here is from genome assembly GCA_025362735.1 of Betaproteobacteria bacterium. Taxonomy (GTDB): domain Bacteria; phylum Pseudomonadota; class Gammaproteobacteria; order Burkholderiales; family Burkholderiaceae_D; genus JANYFL01. The sequence goes on along the minus strand of JANYFL010000029.1, from coordinate 48,009 downwards.
GGTTTTCATGTCTTTAGCCATGTTGATCACTTGGACAGACTCGGAGACGGTGTGACCCAACCCAATTGCAAGGGAAGTTTTTTTAATATCGTCTGGATATTGGTCTCAACATAACGCGTCATCAAATAGGCTGGGACAGTCACAAAAAACAATACGATCACGGGGAGAACCGCTGATGGGAAAAATCCCAATCGGTCCAGTTTGATCAGTATCGCGAGCCCTAGACTGTGATGAATCAGGTAGAGCGAGTAACTGATAAAGCCGAAAAAAACCAGAAAGGGGCTGCACAGCGCTGCCTTTAAACCATCGAAGCAAGTTACGTAGACGAAGACGGCCCCGATGGCTGCAGCCGTGGCCGCCGTGGCCAGCGTAATTTCATGGCCTCCGAGATCCTGAAAGGGCTGTATGGCCAGCAACAAAAAGATGACTATCGGAACAAGGAGCGGTTTGTTCAGTTGATCGTTGGCGTGGCGATAGCAAAATATGCCGATCAGGAACCAGTACAGATAATTTCCGACCAGCGTTTTACCCAAGACTTCAATCAGGACTGTATAGAAATTGCCATGAAGATAACCAGCCGCTTCAAACAGTTTGAGTACGGTGGTTAGTCCGGCAATAAGGACCAGTGCCCAAATCGTTCGTTTACGTCCGATCAGAAAGTAGAGCAGGCCGATCAAAACATAAAATCGAACCTCAACAAATAAAGTCCAGAAAGGCACATCAAGGGCTCTCACGTCCGAGCCGAATATTTGTGAAAGGTAGTTGGGCCCGATGAATAACAGTCCGGGCAACACATCAATCAAATTAATCTGCTTTTGGACGGGCTCGAAAAAAAACTGAGCCGCAACATAAATAAGCAGAGACGCAACCGCCATCGCTGGAAAAAGACGAATCCAGCGCCGGTAAGCAAAACTTAATATGCCCTTCGATTGATCAAGCGTCATGAAAATGACATAACCTGAAATCATGAAAAACAATTGCACACCCAAAAATCCCACACTCAGCGGCCAGATATTCTGAAATCGATTCTGGTATGCAAACGGGAAATCTGCCTGAATATAGAAATGGTAAGCAACCACCATCAGGATCGCCACTCCCCTCAAGCCGTCGAGTTGTTTAATGCGCATCAGAGCACTCCTGAAATACGCATCGTCTGTAGCTGTCTGAGTCACTGATGGTATGTGCCAAGACTGGATTTAATCCAGGCAAGGTCTGCCTGTGAGTGGGCTTTGCCAATGCAGGACGGAGTGAAGTCATCGTGCCCGCCGCTGGTCTTCTTTAGTACTGGTTCAGCACTGCACCCAGCACTTGAACACCGCTTTGATTCAGGGCCTCGACAAAACTGTTGACCGAAGCTGTTTTTGACTGATCAGTACGCGTGACCAATAAGGCAGCACCGGTGCGGGCCGAAATAATCTGCGCATCTGCACCGCTCATGCAGGAGGGCGTATCGACCACTATGACGTCAAAGTGGTGCGCCAGATTATCGATCAGTCGACTGAATCCTGGACGTGACAACAATTCCTGCGGATTAGGAGGCGTTGGTCCGGCCGGTAACACAGAGAGCCGACTAAAACCATCAATCCGCACAATGGCTTCGCTGCCAGCGCGTTCACCCAGAATGGATGAAAGTCCAATTCGGTTCTCCAACTGAAAAAGCTGATGCTGACTGGGTCGACGCAAGTCCGCATCAATCAACAGCGTGTTTTCGCCCAACTGGGAAAGCAGCACGGCAAGATTTCCAGCGATGAAACTGCGACCTGCCCTATCTTCAGCACTCACCACAGTAAATGCCTTACGCTCGATGTCATTGTCTAGCCAGCGCAGCATGATCTGGCTGCGCAAAGCTCGCAGCGCTTCAACGCAAGGATGATGCGCTTGAAAAGCGGCAATCAATTCCGGCATGAGTGTGCGGTCACCCGTCGTCAGATATTGATAATCAAATTGCCTAGCCAGCGCAAAGCGGATGTCGTCTTCGGTCACCAAGCCCAGCTGCAAAGCGGTTTCACCAAAGCGCGAATCCTGCTCTTTTTGAATGCGAAGAATTTTTTCTGCACTTTCGGGAGACAGGCGCCCGGAATCAACGAGGATCGTTCCAATCGAATGATCTCTGATGGGGGTTAAATTCCCTGAATCAAGCAGAATGCTGGGGGTGGGTGAGTTCATCAGTTGTGTCCCATCATGTCGCTGAACGTGCTGCGGTGATGCGACTCATCGGACGCCAACGCAGCAAGCTGGTACGGGAGGGTCTGGCATTGGGGATCTTGGCCAGGACCGGAATTCCAACTGAAGCAAGAATGTCATCGGTACTTCGAATCAATGGATTCATGATTTCACGGATAAAGATCAAGACCAGGCCCAACGTCAAACCCACAATCATGGATAGCGCCAGATTGAATCCGGTTTTTGGTGATGAGGCTCGTGTTGGTACGGTTGCGGCGCTCAAGAGCACAACATCCGCTTGTTGTGACTGGCTCTGCAGACTGGTTTGTGAATACCGTTGCATCACCAGGTCATAGGCACTTTGTGCATTGGTGACTTCTCTTTGAAGCAATGACAAATCGTCGTTCTGGCTTGATAGCGCCAATATCTTCTTGCGCTGTGCATCCATTTCCGCGCGGATCGCTGCTTCACTCTGCAGGTTCGCCCGGTTGGCCGATCCGACTGAACCCGCAACCTGGGCCATTTCTGTATTCAATTTCGCATTCAATTCAGCGAGCTCACTGGCGGTGCTGATGTACTGCGGATGGTTTGGTCCGAGTTGCATCGACAGCTGTTTGAGTTTTGCCTGAGCGCTGGCAATCTGACTACGCAGTTGTTGTACGACAGGATTCTGAAGGACATCAGGTGAAGTCAGTACATTTCCCTTTGCCTGATTCTGACGTGACTGCGTATCGAAACGCTTTGCCTGTATCTGGGTTAACTGGCTGGAAAGTTCTGCGAATCGCGCATTGTCGACATCCTGCCGGTTATCGTTGCCGGAATTGATAATTCCATTTTTTTTCTGATAATCCGAGAGCCTGGCTTGAGCCTGTTCAAGACGTCTGCGCAGATCCGCTGTTTGCAAATCAAAAAACTTTGCATTCTGTCGCGCCGGATCGACTCTTAATTCAAGCGCCGTTTCAAGATAGGCGTTGGCCAATGCATTCGCCACTGCTGCGGCACTCTCAGGATCGGGCGACGTGTAGTTGATTTCGATGACATTCCCTTGACCCGCCTTGACGTTCAGGCCATGCGACACTTGGGCCGCATTCCAGTCAGACTTGAGCAAACTAACCGCTTTTTGGGCAACTCGAGGACTGTTTAGGATGTCCACCTGGGTCGTCACATAGGTCGAACCGATTGCTGTGTTCTGCTGAGAAGCGCCCAGAACCGGATCGGCACTATTGCTGTTGACGACCAAAGTTGCCTGGGCAACATATTGTTTGGGTATCAGCAGACTGATTCCCAAAGCAATGATCAGAGCAGCACCGACGGTCCAGTAAATGGTCCGTTGGCGCGCTCGAATAATCCGGAGTATTTGGAGTAGGTTCAATCGGTACCCATCAGAAAAGACTTTCTTTGACGAACAGAACATCTCCGGCCTGAAGCACGTCATCCAAATCGGGTTTAACAATGCTGATGTTCTCTCCAACCTGACGCTTGATGGTCAAGCCGCGCTCGGTTCCTCTTGGCGTTAGACCTCCACCAATGGCCAAGGCTTGTCGTACCGTCATATGGCGTTCAAGCGGATATGCGCCAGCACGCTGCGCTTCACCGTAGATATAGAACATGGGCGCTTTGGGGACAAAGAGACTGTCTCCGGCTTCAAGAACGACGTCTTCTTCGGTTTTGCCATCCTGATAGATCGTATCCAGATCAATCTGCTTGCGAAAAGTTTGGTGATTCCTCGTGCCCGACAGCACAACGAGTGAACCGCCTGATGAGGCAATGCCACCGGCAGTAGCCAGCAGTTGGGAGATGCGTGTATTGGAAGTTTTAAGTGGATAACTGCCAGGCTTGGCGACTTGTCCCAGTACTGAGACCTGGTTGCCAACGATCTGAAGGACAACAATATTGACTTGCGGTCCTTTCATAAACCCACCGTCCTGTAAGGCGGCGGCAATTTTTTGTTCAGCAGCAGCGATAGGCAAGCCACCGATTTGGATCTTGCCAATCAATGGGAATGTGATGCTACCGTTCTCGGAAACACGTGTCTCCAGTGTCAGGTCTGTATTCTGGAAGACCGTTACTTTGATTGAATCGCCCTCAGCGAGTTGGTATTCACGCTGGACATCCTCGGCATACGTATTGAGGCCGACACAGGCCAAAAGACAAGCAAGAACAAATCTGAAAAATGGACTTGTAGTCTTGCGATCATTGCTTGGCTGATCGACAGCAAAGGTATGAAAATGCATAGAAGTATTCATGAACGGATTGATGTTTATTTTGGATTGGAAGCAGTCAGTTCAATCGAACTCACTGCGTTTGAATTTTCAGGAGGTTGGTTGGCCATTACGCGGATGCCCGGCGGATTCTTCACCGGCCTGACTGACCCCGGTGCTTCCTTTGAATCCTGCGGGTACTCGATATTGGCGAGCTTGCGCAGGCGAACCAGATCCTTTTGGACGAAATCAATCGCTCGCTGATTGAATAGATATCTTTCGATATTTCCTGATGCTTCAGCAAAATCGACCGGCACGGTCTTCGCATCGGCAATCAATACAATTTGAAACCCTGCCGCCGTGTCGATGATGACCAGTCTTCCCTGCTTTGCTGCGGCCAATTTCGGGAGCACTTCCAGTGGCAACTGTTCGGCCGCACGGGTAGCCGTTTCGGCCTTGAAAGGAATGTTTTCTGAAACGAGAAACTTGCTCACATCTTCAAGCGACTTCCCTTGCGCCACCATGGCGTCAAGTTTGTCCTTGATCCTGGCTGCAGGCTGAAGAGCAATCGCGCGCAGTTCATAAACCTGACGCTCTGCAAACAACTCTGGATGATCGTCAAAATATTGCCTGATTTCTCGTGGGCCAGGTTTTGGCAATGCGCCGGTAACCTGCTGGAGATAGGCTTGAGCCAGAATCTGACGCTTCGCAGCGTCAATCACCTTGATCACATCTGGAGAGCGATCCAGCTTTCGATCCAGCGCCTGATCAAAAGCCAACTGCTGATCAATCAACCGTTCCAGGGTCAAACGGCGCGCCTCTTTCAGATCAGCCGACGCAAGATCAGGATTCTGCGCCAGGACGTCATTCACCTGACGCATGGTGATCTCACTCGAATTGATTCGTGCCGCAACCGGAACTTGAGATTGATCGCCCGAACCGCAAGCGGCCAATGCCAATGAGGTCAATCCAAACATGACGCGCATACTGAAATGAAGTTCGCCAAAAGATATTGGAGAAGCAGCAATGCCGACGGATTTTCCCTTCGTCATTTTCAGTACCGGAGTGTTATTGAATGTTTGCACGGCGGCGAATGATGAAGCCGATCATGCCGAGTCCGGCAAGGATCATGACCCATTCACTTGTCGCAGGGACAGGAGCAAGATTCGGGGAAAGATCATAGGCGTAATCGCTTGGAGTGACATCGAGCAAGCTAGGCCGAGGATCCCCCGATAACAAAAATGACTTTTGACTGATCGGACTGACATTCAAGGCAGAGAGCGCTTGAGAAATTTTTGCAATACCTGTTTCGGAATACAGATTCTTCATTCCAAAACCGGAGCTGCTCAGTTCATTGACATTGACTGCGGCAACTGAATTAAACGAATGCGAATGAGCAAACAAGTCTGCGCCTTCGTCAGTATCGCTGGCGGTACTCGCCCACGCATTACTGGTGATGAGTAGTGCTACAGCAAGGAAGCCATACCTATGATGGATCCTGCTTGATGGGAATGGTTTGTTCATCGTTGCACCTTCTGTTGCCGCACATTGATCGTTCGATAACCGACATGATTTACATCTCGGAAACGAGGAATGTATTGCAATGCATCATAGATCGTGCCAGCAAGCTTTCCCATAGTCCATCGGGACTTATTCCTGTCAGTTATCTCTGACAGCCAGCAAATTTTCGCCTTAATCCAGAGGTAATTAATTGCAGGTTATCGTGCGCAACGCACTAATTTGTTGCGTAGCAGCACGGCATCGTGCAGAAATGCAGGACGTTATCTCACAAGTTAGCCATGCCTCCTGTAGACAATCAGATGTGGCGGAATTCAGAAGCGCAGTTGAGCATTGAGTCCCGTGATCTGACCCGTGTATTGGAAGAGTGGGAATAACGGTGATTTTCTTTCCTGGTGCAACAGTGATCCCGTCACTGTAATTTTTTCGGTGGGCTTCCAGCTGATGCTGAATTGATAGCTGTTCAAGCGGTCTCGTCTTTCGGCGCCAGCAACTGGTCGAATCGAGCCGCGATAATTTTGCCAGGCCGAACTCAATTCGAGCCGGGCACTGAGCTTCTCAGTCATCGACCAGACCGGAGCAATACTGAACTGCCGGTTCACGTAATAACTACTGTCGAAGTCCTGATAGGCAATCAAGCTTCTCTCGAGTCGGCTATCGATCCGGATTTTTCCGGTGACGTCCCAGATGTAGTCGACCGTTCCGACCATTCCTCCAAAGTCACGCCGAGAAAAATTCGGGTGTTTGCGATTCAGATAACCCACCTTTGCATTAATCGTTGATTTTCCGGTCAACAACCAATTCAGTTTGGCTTCAATCTCTTTCTGCTTGAATTCAGTATCCAGTAAAGCCACGGGATCAAGCGCGCGATCAAGATAGGTTCCATCGGCATTGCGTCCGATTAAAGCCAGCGTGCTACCGGAAGAAAAATCATACTGCGCCCCGCCCTCTGCGCTACGCTGCCGGTATGAAGACTCGGCATTGAACAGCGCGCTATTCTCTTGTTTGATTTGCGAAACACCACCAAGCACATGCCAACCTCCAGAAACCAGCCAGTCCGCATCAAAACGCCGATTCTCGGTAATACGAATATTCTTTTGCGAATAATTGAAATAGTCCGCAAAACTGATCGGCTGTTCGATCCGATCAAGACTCAGCTTGCCACTGAACGCGGGCGTAAATCGCCATAACCAGAGGGCGCTGTAATCGGTCGCGCTGTAATCGAGAGAACGATTCCGCGCGTATTGGTAGCGTTGAAAATTGGCATCCAGTTTCCAACGCTGTTGACCGTATTCTTTGTCCAGGTCGATGCCAATGAGGCCAGATGTAATCCGGTCCGACCGGCTGGCCACACCATTCACCAGAGCTGGATTGGGTGACTCCGGCAAACGAAATAGATTGTTGTCGTATTGAACGGATACGCCTGTATCAATGCTCAGGAAGTCGATGCCTTCAATGCTTAGTGCATAGGAAGAAGAGGCAATCCCGATCAAGCTGATAAATGCAAATGGAAGTTTGTATCGGATATGGGAAAGCATAGACGTACCTTTTTTCTGTGTTGCAAATTTTTAACAAACTCGCTTACCTTGTTCGCGCGAAATGAAATAAAAACCACGATTCTCAATCGGTGCGAAGGCTGCCCTTATTGCGAATAAGGACTCTGAGCTGTTGATGATCTGACAACGGATGAGGGCCGACAAAGGCCAATAATCACCATCGTCACTTGCATGGCGACAACACGCGTATTGCAGTGTGAACGCGTTTGTTATTTCACTTTTAGACCAACACCAAAGCTATTCAGCAGGATAAAAAAATTACCCACGGAAGCGTCAGATTTATCCCACGCACTGAATGAATCTATCAGCCCATACCATACATGATCTGTGCGAAAGCGAACATAAAATCAATTTTTTCATCATTGAAAAATTGAAGTTGATTCACAATAACTGTCTTGTCTGCAAACAGAAATCAGCAAACGTTTCTGCTGAATAGAATAGTATTGGTTGCATGAACTCAATTAACCCAGGGTCTATTTATGGATGAAAAATTCAATCCAATCCGTATCAGACGCATTACCAAAATCGGTGGCGTTCGGAACAACCTGATCATGCTCGCCGAGAATCTGATCGATCCTTTTGCGCTTGCCATAGCATTGTGGGTTGTTGGATATCTCCATGAAGGAAAATTGAGTCTTGCTTACCTGGTCGTTTCGATTATCGTGTTTTCACTGACCTATCCCGGCCTTTCCAGATTGAATATGCCAATGGGGAAAATGGTGTGGGATATCCTGATCGGATGGCTGGTTGTCGGTGGTTTGATCATTCTGCTCGGCTACGCCTCTGGATACATCGACTATTTCGATAAGCACGCAGTACAGATGTGGGTGTGGCTGGCACCCGTCAGTGTGTTGAGTGCACATCTATTGTTTCGCCTGGTCTTGCCGACATGTATCCGACTGCAAGGCGGCTTAAAGAATGGCGTGATTGCGGGCGTGAATGAACAGGGCCTTGCCCTTGCTCACCGCATCAAGAAGGATCCTTATACGCCCATCAATGTTGTTGGTTTTTTCGATGACCGAGATGGGGATCGTGTCGAAGGTGTGGATCAATTCGCGTTGCTGGGAAAACTCAATCAGTTACCGGCTTATGTACGCGAGAACGGTATCCAGATGATTTACCTCTCGCTACCGATGGCCGCTCAGCCGCGCATCCTGCAATTGCTCGATGAGTTGCGTGACACCACTGCATCCATTTATTTTGTGCCGGACATATTCATCACCGACATCATCCAGGGACGGATGGAGAACGTTCAAGGCATGCCCGTCGTGTCAGTTTGTGAGACGCCCTTTACTGGCATGAATGGACTGCTTAAACGCATCAGCGATCTGATTTTTTCCAGCTTCATTCTGGTTCTGATATCGCCCATCCTCCTTGGCATTGCCATCGCAGTCAAACGTAGTTCGCCTGGTCCAATCATCTTCAAGCAGCGAAGATACGGACAGGATGGTGAAGAAATTCAGGTTTATAAATTCCGCTCGATGACCGTCACAGAGGATGGTGGAACAGTGACACAGGCGACAAGGAGTGATCCACGCATTACGCCGCTGGGCGCTTTTTTACGCAAAACGTCACTCGATGAACTCCCGCAATTCGTCAATGTATTGCAGGGACGCATGAGCATCGTCGGGCCACGCCCGCACGCCGTCGCACACAACGAGTTGTATCGCAAACTGGTGACGGGTTACATGATCCGGCACAAGGTCAAACCGGGCATCACCGGCTGGGCCCAGGTCAATGGTTATCGTGGTGAAACTGACACCTTGCACAAAATGAAAATGCGCATTGAGTATGACCTGGACTATTTGCGTAACTGGTCACTACGGCTGGATACTTACATCATTTTGAGGACAGTGGGCGTCGTCTTCAATGACCGCAATGCTTATTGAGGCCGTGGTGTAACTAGGGCATGAGCTGATCCCAAGGTAGACTTGCAGCATGTCATCCCGATTCTTTTTATCTTGTCTGCTGTCGGTTCTGCTGATTTCTACAGCGGCTTTGTCACGAGCAGAGGAGTTACGCATCGGCCTCTCTGCAGATGTCACCTCGATTGATCCTCATTGGAACGCCTCTGGCCCTGACAGTAATATTGCGACGCATATTTTTGAGCCATTGATCGGGAGCGACAAAAATGGCCGCATCTTTCCTTTGCTTGCAACCAGCTGGCGTGCCATTGATCCGCTGACCTGGGAGTTCAAGTTACGTCAAGGCGTCAAGTTCCACGACGGTAGTCCGCTGACCGCGGAAGATGTGCTCTTTTCGCTGGAGCGCCCCCTCAAACTGGCAGGCAATCCAGGTTCATATACCAGTTACGTACGATCGATCATTGCGAAAGAGATCATTGATCCCTACACCATTCGACTCAAGACAGCGACGCCGCGCGTATTGGTGCCGTATGACTTGAATTCGATTTTTATCGTCTCAAAAAAAGCGGCACTGAATGCAATTCCTGCCGACTTTGATTCGGGTAAAGCCGCTATCGGCACTGGCCCTTACAAACTCGCTGCATTCAAACGTAGCGACCGCATCGAACTGATTCGGAACGATCAGTACTGGAACACGGAGCAGCATCCGGTTTGGGACAAGGTCAGCTTTCGTTTGCTGACCAATGACACTAGTCGCCTCACGGCGCTGCTGGCTGGCGAAGTGGACGCCATTGAAAATATTCCAACGCAGGACATCGCCAAGCTGCGCAGCAATCCAAAATTCACGGTTGCTCAACAAGTTTCCTGGCGCACGATTTTCTGGCATCTCGATCAGTATCGCGATCAGTCACCCTATATCACCGACAAGAACGGGCAACCTCTGAAACGCAATCCGTTCAAGGATGCGCGCGTGCGTCTGGCAATTTCAAAAGCGATTTATCGCGACGCGATTGTTTCGCGCATCATGGAGGGAATGGCTCTGCCCGGCTCCAATCTGGTGTCGCCCGGAATTTTTGGACACAATCCGGACATTCCGGTTGAAGCTTACGATCGCGAAGGCGCAAGAAAGCTTTTGGCCGAAGCAGGCTATCCCGATGGCTTTGGTCTGACGCTGCACGCACCCAACAATCGCTACGTCAACGATTCCAAGATTGCCCAAGCCGTCGCGACGATGCTGTCACGTATCGGGATTCAGACCAAGGTGCAAACCCTTCCCTGGTCGATCTATCTGGGCAAAGCTCGTGCCGGTGAATTCAGTTTCATGCTGATCGGCTGGGGCTCATTACTTGGCGACAATACCCTGCGTGCTCATCTGGCAACAGTGGACGAAAAAAAAGGAAACGGCACGTGGAACTTTTCCCGCTACAGTAATCCCGAAGTGGATCGACTGCTTGATCAGAACTTCACCCTGTTCGATGATGCGCAACGCGAGGCCTTAACGCGCAAAATCATGGCGCTGGCGATGCAAGATAACCCAGTCATTGTGATGCACCATCAACTCGCCAGCTGGGCCATGCGCAAGGGCATCACCTATCCTGGCCGCGTCGATGAATACACCCTAGCATTCCAGTTTGTGAGGCAATAGCCGTCAGGGCAACGCCTGCGCAGGAATCACGTACTGTGGATAGGCAAGGCGCAGAGCAGCCAATTCCTGATCCGCTTTCTCACTCTGTCCCTTCTTGCGCAAGACCATAATTTGCGCCACCCAGTCTTCAGGCGCACGTGAAATCCGGGTTTCAGCTGTACGAGCACGGGCTGCCTGACTCAAACTGATTGGGGCAGGAGGAGAGGTAGGAGGAGATGCGGCCGGAGCGCGAATGCCCTCCGTTTTCGCCTGAGGTTCAGCAGCAGGTGCTGCAGCAACCAAATTTTCAGATGCGTGGGTGGATTCACCTCTGGAAGCGACGGCCTTTGCTTCGGTATCCGATTCTGCGGTTCGTACTGAAAGAACCCCAGCCTGTGCAGGCTTGGCTTGTTGGTCAGTCGCAATTTTTGCAGCGGGACGCGGAGCGGCTGGAGCACGAATTACTGACGTCTGTGGGATTGAATTCCGAGTGGCGGCTTTGAATGCGGCAGGAGCATTCATCTCTTGAGGCTTGGACTCTTGCGCAGTTTCGGTCTCCGCTTTCAAAACCGGTTTGGTGTCTGGCTGAACCATGGCCACTTGTTGTTCAGCAAGTAGGCCACTATTCCGCTCACTCTTTAACAAGGTGAGACCGATACCAATGCCAAACACGACACTGGCCGCAATTGCCAACGGTTGACGGAACCGCAACCATCCGGGCTTAGATTGTGCGTTTGCATTTGTCTTCGTCTGTTCCGTTTCCGAAGCGAGTGGACGAGGGCCGGACTGCGCTGCACGAGCTGCGGCGGCAAGTACCGCAGATCGCGCAGACGAGCTGGCTCTTGCATCCAGCGCCGTATTCGCAGTGCGATAGGTCTCCTGCACTTGATCTTCTTGCACTTTGTCATACGGATTGTTATTGGGCAAATCGCTCATCGCAATCCCTTCATGCCGCTGCGCAGCTTGTTCATCGCATAACGCAAACGGCTCTTGATCGTTTCGGTGTTGACACCCGTAGCCTGAGCGATCTCAGCCAAACTCAACCCGCCCTCTTCCTGTAGCAAAAAAACTTCGCGCTGCTTGGGAGGCAATTCTTCCACAAGTGCCAGAAACGTTTGTGCTTGCGCACGCGCCATTACGCGGACTTCAGGTTGATCGTTCACCGATGCGGCCACTTGATAGGCAGCACCATGCTCTTCGAAACCCTCTTCATCAGTCAGTGTTTCAGTCTCCAGATTCGCACCACGCACACGAAAAAAATCCATCAGCCGATGATGGGCAATCGTGAACAACCAGCTTTCAAAACGACCCTGCGCTTGATAGGTTTGCGCATGTTTGATCACCGCGAGCCACACATCCTGGAACAATTCATCAGCCGTAGCCTGCTCGCGCACATGACGCAGCAAGTAGCGAAATATCGGTCGCTCAAACAGTTCAAAAAGTGCATTGAATGCCGCCGCATCTCCTTGCGCGTAGGCAAGCAACAAGGCTTCTGCACCGGAGTCGTTCACAGACAAGCTGGCTAGCGGCTCTGGCGGGGCAGGTTTGATGGAGGCCAGGGAATCGAGCACCGTATTCATGATGCGCGATTGTGGCCTGCTGAATGCGGCATCGCAAGCATTCGGCGAAGAAAGTAAGAGCATTAATTTCGGGGTGGGTCAGGAACAAAGCCGTTGTTGACCGGGAAAGGCCGTGGCATCAGGCGAGCGATGGGGACGGGGATCACGCCCTGGGCAATCAGGTTGGCTTCACTGTCGTAGTAAATCGAAATGACTTCATCAGGTGACGACCCACTGCGCTCGAAACCGGTATAGCTGACCACCGAGGTTTCGATCCGTCCATGTGCTGTGCCCAGTTTCTCGGTTGGAGCAGGAGCTGCCGGAGCAGCAAGCCTGCCTGAGGTACTTGGCGCCTGATCATTCGCAGACCTGCTTTCAGACTCTGTGGCAGGCGAAGCGGCCTTGGCTGAAGCGGAAGTGGCTTCGTCGCGCTCAATCCGGCCACGAGGTGAATTCCATGGCAGATAAGGAACCATCTTCTCGCGAAAAATCGCCACGCCGATCACGCCCACGTTATCGGGCCGACCCGTACGGGCCGCATAAGAATTCTGCAGAGCTGCAAACTCAAATGCCGCAATGCGTGACATGCTTTTACGCCAGCCGGAAATCTCGGCCTGGGAATACTGCCCCAATACGTAACCCGTCTGATCCCAGTTCGCCGTCTCGCCTGAAACAGCATTAATGCCATCGATCGAAATCACGCTCAATACGCGTTCGCCAAGCCGATTGCGCAGCGTGACGGCATAACGGCTACCGGGCTTTCCCGCGACATAGTAATTACCGCCAGAGTTATAGATGGGTAAAGTCTGACCGGTTGTGCGATCAGTGATCTGAATATCGGCAAGCCGCCCGATAGCCAGGGCGCTCGACGCATACCAGTATGCAGATGCGCCCAAAATCAGACTGGAAACAAGTAAGGGAATGCGCTTCATTTCAACCTCCAGAGTGAACAGCCCGGATCAGGCTACCTATCTCTATAAACGGCAATCGAATTGAAAAGGGGTTAAATCAGATTCACTAGCATTCCACAATCCAAAGCGCTAATGTTCAATTCATTACAAAAAAACAGGAGGCATGATGAGTCTCTATCATCAAGGAAATCGGGAATTACAGGACGCCTTTGACACGCGCCGCTTGGCGGATCGCATTGAGGAAAAGTTGGCACGTGACCATCTCACCGTTGACGACAAGGCTTTTATCGAAAGGCTCGACCTGTTTTTTATGGCGACGACAGATGCACAAGGGCAACCCAGTTGTTCCTATAAGGGCGGCGATCCCGGCTTTGTGCGAGTCATCGGACCAAAGGAAATGGCCTTCCCTATTTATGACGGCAACGGCATGTTTTTGTCTACGGGCAATGTGCTGGTCCATGCCCAAGTCGGTTTGCTACTGATCGACTTCGAACAGCCACGACGGCTGCGCATTCATGGTGTGGCGAGCATCCATCGCCTAGACGCTTTACTGACTCACTATCCTGAAGCCCAGTTGATCGTGCGTGTTCATGTACAGACCGTGTTCCCCAATTGTCCTCGCTATGTCCATAAATATCAGCGCGTTGAGAATTCTGTCTTTGTGCCGCATGCGGGTTGTGAAACGCCAGTGCCGAACTGGAAGCGCAGCGATTGGGCTAAGGATGTATTGCCTGAAAATGATTCGGCGCGAAAGGTTAAACCCTGACCAAGTATCGTAGGGCGGATGAGCGCAGCGTTATCCGCCGCAAAATGGAACACGATCAAAATAATGGCGGATAACGCTGCACTCATCCGCCCTACGTCTATCCAATCAGCGAATCAACGAATTCAATTCAATGATGGGCATCAGAATGGCCAGCACGATCAAAAGCACGATCACACCCATCACCACCACCAGCGCGGGTTCCAGCAGACTGGTCAACAGCAGCGTCCGGCGTTCGAGTTCATTGGACTGACCGGTCGCGGCCCGTTCCAGCATCTCGGGCAGCTTCCCAGTCGCTTCACCACTGGCAATCAAGCTGAGGAGCACAGGCGGGAACACACTGGGTGCACCATTCGTTTTCGCGGCCAGTGCCTTCGACAATGAAGCCCCTTCGCGCACACGAACGACCGCGGCATCGACCGCGTCACGCATTACCAAGTTGCTCATCGTATCGCGCGCCGCTTGCAGGGAACGAAGGATCGGCACGCCGGCCGCAACCAGAATCGCCAGCGTGTCGGCAAACCGGGCCAGATCGGCACGCTGGGCCAGCGGCCCGGCGAGTGGCAGCTTAAGCACGCGGTCATGCCAGCGACGTTTGAATCCGGGATTTTTCATCGCTGCTTTCCATGCAAACGCGGCAACCCCAATCAAGACCAACAGCAACCAGCCGTAGTTGCGCAGGAAGTTCGACAAACCAATCATCGCCACCGTCAAGAACGGCAACTTCTGCTTGGTCTGCGCAAACACGCCGACAATCTGCGGCACCACATAGGTCAGTAGTGCGGTGATGACGATCAGCGCAACCAAGGACACGATGGCCGGGTAAGCAAAAGCCAGTGTGACCTTTTGCGAAAGCGCGGCGCGCCGTTCGATGTGATCAGCCAGGCGTGTCAGTACCGTACCCAAATTGCCCGACTGTTCGCCCGCAGCGATCAGAGCGCGATCCAGTTCGGGAATGTCACGCGGATGCCGCGCAAATGCGCTTGCGAGCGACTGGCCACTCATAACGTCGCCACGAATCGCGGCAAACAATTCACGCTCGGCTGGTTTCTCGGCCTGTTCCTGCACCGCAGAAAGGGCTTGCGACAAAGGCAGATCAGCCGCGACCAGACTCGCGAGTTGACGCATCATCAGCACACGTGCATTGGCCGAAAGGCGCTTGCGCAAGCGCACCGGCGTTTGCGCTAGTGCGTCGGTCTTCTGACTGGTTTGCTCGCCATCGAGAGACTCCACCAACAACGGCGTCATTCCGCGCTGACGTAACAGCCCACGTGCCAATCGGGCACTGTCGGCATCCAGCACACCAGATTGAATTTTTCCGGCGGGGTCAGCGGCTTCGTAGCGGAAGGCGGTCAAGGTTTCGTCTTTTATCGATTACGCGTTTTGACCAACAAACCGCATGGCTTCCTGGGCTAGTGAAAGCCATTCTTCCTGTGAAGCAGTTTCGACGAGCAGCCATTCTTTCATCAAGCGTCCATGCCCTGGATCGAAACGTTGTCCTGCGCCAGACGACACCAATAATTCCACACGGTCCTTCGGAAGTTTTACAACAAAACTTCCATTAGACGAAACCATCGCAAAAATTTTCCCATCGACCTGAAGCGCGGACGAGCCAAAACCCTTCTTGCCCGATCCAACCGTGACTCCCTTTGTATGGGCGAGCGCATTAACGATGGACGTAAACCATGCGTCAGTTTGGTCCAGACTCATTTTATTTGCTACGACCATCGTATTGATTAATCTTCAAAGTCGATGGCTCGATGCCTTCCAGGCAACGCACGTTCACCGCAGCCATTCCGGCCATCGCATCAACGCCTTCGCCAAATGGCGCACAACCACAGGTCGAACAGAAGTAATGATTGATGACGTGTTTGTTGAACTGGTATTTGCTCAGGTTGGTTTCCGGTGTCTTGAGCTGCAAGAGATCACGCTTGACGAACCAGAGCAAGCTACCCTTGCGCCGACAATACGAACAGTTGCATTCAATGACTTCATTCACCTCACCTTCAACATCAAAAGCAATTTTTCCACAATGACAGCTACCGGTGTAATTCATGTTCGCTCCTTGGTTTGCTTCGACTGTTGCATTCAGATTTTCGTAGGACTGGTTAGCGAAGTGTCATGTGAATGCATGAGGTGGGCGAGAAAAAGGAAATATTTCTATGCGTTCCCTACAAATATTAATTTCCACATTAAGTAATAGAAAACCATGTTTTGAGCCATCAATTTCGCTTTGTGGATCAGTTACGAAATGATGAACATGATCCAAACCTAATTCGAGTATATGGTCCGTATGAATATTACGGAGCACAAGTCCCGCCTTACGATTTACCATTTCCAGAATCCAAATATCATCAAGCTTATCGAGCGGAAAGCCTTCATCAGTAAATCTATTTGGCAAAGGATTAAGCCGAAGCCGGGTACCAATAGCCCCCTGAAGTTTTTCAAAATTCATATGAATCTAAGTCAATAAACTTTTACGGAAATTGGTTTGGTTGTATCAAACATTCTGCAACCAACAGTTCCTTGCTCAATCTCTTTATCGGAGCAGATCGTAACTACGGAACCAGTAACCGTTACCGAAGTTTTGTTTTTCTCAAAATCAGTAAGTCGCTGTGCGATGTCACTTGGCAGGCTTAAATATTTTCCAATTATTATTTGTCCCATACTTGGAGTAGCCAGAAGCACCGTTGCTCCACCCATAGGTACAGTTTTAATTTCACCGGAAAGCGTGAGTGCTTTCTTTGAAATTACACCTGAGTATTTTGGCGATTCAAATGGAGAAATTATTAGAGTTTCTGCCTTAACTACAGATGAAAAAAAGAGAATTACCGTCGTAATAAAAGAATAAAAATAGCACATATTTTTCTCCGTAAAAAATTCTCTTTGAAATTTAAAACAACTAATCCCGTGTCACCCGTACCACTTCCTCACGCGAAGTCAGCCCTGCAGCAATCCACCGCTCTCCATCCTCACGCAGGTTCTTCATGCCTGCCGACTTCGCCGCTTCACGTAATGCAGGCTCACCAGACTGATCATGAATCTTGTTCCGCAGGATTTCATTGACGGTCATCAATTCGTAAATGCCAGTACGTCCCTGATAACCGGTTTGACCACAGGCCGCGCAGCCAACGGGGTGATATTCCCCATGCGTATCGACACGCTTGCATTCGGGGCAAAGCTTGCGCACCAGTCGTTGTGCAACGACGCCGAGAAAACTCGACGACAGCAGGAAAGGTTCGACGCCCATATCGGCCAAACGCGTAACCGCAGAGACGGCGTCGTTGGTATGCAGGGTCGCCAATACAAGGTGGCCGGTGAGACTGGCCTGCACGGCGATCTGTGCGGTTTCGAGATCACGGATTTCGCCGATCATGATGACGTCCGGGTCTTGTCGCAGAATGGCGCGCAGTGCGGCGGCAAAGCTCATGCCGATGCGGGCGTTGACCTGGGTCTGACCGATGCCTTGCAATTCGTATTCGATCGGGTCTTCGACGGTGAGAATGTTGGTTGTGCCTGCATCAAGACGCGACAATGCAGCATAGAGTGTCGTGGTCTTGCCTGAACCGGTCGGGCCTGTAACGAGCACAATGCCGTGTGGCTGCTTGATCAGTTGATCGAAGGAGGCAAGCGTGGCTGTGTCCATGCCAAGGCCGGTGAGATTGAGGCGACCTGCTTCCTTGTCGAGCAAGCGCAACACTGCACGTTCCGGTTGCGAGGCACTGTTGCCGACTGGTAGCGTAGAGACGCGCACATCGACCGGGCGACCTGCAACACGCAATGCGATGCGACCATCCTGCGGCAAGCGCTTTTCGGCAATGTCGAGATTCGCCATGATCTTGATGCGTGAAATCAGCGCTGCATGCAATTGACGGCGCGGCCGCACGACATCGCGCAGCGTGCCATCAACACGGAAACGCACAACCGACTCGGTCTCAAAGGGTTCGAGATGAATGTCCGACGCGCCTTCGCGCGCGGCCTGGGTCAACAGCGCATTAATCAGACGAATGATTGGTGCATCGTCTTCGGCTTCGAGCAGGTCTTCAAGCTCGGGCACGTCCTGCATCAGTTGCGAGAGATCGAGTAAACCTTCGACTTCGCTGGCAACCATCGCCATGGCTGAAGTCGAACCATCCTGCCGTGCATAGGCTTGTGAGATGGCCTGCTCGAGTTCAGTCTTGCCAACGCGTTCAAGACGAATCATTCCCAATGCACGCTGCAGTTCCGCAATGGCAAGCACAGGTGTGGCTTCACTGAACCAGACTTTATGGACGGCTCCATCCGCCTGACCCACCAGAACATGGTGGTCACGTGCGAAGGTATAAGGAACTTCGCGGGTGGCGATATTGCTGATAGAAGGAGTGGTAGTCATACTTGTGACTGATATGGAAAATTAAGCAGCAGAAGAAATCTTGGTCAGTTTACGGATCGCTGCCCGATAATTTCGCTGTGCCAGCAAAAATGAATTTGCACTCCGGGGAACACGAGCATATAACTGAAGCGCCGCCCGCAGACAACCTTGATCAAAGAGCGCATTGCCAATGTTATATAGAAGGTCTCCACGTTGGTCCAAGCGAGCGTAAGCACGAGCCCGGCGAAAAAACAATTCAGCTTTTCTAGGTTTACGCAGTTCGCCATAACAATTTCCTAGCGCCCATAATGTATCAACATCAGCCGGTGCCAAGTTCAATGCCCTTCGAAAGTATTTGAGCGCCAACTTGATTTTCCCTTCACGATAGAGAACATCTGCTTCGCGATATAGCACCAGATGTTCTTCCCATACTTCTGCGTCGCTCACCATTGGTTCTTATGCTTTAGTTAAGGTTATTTCTCAGATACACCTTTATTCACCCGCTCTGGCAACACCGATCCCGGCATGTCCGGCAACAAGCTGCCCTTCTCTGGCTGTGCTTCGATTTGCAATTTGCGCATCTGATCATATTTGGCGTTGAAGATCGGATTATTTTCATCGCGCACCACATAAGGCCGCAAGAACACCATCAGATTGGTTTTCTTGCGATTGCGCGTTTGGTACTTGAACAGGTTGCCCAGCACCGGAATGTTGCCGAGTAGTGGCACCTGGCTATTCCCATTCTCGACGCTGTCCTGGATCAGCCCACCCAACACGATGATCTGACCGTCATCGACCTGGATCGAAGTCTGGATCGCGCGCTTGTTGGTCGTCGGGCCTACGGTGGACGTGGTGCCGGTATTCACGACACTAGATACTTCCTGATAGATCTGCATCTTGACCGTGCCACCATCGGAAATCTGTGGCCTGATCTTGAGTGACAGGCCCACGTCCTGACGTTGTATGGTCTGGAATGGCGTGACCGAACTCGATGTGCCGGTCTGCGCATACTGACCGGTGACGAAGGGAATCTGCTGACCGACGATGATGCTGGCCTCTTCGTTGTCGAGGGTCAGCAGATTCGGCGTGGAAAGAATATTGGCGTTGGAATCGGTTTCAAGCGCACGCGCCAGAAAACCAAGATTGGTTACCGTGCCGATGCCCGGAATATTGATCTGGCCTTTGACGATGCCGATATTCAGCCCCTGACCCAGGCTCGCAATATTGCTCGCACCACCGATGATGTTGGTGCCCGTACCGCCAAAGTTGGTGCCGCCGATGACATTGGTACCACTTTTATTAATGCCTGTGAGGTCTTGCCATTGCACACCAAATTCGGCGGCCTTTTCTGCGGTCACTTCTACAATCAGACTTTCGACAAAGACTTGCGAACGGCGCACGTCCAGGCTGTCGATGATGGAACGTAGGTTACGGTAAAGCGGTTCGGCTGCAGTGATGATCAATGCATTCGTGGCTGCGTCTGCCTGAATGAAACCACCGCCGCTAAGCGACGACGATGAACTCGATGCAAAGGGATTCGCCAGCGTTGAAGAACTGGAGCCTTGAGCATTCGGCACACCGGACGGGGCAGATGACAACTGGTTCGTACCCAGACCCTGGGTGCCGGTACTCATCCCGGAGCTTCCGCTGAATGGAGTAGTGGTGGGTGCAGAGGTATCACCCGACATGATGGATCGCAAGGTTTGTGCGAGCTTGGTGGAGTCTGCGTTTTTCAGATAGACGATGTGAATGTTGCCAGCCGATGCGGTGGGCACATCGAGCTTTTCAATCAAGCCTCGCGCATAGTTCAGGCGAGCCGGACTGGTCGCTCGCAGCAACAAGGTATTGGTACGTGGTTCGGGCAATACAGTCACGCGCTGCCCCGCATCCACCGCTCCACCTGCAGCCGGTTCAAGCAGACGTTGCAGCAGCGGTGCGAGGTCCACAGCGAGCGCATTTTTGAGTACGAAAATATCCGTCTCGCTCGACGCGGGCGTATCGACCGCTGCGATGATCTTGCCGAGGCGTTGCAGGTTCTCTGCATAGTCAGTGATGACCAGTGAGTTGTTGCCGGGGTTAACCGTGATCGGGTTATTGGCGGTCACCAGTGGGCGCAGCATGTTGACCATGTTGCTGGCCGATTCGTAGTTAAGCCGGAAAATTTGCGTAACAATCTGGTCGCCACGAATGCCATCACTGCGTGCGGTGCCACTGGAAATCTGGATCGGACCACCGGCGAACTTGGCATCGGCTTCCGGCAGCACCTTGGCAACGCCGCCGTTCTCAACCACAGCGAAGCCCTGGAAACGCAACGCGGTCAGCACCATGCCATAGGCCTCGGCACGGGTGACCGGCTTGTCAGTGGTCAGCGTAATCGTGCCCTTGACGCGGGGATCGACCAGGAAATCCTTTTTCAGGAATTGCCCCACTGCGCGCATCACCGCTTCGATATCGGCATTGACAAAATTGAGCGAAACCACGTCGCCATTGTTGGTGTTGGCTGTGTTGGCCGCATTGGCTGGCCGTACTGATTTCGAACCAGGCTGCGCGAGGGCGTGCTCTGTCGCGAACATCAAGGTCAGTGCCATGGTCACATGGAACAGTCTGGATTGGGTTGGTTTGGTTTGCATAAGAATCCTGATGACTTTGTTCTATCTAACTTCCAATTCGGATCGTGACCGTTTGTTCATTTCCAGCATCATTCGCGCGGCGACCGAGCACATTCAATAGCGGTTGCAAGCGCTGGACCGTGATGACCGGGGTGCCGGGTGCAATCATGGCGCGTCCCGAAAAGCCAGCTGCACTTGACCCCTGTCCATCGATCATCAATGGCCCGTTCACCGTCAGCACTTGATACTGAAGACGCCCCAAGGAATCCGCTTGCCAGTTCATGCGATAAGTACCCAAGGGCCGTACAGAGGCAATGGCTGCATTGATCGCAGAGCTGACGTCGATGAGTTGAATCGTACCTGCTGCAACATCGCCTGGCGTTGCTTTACCCGACGAGATCGTAAAGTGATTCCATTGCAACTGCGCCGAGCCCTGCAGTCGCAAGGTATTCATCGGTGCACCAGCCAGACGACTCAATGCCAACGGCAAGTTGGCCTGACCAGAACTGACTGAAAAGCTCGACATCCCCAGTTGCAATTGCAGCGGTTGTGTCAGCACACCATCATGTTGCAACCAGATCGCAAGACCAGGAACGCTTGATTCCGGACTGGATCGAAATATGGGATTGACCTGCCATTCGACTCTTCCAGGCAAAGCCAACGCACGGTTAGCAAGCGGCCCATTGCCCGGCTCTGCAAATCCAAGCACGGCACTGCCGCGCCAAAGGGTGCCTTGTGCATCCGCCAGGATGATGCGGCCATCACTGCGCTGGGCTATCCAGGAGGCCAGCCAGTTCGCGGGGAACAAGATCAGCAGGGTTAGTAGCACCACCAGCAAGGCGGCAGCTCCAATCCAAACTTTTGTGGCACCAGGAATAGCAGCTTGCAATCCGCGAGTTTCGCCCCGACTGGATGATGGCTGAAGTGGATGCATGGCCAAGGCAGGCATGTCAGGATTTGCTTGCGCCAGAAACCGGTTTGGAAAAATCAAGTACAAGCTCGACGCGCACATGGCCCGAAGCCGCCGCCGCATTACCGGCGCTCAATGCAGAAAGGCTCGCTTTCGCAGTACGCGCACCTAAGTCATTTTCCACGCTCGCCAGCCACGCAGCCCATGCGGCATAGTCCGTGTCCTCGATGCGTATACGTACACGACCGTCCCCGGCGGATTCGACACTGGCCTTGAGGCCAACCCGTTCGAGCGACTGACGTACGGCGGTCACTTGTTCGGACTGCGGCAGCTTGGCCGACGAGGGACGGCCTCGCAAGCGAGCAACTTCCTGTGCCATCGCCTGCATTGCGGCATATTGCGTGCGTAGCATTGGCAGTTCGACCCCTAATTGTCGGATGCCGCGAGCAGCCGGTTCCCACAGCGACAGATAAGCAATGATCAGAATCAGCGCACCCATTCCGGTCATGAGCAGCAGACGTTCACGCGGCTGGCGACTGGCCCACCTTGCTTGCATCGAATGTATCACCGCATTCAATCCGCTCATCGTGAAGCTCCCTTGGGATGCAGCCACGCGGTGATTTCACCAGGATTCGTGACGGGTACTGGTGAACCTGGTGAGCCTGCACTTTCAAAACGCAAGTCGTAGCCCGATGCGGTGGCACGCTGAACCAGATTGGCTTGCTGGTCGCTGCCCGCAGCTGCAGTTGGTGTTAGGCGTATACGCAGACTGCGAGCCTGATCCGCTCCATACTCGATGCCACGAAATGAATTGGCAGGTACACCGATAAAAATTTGTCCCGCTGCGCTAAGCAAAGCGCTGAAGTCGCCCGGATCGCTTTGTCCTGCGTTAGCGCGAAGACCCGCGAGCGAGCGCTCCATTTGCAAAGGCGCATCGAGAATCGTGGTGGTGGTTGGAAACGCCGTCTTCAGCAGACTGGACGACTGCTCGCGCAGTTCGCTGCGTTCCTTACGCAATTGCGCCCATTGAATCTGCATGCCGATAATCTGAACCATAAACAACGCAGCGATCAATATCACCACACGTCGCCACGTGCGCCATTGGGATGCATCAAACAACGAGCGCGCAAATTCATGTTGCAGCAAGGTCTGCGGGTGAAATGCGAAACTGGTTTGTGAATGAACACCCTCCAGCCACTGCTGGATCGGGTCGGCAGTGATCATCTGGGTCGCAATCAATCCCTGCGGCAAGGCATTCACCAGCTTTATCGCTTCGGACATTTGTTCAGATGCCGCATAAATCTTGAGTACCGATGGAGCGGATTGTGTCCGTTCGATCAGGGCCTGTAACAGCAGGCTGGCGCTTTCGACATCGGAAAGAAGCGCCATTGCCCGATCCGCTCCATTACGCAAACAAAGGCTGGTTGTGCCCTCCATTTCAGGAAGACAAGCCAGCGTCCATTCATCCGCCGTAAACGGAATACAGAGCGACTCGGGCAGCACGTATCGAACTCGATGCCCAGCCAACTGGAAACGCTCGATCACTCGCCCAAGCCATGCGCGATCCAGAACCGCAAGTGTTTGTTGAGACCCCGGCACCACTGCATTGCTGAGTTGAGCAACATGCAAACGGCTAGATTCGTTCAGCGCGCGATCTTCAATCAAGTTGGGTAAAGCTTCGCGCAGACGGCTGGCTGCAACAGGCGGAACCACCGCCTGGGTCAACAGCACATCTTCAGCAGCCAGCAACAACACGATTTCATTGGCGACACGAGGCAATTCTTGCAAGGGACAGATTCCCTGACTGGTGACACGGCCAGCCTCGCGCACGAAATAGCGATACTGCATGCCACCTTCAGCCTGCAGATTTTCTGTGCGACGGGGCGGCACACGCACGATCAGCGCATTCGCTGGCAAGAAACTGGCGCGGCTGATCGAAGAGAGGTTCGGCGCTTGTTTTGTCACGATCTGTTCTGATGTGTTCAAATCATTGTTCCTGCAAATTCACTACCCGGCTCAGACCGCCATTATCGCGTTCCAGCAGCGCGTCCAAGCCATATTCTGCCCGCCCATAGCGTACCAGCCCTTGCAGTTCAAAATAATGACTACTGACGGCGATGTCGCCACCGGCACTCGCCGCAGAAGCATCCACCTGAGGCAGACGGGACAGAATATCCGAGACCTGGTTGAAAAAAATCCGGTCACGACTGGCTGCCAATGTACGCGCCTGACTCAGAGACAGTTTTTCGAACATGGCGGCCATCACTTCGGGCGGTGCTGTATTGAAATTAACGGGTGCACGCTTAGGAAGCACCACCACAAAGGGTCGCAAGACTTCAGCTATTCTGGCATCCAGACTGTGCTGTTGAACCAGCTCTGCGGCCAGATGATCGAAGTCCATCGGTCGCGGTGCTTGCGTCATGCGGTTGGCAATGACCGTCGCAGCATCTTCGGGCTGATTCAGAATACGGAGCAGGCGCTGGAGGGCAACATAAGCGGACTGGTTATAAGGCAACGCGGGCTGTTTCTGATCGGGCGCCGGCGCATTCGAGATCAGATTGGTCAGATTGAAACGCGCCTGAGCATCCAGCATGCGACCGGTGACGATAGGGTTGCCGGACGGAATGCTGTCCCGGCTGTCAGACGGGTTACGAGAGCGGTTAGCCACCGGTGTTTCCTCCAAAGGCACCGCCCAGAGCTCGCCATAATGATCGACCGCTGAACTGCGTGCGTCCTGCAACAAAATCAGACGTGACCATTCGATGGCCGAGCGTCCCAGCCAGCGGGCCTGATCGAGCGCATTCTGATTTTCCAGTTTACGTACCGCGACTGATTGCCGCCACAGCATGCCTGCCACGGCGGCTGTAGCCGCGGCCACGACCACCAATGCAGTGATGATGGCCACACCGTGCTGACGCGCTCTCATGCGCCACTCCCGAGCAGAAAAATGCGCTGTACCTGACCACCTTGTGTGAGCTTCATCATCATGCGCAGACCGCTGATGCTGTTTTGGCGAAGAGGTGAGTCTGTTGCAGATGGATTGAATGCGGGATTCGGTGTTGTAGTGCTTTGAGCCGGATTGCCAGGAAAGGTCGGCACAGCAAATCGCGTCGCGGGAAGCGTTGAAACATTCGGATTCGTCGCTGATGCAGCGGGCGCGGGATTTGGGACCGGGCCTTGCGTGACGGTTACCTCACTCGGTACCGCCATCCAGCTCGCAGCTCCGTCGGGAGTGCGATGGAAGACGTCCAGATTCCAGCTTGCCACGTCGTCAAACAAACGTTGTTCTTCGTCGACCGATCCATTGCCGGTGTTGATCACGCGACGCCAAAGACTGGTGCCCTGCAACCTGTATTCGACGATGGCGCCATTGTCGGCGAGCAAGCGCATGCCTGAATCCACGCGGCGGATGTCCTGTGCCAGAAGCGTATCGCGCTCAATGCGGTTAAAGCCACGCTGCAAATCATCGATACGATTCTGAGACAGGTGTAACGAATCACGAGTCTGCACAATCGCATCGAGTCCACGCCAGGCAAACACTGCGATCAGGGCAAGGATGCTGACCGCAACGATCAACTCCAACAAGGTGAAGCCTTGCTGAGCCTTCGGAACATGGATTGTTTGCGTGCTCATGGGAGTGCTGAGACAAAACCGATGCGGTAGGCCAGCGAATGTTCCGGTTCGCTTTGCAACCCCACCCAGACATCAATACGGTTCATCGCTGGATTCGGAGAAGCACTGACTTCAACCAGACAAGTGAGTAGCAGATCGGCCTGGGGACAAGGCGATTCCGTGCGTCCTAAGGGCGGCAACACGTGCGCGAGTCGTAGCTCGGCCAGCCGGTTGTCTGCGCTCCAGGCCGCCATGGTCGATGCCCGCAAACTCTGCTGGGTAGTCGTCAATACGCCGGTTGCTCGCAGACTGGCCGCCAGTACCAAGGCCACAATGACCAGCGCGACAAGAACCTCAACCAAAGTGAAGCCGCATTCACGTTCGGGGAGCTTTTCAGAAAAAACAGGAACGAAATTCACTGGGCGGCATTCATCACAAAGCGCCCGGTCCCATCACCGCGCAGCTGCATGTGTTCATTACCAGCCTGCATGCCAAGCTGGAAAGGCGGTGGCGTGCCGTCACGCGGAAATTCAAGCACTGCATCCGTCGCATCTTGATCGGATGGGAGTTGGGCTTGCAGACCATTGTTCAGGGCTTGGCGCAGCATCAAGTCCAGCTGAACCTTGCCTGAATCCCATGAACGCGGCTTGAATTGATAATCCTGCTCCATTCGTTTCCAACCATCTGCATCGCGCAGAAAAAAAGCATAGCCCTCGGCGTTGCCGCGCCAGGCCATGGGACGAGATCTCAGTTGAGCTTCTTCGGTTGCCAGTTCAAACAAGGTCTGCAAACGCTCGGCGTCGCGCGTCAGTTTGGCTTTGGTATCAGGTGCCGCGCTCAGACTCGCAATGCCGAGCAGGATGCCGAACAGTGCAAGGACGACCAGCAACTCCACCAGGGTGTAACCCGGCTGAAAACGCGACGACGTGGGGCGATTGGCCATTCAAATCAGGGAGTGATTACAAATCCCAGGAACCGATATCGGCGTCATAACCGCCTCCCCCGGGCTGGCCATCGGCACCGAAACTGAACACATCTATTTCACCATGAATGCCCGGCTGCAAATATTGGTAAGCATTGCCCCAGGGATCTTTGGGCAATTTGTCGAGATAACCACCTTGCTTCCAGTTATTGGGTAAAGGTTCGGTCGTCGGTTTTTCCACCAGCGCGCGTAACCCCTGGTCGTTACTCGGGTAACGCTGGTTGTCGAGCCGGTAGAGCTTGAGTCCTTGCATCAGCGTGGCCACGTCCTGTTTAGCCGCAATCACACGGGCGTCATCAGAACGACCGATAATGCGGGGGACAATCAATGCGGCGAGGATGCCGAGTATGGCCACAACGACCATAATCTCGACGAGGGTAAAACCGCGCGCACGCTTAAACTGTAAGGCTGGTTTGGTCATGATATGGGTTGATCCTCGTTTATTTCTGGCTGATCCATCGTCTTGATCCATCGTCTCATCGTCTTATACGCAGCCGAACGGTTAACGGATTGACTTGCAGGTTTTATTTGAATTCTTATTATCGCAGGACTGACTTACACTCTTTGTGACAGTTCCCACCTTTCATCTGAGCGCCATCATGATTCAATCCACCCTGAGAGCCAGCCCGCGCTGGATTTTGCTGATCGAAGCCCTGTTGCTGATTGCGCTGTGCGCCCTGCTGGCGCGCTGGGCGGCAACGCTCCTAGCCGGTTCGCCGCTGCCCGTGCCACCGACCGTGTCGTCGCCCGTGCTCCAAAACAGCACCGCCACTGGCTTGATAAGTACGTCACGTCTTTTCGGCTCTTATCCTGCGGGCACGCTTTCTGAAAACGTGCAGGTCGTTGGCGTTATTGCCGATACGGTTCATCAGAACGGAAATGGAAGCGTCTTGATCAGTGTCGATGGCCGCCCGGCCAAGGCCTACCAGATTGGCAACAATGTCGAAGGACGCCGTCTGGTGGGCATTCGTTCTGACGCGATTGAGATGGAGGTCAATGGTGTGCGACAGTCGTACCGGCTTCCAGTGCGGCCCGTACAGCCTGCGCCCGGTATCAGTATCTCACCCAGCAACCCAAACTAATGCTCTCGATAAAACGCTTTGTAAACCCGGTAACCAATCGACAGTTTCAATCAGCTGGCTGAGAGCAGATCGATACGATCCGTACAGAGTGCATCGACGCCCCAGGCAAATAGCTCTTGCGCTCGCGCGGCATCATTGATGGTGTAACTCATCAGGCCGTAACCTTCGGCTTTGATACGAGTCACAATATTCTGGTCAAGATGCAGATGGTTGCAATCCATGACAACACAGTCCAGTACCCTGATGCGTTCCAGCCAGTCGGGCGGAACGCGATCCAGCAACCAGCCACGCTGGATGTCCGGTGCCGTATAACGGGCCGCTTCCAGGGCATCAATCTGAAAGGATGAGAACAATGGCCACTGGTTGCAGTCCGCTTCATCGGCGAACAGGCTTTGAGTCAATGCCGCAACGACCTCTCCGGTGCGTTGCTCATAGCCGGGCACGGGCTTGATCTCGACATTCATCCAGATCCCGTGCTGGCGGCAAAACCGTACGATGTCTTCATACAGCGGCACCGTTTCACCCGCATACTCAGAGCCAAACCATCGTCCGGCATCCATGCGCGTCAACTCGCTTGCCTGCAACTGCGCGATACTGCCCTGTCCCGCTACAGTCCTGCCCAACAGCGGATCGTGCATCAACACCGGGACGTCGTCAGCGGTCAGCATCACATCGAACTCGACAGCGCGATAGCCGAATTCGAGTCCCTTTTTCATCGACGCCAAAGTATTTTCAGGCGCAAACTTCCCCGCTCCGCGATGAGCAATCGTTTTGGGATAGGGCCAGTTGAAATTCACGTCTTAGTCGAGTGATGGTTAATTGGTTTGTGATGCGTCAACAAACTGCCGCGCACTTGCCTGAGACGGTTTTGCTTCCCATTTTCTTGGGCACAGCCTTCGCAACCGAAGTCTCAGCCACGTTGCCACGCATAGCAATATTGCCCAAACGCACCGCCTCATCCAGCCCCAGCTTGGGTGGCTTGTCGCCAAGCCAGACCTCTTCCAGTTCGGTGCGGATCACGTCTCGTACCTTGTTGTAATGATCCAGACGAATGCCGCGTGTGACCGGTTTACTGATTGCCTGCCGGATCACTTCGGCAAAACCCGGTTGGCGTTCATAAAACCCACCTTTTTCCGAAGTCAGGAAAACGGTTTGGGTCAATGGCAGGCTACCCGTTTTCTGATGCCATTCAGTGGCAATCACAGGCGTGGAAAGAAACGCCAGAAATTGGGCTACGGCTTTGTATTGCTCAGGTTTTTTACCTCCAATCACCCAAAGAGCGGAGCCACCAATCTGCGAATTCAGCCCCGTCTTGCTGGCCTCATCGTAAATGGGCAACGGCGCAACGCCAAAGTCGAATTTTGCGGTTCGGAGCAATTCACCCAATGCCGTACTGGCCGAAGTCAGGGTGGCGCACTCGCCTGAAGCAAAGCGCACATCGCCTTCATTGCCACGACCGGAATAAGTGAACAGCAGGCTCTTGATCCAGCTTTCCATCAAGGCCATATGACGCACATGGAGTAAATCGTTGAACATCAGCTGCGCGCCGGGTCCATCCAGTCCATTGTTTTTGGTGGCAATGTTCAGCCCGTGAATTGCGGCCAGGTTCTCGACGTGGATCCACACAGCGTCACTGGTGGTATAGCCGCAGGTAATACCGGTCGCCGGATTTTTCAGCGCTAACAATTGCGCTTGCAGCTCGCGCCAGGTATGTGGCGGTTGGTTGGGGTCCAGGCCCGCTTTGCGATAAGCATCTTTGTTGTAGAAAAAAGCCGGGACGCCCGCCGTCAATGGATAGCCATAAAGTTGACCTTTGGCGTCCTTCATGAACATCAAAGTAGCCGGAAGAAAAAAATTGTAATCGGGCGATTTAACCAGGCTCAACACTTCGCCCAAAGGTTTCGCCAGTCCCTTGATCTCCAGAAAATCTTCAGCCAGATCATCTTGTACTTGAACCAGTTCGGGTGCCTGCTTGTCACGGAAGGCAAGCAGTGCACTGTTGACCGTCGTCGCAGGGTCGCCCTTGTATTCGAGTTCGACCTGCACCTCATGCTGCTGCGCATTAAAGCGTTGGACCAACTCGCTGAACGTAATCTCGGAAGCGCCGAGCATGGAGTGCCAAACCTTGATTTCGGTTTTGGCCAAGGCATTGGTATAAATGCTCAAACCCGTACCACCCAACAGGGCGGAAACAAGCCCAAATAGGAATCGGGTAAAAGTACGACTAGTTAACCTAAAAGCCCAACGATTGAGAAGATGCATAACAGCTCGGTGAGAATAGATGGTTCAAAGTGAGCTTATTCTAGAGCAAGCATCTCCCATGTCCCGCCTGACAGATGAATAGGGCTTCCCACACCCTTGCAAACGGCTTTCAGATTTTGTTACAGGCCCAGGGCATGGAAAGCGCCTGCAATACAGCACCGGTACGGATGTTCTGGGCAAATGCAACGATATTCAGTGCACCGCCTTCGCCTGTGTTCGGGGGTGTTGGCTCAACCACGCTCTGCAAAGGCAGCGGTCCAATCCACTGACGCACGACCGCATCATGATGTAGCGTTACGCCCTGGTTTTCACCAGCCCTTACCGCGCTGCTCAGACCATTTTGGGTCAGCGCCACAAAAATGCGAATGTCATCCTGAGCAATGCCCGGTTGCACACTGGCATTCACTTTAAATCGATGATCTGGCTGAATACTGAGGCTTAGATGAGCTTGTGCCGGAAGGGCATTGACTTGCGCCAGTTGTCGTTGGATATCTCCACTCCCCCATCCACGCGATTCTTTTCCTGACAGAAAAATTTCCGGGGTGTAGGCGGATCGATGCCCGCTGCTTTTTTCATTCTCCCAGTATTGACGCTGGGTATAACCGGGCGAGGCAAAACGATCCTGCCAGCCGATGTAATCCCAGTAATCGACGTGCAAGGCAATCGGAATGAGACGGTCTGGATCACTGTGCTTGACCAGTTCACCGACAAACCGGTCCGCAGGCGGACAACTATTGCAGCCCTCAGAGGTATATAGCTCAAGCAGGGCCACGGTATTGGCGCCACTGGATCGCGTACAAGTCTGCGCCTGCACAGCCAATGCCAGGGACAATCCCGCCAAAAAAACAAACATGGGCAATGACTTCATGGCAATCCTTCTGAGTTGATGACCCATTCTGGTCGGAATTGCAGCAGGAACCTTACAAGCATTGGCGAGTAGCAAGAGAGGGCTACGGTAAAATGTCCGCATGAATGCTCCAACACCCAAGTCTCCCAAAAACGAAGCGGCCTCCGCACCGGCCAGCAATTTTCTGCGCAATATCATCGACGCCGATTTGGCCAGCGGCAAACTGGATCAACGCCGTTGGGCCGGAACTGCGGGCGATGCTGCGCATCATGCCAGCGCTCCGCTCGATACAGCCCGAATCAGGCTTCGTTTTCCGCCCGAGCCGAACGGTTATTTGCATGTGGGTCATGCCAAGAGTATCTGCCTGAACTTCGGACTGGCGCGCGACTATGGTGGCCAGTGTCATCTGCGCTTTGACGATACCAACCCGGAAAAAGAAAGCCAGGAATATGTTGATGCCATCATCGAAGGCGTGAACTGGCTTGGCTTCCGGTATGAGGAACAAGGTGAGGAACG
Organism: Betaproteobacteria bacterium; assembly: GCA_025362735.1. Lineage (GTDB taxonomy): Bacteria > Pseudomonadota > Gammaproteobacteria > Burkholderiales > Burkholderiaceae_D > JANYFL01. Next base: position 16,678 of record JANYFL010000029.1, on the reverse strand, counting down.
GGGCCGTACCAATCTGTTTTACGCCAGCGATTATTTTGACTTCATGTATCGCGCAGCGGAGTGTTTGATCGAAGCGGGTCATGCTTACGTGGACGAACAAAGTGCCGATGAAATTCGCACACATCGCGGTGACTTCAACACACCCGGTACCGACAGTCCGTTTCGCAATCGAACCGTTGCTGACAGCCTTGCGCGCTTTCGCGAAATGCGTGCAGGCAAACACGCGGAAGGCAGCATGGTCCTGCGCGCCAAAATCGATATGGGCTCGCCCAATATCAATATGCGCGATCCTGCCATTTATCGCATCCGTTTTGCCCATCATCATCGTAGTGGTGATGCCTGGTGCGTCTACCCGATGTATACCTATGCGCATCCGATCGAAGACGCTCTTGAAAAAATTACCCATAGCATCTGCACGCTGGAGTTCGAGGATCAACGCCCGTTCTATGACTGGGTGCTCGAACGTTTGGCCGAAGGCGGCTTGCTGGTGCACCCGCTACCGCATCAATACGAATTCGCACGTCTGAATCTGACTTACGTGGTCACCAGCAAGCGCAAACTCAAACAGCTTGTCGATGAAAGTCGTGTCAGCGGCTGGGACGACCCGCGCATGCCCACTGTACTGGGCCTGCGTCGGCGTGGCTATACGCCGGAAAGTATTCAGTTGTTTTGCGAACGCATCGGCGTAAGCAAGAGCGACAGCTGGATCGATTACAGCACTTTGGAAATCGCCTTGCGCGACGACCTCGACCCGAAAGCCCCGCGCGCGATTGCGATTCTCGATCCGCTCAAGCTTGTGATTACCAATTGGCCCGTGGGCGACATCGAAGAATGTTCAGCTCCAATTCATCCTCATCATGAAGAAATGGGCAGGCGCACCTTTCCATTCAGCCACGAACTGTGGATCGAACGCGAAGACTTTATGGAAGTACCCAGCAAAGGTTACTTCCGGCTCTTCCCCGGCAACAAGGTGCGACTCAAGTATGGCTACATCGTCGAGTGCACCGGCTGTACCAAGGATGCTGACGGCAAAGTGATTGAAGTACAGGCGACCGTTCTGATGGATACCAAAAGCGGCACGCCCGGCGCTGATGCGGTCAAGGTCAAAGGCACCATCACCTGGCTGGCTGCGCAAACCGCATTGCCTGCCGAAGTCCGCCTTTATGATCGTTTGTTCACCGATGCCCAACCCGATGCCAGTGGTAAAGATTTTCTGCAAGCCCTCAATCCGGATTCGATCAAGCTCATCACCGCGTATCTCGAACCCGGCATGGTCAAGGTATTACCGGAAGAACGTTATCAATTCGAGCGTCACGGCTACTTCATCGCCGACCGTGTAGATTCAAAACCTGGAACGCCAGTATTCAACCGTATTGCGACGCTGAGGGACTCGTGGAACAAGTGATGTTTAGCACACGCTTCGGTTTGCCGGTTATTTTGACTGATCATGCACGCTTAAGAATGATCGAACGGTCAATTGAGGCCGATCTATTACTGGGTATTATCGATACCGGCGAACTCAAGTCGGCAGGGACCAATCACTACTGGCTGTACAAGAAGGTTCATGGCCGCGAAGATAATTTGCTTTGTGTTGCAGCCGTAATCGACAATACTGTTGTTGTAAAAACCGTCATGCACTGATGGGAGCCTCAGCCATGAAAGCTATTTATTTCGAAAAAGATGACATTTTCCAGATCAGGGTATCGGACAAAGCCATCGTGCGTGAAGTATCCCAAGACTGGAATACCAACATCAGCTACGCAGAAGACGGTACCGTAGTGGAGATTGTTCTTCTCGACGCTAAAAAAGAGGGCTTACTGCCACTTGAATACCGTCATGCGGCCTGACTTTATCGACTGTAAATACGAAATCAGTGAAGAACGTTTACGGGCTTACGCCAAAGTGCCGGAAATCGAACGCTTGCGCTGGCTGGATGAACTGGTTCGCTTCACTTTGATGTTTCGCGAGGCCGAACTAAAGTCGAACATAGAAGCGAATCAAGCCAAATCCACGGTTACTTCATCACCGACCGTGTAGACTCGAAGCCTGGTGCACCAGTGTTCAACCGGATTGCGACCCTCAAAGATTCATGGGGGAAGTGAACCAACTGGACGTTTTATAACTGTCAACGTCGGAGAACAATATGGGAATGACAAAAATTATCGGGATCGTGCTGATCGCACTGGGTGCACTCGGCCTGGTCTATGGTGGCTTTAGCTACGACAAGCAAAAGACCGCCGCGAGCATTGGGCCGCTTGAGCTGAAAGTGACCGAGAAAGAAACGATCAACGTTCCCATGATCGTGAGCGGTGCTGCAATTGCAGCCGGCGTATTGTTACTGGTGGTGGGGAAGAACAAGTAACGGTACTTCAGGCTGTTGTAGCGAGTGGCAGCCGGATTGTAAAAACGGCGCCACCATTCGGCAGATTTGCTACCTCAATACGGCCGCCGTGTGAATTGATGATGGCTTGCGAGACAGCGAGGCCCAGTCCAACGCCAGCCACCTCTTCTGCTGGTGCCGCCGAACCACGGTAGAAGCGCTCGAACAGGTGTGGAAGATCATCGATACTGACCCCGGGCCCTTGATCGGAAACACTAAGCACGGCATCAGCGTCACTGGTGTTGACAGCGACTGTGACGCGTTGCCCTGATGAAGAAAATTTGAGAGCGTTGTCCAGAAGATTAGTCAGCACCATGCTTACCGATGCGCGTGCAATTCTTACGGTGACCGGCTGCGACGAGACCAACTCGATCAAAACCTGGCGGGCCTCAGCGGTCGGTCCAAAACGGGCAATCGTTTCTTCAGCGAGCGTATTCAAACAAACCATTTCAAGCAGACTGCGTTCCTGACCCGCGTCAATCCGGGCTAACGTCAGGAGTTCCTCAACGAGCAACGTGAGTCGCTCCACTTCTTCCAGACACGAATGCAGCGTCTCAACATATTCGGCTTCATCACGCGGACGCCGCAATGCGACTTCCAATTCCATACGCAAACGTGAAAGCGGTGAGCGCAATTCATGCGAGGCATCTGCCGTGAAACGTCGTTGCAGTTCAAAACTTTTCTGGAGGCGTGCCAACATTTCGTTCAAGGTCTCAATGAGTCGGCCGATCTCATCATTCGTTCCAGGGTGTGGTAGACGCTGATTGATATTAGCTTCGCCAATCTGATGTGCACGACGTACGACGTCATCAATCGCCAGAAATGCACGCCGTGTCAGTACGGTACCGGCAAAGGTCACCGCCAGCATTAACGCGATCCCCATGACCACAAACAGGATGCTGGCCGAGCTCAATACATTATTGACGTCGTCCAGCGACCCTGCGACCTGGATGGCGCGGATGGATGGATGTCCTGGTATCGACCCCGCCGGTATAGAAACCATACGCACTGGTTCTTCGCCAAAACCGACAAGTGTTTCAAAAACGATCTCGCGTTTCGCGAGACGAGTAAGCAACGCGGGGGAAGTGGGCAATCGCGCCCCGCCGAGATTCGCACTACGCGCAAGTACCTGTCCATCAGCATCAACAATCTGGATCAATCGATCCAGCCGTACAAATGAAGGGGGTGCTGAACCGGATGGTGCACCAAGCACCGCAACTGGCTGTTCCGCAATCTGCGGCAACATGCCCAGTTCCGTTTCTGCCAGTGCCAGTAGCGCTGCGTCGAGCTGATCATGAATAACGCGTGACAGACTCCAATAAGCGCCGAAAGCGGTCAAGGTCAGAACAACCACAATAGCCGCGGTATGTGCGAGTGCGAGCCTGGTGCGAAAGCTAGGTAGCCGCATCGTCAGGAAAGATTGTCACCAAGCTTTTCAATCGGCTTTTCACCCGGCTTTTCATGTAATGCAAGACGAAAGCCGTGACCGCGCACCGTCTGAATCAGAGGTGCGCTCCCAGGCGTATCGACCTTTCTGCGCAAGTTACTGACATGCACGTCAATCAGATTGTCGATGGCAATCAGATCATCTTTCCATACATGTTCGGCCAAGCGCAGACGACTGACGACTTCACCATGGCGACGCATCAGGATTTCCAGAATCGCGTATTCCTTACGCGTCAGATCAAGCACTTGATTCGCGCGTTTCACACATAGACTCGCTGGATCCAGCGTGAGATCCGCGACCACCAGTTTGACGGGTCGAGTGAGTTCGGATCGGCGCAGCAAGGCTCGCGTCCGGGCCAACAACTCCTCGAAGGCAAAGGGCTTGGTCAGATAATCATCAGCGCCCGAATTAAGTCCAAGCACACGGTCACCCAAGGCATCCCGTGCGGTCAACATCAGAATGGGCACCTGCACGTTGCGCCGACGCAAGTTCTGACATAAGGCCAGACCATTCTGACCCGACAACATCCAGTCCAGAACAATCAGATCGTATTCGACTACGAAAGCCCGTTCGTCACCATCTTCAGCGGTATGAACGATATCGACCACAAAACCTTCCTCCTGAAAACCTCTGGATAGCAGTCGTGCGGCCTTTCTATCGTCTTCGACGACCAAAATTCTCATACGGGCTTCCCGTTTTATTCAGGCCAGGAATCTAGCCAGGCTTTTCATTTTGATTGACCTGCAACACATTTTAATTCTGAAGAAAACTTCAGACTTTCTTGAGCCGTTCTTCAGGTTTGTATCGCTATTATTGTGCGCTGCACCTTTCTCTATGACTACAAGCGCTTTACACGAGTCGCACACTAAGAACACAAGTAGAAATTAAACATTCCAAGCGAGCAATGATATTCGAACATTGATTTCGAATGTCAGCGGTTGAATCCCATCTTTGGAGCAAGCATGAAATTGAGTAAGCTCAGCAGAGCGCAGTGGCTGTTCGCCGCGCTGGCGTTCGTGGCAGCGGGCTGTTTTGTATGGTGGCTACCGCTGCTGCATGCGGATTCATCCCAGGCTGACGACACGGCTAATCAGACTTTGCAACGCGCCGATGGCCAGGTCTTCGTACCCGAGCGCTCGGCCTTGCGTCATTCACTGATCATCCAAAGTGTGACCGAACAATCTGTTTCGGCTCCTTTCACATTGCCAGCCACCGTCGAGGTCGATCCTGCCAAGCTGGTGAAAGTATTACCGCCACTGCCCGGTCGCGTTGCCAGTCTTGATAAGCATCTCGGCGACAGCGTCCACATTGGCGATTCGCTTTTCCGTATCGACTCACCTGATTTCGCACAGGCACTCAGTGATGCGCAAAAAGCGCAATCAGCGGTGACGTTGGCCCACCATGCACTCGAACGTCAACATCAATTGGCCACCGCAGAAATCGCGGCCCAGCATGACGTCGAACAGGCCGAGAACGATTTCGCCCAAGCCAGCAGCGAGTTAGCACGAGCCAATGCCAAGCTCGCGCAGCTTGGCATGAATATCAGCACGACCGCCAACGGCCACGCGTTGGATCACAACAGCCTGACTGTGCGCTCCCCCATTACAGGCCGAGTTGTTGATCTGAATGCAGCACAAGGGGGTTACTGGAATGACGCCACCGCGCCGCTGATGACCGTGGCCGATCTCTCGAGTGTATTTGTGACCGCCAACGCCGATGAAGGCGAACTCGGCGCGATTTACGTTGGCCAATCGGCCAGCGTACTGCTGGATGCCTATCCCGGTAAACCTTTGGCGGGCAAAGTACTCTTTGTCGGCGATTTGCTCGACCCTGATACACGCCGCGTCAAAGTGCGCCTGCTGTTCGAGAATCGTGACGGGCGACTCAAGCCCGGCATGTTCGCCGAAGCCACCTTACTGACGCGGCCACATCCTGGTTTGCTGGTTCCTTCAGCCGCCGTTGTGCAAAGTGGCTTCCTCAGTCACGTGTACGTCGAGGTCGCACCCTGGCATTTCCAGGCACGTGTGGTGGAGTTGGGTGCGCAGATGGGCGATCGCATCGAAATCGTCAGTGGTTTGAAAGCCGGTGAGCGCGTGATCATTAAGGATGGAGTCCTGCTTAATGATTGATCGCCTCGTTACGCTGTGCATGAATCGACGCGGCATTGTTTGGCTGGTTTTCATACTCGTGGCGCTGTATGGGATCTTTTGCTGGACCCAGTTGCCGCTGGAAGCTTATCCGGATATTGCCGATACGAGTTCACAAGTTGTGACTCAGGTTCCCGGCCTTGCTGCCGAAGAGGTAGAAAAACAGATCACCATCCCGCTTGAGCGCGAAATTATGGGTACACCGGGCATGTATATCATGCGATCGAGGAGTACCTTCGGCCTGTCGCTCGTCACCGTCGTTTTTCAGGACGGGGCCGAAGATTACTGGTCACGCCAGCGCCTGCAGGAACGCATCGGCGGAGTCTCCTTACCGTATGGTGCCCAGCCCAGCCTGGACGCACTGACATCCCCCATTGGCGAGATTTACCGCTATACCCTGGAATCAAAAACCCGCGGTCTGCGCGAACTCTCGGAACTGCAGTTCTGGCACGTGATCCCCCGCCTCAAACAAGTGGCCGGGATCGCCGATGTGACGAACTTTGGGGGCATCACGACCCAGTTTCTGGTGGAGTTTGATCCAGCCAAACTGTCCAAATTCAACGTCTCCCTGAGTCAGATTACGCAAGCCATTAATGCCAATAACGCCAGCGCTGGCGGCAGCGTGCTGATTCGTGGTCAGCAAGGATTTGTCGTACGCGGAGTCGGCTTGCTCGATGGGCTCGATGATCTCGGCAATGTCGTTGTCACACAGAAAAACGGTGTGCCGGTACTGGTGAAAGAACTCGGTGAGGTAAAGCTCGGGGAGCAGGAACGTCATGGCATTCTGGGCAAAGACAATCACCCCGACAGCATCGAAGGCGTTGCGCTATTGCTGAAGGGCGAAAACGCTTCACGCGTGCTTGACGGTGTGCATGCAGCGGTAAATGACCTTAACGATAATCTGCTGCCCAAAGACGTAAAGGTCGTGCCATATCTGGATCGCTCCGCGCTGGTCAGTGCCACGGTACACACCGTCGGAAAAACCCTGATTGAGGGCATGGTGCTCGTCACTTTCATCTTGCTGATATTTCTTGGCAGTCCGCGTGCGGCGCTGATTGTGGCGATCACGATTCCGCTATCGCTGCTGACTGCATTTATCTTCATGCATCACTTCAAGATTCCGGCCAACCTTCTATCGCTCGGTGCCATCGATTTTGGCATCGTGGTGGATGCAGCCATTGTCGTGATGGAAAATATTTTGAGCCGGCGCGAACAACATGAAGATCGACCTCTGACAGCCAAAGATGTGCTCAAGGCCACCATACAAGTTACGCGCCCCATATTTTTTGGGATGGTGGTCATCATCACCGCCTATGCCCCTTTGTTTGCGTTTCAACGTATTGAATACAAGCTCTTCTCGCCAATGGCATTTGCAATTGGTTTTGCCCTCCTCGGCGCGCTCGTTGTTGGACTGTTACTGATTCCTGGCCTGGCTTATCTGGCTTACCGCAAACCCAAGCGACTGTTCCACAATCCCGGGCTGGCCGCGCTTAACCGCTATTACGAGAAAACTCTGGAGCGTATCGTCGGCAAACGGGAGCTGACCATCGCAGCCTTCGCCTTTGCTTTCGTTTGTGTGATCGGTTTTGGGGCAACTATTGGCCGCGACTTCTTGCCGTATCTCGATGAAGGCTCGATCTGGCTACAGGTGACATTGCCGCCGGGTATTTCGTTCGACAAAGCGGCCGAGATGGCGAACGAGCTGAGAACGGCAACGCATGAATTCAAGGAAGTCTCTAACATCGTCACACAATTAGGCCGAAACGATGACGGCACCGATCCGTTCACGCCCTCGCACATCGAAGTGAGCGTTGGCCTCTATCCTGAAGCGACTTGGGCTTCAGGCCTGACCAAACAGGAACTGATTGAAAAGATGGCGCAGCGCTACGCCCAGTTGCCCGGTACCAACGTCGGCTTTAGTCAGCCGATGATTGATGGCGTGCTCGATAAGCTGGCCGGCGCACATAGCGATCTGGTTGTAAAAATTTATGGAAACGACTTCAAGGAAACGCGGCGCATCGCCAGTGAAGTCGAAGAGACCCTGAAAAACGTGCCCGGTTCCGCCGATGTGATCATTGATCAGGAACCGCCGCTGCCTCAGGTTCGCATTGAGGTTGATCGCGCAGCAGCGGCACGTTATGGCATCAACGTGGCCGACATTGCCGAATTGATTGGCACCGGCATCGGAGGCGCGCCTGTCGCGCAAATTTATATTGACGAACGCCGCTATGACATCGCGGTTCGTTTGAAAGCCGAAGCGCGTAGCGATCCGGGTTCCATTGCTCGACTGGTTCTGAGTGCGCCGAGCGGTGCGCGCATTCCGCTGGCACAGGTCGCGAAAATTAGCCTGGACAACGGCGAAAGTACGATCACGCGAGAAATGGGCAAGCGTCATCTCACCGTGCGTCTCAATCTGCGTGGACGCGACCTCTCTTCATTCCTTGCTGACGCCAAGAAGAATATCGAAGCCCACGTGAAATACGATCATGCGCGTATTAATCTGACCTGGGGCGGCCAATTCGAAAATCAGCAACGTGCCCAGGCGCGTTTACTGTTGATTATGCCGATGGTAATTGCGCTGATGTTCGTGCTGCTATTCGCGCAGTTCAAGAACCTGCGCCAGCCGACCATGATCCTGTTAGCGGTACCGCTTGGTGCGCTCGGCGGATTGATCACGCTACATTTGCGTGGCATGACCCTGAACGTATCGAGTGCGGTTGGATTTATTGCCTTGTTCGGCGTAGCGGTGATGAACGGCATCATTATGATTTCCAACTTGAACCGGCTACGCATCGAAGAAGGCTTGCCGCTCAGGGAGGCTGTGATTCGCGGCGCGAATGAACGTTTTCGGCCCGTACTGATGACCGCAACTGTGGCGGCAATTGGCCTGTTGCCTGCGGCACTTGCGCACGGCCTGGGCAGCGACGTACAGCGGCCCCTGGCCACGGTAGTGGTGGGTGGACTTGTCACAGCGACCGGCCTGACCTTGATCTGGTTGCCCGCACTCTATTATCTGGTCGAACGACGCTTTGAATCATCGGGTAAACGTGGTGCAGCAGGGGCCGACGTGCCGGGTGAACCAAATACAAAGGTGCCGTTATGACTGTTGATCATCAAGTGGCTTGTACTCAAGATTACCCAGCGCTTCGGTTGGAGACGGCTTTGAAATGGGCAGCGTTGGCAATGATCTTTTGTCTGTTCGCTGGCTGCGCCGTTGGCCCGGACTTTCATCGACCCGCGGCGCCCTCAACTGATCGCTACACAGCGCAACCTCTTCCTGCCTCGACACCAGCATCAGAACGATCCGATGACATCGTTCAAAGTTTCGCGGTCGGTGCGGACATTCCGAACGATTGGTGGACTGCGTTTCAATCCGACGCCCTCAACACACTGATTCGAGAAGCGCTTGAGGCCAACCCCAATCTACAGGCCGCAGATGCTTCACTGCGTGAGGCTCGGGAAAACATGTTGGCACAAAGGAGCACGTTTTTTCCTTCGGTCGATCTGCAATACACCCCGATCAGGCAACTGGTCGCACCGAACCTGGCGAGTCCCCTCGCTTCCGGCACGAACATCTACACGCTGCACACAGCGCAATTGAATATCGGCTACGTCCCTGATGTTTTTGGAGGCAACCGCAGACAGGTCGAGTCGCTGCAGGCGGAAATGGAAAATCAGCGCTTTCAACTGGAAGCCGCGCGCATCACGCTGGCGACCAATGTTGTCATCACGGTCGTGCAACAAGCTTCGCTCCGCGCCCAGATCAAGACAACGCGCTTGATGGTGGAACTCGCGACACGTCAGCTCGATCTGCTGCACCGTCAGCGCAGCTTCGGCCAGATTGGACTCGCTGACGTGGCTGCCCAAGAGACGGCACTCGCTCAGGTAAAAGCCACGTTGCCTCCGCTTGAGCAACAACTCACACAACAAGGTAATCAACTTGCTGTATTGCTCAATCGCTTGCCAAGTGAAGTGCCAACGAACGAAATTGAACTGGATACGCTGAAGCTTCCCACGACTTTGCCAGTGAGTCTTCCGTCATCGCTGGTACAGCAGCGTCCTGATGTGCGAGCAGCCGAAGAACAGCTCCATGCGGCCAGCGCGCAGATCGGCGTGGCAATCGCCAATCGGCTTCCAAACTTCAGTCTGACGGCTAACGCAGGTAGCGCAGCAGCGATGCTTTCAAAATTGTTTACTTCCGGCACAGGTTTTTGGAGCATCAGTGCAAATGTAGTGCAACCCATCTTTGATGGCGGCGCACTCATGCATCGACAACGCGCCGTGCAGGCCGCTTATGATCAGGCTGCAGCACAATACCGCAACACCGTTTTATTGGCGTTTCAGAATGTTGCGGATACGCTGAGCGCGATTCAGTCCGATGCTCAAACCGCTGCAGCATTGCAGGATGCTGAGCGTGCTGCTGAAAATAGTTTACGCATCACCCGGCAACAATCGCAAGCGGGTGCGGTCAATATGTTGGTGGTATTGAATGCCGAACTCGCGTATCGACAAACAGCCCTTAGCCGTATTCAGGCACAGGCGAGCCGACTCTCGGATTCGGTGGCCCTGTTTCAGGCGCTGGGCGGCGGTTGGTGGAATCTTCCTGCGACACAGCAGGCGAATGCTGTCGAACAATAAAATCGCGGTGTCGTTACTCCGCACCAGCCGGTACGATCAAGTTACTAAATCACGCTGGCAATTATGTTGATGCTGAGTGCAAAGACGGTGATGTTGAAAATGAAGGACAGAATACTGTGAAGCAAGGTCAAGCGGCGCATGCGTTTAGAAGTGATGACCACATCGGATACTTGTGAGGTCATGCCAACGACGAAAGAGTAGTAAGCGAAATCAAAGTAGTCGGGATCGTTCTCACCCGGAAACTGCAAATCCATCTCGGACTTCAGCGGTTTTTTTTGAATTTTCTGGTCGACATAAAACAAGCGTGCGTAGTGAAACGCAAACACCGTATGAATCAGTAACCATGCCAGCAACAAGGCAAGTACGGATAGGGTCAGCAAGCCAGCACGCGGCCAGAAGTCCAGGTCCTTCAGATTGCTGACCATGAAACCGATGGCGACCAGTCCAGCACAGGCTGCACTGACGACGAACAGAAAAATCACATAGCCGCTTTGGTCCTGGCTGATCACATGTTGTCGCGTTGTCGCTGGTGTGGCTTGACGGATGATCTGCCATGCCAGAGCCAGATAGATAAAAACTGCAATATCCCAGCAGATCAGCGAGCGCGTATTAGCAAGGGTGGTTGGCAAAAGAATGTATGCCAGCAGTGCCGCCAGTATTGCCGCACTGAGCCGCAGAGCCGCGCTAAATCGGATTATGCGGTCCATCTTCATCGATTGAGACTCTCTTGTGTGATTGCACGATCCATCTTGAACCGTACGAGTGCGGGTAGTTTATTCCACTACGTCTTCGAGACTGAATACCTCGCGCTTGTCGTCGTAGGAAAAAATCTCGGCGTAGCGACCCCAGAGAATAATGGCGTCGATGGTTTTTTCGGCGACATCGTCGGAGAGATAGTCTTCCAGTTCCTGCTGGAAACGCGTACGCGGAGCGCGATGCCCGGGCCGTTCTTTCAACACCGTCACAATGCGAGCAGCCAATGGTACGACGCGCAGCAACTGCTGGGCGAACATCTGTTTACGTTCCTGCATGCCGTGCGCAGTAAAAGCCTTGCCATTGTTGGTGAGCGTGATGTCACCCGCATTCAGATCGGCAAAGTCAAGGTGATGCAGGATTTCGGCGACGGGGAATAGGTCATCAACCTCAAGCTGCAGGCGCGTCGCGACATCGGGCAAGTCGGCGCGACCGTTATAGGGTGCAGCCGCAAGGGTTTCCATCAGACCCGCCATCAAATTGGTTGACACCGGCATCAATCGGCTGCCGATGCTAAGCCCTTTGATGTTGATCGTCTCGGCCAGCACATGCGCTGTCATGCGCGCATAAATATCATCGACAAACTGCCGAAATGCCGGATCAAGACGATTGCGCGGATGAGGAAATGGCACGCGAATTTCAGTGGCCAGACGTCCCGGGTTGGACGACAGCACCAAAATGCGGTCGCACATGAAGACTGCTTCTTCGATGTTGTGCGTCACGATCAGGATCGACTTGATCGGCAACTTTTTTTCGTTCCACAGATCAAGCAGATCAGTACGCAGCGTCTCAGCTGTCAATACATCCAGCGCGGAAAAGGGTTCGTCCATTAGCAACAATGTTGGATTGACGACGAGCGCGCGTGCAAAGCCAACACGCTGGCGCATGCCGCCGGAGAGCTCGCGCGGATAGGCATTCTCGAAACCATCGAGACCGATCAAATCGATTGCCGCCAACGCACGGCGACGACGTTCTTCGCGCGGCACGCCCAGCGGTTCGAGCCCGGCTTCAACATTGTCGAGCACGGTCAGCCAGGGAAACAACGCGAAGGTCTGAAACACCATCGCCACGCCTTCGATAGGGCCATCGACCGGTTGACCGAGATAAGTCACGCTGCCGCTATTGGGTTGCGTCAGGCCGCTGATGATGCGCAACAGCGATGACTTGCCGCTGCCCGAACGACCGAGCAGGCCCACGATCTCGCCTTCAACCAGTTGCAGGCTGACATCGTCCAGCACCAGCAGTTCGCCGTTGGATTTGTCATAGCCACGTCGCACGTGGTCGACACGGAGGATTTCATTGTTGGTCATGACACGCATGGATAACTCCTATTGAGACTTCCAAAATGAATGATGATCTGAATCTCATTCAAGCGGCCCTCACCCTAACCCTCTCCCGTGATCGGGAGAGGGGACTAAGAGGCTCCCTCGCCCACATCAGTGGGAGAGGGTTGGGGTGAGGGAATATATAGGTGATGCATCATTAACTCGTTCTTTTTTCTGCATAGCGATACATCGGCCGCCACAAAAAGCGGTTGAACAACACGACGAACAACGACATCACCGCAATGCCGAGAATGATGTGCGGATAATCGCCTGCAGTCGTCATCTGGGCGATGTATGAACCGAGTCCATGCGCGTTCAGATGCACATCGCCCCAGGAGACTGACTCGGAAACGATGCTGGCATTCCATGCCCCACCTGATGCGGCAATCGCACCCGTCACGTAGTACGGGAATATGCCGGGCAGCATGATCTTGCGCCACCAGGCCCAGCCGCGAATATGAAAGCTTGCTGCAGCTTCGCGAAAGTCATTCGGAAAGGCGACGGCACCGGCGATCACATTGAACAGGATGTACCATTGCGTGCCGAGAATGATCAATGGACTGAGCCAGATATCAGGTTGACCGTTGATGTGCACGATCAAATAGACAAAGACCGGGAACAGCAAGTTAGCCGGGAAAGCCGCGAAGAACTGCGCCAGTGGTTGCACCTTTTCGGCAAGACGCGGACGCAAGCCGATCAATACCCCCAGCGGCACCCAGACCAGCGAAGCCAATGCAATCAGCACCATGACACGAAGTAACGTGATCAGCCCGAGTCCAAAGACTTCGACGATTTCCGACAGGGTTACTCCGGCACTAACAAAGGCAATCACGCGCCACACCACATACAGAGTCAGCCCCATGACCAGCGTACTCCAGATACGGTCGCGCCAGACTTGGCCTGCCGGACTCACGGTTTCGCGCTGGCTCTCCCGTTTGGGCAAGCGCAAGGGCAAACGTGTGACCGTATGAAAAGTCCAGGCAATTGGATTCAGTAACGCCTGAAAGACACGTGTGCGCTGACCGAGGTTAAGCAACCAGGAGGTGGGCGCGTCCTGTGTGGCCGTCGTTTCCATGCGGAACTTGTCGGCAAAAGCCACGAGCGGACGGAACAGCAACTGGTCATACGCAACGATGACGATCACCATCGTTACCACGACCCAACCGATGGCATGCAGATCACGCAGCTCAATCGCACGCGCCAGATACGAGCCGATACCGGGCAAGGTGATAGTGGTATTGCCAACCGTGATGGCCTCGGATGCGACCACAAAAAACCAGCCGCCCGACATGCTCATCATCATGTTCCAGATCAGGCCGGGCACCGCGAATGGCACCTCGAGCTTCCAGAACTTCTGCCAGCCGGTCAGGTGCATGTTCTGCGCCACCTCAACAAGATCTTTCGGAATGGTGCGCAGCGACTGATAGAAGCTGAACGCCATGTTCCAGGCCTGACTGGTGAAGATGGCAAAGATCGCGGCAAGTTCGGCACCGATCACGCGACCCGGAAACAGCGCCATGAAAAAAGTGACCGTGAACGAGATATAGCCCAGCACCGGCACCGACTGCAGCACATCAAGAATAGGAATCAGCAGCTTCTCGGCACGGCGGCTCTTGGCCGCAAGCGTGGCATAGGTCAGTGTGAACAGCAGCGACGCAATCATCGCCGCAAGCATGCGCAGCGTGGTGCGCAAGGCGTATTCCGGCAAGAGCGCCGGATCAAGAACAATGGATGCGATTTTTACTGCGGCCAGCGGTGCGAGGGTCTCCCGCACGCCGGTACTGCCATAGACAATCAGTCCAATGACAAGTGGAAAGGCCAGCAGATCCCAACGGTTCGGCACAAGTCGCCGAGCCCACGGCATCCCGAAGTGGGTGGTAAGGGTGATGGGGGACATGGGGGCATTGTGTTTGTTTGCAGACCAGTGAGTTGGTACTACCGAATTAACGCATTGCAGCAGAAATGGATGACTTGGATTTCAGAAGAGTGGAAATTAGGGCGTGTCATCAATTAAGTCATGCTCACGGCGGGGAAGCTGCGGGCGCAGAGCTAGGCGCATGCGACGCTGTTTGGTTATTCCAAATGAGGAGCATGCAACGATGCTATGCGCCCGCAGGTCTCCCTGCCCCGAAGGGTTATCCCCCAGAAAGCCCGCATCCGGCGTTGCGCTTCGTCGTGAGGCAACCAGCCACCGCCTCAGCGCGTCTTGACTGCGATCTTTCTGGGGGTAACGTGAGCATGACTTAATTGATGACACGCCCTATTGACGTGACCAGAACCAGCCAATGCCCGAGCCAAGGACAATGCCGATCAGATGCGCTTCCCACACCACACGAATGCCCGGAGGGAGGCCGCTGATCCCTGATGAAATACCGATCGCTTCCAGCAAGGTTTTCAAGATCACCAAGACAGCAAGCAGCAGCAGTCCAGGCTTGATCCCTGATCTCCAACTCAAAGAGGAATCCGTCTCCAGTCGCCAGATGCGCACACCCAACGCAACTGCCAACAAAATGTCGATGCCCGAAGCCCCACGATACTCGTACAGACTGGGCACACTTAGCAACAGTCCAAGCGAGATCAATGGCATGCCGAGCCAAAGCGCGAAGGCAGTAAAGACCATATTAGTCTCGCGCCATGACAAAGCAATGACAAGGCATAGCACGCCCACATCCGTCAGTGCATGGCGCAAGCCGTAATGCACCAGATGTCCCGTCCATAAACGCCAGAGTTCGCCACTCAGAATGGCTTGCCGGTCATAGGCCAATAGCTCAGTCAATGCTGGCGTGAAGATCAGCGCGAGTGCTGCAAGTATCAATGCAACATTGAAACCGGCACAGAGGCCGCGCAGCCAATGAGAACTGTTGCTGTGTGACATGCTCAACTCGAACACGATCCAAGCAGTATCTGGTCAGTCGTATGCGATATAAGCAGAGCAGTCAGTTTTACTGTTTGATTCATATCGGACGAATATGTGAATTGACATGACCATAATCGTACCAGCCCGCCCCCTCCCATTGACACTGCATAGCCCCCGATTACTTGAGATTTCTTCTGCGAAAAATTAGTTATCTCTAAAATGGCACACAAACAAAAATCACTTTGAATTTAGAGACCCAAGTAGATACAAATTGACATAGGTAACCTCAGTACCTATCGTACCGGTTGTCCAAATTACGTTAGGCCCAGAAATCAACATGAGTGAGTTCATCACCGATCCCGAATTCGAAAGCCGCCTACGAAAGGCAATCTCCCTTGCTTGGGCAATCTTTGCCCGCAAGGTGGGCGGCGGCCTCATTCCCATCAACAAGGAAGCCTCAATGCAGCTTCAGTACGCATATGTACTGAAGCAACTACTGCCCCTGATTCTCCAACGCAGCTACGAGAGTGCTGATATCGAGCTTGAAACAGGCGTCAAGACATCCTCAGGCCCGAACAATATCGACATTCTTGCTCGCGGAGCTTCGCAGTTAGGCGACGTTAGCATCGCAGTTGAGTTGAAGTGCTATCGGACCTACGCTGCTTCAGGAGGAACACGGGGAGCGCACGACATCTTCATGAAGGATGTGTACGAAGACCTTCAAATACTTGAGGAGTATATTGCGCGTGGCTTGGCGTCACGAGGCATCGCCTCAGTCATGAACGATATGGAGCGATTTGTCTTCCCAAAGGTGAAGAATGGAAAGTGCTGGGCATACGACATCTCCGAAGGACATACGTTTCAGGGCGGTCAAATCGAAATCCCCATCGGAGGGAAACCAGTAAGTATCAATTTGGCGAAGTCGTATACGTTCAATTGGTTGAAGTTTGGGACCTTCTGGTTCACCGAGGTCGAGGGCACGGGTGGCATGGAATTAAAGGGGTCGCCCATTAGCCAACCTAAGTCAAGTGGGTAAAACCATTCCTGGCATCCTGTATCAGAGGATGCCGCATAGGGTTGATACCACGCGCGCCCACGACAACCAGCCCTTGCCTGCCTGAAACCGTATCC
>JANYFL010000010.1 GCA_025362735.1 Betaproteobacteria bacterium | reverse complement strand
CAAAGCAGCCGATCCAGCCGGAGATTCACCTGCGTCCGAATAAACTGGTGGCCTACAAAGCCGTCGCCGCCGTCATGGCTTCGGCCCAACGTCTCGGTGTCACTAAAATCGGTATCGTCGGTAATGAACAGTTCTTCCAGTGACACGGAAGTTGTTTAATCGTTTTTAGCCGAACAAAAGTATTTGAGTTTTAACCTGACCTATTGGATAGAAAAATGACTCGCAAAAGATTATTTCGCAAAGGCGCTATTCATACACTCACTGCTTGTGCGCTCGCATTCGTGCTTGTGGGTGGAGTTACCACTGCACAAGCGCAAGCAGTCCGCCCGGAAGTTGGCAACCCGTTAAAAGCGGCTGCAGACCTTGTTAAAGGCAAAAAATTTGCTGAAGCAACGGCCAAACTTCGGGAAGCTGAGGCAGTCGGCGGCAAGACCTCTGCAGAAAATGCAATGATTGAGCAGATGCGCGGATATATCGCGACTTCATCCGGAGATACCGCATCCGCCATCAACTCCTATGAAACTCAAATCAATTCGGGTCGATTGTCAGGTGCTGAACAACTCCGAGCAATCCAGGCCGTGACCAGTCTGTATTACCAGGCCAGAAATTACGACAAGGCCATGCAATGGGCTCAACGCTATATCAAGGAGGGTGGTACTGATCCTCAAATGCGTGGCTTACCAATGCAGTTGGCGTTCATGAGCGGAGATTGCCAAAGTGTGATTAAAGATGTTCAGGGGCAAATTCGCGCCGATGAAAGCGCAGGACGCACACCATCAGAAGACAAACTGCAGTTGTTGGCCAATTGCGCCAGCAAGCAAAAAGATAATGGCACTTATGTTTCCACCATGCAAAAGTTGGTGGCTTACTACCCGAAAAAAGAATACTGGAATGACTTGTTAAACCGTATCCAGAAAAAGCCCGGGTTCTCAGGCAATTTGGCGATTGATGTTTACCGACTCAAGTTTTATACCGGAAATGTCACGACAGCTGACGGCTACATGGAGTTGGCACAGTTGGAACTGCAAGAAGGGCAGAATTGGCAAGCGAAGAAAATCGTAGACATGGGTTTTTCCTCAGGAGTACTTGGCGCTGGGTCGGATGTCAATCGGCAAAATCGCTTGCGTGCGTTGGTTGAAAGAAGACTAGCCGATGAAAAAACTCAAGGCGCAAAATTGGAAGCAGATGCCATAGCCGATCCAGATGGAGATAATCTGTCCAAACTGGGACAAAACTATATCGGCGCGGGCCAAACTGCCAAAGGTATTGAGCTGATGGAGCAGGCGGCCAAAAAGAATTTAAAGCGCCCCGATTTGGTGAAGTTGCATCAGGGGCTTGGTTATCTGCAAGCGGGGCAACGAGCAAAGGGGCTGCAAATACTCAAAACGGTAAAGGGTGATGATGGCAGCGAAGATATCGCCCGTTTGTTGCCATTGGTCAAAATACAGATGCCAGAAGTTAGTGCTCCCGCAAAGGTGGAACCAAAAGGCAAGGGATCGAAAAAATAACAAGCCTTTAATTGCTTGACTCAAAAAACTCCGATATCAGGAACTGGTATCGGAGTTTTTATTTGTTGGGGCTACATTTGCTCTGCACGTCCAACCAATAAGAAGTTAATCCAATTTTTATTGGTGACGACGCAAATAAATACGTGTCAAGCCGCAAGCCGATCCAATTGATGTTGCTGCTCCAGCCACTCGATTTCCAGCTTTTCGAGTTCTCTTATCAAATAAGCTTGATCCAACATTAACTGACGTAATCTTTCCTTGTTTGCCTCAGTATAAATTTGAGCATCAGCTAATTGCGTTTCGATTTCAGCCTTGCGCGCCCCCAGTTTGGCTATTTGTTCTTCCAATCTTTTAAGGCGTGATTCAATAGGCTTGCGCTGCTGGGATAACTGATTGCGTTGTTCAGCTTGCTGACGTTTTTGATCGCGACTCTGAGGGGCTGCAGGTACAACTGCAGACTTTACAACAGGCGCTGGAACAGCAGGTAGCGGTACAGTTTCGAGTTTGGATTTATTCAACAGCCAGTCGCGGTAATCATCCAGATCGCCGTCAAACTCACGTACACCACCATTCGCGACTAACAAAAAGCTGTCGGTTGTCGCACGCAGCAGGGCACGGTCATGCGCGACCAGGATCAGAGTGCCTTCGAACTGTGCCAATGCCACTGTGAGGGCTTCGCGTGTTTCCAGGTCAAGGTGGTTGGTTGGTTCGTCGAGTAGCAAGAGATTGGGTTTTTGCCAGATGATCAGAGCCAGGGCCAGGCGCGCTTTTTCACCGCCGGAGAAAGGTGCGACTGCAGCCGTCGCCATCTCGCCGCGAAAATCAAAACTGCCGAGGTAGTCACGCAGTTCCTGCTCACGCGTATTCGGGGCAATTTTGACCAGTTGCTGCAAAGGCGTTTGATCCAGTCTCAGAATATCGACCTGATGCTGGGCGAAGTAGCCAATCTTCAGACCTTTCCCCGCGAGCAGGGTGCCGCTCAAAGGACTCAAGGTCCCAGCTACCGTCTTGATGAAAGTAGACTTGCCTTGGCCATTAGCGCCGAGCAAACCGATACGCTCACCATTGCGCAGCGACAGCTTGACGTGATTCAGGATGCGCTTGGTATGCACACCGGTTTCATCTTCGACCAGATAACCGCATTCCAGATCTTCGATCACCAGCATGGGATCGGGCGCAGCATCCGGCTCGCGGAAATAAAAACTGAACGGTGAAGCAGCATGCGTGGGCGAAATGATGTCCATGCGTTCCAGCGCCTTGACGCGGCTTTGCGCCTGCTTGGCCTTACTGGCTTTCGCTTTAAATCGGTCTACGAATTTTTGCAGATGCGCAATTTCGCGCTGCTGCTTTTCAAAAGCAAACTGGGTCAGTTTGGTCTGCTCGGCGCGCAGTTTTTCAAAGCCGGTGTAGTTGCCGGTGTAGCGTTTCAAATTCTGATTGTCAATATGGACGATGACGTTACAGACCGAGTCAAGGAATTCACGATCATGAGAAATCACGACCAGTGTTCCGCTATAACGCTTGAGCCATTGCTCCAGCCAGACGATGGCATCGAGGTCAAGGTGATTGGTCGGCTCATCAAGCAGCATCAACTCTGAGGGACGCATCAGTGCCTGGGCCAGATTCAGACGCATACGCCAGCCACCGGAGAAACTTGAAACCGGTTGCTGGGTTTCTTCCATGCTGAAGCCCAAACCCAGAAGCAAAGTCTCAGCGCGTGACTTGACGGTGTAGCCATCGGCATCGGCAAACTGGGCGTGCAGGTTAGCCAGGTCATGACCGATTTGGTCGTGGGCTTCGCCAGTGGCTTGCTCGGCGTATTTCACCTCGGCGGCGTCAATGTAGGCCTGCAGTTCACACAGATGGGTATCACCTGCGATGACGTGGCCGAGCGCGCTCTTGGTGCTTGCGGCAGTTTCCTGAGCCACGTGCGTGACGCGCCAGGTCTTGGGATAACTGTATTCGCCTTGATCGGCACTCAGTTCACCGCGTAGCAGCGCGAACAGACTGGTCTTGCCTGCGCCATTGGCACCGACCAGACCGATACGTTCTCCCGGTTGCATGACGACCGATGCCCGGTCCAGCAGCACCTTGGTGCCGCGCCGCAGAATGAGGTCAGTGATCTTGATCATAGTGCTGCGACGAAAGCTTGCAGGTCGGATGCATGGACCAGAAACACCATGTCGTCACCGGCGCTGGTCGTTACCCAGGTCATCGGTAACTGCGGGAACGCGACTTCAACATTCGAGCGTTCGTGACCAACCTCAACGATCAGCAGACCATTCTTCTTGAGATGCAATGCCGCGCCGGTAAGAATGCGGCGGACGATGTCCATGCCGTCATCGCCACCGGCAAGAGCCATTTGTGGTTCGCGCCGATACTCTTCGGGCAGAGCATCCATCGACGTTTGATTGACGTAGGGTGGGTTACTTAAAATCAGATCGTACTTGGCCTTACCCAGGCCTGTATAAAGATCGGATTCGACCAGACGTATCTGATTGCTCAATTCATAGTGGCTCACATTGATCCGCGCAACTTCAAGCGCATCGGGCGACAGATCGACGGCATCTACTTTGGCATTCGCAAACAGATCGGCTGCAATAATAGCCAGGCAACCCGATCCGGCGCAAAGGTCGAGTACACGTGTCACTTTCTCCGGCTCGCGCACCCAGGGGTCGAGTTCCTCGAACAACAGTTCGGCAATGAAGGAGCGCGGCACAATCACGCGTTCATCCACCACGAAACGATATTCGCCGAGCCAGGCTTCACCCGTTAAGTAGGCGGCCGGAATGCGATCTTCGGCGCGGCGTTTGATCACATCCAGCACGGTCTTCAGCTCACTGTCCGTCAGACGCGCATCCAGAAAGGGATCAAGCTGGTCCAGCGGCAGATGCAGGGTATGCAAAATCAGATAAGCGGCTTCGTCCCAGGCATTGCTGCTACCATGGCCGAACACGAGTTTGTTCTCGCGAAAACGACTGACTGCATAGCGCAGTACATCGCGAATGGTGCGCAGCGTCTGCCGGGCTTCTTTTTGATTCATGGCAGAAGGATTTCCAAAGTGCGGCGATAGATGTTTTTTAACGGCTCGATATCGGCCAGCTCAATGTGTTCATCGATTTTATGAATGCTGGCATTCGGCGGGCCGAACTCGATGACCTGCGGGCAAATCTGCGCGATGAAGCGGCCATCCGAAGTGCCGCCGGTGGTGGACAGCTCTGTGGTCAGCCCGGTCTCCGCATGAATGGCTTGTGACAAGGCTTGCGACAGTACACCACGTGGCGTCAAAAAGGGTAGGCCGCCGAGCGTCCAGTCCAGCTGATAATCCAGCCCGTGTTGATCCAGAATCGCATGGACGCGTCGCTTGAGATCATCAGGTGTGCTTGCAGTACTAAAGCGGAAATTGAAATCAATCACCACCTCACCGGGTATGACATTCGACGCACCTGCGCCACCATGAATATTCGAGATTTGCCAGGAAGTAGGGAGGTAGTACTCGTTACCGTTATCCCAGACTTCATTGACCAAAGTTGTCAGAGCAGGCGCAGCCATATGAATTGGATTCTTGGCCAACTGCGGATAGGCAATATGACCCTGTACGCCCTTGACCACAAGTCGTCCAGACATCGTACCGCGACGACCATTCTTGATCGTGTCACCCAGTTCCCTGGATGAGGTTGGCTCACCGACGATGCAATAGTCCAGTTGCTCGCCACGTTCGGTCAGGCTTTTGCAAACTTGTATCGTACCGTCGGTAGCGGGGCCTTCTTCATCGGAAGTCAAGAGCAAGGCGATTGAACCACCATGATCAGGACGAGCCTGAATGAATTCTTCAGTCGCAACCACAAACGCGGCAATCGAGGTTTTCATGTCGGCGGCGCCACGACCGTAAAGCTTGCCATCCCGATGGGCTGGCACAAAAGGATCGGAATGCCATTGGTCTAATGGGCCAGTAGGAACCACGTCGGTGTGTCCGGCAAACACCAATAAAGGTTGGACATTTCCTTTACCCATGCGCTTGGCCCAGAGATTGGTCACGTCGCCAGACTGAATGGTTTCGCACACAAAACCCAAGGGCTTGAGACGCTCAATCAGTAATTGCTGACAAGAGGCATCGTCCGGTGTGACCGATGGCTGAGCGATCAAGGCTTCAGCCAGTAAGAGAGTTGCAGACATATTGATGCAGAAAAAAAGAACTAGCCGAAAATTTGGGCGTAGCGTGCTTCGTTGAAGCCGATTTCGAGAGTTGATGCGCTCGCAAGAATCGGACGTTTGATGATGCTGGGTTGTGCGCGCATCAGGGCAATTGCTGAATTCAGATCAGTGGGTTGTTCGTGGTCGGCGAGCTTGCGCCAGGTTGTCCCTTTGCGATTGATCAGTTCTTCCCAAGTGCGCTGTTTCAGCCAGCGATCAAGCAGTTCCGGCGCAACGCCAGCTTTCTTGAAATCATGGAAATGGTAAGTCTGCTTTTGCTGATCCAGCCACGATCTGGCTTTCTTGACCTGATCGCAATTGGGGATGCCGTAAAGCGTTACCTCATTCAGGCTGCTGGTCGGATGATGACTGGTCAGACCTGCTTCAGGCATGAAGTGTAAATTCCGTGAACGACGTGCCATCCGATTCTTTTTGACCCTGAGTGCTTTCCGCTTTTTCGGCCATGGTTGGTGCCGCATTGTTGATGAGCCACAGCAGATTTGTGGGCGAATCCGAGTTGGCAAGGGCTTCAATTTGACTGATCAGGCCGGATCTCAAGAGTTGGTAAAGCGCTTGTTCAAAGGTTTGCGATCCAGGTGAGAGGCTATGTTCCATCGCATCCTTGATTGCGCTGACATCTCCCTTTTCGATCAACTCTGCAATGTGGCGGGTATTCAGCATCACCTCTACCGCTGGAATACGTCCACCCGAATTGGCCTTGATGAGGCGTTGGGAAATGATCGCCTTCAGTGTGACGGAAAGATCAGCAAACAAGGAAGGGCGATTCTCGATCGGATAAAAACCAATGATGCGATTAAGCGCGTGGTAACTGTTGTTGGCGTGCAGAGTTGCCATGCACAAGTGACCAGACTGAGCATACGCAATTGCCGATGCCATGGTTTCTTTGTCACGAATTTCACCGATCAGGATCACGTCGGGCGCCTGGCGCAAAGCATTCTTTAGGGCGATTTGCAGAGTTTCGGTATCGGTGCCGATTTCACGTTGATTGACGATCGACTTCTTGTTGCGGAACACATATTCGATCGGGTCTTCCAGGCTGAGAATATGGCCCGTGCGTAATTTGTTGCGGTGATCCAGCATCGACGCAATGGTGGTTGATTTACCCGATCCGGTTGCCCCGGTGACCAGTACCAAACCGCGTTTTTCCAGAATGATGTCTGGCAGCACTGCAGGTAAATTCAAGGTATCCAGGCCTGGAATTTCACTTTGTATAAAACGAACTACAGCCGAAATCGAACCACGCTGACAAAAAGCAGAAAGTCGGAAGCGCCCAATATTGTGAACACCTACAGCCATGTTCAGTTCATGCGTTTCGTTCAACTGATCCATCTGAGACTGGTTCACAACCTGACTCAACAGGCTCTTGATCATCTCATTGCTGAGCAACTGTTGGTTGATCGGAACCGAGGTGCCGTTGACCTTGATATGGACCGGTGAGCCTACTGCCAGAAAAAGGTCGGATGCCTTTTTGTCTGCCATCAGGTGAAATAGCTGGTCCATGGTCATGACAATCTCCTTGTTTCCTGAATCTGAATCAGAAGCCGCGCAGCAATTCGTTAATACCCACCTTCGCCCGTGTCTTGGCATCCACGCGTTTGACAATCACTGCGCAATACAGGCTGTAACGACCATCTTCCGATGGCAAACTCCCTGAAACAACCACTGAGCCTGATGGTACGCGACCATAGGTCACCGTTCCAGTCTCGCGATCATAAATTTTAGTGCTTTGTCCGATATAAACGCCCATCGACAACACTGAATTTTCTTCGATGATGACACCTTCAACGACTTCGGAGCGGGCACCGATGAAGCAGTTGTCTTCAATGATGGTTGGATTGGCCTGCAACGGTTCAAGCACGCCGCCAATGCCAACGCCGCCAGAGAGGTGAACATTCTTGCCGATCTGCGCGCAGGAACCGACGGTGGCCCAAGTATCCACCATGCTACCTTCATCGACATAGGCACCGATGTTGACATAGGACGGCATCAACACCACATTTTTCCCGATGAAACTGCCGCGTCGAGCGACCGCGGGTGGTACAACGCGGAACCCGCCACGTCGAAAATCTTCCTCTGAATAATGCTCGAACTTGGTCGGCACCTTGTCATAAAACTGCGGATAAGCCACATCGACATGCGGTTTCAACGGTGTGGATCGAATCAATTTGTTGTCTTCCAGACGGAAGGAAAGCAGCACTGCTTTTTTGATCCATTGATGAACGACCCACTGTCCGTCGATCTTTTCAGCGACGCGTAGCTGACCCTGATCCAATGCGGTGATGACATGGGCAACCGCTTCACCCACTTTGGCGGGAGCCGTTTGAGGAGCCAGATTGGCCCGGTCTTCCCAAGCTTGTTCGATGATGTTTTGCAAATCCTGAGTCATGAAAAATGTATAACCTTAATTTTGTGAGTGCGAAAACCCTGAATCACTTTAATCGGACCATCAACTTGGCAGAGGCCGAGCCGCCGTCTGATTTGGTATTGTCAGATTGTGGTTGATTATACCGTTGCCAATGTAGCGTTTTTGATATGTCTAATCTGAAATCATCAAACCAATCTGGTTTTTCAAAGGTCGTGGTTACTCTGTTGTTCTATCGGCAATAAATCGAATGTTTCAAGTAAATTCCAGCTTCGTATCTAACATCAAATCGGATCAGGGCACGGCATGGCAACCCGCCATTTCCGTACTGGTTGGTGCGATTGTCTGGGGCCTGATCTGGTATCCCTATCGTGTTCTGACTGACTGGGGTTTGCCCGGCACCTTGTCGTCGTTCTTAACTTTTGTCGTCGCATTGCTGCTTGCGCTGATGATTCATCGCAAAAGCGCCCTGATCCGACCCGACTGGATCATCGTCGCAATGAGCCTGACCGCAGGTTTGACCAATGTCGGGTTTGTCTGGGCCACAATCCATGGCGAGGTGATGCGTGTGGTGCTGTTGTTCTACCTCATGCCGGTCTGGACTGCAGGCTTTGCCTGGTTAATTCTGGGGGAACGCATCAGTCGAATGGGTGCCTTGCTCTGTGTGACGGCCCTGTGCGGAGCCGCATTGATACTCTGGAACCCGGAACTAGGGGAACCTTGGCCACGAGGCATTCCCGAATGGATAGGCCTCCTTGCAGGGGTTAATTTTGCCTTGTCCAATGTTCTTTCACGCAAGGCAAAAAACTATACGTCCAGCACCAAATCGGTTTGGCTGTTAGCAGGCTGTGCTGTTATTGGGCTGATAGGGAGCCTGTTTTCAGGATCTTTCAGCGAGATATCGACGGTTGTGCCCATGCTCTCCAGACAAGGCGGCTGGCTCATTCCGGTGTTGTTGCTCTTATTGGGACTGGTGCTGATGTCGGCAAACACGGCCATGCAATATGGACTTCAGCAATTACCGGCCAATCGCATTCCCTTGATTTGTCTGTTTGAGCTCGTGGTTGCCGGTTTGTCGGCCTGGTTGCTGGCGGGTGAGAGGCTGGGCCTAAAGGAAATACTGGGTGCGAGTTTGATTATCACTGCCAGCGTGCTATCGCACCGGATTAGTGTGCATCAATAGCAAAATCAAAAGTACGAATCAGCCCTTTCATGAAACTGGTCAATAGATATCTCGTCGTTGTATGTACTGAGCTGACATTTGCCAGCGAATACTAGGAAGCTCAGTTTGACTAAGCGTGGTTTCAATAAATTCTATATCGTCAATTAAACTTGCCGAAGAGTGAATATTTGGCTTCAAGTCCTCAATCCCAATATCAGCGATTGTTGTCTCACATATAGCCAATCGTTCAGCTAGAGTCGGATGCGAATCAAAGGGGTGCGCTTGTGCGTCACCTAGTAGGAATATTTGTTCATCATCCCAATTCAGGTCCATAAACAAAGCTTCGCAATCCACTTTATAGGCCTGTGAGAAATTGGGAGATATATTTTGCTTTGATACCGCGTCAAAATGCTTTCGAATAGAAAAATTCCATAGCGGTGAATAAAGTGCTGTCTTTACTAGTGCTAGGGCTTGCCCAGACTTACTAGTGGCTTCAAAGGCGGCATGATCCGCAAGTAATTCTCGCTCACGATGAATTTTTCTTTCAAGCCTGCTAAATTCAGTCAAGTAAAAATGTAAAGTTGCAAAAGCGGGCAATTTTGCGAAGGCACCGATACCTTCTCCCTCCATTGGTTCGGTATGCTCAATGATTTTTATCAGTCTTGTGTAGATAGGGACAAATCTGCGACTGTAATCTAAGTCTTTACCTCTGAAATGTCCTAACTCGTGGCCAATAATCGCAGTCAGTTCGTTGACCGAAAGAAGGTGCATCAATCCCACCGAAAGACAAAGGGTATTACCGGTCAAAAGCTGCCCATTTGTGCCACTTAATTTCACAGGAGACGATGTAACAAACATCACCGGTTCAAGCCCCAAGACAATTTGATCTGGAGTGCAAGCCCCTAATTTATGAGCAACATGCTCGACAAGTTGATAAATTTTCTGCTGGTTTTCACGGTTGAGGTATATCCCATTCAGGTATATGGGTTGAAGTTGAATGCTTCTAAAGCCGACATTTACCAAGTTCCAACAACAAATAATTGAGACGATTCCCAATATTAAGAAGACTTGGCCCGGAACCCATGAAATGGTCGTTTTTCCTACTTGATACGCAATGTATATAAATAATCCTGCTTGAAAAATTGTGGTGACAGTTACCAAAACCATTACCGCTGCAATTAAAGGCCGGAAAACGATGCCCAAACGACTTCTATTTTCGCCAATAAATAGACTTGCTGCGGGAGCCGCAGCAATCACAATCAATCCGATGAATATCGTTAAAAGATTTACTGTATGTAGAAATTCATTTTTGGAAAGCCAAGCAAGCTCTCTTGGAAGAAAATAATGGACCGTAATCCAAATGCCAACAGGCAAGAAAAACAAAAAAAGTGCAAGTAGTACAACCCGCCTGAGGCGTGAACTGAAATCTTCGCCGAATTGTTCAGCCATTTTTTAATGGGTTTTGTATTGCTGGCTTAACGTACCGGCGATTTCGACTCGAACTGAGTCAAGTCAACTATTGGCGCAGGCTTCCAACCTTTCTTGCGATGTTCGACAACGACATTCGTATAAATGCCACCCCGCACATACCATTTTGCGGTGACACGCATGAAGCGCGGCTTGATGGCTTTGACGAGGTCATCAAGGATGCGATTCGTAACGGCTTCATGAAACGCACCTTCGTTACGAAAACTCCACATGTAAAGCTTGAGTGCCTTCAATTCCACACAGGTCTTGTCGGGAATCGTATCGATAATGATGGTGGCAAAATCTGGTTGCCCCGTCAGCGGGCAATTGCAGGTGAACTCCGGTACCTGCATGTGGATCAGAAAATCGCGTTCCGGATTGGGATTGGGGAAGGTGTTGAGAACCTTGCTGGGCAAGGTGTGGGCAGGAGTGGCGGGCCGTTGCGGGGTTGCGGTTGTGTTCACGCCGCTCTTTGCGATCTTTGCGTTCTGTAGTTTGGGGGTCTTGCTGGGAGGCATTTTGAGAGAGCGCAGTGGAAAGAGAAGGGGGTCAAAATGCTATTATACGGTGCCCATTTTGGTGGGCCGAACGTCCTGATCCCTTCTCAATTCTTATAGCTGCCCGTGCGCCTCACCCAGATCAAACTCTCAGGATTCAAGTCTTTCGTCGATCCGACTCATTTTCATATTCCCGGCCAGCTTGTCGGCGTTGTCGGCCCCAATGGCTGCGGTAAGTCCAACATCATTGATGCAGCGCGTTGGGTGCTAGGCGAATCCAAAGCATCGGAACTACGCGGCGAGTCGATGCAGGACGTCATCTTTAATGGCTCGGGCAATCGTAAACCCGCGGGGCGCGCCAGTGTGGAACTGGTGTTCGACAACAGCGATACCGGCGGAAAACCTGCAGCAGGGCAGTGGGGCCAATATTCTGAAATCGCCGTCAAGCGTGTTTTAACCCGCGACGGGTCTTCAACCTACCTCATCAACAATCAGGTCGTGCGTCGCCGCGATATTCAGGACATTTTCCTGGGTACGGGCCTGGGCCCGCGTGCTTACGCCATCATCGGCCAGGGCATGATCTCGCGCATCATTGAAGCGCGGCCCGAAGAATTGCGTATCTTTCTTGAAGAGGCGGCAGGCGTTTCCAAATACAAGGAACGTCGGCGCGAAACTGAAAACCGCTTGCATGACACCCGCGAAAACATGACGCGGGTGGATGACATCTTGCGCGAACTGAACGCCAATCTGGAAAAACTGGAAGGCCAGGCCGTCGTTGCCAAGCAGTATCGAGATTTGCAGGCTGACCACGACGAAAAGCAAAAGCTGCTGTGGCTCTTGCGCCGGAACGAGGCCAAGGCGGAGCAAGACAAGGTTCTGGTCGAAATCGACAAAGCCCAGATTGCTTTGGAATCCAGCACCGCTGATCTGCGCCACATTGAAGCCGAGCTGGAAAGCCAGCGCACCGCTCACTATGCAGCGGGTGATGCCGTGCATGCTGCGCAAGGTAAGCTGTATGAGGCAACGTCCTCGGTCAACAGCATTGAGGCCGAGATTCGTTATGTGGTCGAATCGCGCAACCGGCTACAGACTCAGGCTGCGCAACTGTCCGCTCAACGCGAACAGTGGGCAGGGCAGGGCGAAGTCCACCAGAATAATCTGGTTGCAGCAGAAGCCGCTCTGGAACTTGCTGCCGAGGCCATGCAGATGGCCATTGCCGTGCATGCCGAGCATCAGGAAAAATTGCCCGGTGTCGAACAAGCCTGGCGTGACGCCCAGCACAAGCTGAATGAAAAGCGTGCTGCGGTGACTCAGGTTCAGCAAGCCATCCAGATCGAATCAGCACATCAGCGCAATGCTGATCGCAATTTGCAAACTCTGACGGCGCGTCGCGAGCGTCTGGTCCAAGAGCGCAATGGTTTGTCTGGACCTGATCTGGCTCGCATCGACAGCCTGCGCGTAGAGGTGGCTGACAGTGAAAGCCGCCTGCAAAACCTGACGATGGAACTGCAGCAAGCCGAAGCTCGCTTTCCCGAAGTGCAGAGTCAGCGCGATACGGCTCAACAAAAACTCACTGCGGAATCTGCACAAACAGCGCAGACCGAGGCGCGTCTTTCAGCTCTCAAGCAGTTGCAGGAAAGAGTACAGACTCAGGACAAGTTACAACCTTGGCTGGACAAACACGAACTGGCGCAGTTGCCTCGTCTATGGCAGCGCCTGCATATCGAACCGGGCTGGGAAACAGCACTCGAATCAATACTGCGCGAGCGCATTGCTGCGTTGGAGATTCGTCAACTGGACTGGTCCAAGGCGTTTTTCAGTGATGCGCCGCCCGCCAAGCTAACCTTCTTTACCGGCCAGGCCAGCACGGCGCCTGTCACGCAAACGTCAACGCTGACTTCGCTGCTGTCACTGGTTCAGTTGAACGATCCAGCTTTGCGCGCATTGCTCTCTGACTGGCTCGGTGATGTCTTCATTGCCGACAGTGCCGAATCAGCTTTGGCCAAACGTACCGAACTCCCCGCAGGCGGTATTTTTGTCGTCAAGGCTGGTCACGTCATTGGACGGAATTCGGTGCGCTTTTTTGCGCCCGACTCTGAACAATCGGGCATGCTGGCTCGCCAGCAGGAAATCGAAAGCCTGACCAAGCAGTTGCGTGCCCAAAATCTGCTGGGTGATGAGGCCAAGTCGCATGCAGTTCAAGCGGATGCGGCGCTGACCCAGATCACAGCCAGATTGAGCGAATTGCGCAGCACGGTTGCAGCGCTGACCCAGACCTTGCATGCCAAGCAACTCGAACTCCAGCGGCTGAGTCAGCAACAGCAGCAGATAGCATCGCGCAGCGGTCAGATCGAATCCGAACTCGCCGAAATCAAGGAACAGGAAAGTCACGAGCACGAGCTCAAACTGGAATCCGAAGCGAAATTTGAACAACTGGATGGCGAACTGGCTGAAGTTCAGGCGCAATTTGAGGACGATCAGCTTGCCTATGAAGCGGCCCAAGCCGCGCTTGACCAGATGCGCAATCAATTGCGTGAATACGAGCGCCGCATACAAGAAGCCGAGTTCAATGAAAAAAATATTACAAATAATATCAATCAATTAAGAAGTAATATTCAAGTATCGATAGAACAGAAAACACGCCTGCAGGAATCAATTTCAGGTGTCCAACTTGAGCTTGAGGGCCTGTCCGATGTGGCTGCTCAAGCTGGCCTGCAAGATGCGCTGGCACAACGCGTTGCTCACGAGCAAAAGCTGGCCGAGGCGCGTACCGAACTGGATGCACTGACGGCCAAGCTTCGTGAAATGGATGAGGCGCGCCTGAAATGCGAGCATCAACTCGAGCCATTACGTACACGGATCAGCGAACTGCAATTGAAAGAACAAGCGGCTCGGCTGAATCAGGAACAGTACGTTCAGCAACTTGAAGAAGCAAAAGCGGATCTGATTGCGCTCGAAGCCAAGTTGGCGGAAGAAGAAAACAGCAAACTACGTCCAGGCAGTTTGCAAAATGAATTGAGCCGTTTGCAACAGTCGATTGTGGCGTTGGGTGCGGTGAATCTGGCGGCGTTGGACGAACTGACCACGGCCCGCGAACGCAAGACCTTTCTTGATGCCCAGTCTGCCGATCTGACTCAGGCTATCAATACGCTGCAGGATGCGATACACAAAATCGACATTGAAACCCGCACGCTCTTGCAAGATACCTTTGATCTGGTCAACAAACATTTCGGCGAATTGTTCCCGGCTCTGTTTGGCGGCGGGGATGCCAAACTGGTCATGACTGGTGATGAAATTCTCGATGCCGGCGTCCAGGTCATGGCCCAGCCGCCCGGCAAGAAAAACAGCACCATCCATCTGCTTTCCGGCGGTGAAAAGGCGTTAACGGCAACGGCGCTGGTGTTTGCGATGTTCCAGCTCAACCCTGCGCCGTTCTGTTTGCTGGACGAAGTTGATGCGCCGCTGGATGATGCGAACACCGAACGCTTTTGCAATCTGGTCAAGAAAATGTCCGCTCAGACCCAATTTCTGTTCATCTCGCATAACAAGATTGCGATGGAGATGGCACAGCAACTGATTGGCGTTACCATGCAGGAGCAGGGTGTTTCGCGGATTGTCGCGGTTGATATGGAAGCGGCGATCGGTTTCTCTAACAATGCCATGGAAGCTGCCGCGTGAATGATTTCCTGAACCGCTTGAACAGTCTCTTTCCCGCATCGTTCAAGCCCGACCTGCGACTCTGGCTGGTCGTGATCGGCGTGGCGTTTATCGCTCTGATCTGGTTCTACAACATCATGCAAGAACGCCGCGTCAGGCGCCAGTTTCAAAAGCCGTCAGAAACCAGCGGCGCCGGTTCTTCGATTATGAAGTCGCCCGAACCCAAGTTTTCAACTGATGCTGCAACGAGTTCACCAAGGCACGAACCCGGCTTTGCGTCCACACCCCAGCAATCCTTGACACCAGATATTGCTGCGCCGATCGTTGAAATCGATGAAGAAATCCATGTCCTGATTGTTCTCAATGCGGAACAAGTTGTGACGGGTGAACGCATCCTCACGCATCTGCAAGGGTTTCGCCACGCTGGACGTCAGCCCATTATTCTTGCCGCTGCGCCCTTGGATTCGG
The DNA here is from genome assembly GCA_025362735.1 of Betaproteobacteria bacterium. Taxonomy (GTDB): domain Bacteria; phylum Pseudomonadota; class Gammaproteobacteria; order Burkholderiales; family Burkholderiaceae_D; genus JANYFL01. The sequence continues at coordinate 15,270 of JANYFL010000010.1, read as the reverse complement.
AATCCACTTCGTCCAATGCAGCCTGGGTTGCAGTGCAGCCCGGTGGACGTTACGAAACCATCGTTGTGGCGGTGCAGCTGGCCAATCGAAGCGGGGCCTTGAATGAGATCGAATATTCCCAGTGCGTCACTTCATTGCAGCAAGCGGCCGAACTGATTCCAGCGAATTGTGACGCACCAGAAATGATGGAAACGATTGCAAGGGCGCGCGCACTCGATGCCCGATGCGCGCCGCTGGATGCGCAGATCGGTATCAATATCATTCATCCGCAAGGGCATTGGAACGGCGAACAAATCGATACCCTCGCACGGGAAAACGGTTTGATGCTGCGTGCGGACGGTCGTTACCATGCAGTCATCGATAGTGGCCAGAGCCTGTTCACGCTACACAATGCGGACACCACGAATCAGATGGCCTTCCGTGCCGATACGCTGAACAGCTTGAGTACCATGCGCCTGACTTTTCTTCTAGACGTGCCCCGTGCGCCTCATGCTAGCAAGCCCTATCTGCGAATGAAAACGCTGGCAATCGACATGGCTGAGAGACTTGAGGGCATCATCGTCGACGACGATTTACATACCCTGACACCTGCAATTCTTGATTCGATTGAGCGTGAGATTGAACCTGTCTACGCGCGGCTGGAAGCGGAACATATACCCGCTGGCTCAGCCCGTGCGTTGGCTCTGTTCAGCTAGTTGAGACCACTCGGCACGTGACCGATCTGTTTGATTCTTTGTCGCCGGATTTGGAAGCTGCCAAGGCACGCGTGTCTGTCTTGCATCAAAAGCTTGAACAGTTGGCGCATGCCTATTACACATTGGATGCGCCTCTGGTTCCGGATGCAGAATACGACCGGTTGTTTCAAGAGTTGCAACAGCTCGAAAGCCAATATCCTGAACTGAAATCACCGGATTCACCGACGCAACGCGTTGGTGGCAAACCTCTGACTGGATTTACTCCAGTCCGTCATGCAGTGCCCATGCTCTCGATTCGGACCGAGACAGATACCGAATCAACCGGCGCGATCAATTTCGATACCCGCATTCGAAAAGACCTTGGCCTGGCCAAGGACGATCCTCCCGTGGAATATGCCGCAGAATTGAAGTTCGATGGACTCGCCATTAATTTGCGCTACCAGCAGGGTGTTCTGGTGCAGGCCGCGACTCGTGGGGATGGAGCGACAGGAGAAGATGTCACTCAGAACATTCGCACCATTCAGCAAATTCCCCTGCGCCTGAAAGGTAATGTACCTCCCGTTCTTGAAGTTCGCGGCGAAATCTACATGCGCCGGGATGATTTTGAAAAACTGAATGAGCGTCAGCGCAGCAAGGGTGAAAAGACCTTTATCAATCCGCGCAATACTGCAGCAGGTGCTGTGCGACAACTTGATCCTGCGCTCGTGAAGCAGCGACCGCTTTCTTTTTTTGCTTATGGACTGGGGCAGGTTGAGGGCAACATCGAGACGCATTGGGCCATGCCGGAAACGCATACGGCTTTGATGCAAAGCCTTTCTGAAATGGGCCTGCCCGTCAACAATGAATGCCGAAGTGTTCAAGGTGCTGATGGTTTGATCGCGTTTCATCGCGATATCGGTGCGCGACGCGACCAGTTTCCGTTTGATATTGATGGTGTCGTTTACAAAGTCAACCGTTTTGACTTGCAGCAGCGGCTTGGTTTTGTAACCCGTGAGCCGCGTTGGGCCGTCGCGCATAAATTTCCGGCTCAGGAACAATTGACTGTTGTGCGTGGCATCGAGGTGCAGGTCGGCCGCACTGGCAAACTGACTCCGGTCGCCAAGCTCGAACCGGTGTTCGTCGGCGGTACAACCGTGAGTAATGCCACCCTGCACAATGAAGATGAAATCCGGCGCAAGGATGTTCGTATTGGTGACACCGTGATTGTGCGTCGTGCCGGCGATGTCATTCCAGAAGTTGTGGGCATCATCGCCGAACGCAGACCTCTTGATGCAATGGAATTTGTCATGCCGCGGCAATGTCCTGTCTGCGGCTCGGATGCGGTGCGTGAAGAAGGAGAAGTCGATTACCGCTGTACTGGCGGACTCTTTTGTGGCGCACAGCGCAAGCAAGCCATGCTGCATTTTGCTCAGCGTCGAGCACTGGATATCGAAGGCCTTGGTGAAAAGCTGGTGGATCAATTGGTCGATTCCGGTTTGATTCGAACTTTGCCTGAACTCTATAAATTGGGATTTGCCAAGTTCGCCGCTTTGGAACGCATGGCGGATAAATCAGCGCAGAACCTTATTGAGGCTCTGGAAAAATCGAAGACAACGACCTTGCAACGTTTTATCTATGCACTAGGTATTCGTCATGTGGGTGAAGCGACTGCAAGGGATCTGGCCAAATACTTTGGCAAGCTCGATGCAATCATGGATGCCAGTGTCGAAGAGTTGCTTGAGGTCAATGATGTCGGTCCCATTGTTGCCCAGACTATTCGCAATTTCTTCGATCAACCTCACAACCGGGAAGTCGTCGAGCAGCTTAGAGCCACTGGCGTAACTTGGCCGGAACATGACAGCCAACGTCTGACATCTTTTTTACCATTTTCAGGTAAAACTTTCGTTCTGACCGGTACACTGCCTGCGTTGTCAAGGGATCAAGCCAAAGCCCTGATCGAAAATGCAGGCGGTAAGGTCGCTGGTTCGGTTTCCAAAAAAACCAACTACGTCGTGGCTGGAGAAGAAGCCGGCAGCAAATTGATCAAGGCCGAAGAGTTAGGGATTAACATCTTGAACGAAGAAAAATTTCTGACCCTGCTGAACTCAACCAGCCAAGCTTTCAACACATCGAAAATCACTCAGGAAGACTCATGAAAGTCACAAAAGCCGTATTCCCTGTTGCCGGTATGGGCACCCGTTTTCTGCCGGCCACCAAAGCCAGTCCGAAAGAAATGATGCCCGTGGTCGACAAGCCACTGATTCAGTACGCTGTTGAAGAGGCTGCTGCTGCTGGCATTACCGACATGGTCTTCATCACCGGTCGTAGCAAGCGCGCGATTGAGGACCACTTCGACAAGGCCTATGAACTTGAGGCCGAACTGGAATTCAAGAACAAAACAGATTTGCTCGAAATCGTCCGCAATACGGTGCCGAACAATGTCAACTGTATTTACATTCGCCAGAACGAAGCCCTGGGCCTGGGCCATGCGGTGCTGTGTGCTCGTCCGGTTGTGGGCAACGAACCTTTTGCTGTACTGCTGGCTGATGATCTGATGGATACCGATCACGGCGTGCCCTCAGTGATGGACCAGATGGTCAAGCTCTTTGGTCGCAAGCAGGCCAGCATCCTCGCCGTTCAGGATGTTCCCAAGGCCGATACGAAGTCATACGGGATTGTCGGTACCCGTAAGGATTCGGCGCTGCTTGGTGGCGATCCTGCGCTGGAAATGGTGACGCACATGGTTGAGAAGCCCAAACCCGAAGATGCGCCTTCGACCCTCGCCGTCGTGGGCCGTTACGTGTTGACGCCAATGGTGTTTGATTTCCTGGCACGAACCAAACCCGGCTCCGGCTCTGAAATTCAACTAACCGATGGCATCGTAGCGCTGATGCAGGAAGAGCCCGTGCTTGCGTTTCGTTTTGAAGGCAAGCGTTACGATTGCGGCTCCAAGCTTGGCTACTTGCAGGCCACAGTGGAGCTGGGCTTGAAGCATCCTGAAGTCGGCACGGAGTTCGCCAAATATCTGCAATCGCGTTAAGCATGCTGGCCATATTAGGAGGCAGTGGCCTCACGTCATTTGCCGAGCTGGAGATTGAAAGGCGCGAGGTCGTACGTACGCCCTACGGTGAACCCTCTGGCCCAATCACCATTGGGCGGCTGGCTGGCAATCGGGTGGTCTTTCTTCCACGCCATGGCTATGGTCATACGATTCCACCGCACGACATTAATTACCGCGCCAATATCTGGGCCCTGAAACAGGTCGGCTGTACTAGCATCGTTGCGGTTGCTTCAGTTGGCGGTATTCGTAGTGACTTGAATCCTGGAATGATTGTTTTGCTGGATCAGATTGTTGATTACAGTTGGGGCAGGGCCTCCACTTATTTCGATTCGCCTGAACTGCCCGTGACGCATATTGACTTCACCATTCCATTTGATACATCCCTCCGGCAACATCTCAAGACTGCGGCACGGGAAGCAGGGCAGACCATCATTGATGGAGCCGTTTATGCCTGCATGCAGGGCCCGCGACTTGAGACCGCAGCGGAAATCAATCGGCTGGAACGTGACGGAGCGGATGTGGTGGGTATGACCCTTATGCCGGAAGCCTCTCTGGCGCGCGAGCTGGAAATTCCTTATGCTGCGCTTGCAGTGATCGTCAATCATGGCGCGGGACGCGGTGATTCACGTTTGGCAATCTCAACAAGTCAAATTACACAGACACTTGAAAACACCCGGACAATTGTCCGCTTGGTGTTAATTCACGCGGCAAAACTGGTTCCTCAAACGAGTTCGAAATGATTTATCCAATATTGCGCATGGGCGATCCACGTTTGCTACGTGTTTCGCGTCCCATCGAGAAATTCAATACGCCCGAACTCCATGCTCTCGTTAAAGATATGTTTGAAACGATGCATGCAGCCAATGGAGCGGGCTTGGCTGCGCCACAAATTGGCGTGGATCTACGCTTGGTTATATTTGGACATGGGCCGACTGCTTCAGTCGAATCATCCCCGAATACGCGTTATCCAGATGCGGACGCCGTGCCCGAAACGGTCTTGATTAACCCGGTCTTGACTTCGTTGAGTGACGAGCAAGAAGATGGTTGGGAAGGGTGCCTGTCGGTACCTGGTCTGCGTGGCATGGTGCCGCGTACAAGCAAATTACGTTATACCGGCTTTGATCAACATGGCAATGCGATCGACCGGATTGCTGAAGGGTTTCATGCACGGGTGGTCCAGCATGAATGCGATCACCTGGATGGCATTCTTTATCCGATGCGCGTGGTTGATTTTTCGAGATTCGGTTTTACCGATGAATTGTTTCCCGGCCAGGTCATTGCCGACGATTAAAGACTAATCAAAAAAGTCGTAAGTGGGCGATTCACTTTGGGAAGCTGGATCAATCGAAGCTTCTCGTACAAATACCAGTAGCAAGACCAACGTCACAGGGCCGATGATTAGGCCAACAATGCCCATGCTGAGCACGCCGCCAAAGATGCCGAAAAGAATGGCGAGAAACGGCAATCGCGTCCCGCCCTGAATCAGCATGGGTCTGACGGTGTAATCAGCGCCGAAAACAATGATCATGCCGAGAATCACCACTACAAATGCGGCGAATGTTGCGCCGCTGGCAAACAGCACAATTCCGATCAAAACCAGTAACAGGGGAGCTACCATTGGAATAAAGGCCAATATGGCCAGAGCAATGCCAAGTAGAAAAGGCGAGGGCACACCACAGAAATAAAATACGATGCTCAACAATACGCCCTCGGCAAAGCCCACAATCACCAGACCGTTTACAGCTGCACGCAAGGCTCCTGGTACCAGATCCACATAGGCAGCCCAACGTTTTTCCAGCCAACGGTAGCCAATCTGATTGATCAGCGCGATCAATTTTCGTCCATCTTTATAAAGAAAAAACAGGACCCAAAGGGCGAAGAACAAAGTAGCCAAACGTCCAGTCAATTCCAACAAAAAATCGCGCGCAGTATCACGAATAACATTCAGTTTTGCTTCCATCGCCTGATGTAAGACTCCCGAGAGTTGATCGGGTAGAGCCAGATATTGATTCCACTGACTCAAAAGGTAGTCACCCACCCATGGGAGTTTAGGCAGCCATACAGGAGCAGCAACCCCGTGCCGATCCGCCTCAATCAGGAAATTGGTGACCGCGACAACGTCCTGCGATAGGAAAATCAGGAAAAGACTAATCGGGCCAACTAGCGCAATCGACATGACGATGGTCGTGTACCAAGAGGCAAGAATAGGCCTGCCTTTGCATTTGTGCTCCACCCATAAATAGAGTGGCCACGAGGCAATCGCAATAATCGCCGCCCAGATGATTGCAAACAAGAATGGCGACAACACAAAAAAAGCCCCGGCCAAAATTACGCAGGTAAACAGAATGCTGACGATCTGCTTGTCCCGATGAGATTCATGTTGCATGGATTCGAATGACTCTGGTGATTTCAGTGATTGTCGGGTGGGAGTAGAGGAGATAGATGCCGGGCATTCGTTCTATAGACCGACCAATTTAATATTTGACATAATACTAATTATGCGAAATTAATTAAAGGATTGGGAGATCACTGTTTATGGATAAGGCGGTAAGTTTGGTGTTGCTCTCCGCTCTCGTGGGTACGTTAAAAATTAGACTATTCATGCGATTACAGAGCGGGATTTATCTTTGTATTAACTTTAAGATAGATGGATTAATAATTGAATCTAAAGAAAAAATTCCGCTGCTATTCTGAAGGCGCTATCGCTTCGCCAGCCGACTTGATATTCACGCCTCTTTTTTTCAGCTCATCAACCAATAGCTTCGCGTTGGGATTACCTTGGTCTGCCAGCTTCTGCGTTTCCTTGGCAAGTGTGTCGAGTGACTTGCGTACCTTGGTTGCACTCTGGACCAGTGGCTCCTGATTCTGATACACGGTGCTCATCGCTGAGCCTTCCCAAACGAATTGCATCGTCTGGAAACCTGTCCAGAAAAGAAAAGCAATGGCAATCAGCAATACGGGCAAGAAGATTGAATGCGGAGCTTCCTGATTTGACTGGATGGGCATATCGAGCTGTTCTCTGTTCATGGCGTGAGCCCTATTTTGCAGTTTCGTGGAGCGTATCCGGAGCATTTGGTGGGGTGCTGGAAAAGCTTATCCCTTGTGCATTCAAAAGGGCTTTAATCTGCTCATCATTATTCTTGGAAGAAAGTTCAGCCAGCGCCTTGGCCATTTGCTGATAGAGATTCTCCAGAGGCACGCTCTGCTGAATGAATTGTTGACGGGTCGCCACTGCCGCCTGAGCGACTCGATTCTGGCTGAACAGAATGGTGTTGACGACTACCAGGATTAAGCTCAAAAAAGCAATAGTGGTGAGAATCAGAAATTGAGTTTTTTTAAGCATGTGCATCACTTTCTTGACTTAAATTGTTGATTTCCAATTAATCAAGATCAGTCTAATCGGGACTTCAAAATTCGGCAATGATTCACTTATTTTAGCGATGCGCGGCTTTGAACAGACTGAAGAAATTGTTTGTGGTCTGCTCTGCAATGATCTCAACTGGAACCTCCTTAAGGTCGGCAATCTTAGCCGCCACATGCGGCACAAATCCAGGTTCGTTGACCTTGCCGCGATAAGGTACGGGGGCAAGATAAGGCGAATCCGTTTCTATCAGCATGCGCTCCAGCGGCACTCTGCGCGCAACGTCTTGCAGCTCGCGTGCATTCTTGAAGGTGACAATGCCTGAAAAAGAGATATAGAACCCCAACTCCATCGCAGCCTGTGCGACGTCCCAGCTTTCAGTAAAGCAATGCATGACGCCGCTAATCTGTTCAGCGCCCTCTTCCTGCATGATGCGAATCGTATCTTCTGATGCGGAGCGCGTATGAATGATCAGTGGTTTGCCACACTGTCGTGCGGCGCGAATGTGGATACGAAAACGTTCCCGTTGCCAATCGAGATCTCCGGTCAGACGGAAATAATCGAGGCCGGTTTCGCCGATCGCGACAACTTTGGGATGGGCTGCTAACTGGATTAACTGGGCAACCGTTGGCTCTTCGATGTCTTCGTAGTCAGGATGAACACCTGCCGAAGCAAAAAGATTCGGCTGACTTTCAGCCAAAGACAGGACGCCGGGAAATTTATCCAATTCCACTGAAACACAAAGCGCATGCGAGACCTGATTGGCTCGCATGTTCGCCAGCACCTCATTCAGACGTGGCGCAAAATCAGGAAAATCAAGGTGACAATGGGAATCGACAAACACAGCAAACGCCGGTGTGACTGGACAATGAGCTAATGACTAAAGTGTGTGAGTAATGCGGGACGATTTGAGTGTTCCGCTCAGCACTTCCTCGATGCGCTTGCGTGCATTGATGCCGCCTTCGTCGTCGGAAAAATGCACGCCAATCCCCTGTGATTTATTTTGGTGGGCACCGGAGGGTGTAATCCAGGCAACTTTTCCGGCAATCGGAAATTTGGTGGGGTCATCGAGAATCGAAAGCAAGAGATAAACACTATCCCCAAGTTTGTAAGGTTTAACTGTGGGTACGAAAATGCCGCCATTTTTTAGATAGGGCATATAAGCTGCGTAGAGAGCCGCTTTTTCCTTGATGTTGAGTGACAAGACACTTGGGCGAGCCAGTGAACCAGCAATGGGGGCGATCTTGGCAACGTCACTCATAGTTCACTTTGTTGACCTTATCTTGATAGACTTGCCGCATATCCCAGCAGCAGTGCTTCAATAAATAATTTTGGATTTAAAGGATGATCGACAACCCGTTTCGCACGACTTAGTTGCTTGGCAAAGTCCCAAAGCCCTGCTCCGGGTGCTTGTCCGATAAAACCTGACCGCACAATTGCTGCAATCTCCTTCTCACAACTCGGATAATAACGTATCCGCTGCGCAGAGGAATAGCTAATGCAATCAAAAATCCAGCGTTGAATCCATCCTAGAACCGCACGCAAATCTGATTTGCCGATTTGTTCGGCCAACTGCAAGGGATCATGTTTGACCGGATTGCCGAGATATTCCAGCAATCGCCGACGCGCCTCAAATAGATCGGCCTCATCAGACTGTTGTGCGCAGATCTGCTGAGCGCCCAAGGGTGCGCCTCCGGATTCGGCCAGGGCGCTTTCTGCATTTTTGCTTGAGATCCCCTGTTGAATGAGCCATGCCAAGGCGTCGCTACGGCCGGGCATCGGCAAATTCAAATGACGGCAACGCGAGAGGATGGTGGGTAAAACTCGATCCAGTCCATCCGCGATCAACAGAAATACCGTGTTGGGCGGTGGTTCTTCCAGCATTTTGAGCAATGCATTTGCGGTAAAAACATTCATCGCTGATAGCGGGTACAGAAGTACGATGCGCTTGCCACCCCGATGGGTACCGATATTCAGAAATCCGGCTAGCGCCCTCACCTGCTCGATACGGATTTCTTTGCTGGGTGCCCTTTTGGATTTTTTCTCATCAACTGCGGTGGACTCGACTGCGTCGTTAGCCTGATCCTCAGCATCTGCCTCCAAGCCTTCGGCAACATCCAATGCTTCCGGACGCAGCATGCGAAAGTCCATATGACTGCGATCTTCAAACCAGTGACAGGAAGCACAGGCATTGCAGGCATGCCCATCCTCCTGGGGTTGTTCACACAGCAAAGACTTGGCGAGATGGCGTACAAACGCAAACTTACCGATCCCGGACTGACCATGAAACAACATGGCATGCGGCAGCCGACCTTGCATCGCCTGAATTTGATCCCAAGTTTTTTGGTGCCAGGGAAACATGCTTATTCAGCCATTTGCAATTGATTGGTCAAGCAAATTCGCAATTTTGTCAGACAGAATTTCACGAATACTGGCAATGCTGAGCGCGCCATCAATCACCAGAAAACGCTGCGGCGATTGTTCGGCTCGACGCAAATACTCGTTGCGCACCTTTTCAAAAAAATCCCCGTCTTCCCGCTCGAATTTATCAGGAGACCGCGCATTCGACAGGCGCTGCCGCGCCGTTTCGGTTGGCAGATCAAACAGCAAAGTTAAATCAGGCTGTAGCTCAGGATGAACCCATTGCTCAAGCTGGTTCAATTTCTCGATTGGGAGACCACGTCCACCGCCTTGGTAGGCAAAGCTCGCATCGGTAAAACGGTCCGATATGACCCAATCACCCTTACTCAACGCGGGCGTGATCACCTGAGCCAGATGTTCGCGTCGAGCTGCAAACATCAATAGTGCTTCGGTCTCCAGATGCATGGTTTGATGCAAGAGCAGTTCCCGTAAGGACTCACCCAGGACTGTTCCGCCGGGCTCGCGCGTCAATACAACCTGATGCCCGAAGGGTTTAAGTCTTTCGCCAAGCAGCTCCGCAAACCAGGCGACATGCGTGCTTTTCCCAGCCCCGTCGATACCTTCAAAGGTGATGAATTTTCCGCGTTTTATTGCTGGTAGCTGCATCAGGTCTTTTCTCTAAAGCAAATTTAAATTAATGATTTTTCTGAAATTTATTGACAGCTTTATTGTGATCGTTGAGGTTGTTCGAGAATTCGCTTGAACCATCGCCACGTGCCACAAAGTAGAGGTCATCGGTATCGGCAGGATTTAGCGCCGCTATGAGCGAGGCGCGGCCCGGCATTGAAATCGGCGTGGGCGGCAGACCAACGCGTGTATAGGTGTTGTACGCCCCATCGGTAACGAGTTGATTCTTGCGCAAGTTGCCATCGAATTTTTGACCCAACCCATAAATGACCGTTGGGTCGGTTTGCAAAGGCATCCCCTGACGCAAGCGATTGACAAAAACGGCCGCAACGCGTGCGCGGTCTTCGGGTCGTCCGGTTTCCTTTTCAACGATTGAGGCTAGAGTCAAAGCCTCATAGGTCGAAGCATACGGCAGATTTGCGGCTCGGCTTTGCCAGGCTGCGGTCAGATTCTTCTGCTGCGCCAGATAAGCCAGTTTGAAAATATCCAGATCGGTAGTGCCTCTGGAAAACCGATAAGTGTCCGGGAAAAATAGCCCTTCTGGATGAGCTTCACTGGCGCCGATGGCTTTGAGCAATTGGGTCGAGTCCATTCCCTGAGTCCGATGCTGAAGATCGGTATCGGCATCAATGAGGGCACGCATTTGTGCAAAGTTCAAACCCTCTGGAACTGTTAATTCAAGCAGCAGCACGTCACCGCGTTCGAGTTTGTCCAACAATGTCAGTGGCGTAATCCCCGACTCAACCTGATAGGTGCCAGCCTTTAACCGATGAGCGCGTTGTTGCAACCGTGCAGTGAGATTGAGCAACAGCGGTGGAATTGGAACCCCGGCTGCACTGATCAGACCGGAAATGGAACGCATCGAAGTGCCGGGTGGAATAGTGAATTCGATCTTGTCTCCGGGCAATTTGATGGGCTGTTGCACCCAGAACATGGCAGTGGCCACGCTGATGCCAGCACTGATAATCAGCAAGAGGAGTAATCTCAATCCACTTTTCATGATCGGAACATTTTGATAAGGGTTTCTATAATACCTGTTCATTATTGGCCGATCTGCTCGACCTCCTCGCCCTACCCATACCAGAAATTGAATTTATGAACGCACCCCTCTTTACCAATGCCGGTCTTAGCACGGGCCTGATCATGCCGCTCGACCATCTCGGCCTGATACAGGTGACCGGCGACGATGCGGCCGATTTCCTGCACAACCAGCTGACCAATGATGTTCTGAAACTGAGCCTGGAATCGGCGCGCCTGTCTGGTTACTGCTCACCCAAAGGACGCCTGCTGGCAACTTTCCTGATGTGGAAAGAGGAACAAGGCATTTATTTGCAATGTTCAAAAGATATCCAGCCCAGCATACAAAAACGCCTGACGATGTTTGTCTTGCGAGCGAAAGCGAAGTTAAGCGATGCGTCGGAAACGCTTGCGCAAATTGGTCTGGCTGGTGTCACTTGCAGAGAATTTTTGCAAAACCATTTTGAATCCTTGCCTGAAAATAACTGGGGAAAACGCACCAGCGCATCCGGCAGCCTGATTCGAGTACCGGACAGCATGCAACAGCCACGCTGGCTCTGGATCATGCCAACCGAACAGTTCGATACTGTGAAAGCTCAAGCGCAACCCTCATTGACTCTCGCTGATTCCGGCTTGTGGCGCTGGCTTGAGATACGTGCTGGTCTACCCTCTATCACCAGTGCCACCCAGGATCGATTCGTTCCTCAAATGATCAATCTTGAAGCGCTTGATGGGGTCAACTTCAAGAAAGGCTGCTATCCCGGCCAGGAGGTGGTTGCGCGCAGCCAGTATCTGGGCAAACTCAAGCGCCGCACGGCAGTGGCTCAGCTTCAAAGCAAAGACATGCGGCCCGGAGTATTACCCGATGTATTGCCCACTGCGGGAGAAGATGTTTTTGATGCAGCCAATCCAACCGAGCCGATTGGCAATATCGTCAATGTTGCACGCTCGCCCTTGGGTGGCGCAGACCTGCTGGTTGAATTGCCGCAAGCCATGTTGACGTCTGTCGAATCGACTCAATCGGGATTGGTCACTTCCGATAAAACGGCAATCATCCTGCTTCCCCTGCCCTACGCGCTACCTGATCAGGATATTTTTGTGCGTCCCAAGCTTTGAACCAGCCGTGCACTGCTCAACGTGATGGTTGATGGGCCAACACACGCGTGCTGCTGATCAGGCTGGCGGCGATGGCGATTCCTGCCGCGATCCATAAAGGCCACGGAGCTCCGACTTGATCCGGCAATAAACGGAAGGTCAGCGCCACAATCATGGCGCCGCTCGTTTGCCCAACCAGTCGGGCAGTGGAAGCCATACCGCCCCCGGCGCCGCTGCGTTCGGGTGGAATGGCCAATATCCAGGCTTGATTATTCGGGGTTTGAAATAAACCAAAGCCCGCCCCGCAAAGCGCAATCCGCCAGCCCAGATCGAAGCTGCTGGCCGGAGCAGTCAGGGTCGCCAGAAGCACCAATCCGACCGCCATCATCAACATCCCCAGGCCTCCAAGCATTCCCGATGGAAAGCGCTTCATCAGTTGCCCCCCAAGCTGGGCAGCCACCACCACCCCCAACGGCCAGGGCGTCAGTAGCAATCCTGTCTCGACAACCGTTCGACCCATTCCGTAATGAAGAATAAAAGGCAATGAAATCATTCCAATCGCTTCGGCCATGAAAGCAGTCAATGAAGTACACATCGACAAGCCATACATAGGGATACGCAGCAGGTCAACCGGAACCAGCGGTCGTATCTGAAGCGAAGATCGCCGGTATAACGCGGTTCCAGCAATCAATGAAATGGCGATCAAAAACAAGGCAAGTGACCATTGCCCGCCATGCGACAAAGTATCTGCACCCACCATGAACAAACCCAGCGTCAACGCGCTCAACGCGGTACTGGCCACATCAAAAGCCTGCTTCGAAATGGGTGGGCGTGGCAACGTCTTCCAACCAACAAAGATGACGACCAGTCCAATCGGGATATTCACCGCAAACATCCAGCGCCAGTTTCCCAATGAAAGCAAAAGTGCGCCGATACTCGGCCCCAGAGCACTGGACATGGCTACAACGGTCGTACCCAGTGCGATACCAAAACCGAGAACGCGAACCGGATAGCAAAAGCGCATCAGGGTCGCGTTCATGCACAAGACCCCCGCTGCGCCAAAACCCTGGATGACGCGGGCCAGAATCAAGCTGCTGATGGAGTTGGCAAAAGCACAGGCAATCGACGCAACGATGAACAGCGCCAGTCCCCAGAGATACACCAGGTGATAGCCCCTGCTTTCGGCGATGGACGCCAACGGCAGCAAGGAGATGAACGTCGCCATCTGGTAGGCATTGACCATCCAGATCACCTCGGCCGGTGTGGCGCCAATATCCCGGGCAATCGTCGGCAGTGCAATGTTTGCAATGGTCGTGTCAAGCACCATCATCATCACGGCCAGACTAATAGCTGCAACGGCCCAGTAACGACGGGGAACAGGAAGTCCATCTTCGGTCATGCAATTGCTCCGGCCCCAAAGGAAGGGCTGAAGACAGACCCTGAAGTTGTATTATAAATAGCTGCGGCTCATGTGCATTTAGAATGAGGCACGAACACTTTGCTCATCCGCTTAATGCGTCATAGCTGTAGTTGATGTTTGGGCCGATGACTTGCAAAAACATTTGAGCAGGCCCCTTTAATCTCCAAAGTGTTATCCGACATTTTTTTGCAACTCGTTTTTTTAATTTTTTCTAAATCAATATGTTAAAGATAAATCCTCCACCCAATTTTTGTCCAATAATCTTTTCGCTGGACATTTTGTCGTCTAATTGTAGTTAGGCTTTTCGTGAAGGTTAGAACCATGCCAACAATTCGGAGCCTTGCGATGCTGTTCGTAGAGGAGCCCACTCAATGGGGCCTGCGTGGCGATCCATACTTGTGGCGGGCAATGCGCGAACACTTCGCTTCTACGCCCTTGCCATCATCTGTTCTTGAATTTGATCAGGTCATTGCCGCTGCATTTGAGCAACTCACGATGCAATCAATCTCTTCAACCAACAACTTTAGCGTCAAAGAGTTCGCGCACGGAGGAATGTCAAGCGGAGGGATTGCTCCCGAATTTTGGCGAGCCCAAGCTCTTCCACTTTTAAAGAAAAGACTAGCGCAAGCATTGATTGACGGCGAGCATATCAACGTAAACATACCTACAACAGGTTGAAGCATGTCAACATTTAACGCACTTTTCACCAGCCTAACTGTCGGTTCAACGCGGACAAAAATGCTCCGCATTTTCGCCGGTTAACCTGGGCGTTAGCCCCTCTATGTGCCATGGTTAATCCACCGCGCTGCCTCTTTTTCATAATTTTCGGAATGAGCTGCCTCATGGGAACCACTTCCAACGTCTCTGCCCAGGAACGACCGCTTCGGCTACCGTTCCCGCCAACACCTCAGAATGGCGCCGCACTTGCAGACCGCGCGGTCGAAACGATCCGCAAGGTAGACGGCATTACCCTTGACTACTCGCCCTCAAGCCTTAAGCACATTGACCGTATCGCGCTCGGCTTCCGTGCAGAGGGGCTGGGATTCAACGAAGTCGGTGAAACCGTATTTGTATTTGGGTGTTACGTCGGTGAAGTAATCGTCAGAAACCTAGGTGCCAGCTGGGAAATGCCAGACGAGAAAGGTCAAAAGCTCGGCTTCGGCATGATGGGCGTTCGATTAAAAGACGGCACCTTCCTAAATCCGATTGGCAAAGCGTTAAAGCTGCTGCAGAACGGAAACGAAGACAGCGTAGAGTATTTTTATCATGCACTTGCCGCTCCCAAGAAGTGAACGTTCAAACACGCGGCGGGCTATTTTCCGGAGGGCTAACCCGGCGGTCAAGGGCGCTCCACTTCGTTGCGCTGGACTCAGCCTGCTGCGCAGTCTTCGCCCCTTAATTAAAGGGGCCGCGCTGGAGTTCTTTTTTCGATGCCGAAGCCACACTCTTTCTACCAACAACAAAGCCACCATGGCGGTGGCTTTGTTGTTTTACGAATCCATCAAGGATTTGAAATGTAGTAATCGCAACCTGATCTGACCGTTCATAAAAAAGCCCCACCAACGCGCATAGGCGGGTAGCACGCGTAGGGCGG
>JANYFL010000002.1 GCA_025362735.1 Betaproteobacteria bacterium | reverse complement strand
CGGTGCCCATGTATCGAACGGCATGCCCCAAACCTGCCCGCCGATACTCACCGCGCGCGTTGCAGCCGGGGTAAAGCGGGCGGGATCGACGCCAGCCGCGGCGAGGTCTGAACCGATCGGGGTTAGCAAGCCGCGCGCCTGATAGTCTGGAATAACGCTGGCGTGCATGGTCACCAGATCGGGCCGGTCGTGCGCCGCTAGCTGTGCGGTTAGCTGGTCATAGCCCGGCCAGAACACGACGTTGACCCGGACATGGACGTCTGGATTCTCTGCTTCAAAACGGTTGATCAGTGTCGTGATGATGCCGCACTCACCCGCTGCATTGGCAACATCGGTAGAGTGGCCATATTCGGCGTCACATGAGCCAAAAAAACGCTGCAGCGCGATTTCGGTCCTTGCAGGGTGTTGCGGCGCGCACCCAGCGAGCAGCAGCGCGAGGATAGGCAGCCACCTCATCGTGCTGCCGCTCCGGCGACAGCCTGAACGATGTACTTCTGGAAAAACAGATATACGATGAAAATGGGCAGCCCGGCGAACACCGCCTGCGCCATCAGAAAGCCAAGCCCCTCGGTCTGGGCGAAGTTCATCTGGCTCGACGCGATCCCGACCGTTAATGTGAACATGTTGGCCCGGGTTGCCGAGACCAGCGGCCACCAATAGTCGTTCCAGCCCTGAACGAAGGTAAAGATGCCAAGCGTTGCTTGCGCCGGGATGGTCAGCGGCAGCAGCACGTGCCAAAAGATCCGCCACCTGGACGCGCCGTCGAGCAACGCCGCCTCATCGAGTTCTTTGGGAATGGCGCGGAAATACTGGGTCATCAGGAACACCCCGAACGGTGCCGACAGTCCAGGCAGGATCAGCGCGCCGTAGCTGTTGTGAAGGTCAAGTGCGGCAAACATCTGGTGCCGCGCGATGATCACGGCTTGTTCGGGAACCGCCAGCCCGGCAAGGACGAAAACAAAAAGCCAGCGACGCCCCGGAAACTCCAGCCGGGCAAATCCATAGCCCGCCAGCGATGACAGGATCAGCACGCCTGCGGTCATTCCAAGCGCGACGATGACGCTGTTGCCGATCCAGCGGAAGACGCTCGAATTGCCGAAAATGCTGCCGTAGTTGGCCAGCGTGTAAGGCGGGTGGAAGACCGAGTTGGTTCCGGCCATCAGCTCGGCATTGGGTTTAAACGACAATGCTACGACCCACATCAATGGCGCAAGCATCAACAGCGCCAGCAGGCAGGCAAGGATCAGCCCCCCATGGCCCTTGCGACCGATCATCGCTCCGCCTCGCTGCGGCGCGTGACGAAATATTGGCCGAATGCCGCGAACAGTATCAGGACGAAGAGCACCTGTGACGCCGCCGCTGCATAGCCAAGGTCCCAACGGCGAAATCCCGCTTCGTAGATGAACAGCACGATCGGGCGCGTGCTGTTGTCCGGCCCGCCGAGCGTCATCAACTGCGGCTGGCCGAATAGTTGGAACTGCAGGATGACCTCGATGATCAGGACCAGCACGAAGGTACGTCGGATCGACGGCAGCGTGATGCGCAGCAGCGTCGTCCAGCGTCCGGCGCTATCGAGCGCAGCTGCCTCATAAAGTTCGCCGGGAACCTGCTGCAGCGCGGCGAGGAACAGCATCATAGGCAGGCCCACGCACCACCAGATCGTCGTCGCGGCAATTGCCGGCAAAGCTAGGGTTCTGTCGTTGAGAAAGGCGATCGGCGGCTGGCCGAACCAACCCAGCACCGCGGCGATCAGCCCGGAATCGGGCAGCAGCACCATCCGCCAGACCAACGTAACAATGGTCACCGACAAGACCGTCGAGGAGAAGAAGATGGCGCGTAGCACTGCGCCGGCCCGCGTCGGCCGATTGAGCAACAGCGCCAAGCCGAGCCCGATCAGCGCCAACGTTGGTACCGTCATCAGCACAAACAAAAAACTGTTGGCCACGGTTCGGAAGAACTCTGCATCATGCGCCAGCCGAAAGAAGTTGGCCGCACCGACAAAGCCTTCGGTGCCGAATAGATCGGCTTTGAACAGGCTCAGCCGCATTCCGCCGACCAGAGGCCCTACTAGCAGCACCAAATAAACTGTCAGAAACGGCGCGATGAACCACAGGTTCGACCAACCGCGCGGCCTGACCGAAGGCATCGCCTCAGACATGAAAGCCGCGTCCGTCGCCGTCGAATAAATGCACTCCAGCCGGGTCGACACGCAGACCGACGATATCGCCGACCTTCACGCCGCTGCGCCCGACATCCTCTGCGATAACCAGTGAGCCATCGCCAAGGCGCGCATGGACAAGCGTGCGGTCGCCCAGGCGCTCCACGACAATAGTTTCTCCTCGGGTATGGCCCTTGTCGGGCGCACTGACGCGAAGTGCTTCAGGCCGAATGCCCGAGCGCCATCTTGTCTCCTCGGGCAGTGCGGCGCGGTCGATTCCCGTCTCGATCATCGCGCCGTCGGCGAGCCTTATGACGGTGGCCGGACACAACGACGGTTCGAGCGTCGCATCGATGAAATTGATTGCCGGAGCCCCAACGAAAGCGGCGACGAAAGCGGTCGCGGGTCGGTCGTAAATTTCCATCGGCGTGCCAACCTGCTCCACCCTTCCATCGCGCAATACCAAAATGCGGTCGGCCAGAGTCATCGCCTCAACCTGGTCGTGGGTCACAAAAATCATCGTCGAAGGCACGGCTTGATGCAGCTGAGCCAGTTCGACTCGCGTCCTGCCCCGCAGGGCGGCGTCCAGGTTCGACAGCGGTTCATCGAACAGGAACAGTTTGGGTTGCTTGACGATTGCCCGCCCGATCGCGACACGCTGGCGCTGCCCGCCCGATAATTGACCGGGCTTGCGATCGAGCAGAGGCGTGATTTCCAGACTTGCCGCAGCTGCGGCGACGCGCTCGGCAATGACGCTCGCCGCGACGCCGATGTTGCGCAACCCAAACGCCATATTCTCGCGGATCGTCATGTGCGGATAG